>NZ_JBICUF010000024.1:0-72034 GCF_043198035.1 Micromonospora sp. NPDC048898
TCCGGTGGCAACCCGTACACCTCGGGCTCGTCCAACAGCAGGAAGAACGCCCCGTCACCACCCACACCGTCGTTCTCGTCGTGCCCGTACAGGCGTGCCTCGGGGACCCCCCGCCCGTGCAGCGTCGCCACCCGGGCAGCGGCCCGCTCCCGCAACTCGTCCAGGGGCCCGTACTGGATCGACTCCGTCGGGCACGCCTGCGCACACGCCGGCGTCATCCCCGCACCCAACCGGTCGTAGCACAACGTGCACTTCCACGCCCGACCGTCATCCCTACGCTGGTCGATCACCCCGTACGGACACGCCGAAATGCAGTAACCACAACCGTTGCAGATGTCCTCCTGCACCACCACCGACCCGAACTCGGTCCGGAACAACGAACCCGTCGGACACACGTCCAGACACGCCGCATGCGTGCAGTGCTTACAGACATCCGACATCATCAACCACCGGAAATCCGTGCGCTCCTCCACACCGGTACCCCGACCCGGCGGCTGCGCACCCGGCATCCCCAGGAACTGTGGGCCCGCGTCGACCGGCCGGTCCGGGCCGGCGCCGACCGGGGCGCCCAGGACGTCCGCCGCGCGATGCCCGGCCGGGCGGGGCTGCTCGATGAACGCGACGTGTCGCCACGAGTTCGCGGTCAACGCGCCGGTGTTGTCGTAGGACATGCCGAGCAGGTCGAGCCCGTTCTCCGGGACCCCGTTCCACTCCTTGCAGGCGACCTCGCACGCCTTGCAGCCGATGCACACGCTGGTGTCGGTGAAGAACCCCATCCGGGGTGGCGCGTTCGCATAGCCCGCCTCGGGGGCCGGGTCCAGCGGGCCGTACAGGCTGTGCGGGTCAGGAAGCACCCTGCTCCTTCCCCTCGTCGTCGGTGGTCACGGCCGGGGCGTGCTGACCCGGGGTGATCCCGGCACGCCGCTGGTAGTCGGCCACCAGGTCGAGCAGCGCCGGCCCGCTGGGCCGCCGGCCCGGCCGCACGTCGCAGGTGCCGACCTTGCTCTCCTGGATCAGGACGTTCGGGTCCAGGCTGATGCCGAACAGGTCGTTGGCCGAGTCGCCGGTCACCAGACCCTCGAAACCGAAGTGGTACGGCAACCACACCTGGTGGATGATCCGACCGTCCACCCGCAACGGGGTCAGCCGGTCGGTCACCAGCACCTTCGCCTCGATGGCCGCACGGGCGGTCACCAGGTGCGCCCAACCCAGGTGGGTGAGCCCGCGTTCGACCGCCAACTCCGGCGACACCTCGACGAACATCTCCGGTTGCAGCTCGGCAAGCGGCGACACGGTCCGGCTCATCGCGCCGGCGGTGTGGTGCTCGGTGAGCCGGCTGACCGTGAACACGTACGGGAACACCTGACTGTGCTCCTGCGGCGGGCTCGGGTTCACCGAGTTGACCGGGTGCGCGTACATCTTGCGGGTCGGGTTGGCCTGCTGCCGGTAGAGCGGGTTACGCACCGGCGACTCGACCGGCTCGTAGTGCGTCGGCAGCGGCCCGTCCAGGACGCCGCTGGGCGCGTACAGCCAGCCCTTCCCGTCGCCCTGCATGACGAACGGGTCGTCACCGGCGATGCCCTCCGTACCGGACGCACCGGGTGGCGGCCGGTACGACGGCGGTTTGGTCTTCTCGAAGTCCGGCACGTCGTAGCCGGTCCACTCGGACTTCTCCGCGTCCCACCACACGTAGCGTTTGCGCTCACTCCACGGGTTGCCGTCCGGGTCGGCGGAGGCACGGTTGTAGAGGATCCGCCGGTTCGCCGGCCACGCCCACCCCCACTCGGCGGCCACCCAGTTCTGCTCGTGTCGGGACCTGCGCCGGGCCGCCTGGTTGACGCCGTCGGCGTACACCCCGCTGTAGATCCAGCAGCCGATCGCGGTGGAACCGTCCGCGCGGGCCTCGGCGAAGCTGGACAGCGGGCGGCCGGTCGCGACGTCGTACCCGTTGATCTCGCGCAGCACCGACTCGGCGCTCGGCTCCTCGTGCGGACCGTGCGTGGGATAGTCCCAGGTGAGGTCGAGCAGCGCCCGGTCGCGCGGCAGCTTCGAGTCGGCCAGCCTCTCCCGCAGTCTGCGGCCCAGGTGGTAGAAGAACCACAGCTCGGAGCGGGCGTCACCCGGCGGCTCGACGGCCTTCTCCCGCCACTGCAACAGCCGCTGCGTCTGGGTGAACGTGCCCTCCTTCTCCACGTGCGAGGCGGCGGGCAGGAAGAACACCTCCGTACGGCACTCCTCGGGCACGATCTCGCCGGTGGCGACCTCGGGACCGTTCTGCCAGAACGTGGCACTCTCGATCATGAACAGGTCGCGGACCACCAGCCAGTCCAGGTTGGCCATGCCCAGGCGCTGCGCGCGGCCGTGCGCGGAGCCGACCGCCGGGTTCTGACCCAGCAGGAAGTAGCCCTTGATCTTCCCGTCGATCATGTTGAGCACCTGCTGGTACGTGCCGTGGTCACCGGTCAGCCGGGGCAGGTAGCCGTAGCAGAAGTCGTTCTCCGGCGTCGCCGCGTCACCCCAGTACGCCTTGAGCAGGCTGGCCGCAAACGACCGCGCGTTGCCCCAGAAACCCTTCTGACCCGGGTGCCGGATGCTGTCCACCCACTCGTCGAAGCTCGGGTGTTCGGCGTGGTGCGGCATCGGCAGGTAGCCGGGCAGCAGGTTGAACAACGTCGGAATGTCCGTCGAGCCCTGGATGCTGGCGTGCCCCCGCAGGGCCATCACCCCACCGCCGGGACGGCCCATGTTGCCCAGCAGCAGTTGGATGATCGCGCCCGTGCGGATGTACTGCACACCCACGCTGTGCTGCGTCCACCCCACCGAATAGATCAGCATGCCGGTGCGGTCGCGGCCGGAGTTGCGTGTCCACGCCTGCGCCAACTCCAGGAACTGCTCCCGGGGGATCCCGCAGACCTGCTCCACCATCTCCGGGGTGTAGCGGGAGAAGTGTCGCTTCAGGATCTGGTAGACGCAGCGCGGGTGCCGCAACGTCTCGTCGCGTTCGGTCTGCCCGCCCACCTGCGCGCCGTGCGACTCGTGCGTCAACCCCGCGGCGCTGTCGCGCTCCTGAGCGGTGTGCCCACTGCCGGACGAGCCCTCGTGCCCCGCGTACTGCCAGCTGTCCTGCACGTAGGTGCCGGTCTCCGGGTCGAAACCGGAGAAGAACCCGTCGCCGTCCTCGGTGTCGACGAACTCCTCGCTGACGATTGTCGCCGCGTTCGTGTACGACAGCACGTACTCCCGGAAGTCCAACTCGTTGTCCAGGATGTAGCGCACCACGCCGCCGAGCAGCGCGATGTCGGTGCCCGCCCGGATCGGCAGATACGAGTCGGCAACCGCGCTGGTGCGGGTGAACCGTGGATCGACGTGGAACACCTTCGCGCCACGACGCTTGGCCTCCATCACCCACTGGAAGCCCACCGGGTGCGCCTCAGCCATGTTGGAACCCTGGATGACGATCACGTCAGCGTTGGCGATGTCCTGCTGAAAATCCGTCGCACCGCCACGACCGAAGCTGGCCCCCAGACCGGGGACGGTGGCGGAGTGTCAAATACGGGCCTGGTTCTCGATCTGGAGCGCCCCCATCGCGGTGAACAACTTCTTGATGAGGTAGTTCTCCTCGTTGTCCAGCGTCGCCCCACCCAGACTGGAGAAACCAAGCGTCCGGTTCAGCGGCCGGCCCTGCGTGTCGACGTCCTCCCAGGTCTGCGCACGAGCCGCGAGCATCCGGTCGGCGATCATGTCGAGCGCGGTGTCGAGCTCCAGATCCTCCCACTGCGTCGAGTACGGACGCCGGTAGCGGACCGTGGTCTGCCGCAACGGACTGGTCACCAGACTCTTGCTCGCCGAGCCCTTCGGGCAGAGCCGACCCCGCGAGATCGGGCTGTCCGGATCGCCCTCGATCTGGCTGACCTGGCCGTCCTTGACGTACACCCGCTGCCCGCAACCGACGGCGCAGTACGGACAGACCGAACGGGCGACGCTGTCGGCGTCTTCGGTGCGGGCGGTGAGCTGTGCCGACCGGGTGGACTGCGCCGCCGCGCCCCGACCCAGCGGGTCAGTGCCGGTGAGCTGGCGGTAGACCGGCCAACCCTCGATGAAGGTCCGCAGACCCATGCCCCGACACCCCCTCCCACGCGAGCGACCCCCTGAACATTAGGTCAACCGCGGCACGTTCGCGACCGGGAGTTGCTCGCACCCGGATCAGCGAGAACCAGTTCGAGTCAGCGACCCGACAGCGGCGGAGTACACAGTGGTCGATGCTCAACCGAAACTGGCTTCCACGGGAGGTTCGATGCCAACCGAGCTGATGCGTGTCCGCACCGAGGACGGCGACGAGGTCGTCTTCGAGATCGACCGGCGAGAGGCCGGCTTCGGTGAGGCGGGGCTCGGTGCGGACCAGATCATTGAGGCGCGGAAGCGATTCGAGGCAGGCCTGCGAGAGATCAACATGGCGGCACAGAAGGCACTCGCGACCTTCCGCGAAGCCGTCCACCGTCCGGACGACATCGAGATCGAGTTCGGGGTCAACTTCACCACGCAGGCCGGCGCCGTCTTCGCCAGGACGGGCGTCGGCGCCCATCTCACAGTCAAGCTCACCTGGTCGGGCGGTGCCTCGCGCACCGAGGTCGCCGGACGGTGAGTGCCGCACCGCGGTGGCAGGTGAGAGTCGACGCCGCCGGCGGATCTGGCAGCGGCTTCCTGATCGACGCCCAACACATCCTGACCTGCGCGCACGTGGTGGGCGACGCAACGGCCGTCACGGTGTCGTTCCTGCCGCCCGGCCCCGGCGGCCTCAACGGTGACGTGGTGTTCCGAGGGCCCTGGTCGCCAGGCGAGGTCGACGAGGGTGACGTCGCGGTGATCCGCCTGACCGAGCCCGTCGAGGTGGAGCCGGCGCGGCTGGCACCACTGAACGGGGTGGAAATCTTCGCGGGACAGGAGCTCGGGGCGTTCGGCTTCCCCGACGGCTACCGCAAGACCGGCCAGATCACCCACTTCCACGCTGACGCGTACCCCCGGCTGGCCGGGCAGGCGTGCCAGACCACCGCGAGCGAGACCAGGGGCACCCGTCTGGAGCGCGGTTACAGCGGCTCGGCGGCCTACGTGCAGGGGACCTACGAGGTCGTCGGCATGGTGATCTCCGCCGACCGGGACCCGGACATGCGGACCGGCGTGGTGCTGCCACTCGACGAGATCGGCCGGCACTGGCCGTCCATCATCGATCGCATGCGCCTCGGCCCGTTCGACTCGATCGCGTACCGGGAGCTGCGGTCCATCCTGGAGGACCTGAAGCTCCCCGACATGCGCCGGCTGCCGTTGGAGGTGCTGGGACACCCCACCCGGCTCTCCCCCGACCCGCCGCAGCGGCCGTTGAGCAGCGTGCTCGCCATGGTCGAGTGGCTGGCGGTGAACACCACCTTCCCCGAGGAGGAGGTTGTCGACCTCGTCGTCACCCTCCTGCGACGGATCGGGTTGAAGTCCCCCGACCACAGTGCGGCTCTGCACGAATGGGTGGGACGACACGGTTGGAACGCGGGTGACGCGACGCCGGTGGAGTCGGCAGTCGACAACCTCGGTCCTCGGCCAGGATGGGTGGTGGTCCGGATCGCGCCGTCGGCGGAAGGGCGCAGGGCACACCACGTCACCATCTGGACCGCCACGAACCCCGACGGTGGGCTGGACGAGCGGACCCTGGAGGAGACGGTCACCGAGGACATGATCCAGGAGACCATCGAGCAGCACCTGCCCGAGGCTTACAAGAAGATGGCGCACGTCACGTACGAGACGATCGCCGTCGAGTTCGTGCTGCCCCGTGGTCACCTGGGCTGGCCCGTCGACTCCTGGCGTGCCCTCGACGACCACGACCAGGTGCCGCTCGGTTGGAGCCGGCCGGTCGTGGTCCGCGCCCTGGAGTGGTTCGACACCACCGATCCGCGCATGATCGAGGAACGGACCCAGCAGCTTCGCGACCGCCCCGGCCACCTGAACGCCACGATGAGCTGGCTCGACTGCTCCAACCGCCCCGGGGAACTGCGGAAGTTCAAGGCATGGCTGCGCTCCGCGAAACGCCCGCTCGCGCTCGGCTTGGCGGGCCGCTGGACAGAGCCGGACCGGATCGGCTCCGCGGTGGCGAGTGGCCTGCCGGTCCTGCTGTGGCACCGGGCGCCCTGCGCCTGCCCCGAAACCGAGACCATCTGCGCCAGTAGGCGTTTCAGTGACACGATGGCCACCCGGTTGGGCGACATCCGCAGCGAGGAGTTGCCCGCGCGGGTTCGCGACCTACGGGTGGAAGCCGGCGAACTCGACGACGAGGACGAACACTGCGGTCGCGATGTGACCCTGCTGTGGGACGAACCTCGACGTCGACCAACCCGCCTGAGCTTCGCGGAGTGAGGAGTGAGCGTGTCCGAGAAACCGGGCTGGTGGATCTACGAAGGCACCGGAGTCCCCCACGACGGTATCGACCGGCTGCCCGCCCCACCGCCATGGCGGGTCTTCGACGAATCCGCCACCCCCACCGCGCCAGGTGTCGAGGAGACCAAGGCGGACATCCGTCGAGGCGCGAACTATCGGCCGGATCCGGACACCGTCGAACTGGTGAACGCCGCCCTGTACCTGCGTCGGCCGCTGCTGGTGACGGGCCACCCGGGCACCGGAAAATCGACGCTCGCGGCGGCGATCGCCCACGAGCTGAAACTCGGCCGACCACTGCGCTGGAACATCACCAGCCGGGTGACCCTGAGAGACGGCCTCTACCAGTACGACCCGTTGGCACGGCTCTATCAGACCAAACGACATGCCGACGACAGCGCTGAACGTGACAACGGTGAGGACCTGGGCCGTTTCATCCGGCTGGGCCCGCTGGGCACCGCCCTGCTGCCGTCGACCAGACCCCGGGTGCTCCTGATCGACGAGATCGACAAAGGCGACCTCGACCTGCCCAATGATCTGCTCACCATCTTCGAGGACGGCGCGTACGAGATCGCCGAACTGGTGCGGCACGCGGACCGGACCGCCGACGCCCAGGTGATGACCGCGGACAGCACCCAACGAGTGCCCGTCCATCAGGGACAGGTCAGCTGTCGTGCCTTTCCCGTCATCGTGATGACCAGCAACGACGAACGGGAGTTCCCACCCGCGTTCCTCCGACGCTGCATTCAGGTCACCCTTCCGCAGCCCGATGAGGACAAGCTGACAAGCATCGTCGACGCGCACCTCGACGGTCTCGCCCAGGACAGCGCCGACCTGATCGACACCTTCCTCGCACGTCGGGAGCCGGGCGACCTCGCCACGGACCAGTTGCTCAACGCGATCTACCTGACCGACCAGGCAGGCCGCTCCGGCGGTGTCGACCGGGTGCATCTGGCCGAGAAGGTGATGACTCACCTGTCCCGCCGGTCCGATGACGATTGACCGGCTCCGCGACGCCATTGTCGCCGCGGGTGGCGATCCGACCGCACGGGAACTCGCGGAGGCGCTCTGGTTGGGCCACCATCTGCGACCACACGCCCCCGCCGTACCGCCCGTGCCGGAGGCGGACGCCGCGGTCGGGCCCGGACCGGCCGACGACGCGGTCGCCGACGTGCCGGCACCGCTCAGCGGGGTGGAACCGGCCCCCGCACCGGTTCCACCCCGTGCGCCGACACCCACCAGCCTGCACGTACCCCCGCCCCGGACCGGAACGGCGACGGCCGCCGAAGTCGCGGTACCCCGCTCGATCGCGCTCGCCGACCGACTGAGATTTCAGCGGACGTTGCGCCCGTTGATGCGACGGGTGCCGAACCGGCGGGTCGACGTCCTCGACGAGGAGGCGACGGTACGCGCCGTCGCCGAACACCTGCTGGCCGACCAACCCTGGCCTGCGGTGCTGACGCCGTCGACGGAGCGGTGGCTGGACGCCGCGGTGGTGGTGGACAGCACCGCTTCCATGACGCTGTGGCGGGACCTGTCCACGAGCGTGGCCGACACCCTGGCTTCCTCGGGGGTCTTCCGCCAGGTCAGCAGGTGGCGGCTGCACGGTGACGGCACCGGAGTCGACGCCGCGCTGTCGAGCTGGCGTGGTGAGCCGCGCCGCCCCGCCGAACTGATCGACCCCACCGGACGGCGCATCGTCATCGTCGTCAGCGACTGCGTCGACCGGATCTGGCACACCGGCGCGGCGGGCGCCTTCCTGCACCGCTGGGCCCGGCACGGACCGGTGTCGATCCTCCAACCGTTGCCGGAACGCATGTGGTCCCGTACCGGCGGACGGACCGTGGTGGGTGCGCTCAGCGCTCCACGCCCGGGCGCACCCAACACCGACCTGCGATTCGCCGCGTTCGACGGCCTGCCCGCCTCCGGCGGCACCGTGGTGCCGGTGCTGGAGGTCTCGCCGCGCTGGGTCGGCCGCTGGACCCGGCTCCTCTCCGGCGCGACGGCGGTGACCGCAGCGGTGACCGTGGTCACCGGCGAACGAATACCCAGCGTGCCGGTCCGGGAACGGGTGACGCCCAGCCCGACCGACCGGGTCCGGCACTTCCGCTCGTCGGCGTCACCCGAGGCGTTCCGTCTCGCCGGGTACGTCGCGATGAGCGAGCCGGTGCTGCCGGTGATCCGCTACATCCAACACGCCATGTTCCGCTCCGCCCCACCGTCGCAACTGGCCGAGGTGCTGCTCAGCGGCCTGCTGCGGGTGGTGGACGGGCAGGCTGGACGCTACCGGTTCGTCGAGGGAGTCCAACCTCTGCTCCTGGACACACTGCAGCGTCCCGATCTGTTCCGTGCCGGGGAGCTGCTGGACGAGCTGTCCCAGGCGGTGCAGGCCCGGGTGGGGGTGGCTCGCGAGCACTTCACCGCGCTCACCCCGGGCCCCGGACGGGCCGGGCTCACGGCCGACAGCCACCCGTTCGCGGTGATCAACAATGTCGGGAGGGCCCGGCTGGACCGCATCGCGGCACGGACGACCGCGCCCGCCGCAGCTCCGCCCGCCGACCCCGCGGAACCGGCCGACACCGGCCCCGCCACCCCGGACCTCGACCTGGAACCGGGTGACGCGGCTCCCGAGGTTCCCGCGCCGCGCGACGAGGCCACGGCGACGGGCACACCGGCGGACCTGCTCGCTCCGCGCCACCGGGTGGTGCGCTTCAGCGGTCGTACGGCCGACCTCGCCGACCTGCGACGGTGGTGCGACAGCCCCGGCTCGGCGGTGCGGGTGATCATCGGCGGCGCTGGCCAGGGCAAGACCAGGCTGGTGCTCGAACTTCTCGACACCCGTCCGGGACGCTGGCGGGACGCGTCGGTGTCCGGCGCCGACATGGTGGACGGCGGGCTGGTAGTGGTGGACCATGCCGAGACGCGACCGGACACCGTGCGCAGAGAGCTCACCCGCGCGGCCGCCCAGGGCACGAGACCACTGCGGCTGCTCCTGCTCGCCCGTTCCGCCGGCGACTGGTGGCAGGAATTGCGCCGCACCGACCCCCTGTCCCGGGAGGGGACGGTCCAGCAGTTGCAGGCCCCCTGGGCGGCGGGGCGCGCTCGGCAGGCCGCCCTCCGCGACGCCCTGACCGACCTCGCGGCACGGCTGGACGCCAACTCCGGCACCGACCACTGGCGGCGTCACGCCGCCTCGATGAGCCTGCCCAGCGCCGACGATGACCACTACTCCGCTCCCGTTACGCTGCACCTGGCCGCGCTGCGACTGCTCGTTCGCACCGGGGCGGAGCGGTCCTCCGTCTCCGTGCCGGAGGTCGTGGCCGCGTTGGTCGCCCAGGAGCGCCGGTACGGCGAGGGCACCGCCGTGGCCGCCCGGATCTCGTACGCCCGACCGGGCCAACTCGACGAGTACGTGGGAGCGGCAGCCCTCTACGGCGCGGACCGAATCACCGACGCCCACGAGGTCGTGCGGCGAGTCCGCCCGCAGGACGCCACCGACCGGGCCACCGTGCACCGCCTGGCGACCTGGCTGCACGAACTCTATCCGGGCGTCGATGGCGAATACTGGGGGCCGGTCGAGCCCGACGCGGTGCGACACGACCTCGCGGTGACCGCCGCATCGCGCAACCCCGCCCTGGTCACGGGCATCATCCCGTTCTGTACGCCGGTGCAGTCGGGTCGAGCGATGACGGTGCTCGGCCCGGCGTGTCACCGGCACCCACACCTCGCCGAACCGCTCTGGCAGGTGGTACGCGACCAGCCGGCCCTCCTGGTGACGTTGCTGCGGGCACTCGGCGCCACCGCCGCGGCCCCACCGCCGGCCCTGGCGGCCCGGCTCCGCACGTTGGTGCAGGATCCCCGCACCCCGCACCCGATGGTGCGGGCCGTGGCCGAGGGCATGCCCGACCCCGGAGCCCTCTTCGCCGACCAGCCGGCGGCCGAGTCGGCCACGCTCGTTCAGGGTGCCCGTCGGCTGGGCGAGATCGACAGTTACCTTCCCTGGCTGGCGGAAGCTCTCGGTCATCATCGGCGGCTCCTGCTGGCCAACGGAGCAGGCGCGGACGTGCTCGACGTGCTCGCCGACGAGGTCGACCTGTGGCAACGGATCGTCGACGTCGCCGGGCAGTCGGATTCGGCGCGGTTGGCGCAGCGGCTGACCTCGGCCCTGGATGCCCAGGCCGACTACCTGCACCGTGCCGGTCTGACCGTGCAGGCGCTCAGCGCCGCGAACCGGGCGGTGACGCACCATCACCATGTTCACCTCGACGAGCCGGACAGCCATCTCACCCCGGTGTGCGCCAGCGAGATCCGGCAGGCCTGGCTCCTCGGTGAGCTGGACCGCACCGAGGAGGGTCTTGCCGCGGCGGAGTCGGCCGTACGGCACGCACGAGCGCTTGTCGACGCGCAACGACGCCGCAGTGACCGGACGACCGAGACGCCCGGAGCATCGGCGCACGATCGGGCAGCGGTCCTCGGTCATCTCAGTGACGCGCTGGGCGTGCTGGCCGCGACGCACCGGCTTCGCCACGATGCCGCGTCCGCTCTCGCGGCGGAGGACGAGCAGGTGAGCCTGCACCGCCAACTCGTCACCGGCGACCAGGACCGCCACGTCCCGGCCCTGGCGAAGGCCCTGCTGAGACAGGCCATGGACCTCGGGGAGGTCGGCTCGCCGCAGGCGGCGCTGACGGCCGCGGACGAGGCCGCGGAGATCTTCCACACCCGTGCGGCGGACGGGAGCACCGATGTCCTCGCGGCACTGGCGACGGCCCAGCACTGTCGGGCCGTCCTGATGCACGACCTCGAACGGCACGACGAGGCCGTGCTGGCGTTCCGCGACGTGGTGGTCATCCACCGCCGACTGGCCACTGCCGACCCGGCCCGCCACGGGGAGGACCTGGCGACGGTCCTGGGGCAGCAGGCCGGCCTGCTGCTGGAGGCCGGCGACGTCGGAGCGGCCATCGAGGCGCTCACCGAGAGCTGCGAGATACGGGGTCGACTGTTCCGCGAAGACGTGGCGAACCGCACCCTGCGCACGCGCCTGGCACAGAAGCACCGCCAACTCGCCGGCCTGTGGGAGCGGGTCGGCGACAAGACGCATGCCGACCGCCACCGGTTGCAGGCTCGCCTGCTGGACGAGGGACGACGCTCCCACGGTTAGCTGAGCGGGCTCCACACCCACCAGGAGGCCCGGAGCACGCCTGCCGTGCTGCTGGCGACCGCCTGCGGCAGGCCAACCCACACCGACCACGCCACCAACGCCATCGCGACGGCGAACGTCAGGACCAGAATGGCCAGTCGGGCCCTCCGATAGGAGGTAGGCAGGTCAGCGGAGAGCACTCGTCACCTCCGAGCGTAGGACGCGCTCGCCGCGCAGCAGCCACATCAGCGGGTCGGGCGACGGCGGGTCGGTCTGGCCGTGCAGGAAGTAGCGAACCTCGCCGAAGTCCCGGCTGGCTGACGTCAGAAGACTGTCAAGGCCGTGCTCGACCAGAAGTCGCCGGACGTCCGTCGAACCCGCCCGAAGCGGTGCGCCCCCCGGTAGCAGGCCGAGCAGATCACCCTTGGACACCACTATCGCAAGCCGGCAGCGGCTCGTGTCGACCCCTCGATGCCGCATGCCGATGACCACGGCCTCGTACGAGTCCACCAGATCGTGCCGGGCGACCCGCACGATCGGCACCAGGTGCGGCGGCAGCTCCGCCATCTGCTCACGCAGCGCTGGCAGTGACAGGGGATCGAGGACGAAGACGAAGTTCCGCGTGTCGTCCAGGTAACCGTATGTCGCACAGGTCTCCCGGTCGACGAGCCCCCGTCCGGGCGCGTCGAACACCTGCACCCGTTGTGGAGCGCGGTGGGCCTGCAGTGTCACGCCGACGGCCTGCGGCCCACCGCGCCCGTCGTGCCATCGCACGATCGCGCAGCGGCCCGGGGGGAAGCGCGCGACAAGTGCGGCCACCATGGCGTCGACAAGCGTCGACTTTCCCGCGTCGGACGCACCGAAGAGGGCAACTCTGATCTCGGTGGCTCGTCCGGTGCCGGCGGCCAGCGGGGTGTCGCACTTGGGACAGCGCGCCGTGAGCCGCGCGCCCGCCGACGCCTGGCGGACCGGCATCGACGTTCCGCAGCCACACCGCCGCCGCCACAGTCCCTGGGCGCCGGGCCGCAGAGCCCGGTGCCGATCAGATCCGGTCGGTGCGGTCGACGGGTGGACCGTCGGGCAGGCGAAAACCGGCAGGTCGACCAGGTAGTAGCAGTGCGGGCAGCAGGTCTGGGTGTGCCAGGAGGTCCGCCATCGCCGGTCGGCGACGCGCAGCCCCGCGGTCACCGCGGCCCCGAGGATCCAGGTCGGCACGACGACCACCACGACGACGACACTCAGCACGACGATGCTGGTCACGACACCCAGGGTGAGGCCGGCGAGCCCCGCGGCGGGCAGGGCGAGCACCGGCCAGGCCAGCAGCACCGTCCAGGTTCGGGTCCGGGTCGACCCGTCCGGGCCGACGCCGTCCGGGGAATCGTGCAGGAAACGCCTGTGGTATCGGGGCAGTCGGGGCAGCGATCGCCACGTGGAGATCCACGACCGGGTCACGTGGCGGTGGCAGCACTCGACGACGGCCCACAGGTCGTACCCCGCCTGCCAGACGGCGTAGTGCGACCAGGCGAAGTCACGGTGGTACGACGATGACCCGCGCCGCCGCACCGCCGTGAACTGGTCCCGTGGGGTGCGCACCCGCGGCGGGTCGAGCAGTCCGCCGTACATCCGGGCCGTCTCGACCAGGGCGAGGACCAGCCCCGCGAGGTAACCGGCCGACAGGACATAGAGGACGTACGGCGTCAGGATGATCACGACCAGGCCGTACGCGGCCACGACGACGAGCAGCGCCAGTACGAGGAGCGGGACGGCGATCAGCGCGGGCATCTGTCACCCCCGTCTGCGCTGCCGCAGGCGCCGAACCAGCCCACGCCGGTGCGAGCGCGCGAAGGTCTTCCACAGTGCTGACCACATCGACCCCAGTCCGTCGATGTGCATCGTCATTTCCCGGAACCGCTTCTCCGAACAGCGGGAAACCACAGTGCGCACCCGCCGATCAAGGTCGGCACGGGTGCCCGCCTGGATCATCGAGGCCATCGCGACCGACTGCGACCCGATGTTCAGCAGCACGAATGCCAGGGCGACGTGTGCGGGGTTGGAGTTGTTCATCAACTCACCGTGCAGCTTGCGGGAACAGGGTTCGGTGAGCTGCTGGACGTGCACGTGGGTGAGCACGGTGAATGCCACCGCGACCACCGGCGCCTGCGTTATCGCCTCACACAGCTCCGGCATCTGCGCCCGCACCAGCTGGGGCGGCACGTCGTCCAGAGCCCTGACGAGCGCCAACGGGTCGAACGTCGTGTCTGCCAGTTCGTCGAGCACGAAGGCCAGCGCGCCGTGCGCGGCGATGGCGCGCAGCGTGTCCGCCTGCGGCGCCCACAGGCCGTGCGCTATCACGACGAGCGCCGCGTCGACGTACTCCCGCGGTGATCGGTAGTCGGTGACCTCCCGGTGCAGCGGCGCGAACACCCGTGGGTCCAGTGGGGTGTCACGGGGCAGGAGATGTGTCAACAGGTGCGCCTCGGCACGGCTGACCGCACGGTGTGTCCAGATGACCGAGGCGGTGCGGTTCACCATCGCCGCCGGGCGGGTGGCGGCCAACGCGGTGCGCAGACACTGTTCGACCAGGTCGATCCGCTGCCGTGGTGGCAGGTGGCGCAGGGCGGCCTCCACCACCGCCGCGTCCAACGGCTCGTCGAGACGCATGGGTTCGCGCAGCAGCACGTCCCACCACTCGTCACCGAGGTCGTAGGCCCGGTCCGGCTCGTCCGCCAGGCGCTCGCCGAGTTCGTGACGCAGGAGCCGCTGAATCTCGTCCGCGCAGGCCCACGACGTGACCCGGTACGCGTGATCCGGGTTGTCGGCCCAGTCCAGGACGAACCGGTCCAGGCCGGGTTGCAGATCGGCAAGTGCCGGACGGAGCCCGAAGCGCCCGCACAGGCGGAGCAGGGTCTCGAACAGTGGCGGCTCGGCGAGGCGCATCTCCCTGGTGATCGTGGCGAGTGACCGCTCGTGCTCGGCCGGAGTCCATGCACCGCTCAGCGGGGCGGCCGGCTCCGTACGGACGACGCCCGCCACCGTCGCCTCGCGCAACTCGGCGTCGATCAGCGCGAGCCGCACCTCCGCGGCCCGGTGCGAGAATGTGGCGGCACGACTGACCTCGTCGAGGCTGCGCAGCACCTCCACCGGCCACTGCGACGCGGCGGCCACCAGCAGGTGGACAATGCCGCCGCCGTAACGCCGGACCAACTGCGGCGGCCCGTGCCGCAGCCAACTGACCAGGCCCGCAACCTTCTCCGGAGGTGGGCGGCGGCCAAGGATGGCGGCGAGAGCGACAGCGGTGCCGCCGTCACCGTCCAGCCCGGACGCCGCTGCGACCTCCACGGCATCCACCACGTCCATCGGGTCCTCGGCGAGGAACAACTCCGTCCACTGCCGCGCAGCCCGGGTGTGCGTGACCCGACTCCAGTCGTGCCGGACCAGGTCGAACACGGCGTAGCCCTGATCGTTCTCGAGGGTGGCCTCGGCCCCACCCCAGTCGGGGTGCACGGCGAGGATTCGATGCGGCGCGTACGCGGGATTGAGCGTGAACACCTTGAATCCGATCCGCAGGGCCTCCCGCTGCGGTATCAGCAGCGTGACCGCGGTTATCCAGCGCATCACCTCGGCCGCCTCGCGGGCGACGAAGAGGACGCGCCGGCCACGCTGGCCGGCGGGAGGGCGCAGGGTCGACAACAGCGCCGCGAGCAACTCATCGCCGCTGGACACGCCGCGAACGAAGGTCTGCGCCTCCGCCGCGCCGAAGGATCCCGGATGCCAGCCCGGTTGCAGTTGCGGGCATCGCGTGGTCAGCGCCGGTTCAGCGGTCCAGAACGGCGCACCGAACATCTGGGCCGGCCGCACGAGGCCGTACGCGGCCGGGTCGTCGGTGACGATGGCATGGGTGAGCTGGTTACCCTCCCTGCCGCCCACGCTCTCCCGCCCCAGGTAGACCCCGGCGGCGGTAGCCAGCAGCCCGTCCCAGACATGAGCGAACGAAGCGGGGTAGTCGCTGACCGGACGACGCTGGCCCATCCACCGCGGCGGTGGTTCGTAGAGCAGGTTCCGCTGCACCACGGCCTCCGCGTTCCGGTCCGCGCCCGCCGACCGGGCCTGAAACTGGAGACCGGGTGTCCCGCGGAGCCCCTGGCCCTCCCGACAGTCCGTCCAGATCAGCGCCTCGAACCGCCCGGTCATTCAGCGCTGCCTCGGTACGACGCCGAAACGGCGGAGGCTGAGCAGCCAGAGCAGCGGCTCGTCGACCCGGTACGGGCGGACACCACCGGGCTCGACCATGGCGTTGTCGTAATCCGGTGGGGCCCCCAGGGCGGAGACGAAGAAGTACCGGAAGGTCGTGTAGTTCATCCGCAGGTGCTGCTCGATGTCGTCGCCCCGCCAGTCCCGGAGCAGGGCGGCGACCTGCTCGTGGGTGGCCCGGCCCACCTGCTCGTCGTAGGCCGGCCCACGCCGCGGCTCGTGGCACAGCGGGTGATCCCGGCCCAACACGTCGAAGAAGGCGTCCATCTTGGCGAACGCGACGGCGACCGGCTTGGTGATCCGCTGACTGCCGCCCACCCCGTTACTGGAGCGCAGGCTCTGGGTGAGCCGGTCGACCACCGCGATGGTGTCCTCGGTCGAGCGGATCGCCGAAGACGGTAGTCGAAGCCGCTCCCGTGCCTCGGGCAGCATGAACGGGTCGAGCAGCAGGATCAGACCGTCGGCGGCGCCGATGTAGGCCAGGTCGTTGGCGCCGCTGAGGGTGCCGACATCCTCGCCCGCGGTGTCGTGAAACGACAGGTAGCTGGTGCGGTAGACCGGCTTCCGCCGCCACCGACGGCGCTCACCCCGCCACTCGAACACCAGCGGATTCTGCCGGCCGCCCACGGCGGGCGGGGTGGCCTCGAACAGTTTGTGCTCGGTGAACATCCGGTCGACGTTCTGCTCCAACCACGCCAGCGGGGACTTGAAGCCACCCTGCCCGTCGCCGGTCATTCGGATGTCCGCGGCGAACCGACGACGCAGGTCGGAGTAGCGCATCTCGTGGGCGAGAACTGTCAGGTAGACGGTCTTGCCGGTGCCCTTCCCGCCGAACATGGCGATCATCGGGCTGGACGCCTCCCCGAAGTTGGCCGGCACCGGGGTGTGGCAGGAGGGGCACGCGCGGATCCCCGTACGGCCACCGCAGTCCGGGCACCAGGCGATCCGTGTCGGCCGGAGCCGTTGGTTGCGTGGGGGCGCGAAGACCGGACGCATCGTCTCGGTGAACCCGGTCATGTTGTGGCGAACGGTGTCGGTGCCGGGCGGGCAACCCTTCCGATCGGCGTCACCCTTGCCCAGGCACTGGAACCACAGCGCTGAGCCGTCGATGCGCTGGTAACAGAACGGACAGGCGACGTTGGCCACTATGTCAACCTCATCGACTCGACGGGAGGGCCGGTGACCACTGTCGGTACCGGACCGCGCAGGAAACACCGAATCCAGTACGGGTCCTGACGCCGCGGCAGCACCGGAACGGGGATCGTCAACTCTCGGGCCTGGTGGGCGACCAGGTCGACACCCTCGTGTTCGGCGAGCACCGTCCCGTGAGCCGCGGACGGCGGCATCGCGAGATCGGTGCCGAGCACAACGGTGACGACGAGGTCGGCGAGATCCGTCTCAGCCCGCAGCCGGACGGCGAGATCCCGTCTGCCGAACCTCCACAGCCGGTGCCGGGTCAGGGTGTACGAGACGGGTATCGACCGGGGCGGTAGCTCGACCTCGCGGCCCCGCGAACGTGCCTCGTCGGCGGCGACGGCGGTGAGCACCGAGACCCGGGCCATCCCAGGATCCAGGGCAGCCGGGATGCGGAAGCCGTTGGACCCCGCGTAGCCGGCGCGGGTGATCTGGTCCTGTCGTACGCCGCCCGGCGCCGTCCACTCGACGATTGCCAGCCGCGATCCCTCCGGCCAGACCCAGGTGACGATGACGTCGTCCCCGCGGCGCTCGGCCCTCAGCCTCCGGACCGGTTCGGCCAGACCGAGCGCGACGAACCGACCCACCACAGCCTGGTCCCGATCCACCACGTATGGCACGTACAGGTGGTAGCCCACCGGCACCTCGGCGAGGAGAGTTGCCTCGCCGTCGTGCACCTGCCGGGTACCGGCCAGCTCGGTGCCGAAGGCCGTCAGCGTCGCCACGGGGAGCACGCTTCCGGAAGCCCACGGTGGTGGCGTCTCCGCCCAGCGGATCCTCAACCGCTCGGCATCCGCCGCCGACCAGGACACTTGTACCTGGCAATTGCCGTCGCGGGCACCGAGCGCCTCGATGGTGAGTTCGGCGGGTTGGACCGGGCGCGCCAGCGTCTCCGGGTTCGGACGCTGACCTGCCTGCCGCGTGGCAGCCACCGCATCCGACATCCCGCCCGGCACCTGCGGCACAGCCTCCGCAGAGCCACCGCTCTCGGCGACCCGGCCACGCCGCGCGGCAGGTCGCGTCGATTCACGCGCGCCAGCGGCGCTGGATTCATCGAGGCGGGCACGGATGAAATCACGTGCCTCAGTCCGCCAGCCAGAGGCGACATCCGGGACCTCGGTGGGTGGCTCGGCATGCCGGGCCGGCTCCGTCCGCGCCAGGTCCGGTGGGCGTGTCCGCGTCGTCCGCCCCGCGCCGCCCTGCGTCGTCGCCGCCTGCTCCTGCCACCACCCGGGGTCGCTCATCAGGTCACCGACGTTGCGACTGAGTTCCTCGTCGGCCTGAATCAGTAATTGGCAGATTCCCGCCCGACTGTCCGGCCCCACGGCACGGTCCTGCCAGAACTGTCGTAGCTGCTTGAGGTGGACGGCGAGTTGCTCGGCGGTCCAGCCGGGCTCCACCGCGTAACGCAGCAAGAGGTCGCCGGCGGGAAGTCGTCCGTGTCGACCGCGCAGTGGCTTGATGACCTCGCGGTCGTAACGTTCGGCGTCGAACGCCATCGAGTTAGCAAACGCCGGTATGCGGTTGAACGACACAGTCGAAAGCACCAGTTGCATCCACTATGGACTGTCACCGCCTATTCATTCATGACAGCGACTTGAGATCATCACAATGCTGAGGGTGATTACAAGCATCTGTCAGTCCACGGACACTCCGAATTCGCGGAAGACGCCGCTGGCCGGCACCCCGAGTTGTGGGTGCCGGCCAGCGGTCGGTGTCGTGCGGTGGTGCGGTGGTGCGGTGGTGCTGGTCGTGCGGTGGTGCTTCGGTGCTGCGTGTGGTGGGTCAGCTGTTCCAGTACTGGCCGACGAGGTCGGTGGCCTGCTGTTCCCACTGGGCGTAGGCGTCGGGGTAGGCGGAGACCTGCACGGTCTGCGCGGCCTCGGTCAGGGGCATGTCCTGCCAGCCGTCGACCTGCTTGAGGCCCTTGAGGAACGCGGTGGTGGAGTAGTCGGGGTCGGTGATCTGTTCCGGGGTGCCCCAACCGCTGGACGGGCGTTGCTGGAACAGGCCCAGCGAGTCGTGGTCGTTGGCGTCGCCCAGGTGACCCAGGTTCTCCAGCTTCGACTCCTGCAGGCTCGTCGCGATCGAGATCACCGCGGCGCGCTCGGGCAGGCCGGCCTTCTTCGTCGCGGCGATGATCGCCTTGACGTTCGCGGTCTGCTCACCGTTGAGGGTGATCCGGGACTGGTCGCCCTGCGGCTTCGGTGCGGTGCTCTGCACGGCGACGGCGACGGGCTTGGCGTCGACCGGGTTGGCGTGCGCGGCGATCGGACCGGCGAACACACCACCGGCGAACGCCAGACCAGCAACGGACAGGACACTCTTACGCATGATCGTGTTCATGGGGGTAGCTCCTTCGGGGGTAGAACACCCGGCCACCAAGAGGGGAACGGTGACGCGGGTGTGAGCACCTCGTCCGGCGCTGCACAAACAGAGAGGGAAAAGTCTGGAGGGGGTGGCGGCCTGCGAGCGGGGGCTCGTGGCGCCGGGGACCAGGTGCAACGACCGGGGGGCCGGGGTCATTCCGGGTTGGCCCACCTGCCGGCACCCTCGTCAAGGCGGTGCGGTCGTTCGTGGGGACTGCAACGACCGGGCCCGGGTCGGCATTCCAACCTGCCGGGCCTGCATCCCACACCCCTGCGGGTCGGGCATCGAGCCGGCGGTGCTGCGATCGTCAGGGTGTGTAACGACCCCGGCCCGGCCACGATTCCGGCCCACGGATGCGACCGGTCACAACCCACAACCACCCCGCACCGGACAAACCACCCACACCACACCCGCGCCCACGACCCCGAGCCACCCCCACCGGGCATGATCCACTCGCGTTCACGAAAGCCGGGGCATCCCGCACACCCGGACACCCCGACTTCACCAAACCCGAGTCGATCACGACACCGCGACCCCGCCACGACGCGCAAACGGGACAAAAATCGCGGCGGCCTCAGCTGTGTGAGTGCGCGCCGGGTTCAACCTGAACGACACCGGCATTGGCGGGCGTTACCCTGACAGCATGCAGGCCCTCTCCCCCACCCCGACCGGCGTGGCCCTCCTGGCTCGCCCGGGTCGTCCGGCCGTGGTGGCGCGCACGCTCGCCGAGCTGGCCGGCCCGACCCGGGGTGTCGTGGAACTGCCCGTGCGGTTGATGTGGAACGCCGAGCGCACCTTCGACCTCGGCGACCCCGACCAACTGCTCTGGATGTACGAGAACGTGCTGCGCGAGACCACCCGGGCCGAGGATCTGCGGGCACTCATCAACGGGCGGACGCTGCGCCGGGTGTGGCGGTTGCTCAACCTGCCCCGGGGCGTACGGCAGGCGTGGGAGAGCCGACACCGCGGCCTGCGCGCGGCGTGATCGGCCCACACCTGCACGAGTTCTACCGGGAGGTCGCGCGGGTGGCGTTGACCGCCGCCGGGCCGTACCGGTTCGTCCTCGGCGGTGGGGTGGCCTGGGCCGCGCACGGGTTGGTCGCCCGCCCGACGGAGGACGTCGACCTCTTCGCCGACGTGGAGGGCGCTGCCGCGGCAGCGTCCGCCGGGGTGCGGATGGCGCTGGAACGCGCCGGCTTCGCCGTCACCGACGCCGACCCGGACAGTGACCTCGCCGAGCTGTTCGACGGGTACGGCCAGGACATGAAGGACTTCGTGGTGAGCCGGGGCGGGCGGCAGATCCGGCTCAGCCTCGCCCGGCTGGACCGCCACCAGAGCCCGGTGGTGATGGACCTCGGCCCGGTGATGGACGTCCGCGACCTGGTGGCCAACAAGATCGCGGCGTTGGTCAACCGGCGGGAGGTCCGCGACTTCATCGACGTGGCGGCGGCGCTGGAGCACTACGACGTGGCCGAACTGTTGGTGCTGGCACGGCAGGTCGACCCCGCGCTGGATCCGGCGGACGTGCGGGCCGCCGGCCGTTACCTGGACCGGCTGTCCGAGCAGCGCTTCGGCCGTTACGGCCTGAGCGCAGCCGACATCGCCCAGGTCCGGCAGCGCTTCGCCACCTGGCCGCGCTGACGCGACCGCCGCTCGTCGGGGCGGGCAGTCTCGCGGCGCCCGCCCCGACGGCGGATCACTTGGTCGGTCGACCGCCCGTGACCCCCAGGATCTCGCCGGTGACGTAGCTGGACTCCTGCGAGGCGAAGAAGACATACGCCGGAGCCAACTCCGCCGGCTGCCCGGGGCGGCCCTCCGGGGTGTCGGTGCCGAACTGCTTCACCTTCTCCTCCGGCATGGTGGCCGGGATCAGCGGCGTCCAGACCGGGCCGGGCGCGACCGCGTTGACCCGGATGCCCTGCTCGGCCAGGTCGGCGGCGAGAGCCTTGGTGAAGTTGGCGATCCCCGCCTTGGTGGTGGCGTAGTCGAGCAGTTGCGGCGACGGGTCGAACGCCTGGATCGACGCCGTGTTGATGATCGCCGACCCCTCGGGCAGGTGCGGGATGGCGGCCTTGCAGAGCCAGAACATCGCGTACAGGTTGGTCTTGAACACCCGGTCGAACTGCTCGGTGCTGATCCCGAGGATCCCCTTGTCCTGCGACATCTGGTACGCCGCGTTGTTCACCAGGATGTCGATGCCGCCCAGGTCCCGCACGGTCCGGTCGACCAACTCCTGGCAGTGCTCCTCGTCGGTGATGTCACCGCGGACCGCGACGCCCCGCCGGCCGGCGGCCTCGACCAGCCGGATCGTCTCCCGGGCGTCGGCGTCCTCCTCCTCGCTCAGATACGAGATGAGCACGTCGGCGCCCTCCCGGGCGTACGCGATCGCGATGGCCCGGCCGATCCCGGAGTCACCTCCGGTGATCAGCGCCCGCTTGCCGTCCAGCTTGCCGCTGCCCCGGTACGACTCCTCCCCGTGGTCCGGCTTCGGGGTCATGTCCCCGGTCGAGCCGGGCGGTGACTGCTGCTGTGCCGGCTGACCGGACTGCTGGCCGTACTGGCTGGTCGGGTCCTGCTGGGTGTGCTGGTCCTCGCTCACGTCACAACTCCTCGCTGCGCGCGGGAAGCGGAGCTCTCCCGCGAATGTCCTCCCGAATCGCCCTACCCCGCTGCGGCCTGCGGAAACCGCAGTAACGCTCGGGGCTGCCGTGGCGGGTGTGACAAGCGCTGGCTATGGTGCGCGAGGCGCCCACGAAGCGCGTCCACCCCCACGGAAAGGCACGTCATGACCTCTCCCTCCGGCCCGTCGCGCCGCCAGGTGCTCGTCGCCGCGGCCGCTGCGGCGACCGCTCCGCTGATCGCCGCAGCGCCCGCGCAGGCGGCCGGCAGGCCCCGGCCGCGCAGCTGGGACCTCACCCTCCTGGGCACGTCGGACACGCACGGCAACGTCCACAACTGGGATTACTACCGGGACGCCGAGTACGACGACAGCAAGCACAACGACATCGGCGTCGCGAAGTTGGCCACCCTGATCAACCAGATCCGCCGCGAGCGGCGCGGCAAGGCCACGCTGGTGCTCGACGCCGGTGACACGATCCAGGGCACGCCGCTGGCCACGTACTACGCCAAGCAGGAGCCGATCACCGCCACCGGGGAGAAGCACCCGATGGCCCGCGCGATGAACGTCATCGACTACGACGCGGTGACACTGGGCAACCACGAGTTCAACTACGGGCTGCCGTTGCTGGACCTGTGGATCCGCCAGCTCGGTTTCCCCGCGCTCGCCGCGAACGCCGTCAACGCGCAGACCGGCAAGCCGGCCTTCCAGCCGTACATCATCAAGAAGGTCTCCCTCGGTCTCGCCGCGCCGACCCTGCGGGTCGGCATCCTGGGGCTGACCAACCCCGGGGTGGCCATCTGGGACCGGGGCAACGTCGAGGGCAGGCTGCGCTTCGACGACATGGTCGCGACCGCCGCGAAGTGGGTGCCGATCATGCGGGCCCGCGGCGCGGACCTCGTGCTGATCTCCGCGCACGGCGGTGACAGCGGTACCTCCAGCTACGGCCCGGAGCTGCCGAACGAGAACCCGGTGGCGCTGATCGCCCAGCAGGTGCCCGGGATCGACGCGATCCTCTTCGGTCACGCGCACAACGAGGTGGTCGAGCGGTTCGTCACCAACGAGCGGACCGGCGCGCAGGTGCTGCTCTCCGAGCCGTCGAAGTGGGGCCAGCGGCTCACCCGGATGGACTTCACCCTCACCCGGGAGCGTGGCCGCTGGACGATCACCAAGAAGGCCGCCACCATGCTCAACACCAACACGGTGGTCGAGGACCCGAAGGTCCTCGCGGCCGTGCGGACCCAACACCAGAAGACCATCGCGTACGTCAACCAGGTCGTCGCGCAGTCCACCGTGGAGTTGTCGGCGGCGGAGTCACGCTACCGGGACACGCCGATCCTGGACTTCATCAACCACGTGCAGACCGAGGTGGTCGGCACGGCGCTGGCCGGCACCGCGTACGCCGACCTGCCGGTGCTGTCGATCGCGGCGCCGTTCAGCCGTACCGCGGTCTTCCCCGCCGGCGACGTGAAGATCCGCGACGTGGCCGGGCTCTACGTGTACGACAACACCCTCGAGGCGGTCGTGCTCAGCGGCGCCGAGGTGCGCGCGTACCTGGAGTACTCGGCGAAGTTCTTCCGCACCCTCGCCCCGGGCGCCCCGGTCGACCCGGAGCAGATCAGTGACCCGGCCGTGCCGGACTACAACTACGACGTCTTCTCCGGCGTGGACTACGACATCGACATCGCCAACCCGGTCGGGCAGCGGATCACCCGCCTGGTGCTGGCCGGCACCGACACGCCGGTGGCCGACAACGCGCAGTTCGTGGTGGCGGTGAACAACTACCGGCGCAGCGGCGGCGGCAACTTCCCCGGCATCGTGAAGACCCAGGTCTACAACGCGCAGCAGGAGATCCGCCAGCTGCTCATCGACTGGGCGCAGGCCAAGGGGACGATCAACCCGAACGACTTCTTCCAGCCGAACTGGCGGCTGGTACGCGAGGGCGTGCCGGTCTTCTGATCGCGGCGCGGCACGCACGGGCCGTGGGTGGCGACACCCGCGGCCCGTTGCGCGTTCTCAGCCCTGCACGTTCCAGCGGACCGGGTCCTCGGGCTCCGGCTGGTCCCGCCCGGGATCGGTCTCGGTCAGGGCCACCCGCTCGTCGGGACGGACGGCGGGCGGCAGCTCCCCGAACCGCGCGTGGCGGAGAAACGCGTACTCGTCGTCGGTGAACGGCTGCTCGGTCATCAGCGCCTCCTCCTGCTCCGTTGTGATTGTCCGGGGGCCACGCCGCCCGGCGCCAGTAGTCGCGCGCACACCCTCTAGGGCATCCTAGGATCCTGGGTGAGCGGTGGTGGCCTGGCGCGACGGATGGGACAACCGGTCGAGCACCGCGAGGGCCGCCCGGATCGGCCGACGGCGCAGCATCTCGTCGAAGCTCGCCCGCCCCTGGCAGAACCGGACGAACATCCGCCATCCCGGCGGGGTCGCCAACAGGGCGTGGAACACGTCCGGGCGGCGGGTGAACACGTCGAGCAGCCGAAAGCCCGCCCGCATCTCCGGCAGCAGACGCTCGGCGGCCGACCGCTCGTACCCGGCCAGATCGCCGGCGGCGACCGCCGCACCTGCCAACTCACCCGACCGCAACGCGAAGCTGATGCCCTCCCGGCTCCACGGCTCCAACAGCCCCGCCGCATCCCCCACGACCAGCACCCGGCCGTTACGCAACGGCGAATCCTCCTCGCGGCACCGCGTGAGGTGGCCCGAGTCGTGCTCCGCCGGCAACCCGGCCAGCCCCAACCGGTCGACGAACTGCCGCAGGTACTCCCGGGTCCCCTCCCCCGCGCCCCGGCCGGCGATCACACCGACTGTCAACCGGTCACCCTTGGGAAAGACCCAGGCGTACGAGCCGGGCATGGCACCCCAGTCCAGCAGCAGCCGACCCCGCCACCGCTCCTGCTCGGCGGGCGGCACCGGAATCTCCAACTCCAGACCCAGATCCACCTGCCGGTACCGCACCCCGACGTGCCGGGCTGTCACCCCCGACGAGCCGTCCGCCCCGATCACGGCACGAGCCGCGATCGTCGTACCGTCGGCCAGCCGCAGGCGTACCCCCTCGGGGTCCTGCTCGATCGCGCGGACGGCGACCCGCTCCCGCACCTGCGCGCCAGCGGCGACCGCCGCCGCGCGCAGCCGGTCGTCGAACTCCTCGCGGCGCACCATCGTCACCACCGGGCTGTCGTTGCGCCGGGTGAACTCCCGACGGCCGTCCCGGGTGAACGTCACCCGGTCCACCCGGTCGTGCGCGGGCACCTCGATCCGATCACCGACGGCCGCCAGCGACGTGCCGATCAGACCACCACCGCAGGTCTTGTACCGCGGGTGCGCGGCACGCTCGACAACAAGTGTGGAGACACCCGCGCGAGCAGCGGCGTAGGCCGCGGAGAGCCCGGCGGGGCCGGCGCCGACGACGACGAGATCCCAAACGATCACGCAAGCAGCCTAGCCTCCACCACCGTCGGACCCGCCGGCCGCCGCGACCGCCCGATCGGGTGTGCATCTTCGGTCACCGAGGGGGTAACCGACGCCCCGCAACCGCCGCCGCGATGGCGGACGACGCCGCCTCGATGGCGGACGAACGAGTTCGTTGGCGAACGAAGGAGGAACCATGCAGCAGGTGCAACTGTCGGAAGCCGAGCAACGGGTGTACCAGGCGGTCACCACCCTGGAGGCACGCGGACAGGTGCCGTACCCGGACCTGATCGCCGAGGAGTCCGGGCTGACCCAGGAGCAGGTGGGCAGCCCCCTGCACCTGCTCACCGAGAAGGGCCTGCTGCACCGCGAGGACTCGCCGATGGCGGGCCTCGACTTCGGACCCCGGTTCTGCGCCCGCCAGATGGCGTGACCTGCGGAACCAGCCGAGACGATTCGCCCCCCGGTGACCCGGGTAGCGGTCAACAATGCTGATCGACTGTCAACGGGGGGCACGATGAGTGCGGCGCACCCGCCGCAGCCGGTGGACGCGGCCGCGAACCGACGACGCTGGCAGGCGGTCGGCGTCGGGCTGATCGCCGCGTTCATGACGTTGCTCGACGTGAGCATCGTCAACGTCGCGGTGCCGTCCATCGACCGGGCGCTGCACGCCTCGTCGAGCGACCTGCAGTGGATCCTCTCCGGGTACGCGCTCACCTTCGGCCTGGCGCTGGTGCCCGCCGGCCGCTTCGGCGACGCCCGCGGCCGAAGAAACGCTTTCGTCTTCGGCATCGCCCTGTTCACCGTGACCAGTGCGCTCGCCGGCCTCGCCACCTCACCGACCTGGCTGGTCCTCGCCCGACTGCTCCAGGGCGCCGCCGCCGGCATCGTCAACCCGCAGGTCATCGGGCTGATCCAGCAACTCTTCCGCGGGCCGGAACGAGCCCGCCCATTCGGGCTGCTCGGCGCCACCATCGGTATCTCCACCGCCGTCGGACCGCTGCTCGGCGGGCTGCTCATCGCCGTCGGCGGCGAGGAACACGGGTGGCGCTGGGTCTTCTTCGTCAACGTGCCGGTCGGCATCCTCGCGGTGATCCTCGGCTGGCGGCTGCTGCCCGGCCATCCCGCGGGTCAACCCGGCTGGCGTCGACTCGACCCGGTCGGCGTACTCCTGCTCGGGGTGGGTGTGGTCCTGGTCCTGCTGCCCCTCGTCCAGGAGCAGCAGTGGCACAGCCCGTGGAAGTGGGCGCTCATCCCGGCCGGCCTGGCGGTGCTCGTCGCCTTCGGGCTCTGGGAGCGGCGATACGCCCGCAACCACCAACCGCTGTTCGACCTCGGGCTGTTCAGTCTCCAGTCGTACACCCTGGGCTCGATCCTGGCGCTCGTCTACTTCGGCGGCTTCACCGCGATCTTCTTCATCTTCACCCTGTTCCTCCAGATGGGCCTCGGCTACAGCGCGCTCGTCGCGGGCCTGGCCATCACCCCGTTCGCCCTCGGCTCGGCTGCCGCCGCCGTGCTCGGTGGCCGCATCGTCAACCGCATCGGCCGACCACTCGTCGCCATCGGTCTGCTCACCGTCGTGGTCGGGCTCGCCGCGACGGTTGTCGCACTGCGCCTCGCACCGGACGCCCCGGCGCCCTGGGTCACCGCCGGCCCGCTGCTCATCGCCGGCATCGGCAGTGGACTGGTGATCGCCCCCAACCAGACGATCACCCTCGCCGAGGTGCCGGTAGCGCAGTCTGGCAGTGGCGCGGGCATGCTCCAGACCGGTCAGCGGATCGGCGCCGCCGCCGGCATCGCCGCCGTCGGCTCGATGTTCTTCTCCTCGCTGGCCGACAGCCGCGGAAACTGGACCACCGCCTTCGAACGGTCGCTCATACTCGCCACCGGCATCATCGCGCTCGCGCTGATCTGCGCGCTGATCGACATCCTCCGCACGCGCCACCACAAGACCTGACAACAACACCAGGGGTACGCCGCTGGCCGGCACCCCGGTTACGGAGTGCCGGCCAGCGGTCGGTGTGCTGGTGCTGGTGCTGGTGCTGGTGAGCTTTCGTGCGGTGGTGCTGGTCGTGCGGTGGTGCTTCGGTGCTGCGTGTGGTGGGTCAGCTGTTCCAGTGCTGGCCGACGAGGTCGGTGGCCTGCTGCTCCCACTGGGCGTACGCGTCGGGGTAGGCGGAGACCTGGACGGTCTGCGCGGCCTCGGTCAGGGGCATGTCCTGCCAACCGTCGACCTGCTTGAGGCCCTTGAGGAATGCGGTGGTGGAGTAGGCGGGGTCGGTGATCTGTTCCGGGGTGCCCCAACCGCTGGACGGGCGCTGCTGGAACAGGCCCAGCGAGTCGTGGTCGTTGGCGTCACCCAGGTGACCCAGGTTCTCCAGCTTCGACTCCTGCAGGCTCGTCGCGATCGAGATCACCGCGGCCCGCTCGGGCAGGCCGGCCTTCTTCGTCGCGGCGATGATCGCCTTGACGTTGGCGGTCTGCTCGTCGTTGAGGGTGATGTGGGACTGCTCGCCCTGCGGCTTCGGTGCGGTGCTCTGCACAGCCGCCGCGACGGGCTTGGCGTCGACGGGGTTGGCGTGCGCGGCGATCGGACCGGCGAAGACACCACCGGCGAACGCGAGACCAGCAACGGACAGGACACTCTTACGCATGATCGTGTTCATGGGGGTAGCTCCTTCAGGGGTAGGACACCCGCTGCGGCACCGATCGGGGGAACGGTCACGGCGGGTGTGAGCACCTCGTCCGGCGCTGCACAAACAGACGGGGAAAAGTCTGGGGGTGGCGCCTGCGGGCCGGGTTGGGCTGCGGGCGTCGGGGGTCGGCGACCTGCGAGCGGGGGCTCGTGGCGCCGGGGTCCAGGTGTAACGACCGGGGGGCCGGGGTCATTCCGGGTTGGCCCACCTGCCGGCACCGTCGTCAAGGCGGTGCGGTCGTTCGCCGGGACTGCAACGACCGGCGGGCCGGGGTCATTCCCGGGGTTGGCCCATCGCGCGGCACCCTCGTCGGGGCGGTGGCTGCGGTCGTTCGCGGGGACTGTAACGACCGGGCCCGGGTCGGCATTCCGACCTGCGGGATCCGCATCCCAACCCCTTGCGGGTCGGGCGGGCGGCAGGTGGTGCTGCGATCGTCAGGGTGTGTAACGACCCGGGCCCGGCCACGATTCCGGCCCACGGATGCGACCGGTCACAACCCACAGCCACCCCGCACCGGACAAACCACCCACACCACACCCGCGCCCACGACCCCGAGCCACCCCCACCGGGCATGATCCACTCGCGTTCATGAAAGTCGGGGCATCCCGCACACCCGGACACCCCGACTTCACCAAACCCGAGTCGATCACGACACCGCGACCCCGCCACGACGCACAGATCGGATAAAGGGCGCAGACGGGCGCACGTTTTCGGCCTGGGTTCGTCGGCTGGCGTTGATCTGGGCACCTCCGCAGCCGGGTGAACCGCGTCGACCTCCCCAGCGACCAAGGCGCGCGGAGCCGAGCGCACCCAAAGCCGTGCAGCCAGTGCCGGGCACGCCCAAACTCGGACACCCGGCGCCCGCGCAGGCCCAAAACCCCGGACGCAACCAGCGCGTGCCATCCCAGCGGCAGGCGCACCCAAAGCCGGCCACCTCCACAGCCAGCCGGACTTCCTCGCCACCCCACCACCGAGGCGGTCATCCACCACCTGGACCAGGCATTTTCGGGCCGGCCACCCACCCCGACAACCAGGCTCAGCCCCACCCAACCACACCCTCACCCGACCACACCCACCACCACCCGGCCACGCCCACCACCAACCCCACCCCGGGCCGCCCACAGGCCCGGACATTCGCGGGGTGACCAGGGTGATCTGCTCGTCCAGCGGGGCACCGTGCTCGATCAACGCCTCGACCAGGTAGGGGCCCTCCTCGACCTGGACGCCGGACGCAGCCGGGCGGACAGACGCTGGCGCCCGTCGGAGTGTTCCGACGGGCGCCAGCTTCAGGTGCGATCCGGGCAGGGCCCGGTGGTGTGTGGATTAGTGCGCGGCACCACCGAGGCGCTGGCGGCGACGCCAGGCCAGGGTCAGCAGCAGCATGACCGCTCCGGCGCCGACCAGGCCACCGCCGAGCTTCATGGGCGTGCCGATGCTGTCACCGGTGACCGGCAGCGGCTGCTTCTTGTGCAGCACCCGCAGCTCGGTGCTGGCGGTACGGCCGGACTCCCGGCCCGTGGCGGTGAAGGTCAGCAGACCCGTCACCGAGGGGGTGTAGCTCTTGCTGAAGCTTCCCTGGGCGTCGGTGTACGCCGTGAAGCTCAGCGGCGCGCTCGCCTGGTAGGCCACCGCGGCCATCGCCACGGTGCTGCCGTCGCTGCGGCGAGCCGGAGCCTGACCGCCGGCCGGAGCAGCCAGCGGAGCCACCGTCACCACGATGTCGACGGTCTCGTTCGGGCCGAAGCCGGTGCCGGTCAGCACGACCGTCTCGCCGAGGAAGATCGTCGGTCGGTTGACGGTCAGTGACGCTGCGGCTGGCGGGTACGGCGGCGGTTGCGGCGGGTCGGTGGTCGCGCTGGGCGTCGGCTGCGGCTGTGCCGCCCCCGCTGCCGTCGGCACGGCCACCACGGCCAGGCCGACCGTGAGCGCCATGATGATGCGGGATAGCCGCATGATTGGTTCCCTCCTACTGGTCACAGCTTGGTGCGGAATGAACTTGGGTGGTCCATGGGCTGGCGGTGGGGGTCAGCCACAGCTCGGCCTGCCCGACGCCGGTCTTGGCCGTCAGCACGCTGACCTCCAGCACCTTCTCGGCGCCGGGGCCGACGTCGACGCTGGCGGTCGCCACCTGGCGGCGGCGTTCCGTGCCACTGCCAAGCGCCGTCTCGGCCCCGTCGAGCCGGGCCTCGAGCACCGCTCCGCCAGCCGGGCTGAAGATCGACACCAACGTGCGAGCGGTGTACGGGTCGCCAGCCAGACCAAGCCCGAGGACGGATTCGCTAAGTCCGGACTTCGGCGCGGTCGAGCGCAGGGTCACCCGCAGCCGGAGCTCGCGGCGGCCGTCGGGCCGGCATTCGCCGACCGTGAGGTTCGCCGTCGGCCGCAGGTAGTAGCCGAGCTTCGCGCCGCTGCCGTCGTTGAGAAAGACGCCGACGGTCGGCACGGTGTCCTGCTCCGGAAGCGTCCCGGCCATCCGGCTCGCACCGAATGTCCGCTGTTCCTCAGGTCGGGCACTCCAGAACAATATCCGCCGTTCGGTGATAGCACGGTCAAATGCGGACAACAACACCCGCGGGTTGACATTCTTCTTGAAGAAGGCGTCGAAGACCGAAGCCGCCGAGGCCGCGAAGAACTCGTCCTGCTGCCGGACGTTCAGCCGCTGGTAGCTGTCGTTGAGCAGGGTCTGGACGACCTTCTCACTGGCCAGCGGGACCCCACCGGGCACCAGCACCGGACCTGTCGCCTTGAGCAGGTACGACAGCACCACCGGGTCGACGGCGAGCACACCGTCGACAGTCGTGCCGGTCGAGCGCCGGAACATCTCCCGGTACAGCGTGGCGGCGGTCGGGAAGTGCGGGGACAGATTGACGTCGGCGGGATAGATGCCGGGCAGGTCGGTCCAGAGTGCCCGGATCTCGGCGGGCACCTTCAGCGCCGGGGTGAACCGGCCGAGCGAGGCACTGCTGCCCTGCTTGCCCATCTTCACCGCGCCGTTCTCCGCCTCGATCATCGCGTACGCGCCGAACATGCCGCCGGTGGCGCGCAACTCGGCGAGGTTCTGCGAGACCAGCAGGTACTTTCGCGGCCCGTTCGCGCCGAGCAACGGCGGCAGCAGGCGGGCTCCCTGATCGGCGGCCGTGGTGAGGCTGGCCAACCGGTCGATCTCGTCGCGCAGGTCCGTCAGGGCCTGCCGGACCTGGCTGACCAGCCTGTCGGTCGGCACCGCAGCCAGGTTTCGGCGCGTCCGCTGCACCGACTCGTTGACGCCGGTCAGCTCTGTGGAGACAGCGGTGAGCTGAGCGAGATCCAACCGACCGCCGGTCGGCACCAGCCTGGTCAGGTCCGTGCGCAGCAGGGTCGGGAACGCCTCCCGGGCCAGTTCGTCGATGGCGATGGCGATCCGCCGTACGGCGTCGAGATCGTCACCCGCGACCGGCGTGCGCCGAGCGAGTCGCCAACTCGGGTCGGCAGTCGTCGCGCGGGCAGCGCCGGACTGCTCCTGCAGGGCGGCGAGCGTGCGCAGGGCACGGTCGGTGTCCCCACCCACCACCTGGGCGCTCAACTCCCGAGCCAGGCCGGCGGCGTTGAGCAGGTGTGCACGCGCCTGCCAGCCACGGAAGCCGATCCACCCGCCGGTCGCCAGGAGCAGCGAGCCGACGACCAGGGCACCGAGAAGGGCCCGTCGCAGTCGGGCACGCCGACGCCGCCGGGACCGGCTTCGCCGCCGGGTCGGCCGTTCGCTTTCCGTCACACCACACTCCCGTTCGCGGAACCGGACAGATGGTCGGTTCCCTGACGTTCTTAGCACGCGCTGGGGAACTTCGTACCGTTATTAAGCTCTTCGCCCTTTAAGCGAGTTTCCTTCGCAGATTGCCGGCCGGCTCCGTGACCCGGCCTGCCGCCTCGTGCAGCAGCCGCTCGATCCGGTCCACCCCGGCGGGCAGCGACATCTCCCGCAGGTACGCCGTGCGCCCCCGGCGACCCATCTCGGTACGTGTCGGCGGCGGGATGGTGGCGCCCAACCAGAACCGGTCGGCCAACGCGGCCCAGTCCTCCGGGGGGCAGGACAGCCCGGCCCGGACCCGCTCGACCAGCTCCGCGGTGTCCCCGCCGGCCGACGCGATCACCGGGGCGGCACAGGAGAGCGCCGCCTGGAGCTTGCCCGGCACCGTGCCGCGCAGTTCCGGAAGGTCGCGCAGCATGACCAGCTGATAGTCGGCGGCGGCGTACAGCTCGGGCATGTCGACAGGCGACCGCCGCTGGACGAAGCGGACGTTGGCCGCGCCCAACTCGGCGGCGAGCCCCCGGACCCTGCGCTCGGCCGAGCCCGAGCCGACCAGCACCAGGTCCATCGTCTTCTCCAGCGCGGCAGCCGCCCGGACCGCGGTCTCCAGACCCTGCCGTGCGCCGATCGTGCCGGCGTGCATCACCACGCACCGACCGTCCCGGCGGACCAACTGGCGTGCCGCCGCGCCGGGCGTCGCCGGGTAGAAGATCCGCTCGTCGGTCCAGTTGAGGACCAGCCGGACCCGGTCCGGTTCGGCGCCGGCCGCGACGACCAGATCCCGCATCGACGGCGCGGCGACCGCGATCCGCGCGGCGGACCGGTAGATCCGGGTCATCGCGCTGCCCATCCGCGCCACCCAGCGCGCCTCGCCCGCCTCGTCGACGCCGTCGCGGGTCCAGACATCCTGGACGTGCAGCACGGTAGGCACCTGCCCGAGCAGCCGGAGCACCCCCGCGGCGGCGAACGTCGTGGCCGGGAGTTGGAAGACGTACAGCGCGTCCACGTCCCTGAGGTAGCGGCGCGCGGCCAGCGTCGCGCTGCCGGCGAAGGAGAGGTAGCTGGCCATCCGGGCGCCGGTGGACGTGGCGCCTCCCGGATAGCGGGGCACCCTCCGGACGGTCAGCCGCTCGCTGTGCGTCTCGTGGTGCCAACGCTGTCGCCAGCCGGGATAGACGTGTCCGCCGGGGTAGTCCGGAAACCCGGTGAGCACCCGGACCTCGTGCCCCCGCGCGGCCAACTCCTCGGCGAGGCTGCCGGGGATGAACGCCGGCTCGGGTGGGAAGTGGTAGGACAGGATGCCGATCTTCACTGCCGCGCCCCCATCCACTGCGAATCGGCGGCGGCCGGCGCGGCACCCCGGCCGCCGGGTGGACGGCCCGCGTACGATTCCGACAACCCCTCCCTGCGCGGCCGCCGGCACCGACACACCGTCCTCGCGGTGTGGCAGCTCGCGTCCGCACCGACGAGAGGGGCACCGATGACTGATCGCGTGTTGTTCGTCTGCCACGCCAACCTGTGCCGGTCACCGATGGCCGAGCATCTGGCCCGCCGCCTGCTGGCCGACCGGCCGGTCACCGTGGCCAGCGCCGGCACCGACGCGGTCGACGGGCTGTCCATGCATCCGTACGCCCTGGAGGTCGCGACGGAGAGCGGCGCGGACGCCGCGGCGTTCCGGACCAGAGTTCTGCGGCCCGAATACCTGGTGGACGCGACGCTGGTGCTGACCGCCACCCGGCGCCAGCGCTCGATCTGCACCGCGCTGGCGCCGAGCGCCCTGCACCGGACGTTCACCCTGCGCCAGTTCGGCCGGCTGGCGGCGGCGGCCGAGCCGCCCGCCGAGCCGGCCGGCGACCCGTTGCGGGCAGCGATCGCCGCCGTCGCCCAGGCCCGGGGACGGCTGCAACCCGCCGCCCCGGACGCGGACGACCTTCGGGACCCGATCGGCGGCACCTCCGCCGACTTCCGACGCTGCGCCGAGGAGATCGAACGGTCGCTGCGACCCCTCGCCGCGCTCATCGGGGCAGCCGGGTGAGCTCCTGGGTGTGGTCGGCGACGCCGTTGACCCCGGTGGTGGTCTCGCTGTGCCGGCCGGACATCACCCGGTCTGCCGGCACCGACGGCGGCAGGGTCGAGGCGACCACGCGGTATGCCTCGTACTGGTACGCCTCGGCCTTGGCCACCTTGGCCATGTTCAGCACGCAGCCGAGCAGGCGGACCGAGACCGAGTGCAGTGCGCGGGCCGCCGCGGCCACCTGGGTCCGCGAGGTACGGCCCTGCTGGCTCACCAGCAGCGCGCCGTCGGCCTGCACGGCCACGACCACGCCGTCGGTCACCGCGAGCAGCGGAGCGGTGTCGATGATCACGATGTCCGCCGACTCCCGCAGCGCCAGCAGCAGATCCGACATCGCCTTGGACCCGAGCAGCTCGCTCGGGTTCGGCGGGGCGGAACCGCTGGGCAGCACCAGCATCGACTTGTCGCCCCAGCGCTGCACGACGTCGCCGACCTTCACGTCGCCGACGAGCACGTCGGTGAGGCCGACCCCGGCGTCCAGGCCCAGGTACTCGTCGACCTTCGGGCGGCGCAGGTCCGCGTCGACAAGCAGCACCCGCCACCCCGCCTCGGCCAGCGCGATGGCCAGGTTGCAGGAGAGCGTGGTCTTGCCCTCGCCCTGCAACGCGCTGGTCACGGCGATGACCCGGGCCGGCTCGTGGACGTCCACGAAGCGCAGGTTCGTGCGCAACTTGCGTACCGCCTCGGCACGGGCCGAGGTCGCCGCGTCGCCGATGATGAGTGGCTCGGTCCGGGCGCTGCTCTCGTAGGGGATCTCGCCGAGCAGCGGACTGCCGGTGGCGCGTTGCAGGCCGGCGGAGTCCCGCAGTCGGACGTCGGCGACGCCGCGCAGGATCGCCAGGCCGACGCCGAGCATCAGGCCGATCAGCCCGCCGAGGGTGAGGTTGCGGGTCGGCTGCGGCGAGACCGGACTGGCGCTGACCCGCGGGCCGCTGACCACCTCGATCTTGATCGGTGCCTTGCCCTCGGACGTCGTCTCGACCTTCTGCACCAGGTCGACGAACTTCGCGGCGAGTGACTCGGTCACCCGCAACGCCCGGGTCTGGTCGGTGTCGTTGACCGAGGCGCGCAGCAGCACGGTGCCGGTCTCGGTGGAGGTGGTCACCCGGCTACGCACCTCGTCTGCGGTGAGGCCCACCGGGGTGTCGGCCACCACGCTCTGCGCCAGCCGGTCGCTGGTGAGCAGATCGGCGTACGACTTGACGCGCTGTTGGAGGAAGAGCCCACCCTGGTAGGCGTCGCTGACGCCGGAGTTGGGGGTGGTGACGAAGAAGGTCACCGAGGCGACGTACCGGGGTTGTGCCCGTACGGTCAGGAACGCCGAGGCGCCCAGGGCCACCATGACCGTGACCAGCACGACCCACCAGTGCCGACGCACGTGGCGCAGTTGGCGGAGCAGGTCCATCAGGAGCGCCTCCGCATCGGTCCGGTTACGCCAAAAAACTTCACGAAAACCCCCAAGGTCGTCTTAAACTCGTGAAACCATTAAAGCGGCTCATACGGCTTATGTCCGGAGTTAGGTGGTTCTGACTCTGACTCATGCGCCCGCATAACCAACCGGACAAAGGCGCATTCGGCTGCGGCGCGACCCGGGGAAAAGTCCGCGACCGACCGAACGGCCCCCCGTGGTCGCCGCCGCACACGAACCCGGATAGGGTCGGCAGCGGTGTGCCGGGAAGTCTGGTCGGCGAGTGGATCCCCGCCGTCCTGATGTCCCGAGGTGACCCCGCAGATGACCGCCCCCTCCCCACCGCCGTCCGAGCAGCGGCACACGGCCCGGCTGTTCGCCCGATCGTCCTGGCCCGAGGCCCGGCGCCTGGCCGACGTGCTGCGCACCGAGACGGTCGGTGGCGCGTTGCTGCTGCTCGGTGCCGTGACGGCGCTGGCCTGGGCCAACTCGCCCTGGTCCGACTCGTACACCCGGGTCGGCGACTGGGTGCCCTGGCCCGGCGGCGCACCCTGGCACCTCGACCTGGACGTGGCCACCTGGGCGGCGGACGGCCTGCTGGCCGTCTTCTTCTTCGTGGTGGGCCTGGAGCTCAAGCGGGAGTTCGTCGCCGGCGACCTGCGCGACCCGCGCCGGGCGGCGCTACCCGTGGTGGCCGCGCTCGGCGGGATGCTGCTGCCGGCGCTGATCTACGTGGCGGTCGTCCTGGTCGGCGGCGGTCCGGGGCTGCGCGGCTGGGCCATCCCGACCGCCACCGACATCGCCTTCGCGCTCGCCGTGCTCGCGCTGGTCGGCTCGCACCTACCCCAGGGGCTACGTGCCTTCCTGCTCACCCTCGCCGTGGTCGACGACCTGTTCGCCATCACCATCATCGCGGTCTTCTACACCGCCGACTTCCACCCCGTGCCGCTGCTCGCGGCGCTGGCGCCGATCGGGCTCTTCGCGGTGCTGGTGCAACGCGGCCGTACCTGGTGGTGGGCGCTGATCCCGCTCGCGATCGCGGCCTGGGCCCTCGTGCACGCCTCCGGTGTGCACGCCACGGTGGCCGGCGTGCTGCTCGGCTTCACGGTGCCGGTGCTCGCCCGCCACCGGGCGACCGGCGGCCGGCCGGGCAGCACCGGTGCGGGGACGGACGAGGGCGGGCTCGCCGCGCGCCTGGAGCACCGCTGGCGGCCGGTGTCGGCCGGCATCGCGGTGCCGATCTTCGCCCTGTTCGCGGCCGGCGTCACCCTGCGCGGCACCGACCTGGGCGCCCTGCTGACCGACCCGGTGGTCATCGCCGTCGTCGCCGGACTCGTGCTCGGCAAGGGCATCGGCGTCTTCGGCTCGACATACCTGCTGGCCCGGTTCACCCGTGCCGAACTGGACGAGGACATCACCTGGTCGGACCTGCTCGGGATCGCCCTGCTGGCCGGCGTCGGGTTCACCGTGTCGCTGCTCATCGGCGACCTGGCCTTCGGCGCCGGCAGCCCGGCCGACGACCGGGTCAAGGTGGCCGTGCTGCTCGGATCGGTGCTCTCCGCGGGGCTGGCCGCCACGGTGTTGGTCCGCCGCAACGGCACGTACCGCCGGGTGGCGCAGCGGGAACGGCTCGACGCCGACGGCGACGGGGTGCCCGACGTCTACCAGCGGCCCGCCGACAGTTGAGCGGCGGCCGGGCGGGCGGCGGCCACGCAGGCGGTGGCCGGGCGGGCCGGTGGCCGAGCGAGCGGTGGCCAAGCGGGCGGTGGCCGGGCGTCAGCGGCGACGCTCGGCGGGTGGCGGCTCCTCGGTCTCCTCGACCAGCGCCTCCGCCGCCGGTGCGGTGAGGTCGTCGCCCGGCACCGCCACCTCCTCGGCACGATCCTGCTCGTCCGGCTTGCCCCCGGACGGCGGCTCGGGAGCGGTGCCGTCGCCGGCGAAGCCGTACTCGTTCGGTTCGTCGTGCCGGCTCATGTGGTCATCCTCCCGCTGCCCCCGGTTTCGCCTCTCACCGCCAACGGTAGGTGCTGATCGTCGCCCGCGCAGCGCGCCGGGGATTGTCGCCCGGACCACGGCGGTGAGCTGCTCAACGCCTTCCCGAGCAGCTGACGCAGGGCGATGATCGCCACCGCGCCGGCCAGAGCGTTCCACCCCGGCTCGCCGACGAGCCGGAGCAGTCCGGCGGCGGTCAGCAGGTCCAGCAACACCCGTACGGCGGTCCGCAGCGCCCTGGTGCTCAGTGCGGTGACCACCCCGACGACAAGCGCCAGCGCGGTGACCACCATGATCAGGACGCCGGTCACGGCCGACGCTCCCCCTCGGCCACCTGCCGCTGCTCCTGACGGATCTCCCGACCCAGGAAGTAGTTCAGCGCCGTCCGGATCGTCGCGATCGCGGCCAGTTGGCCGATCTGGTCGAACGACGGGGACACCGCCGTGCGCAGCACGTCGGCGGCCAACTGGAATTCGAGGCCGAGAGTCAGGAACCGGCCCAGCGACAGCCGGATCGGCGTGAAGACGGCGGCGGTGCGGTGCCGCAGCCCTTCGACCACGAACCGCACCGCCGCCCAGACCGCCCCGACGAAGATGACGAGCGCGCCGGCCACCTCCACCACGGCGACGAGCACCTGGTCGCCCTGGCGCAACAGCTCGGCCGGCTCCACCGCAGGCCGTTACCCGAACACGGGCCGGCTAGTCGGTACTCAGGTCAGCTCGTTGACCGCCTCCAGGATCAGCCAGAGGCCGGAGATGGCGAACAGGATCGCGGCGCCGTACCTGATGGCCTTCTCCGGCAGCCGGCGACCGAGCATCCGCCCGACCAGGATGGCCAGCGCGTCCGCGGCCACCATGCCGACGGTGGAGCCGAGCCAGGTGCCGAACCAGCCGTACTTGGTGGCCAACGTGATCGTGGCGAGCATCGTCTTGTCGCCCAGCTCGGCCAGGAAGAACGCCACCGATACCGCGACGATCGCGGTCTTGCTGGTCTTCTCCGCCTTGCGCCGCTCCTCCTCGGTGAGCTTGTCACCGCGCAGCGTCCACGCACCGAAGCCGAGGAACGCCACACCGGCCACCAGGGAGATCCAGTCGGTCGGCAACACCGCCCCGAGACCCACGCCGATGGCCACCGACGCCAGGTGCACCACCGCCGTGGCGACCGTGATGCCGATCAGCACCGGGATCGGCTTGAACCGCGTGGCGAAGGTCAGCGCCATCAACTGGGACTTGTCCCCCAGCTCGGCGACGAAGATGACGCCGAAGCTGATGACCAGCGCGGCGAAAAATCCCTCCATGACATCCTTCCCGTTCACGCCGGGAAGAGGTGACAGGGGCGCCCTCGACCCGGCTGCAACAGCCTGAGTCGAAGGTCTCGCCCGCCCCGAGAGAACCGGGGCCGCGTGGCCGGATGCGGAACGCACCAGTATGTCGACCACGACATTGGGGGCTACTCCCCTTCGCGGACCCAGCCTATCGGATCACCGCTGGGCCGCGCCGGGATGGGTGCACCGCTCACCGCGCCCGCGCCAGCGTCACCCCGAAGAGCCCGTCCGGGTCGGTCCAGAACTCCGCCGCGGCGAAGCCCGCCGAGGCCAACTCCCCGGCGATCCCCTCCGGGCGGAACTTCGCCGACACCTCGGTACGCAGCTCCTCCCCCGCGGCGAAGTCCACGGTCAGGTCCAACACCCGCACCCGCATCGGCCGGGTCGCCCGCAACCGCATCTCGATCCACTCGTGGGTCGGGTCCCAGAGGGCCACGTGCGCGAACGCCCCCGGGTCGAAGTCCGCGCCCAACTCCCGATTGATCACCTGCAACACGTTGCGGTTGAACTCGGCGGTGACCCCGGCGGCGTCGTCGTACGCCGGCACGATCACCGACGGGTCCTTCACCAGGTCGGTGCCGAGCAACAGCCAGTCGCCGACCTCCAGCGCGCCGCGCATCGCCGTCAGGAACTCGGCCCGCTCGGCGGGCAGCAGGTTGCCGATGGTGCCGCCGAGGAACACCACCAGCCGACGGCCGCCGGTGGGCAGCCGGTCCAGTTGCCGGGTGAAGTCACCGACGATGCCCCGGACCCGCAGGCCCGGATAGTCGGCGGCGATCTGGGCGGTGGACCCACGCAGCGCGCTGACCGACACGTCGAGCGGGACGAACGTGCCAAGGCCGCCCCGCCGGGTGAAGGCGTCCAGCAGCAGCCGGGTCTTCTCCGACGAGCCGGAACCCAACTCGATGAGGGTCTTGGCCCCGGTCAGCGTCGCGATGGCGGGAGCGCGTTCGGCCAGCACGGCCCGCTCGGCCCGGGTCGGGTAGTACTCGGGTAACCGGGTGATCTCCTCGAACAACTCGCTGCCCCGAGCGTCGTAGAACCACTTCGGTGGCAGCCACTTCTGCCCGGCGCTCAGCCCGGCGCGAACGTCGTCGCGCAGGCCACGCTCCAGGTCGTGCTCCTCGAGGTAGATCTCCAACGGTTCCGCGGTCATGATTCGCCTCTCTGTTCGAACAAACAGGTGGTGCGCCGACCGGTGTCGCTCACCGGACCGGCAGCGGACGTACCCGCACCTCGCCCGGGGTGGCCACGACCAGGTGCCCCTCCGGCACCGCCCGCCACCCCGGATCGTCGTCGTGCGGCTCGGAGGCCAGCAGCACCGCACCCGACGACTCGCGGACCGACAACGCGTGCCCGGCCACGCTGGCGACCGCCCGTCGTCCGTCGGTGAGCAGCAGGTTGAGCCGCGACCCCGGGGCCGCCGCGGCCACGTCGGCCACCGTCGACCCGACCGCCTCGGTCGGGTCCTCGCCGGCGCGCAGCCGATGCCGCACCAGCGCCCAGAGCAACGCCGAGTCGGTGGCGGCGTCCAGGGTGAGCAGGTCACGCACCGGCAGCCCGGCGGCGAGCGGCACCACCGCGTCCGGCCAGCCGCGGACCACACCGTTGTGGCTGAACAGCCACCGCCCCTCGGCGAACGGCGCGGCGGCGTTGTCGAGCACCGCCATCCCGACGGTGGCCGAACGCACGGCCGCGAGCAACGCGCCGGTGCGGGTCACCGCCGCGAGCCCAGCGATGGTCGGGTCGCTCCAGATCGGCTGCGCCCGGCGGTAACGCACCGGCTCACCGTCGCCCGGATACCAGCCGACCCCGAACCCGTCGGCGTTGATGGTGCCGCCGCCACGCATGTCGCGCGGCGCCCAGGACTGCCGCACCAGCGAGTGCGCGGGGTCGAACAGCACCTCGGCGAGGGTGACCGGCGGCCCCAGGTAGGCCAGGTGACGACACATCAGCAGACCGTCCCCGACGGGCCGCCGATCGGGCGGTGGATCACCGGGACGACTCGTCCGGCCGGACGTCGCGGGCGCAGCGGAAACCGCTGAAGATCTGCCGCCGGATCGGGTAGTCCCAGTTGCGGAAGGTGCCCCGACAGGCCGAACGGTCGGTGCCGAACGAACCACCACGCAGCACCCGGTAGTCGTCGCCGAAGAACACCTCCGAGTATTCGCGGTACGGGAACGCCGTGAAGCCGGGATGCCCGTTGAACGTGGTCGAGGTCCACTCCCAGACGTCACCGATGAGCTGGTGCACCCCCAACGGCGAGGCGCCGGCCGGGTACGCGCCGACCGGTGCCGGCCGCAGATGACGTTGGTCGAGGTTGGCGTGCGCCTCGGTCGGCTCGTCGTCGCCCCAGGGATAACGGCGGGACCGCCCGCTCGCCGGGTCCCACCGGGCCGCCTTCTCCCACTCCGCCTCGGTCGGCAGCCGCTTGCCGGCCCACGCCGCGTACGCCTGCGCCTCGTGGAAGCACACGTGCACCACCGGCTCGTCGGCGCGGACCCGGCTCCACCGGCCAAAGCGCTGGTACGACCAGTCGTCGCCGTCCCGACGCCAGTGCATCGGCGCACTGAGCCGCTCCCGCACCAGGTGGGCCCAGCCAGCCGCGCTCCACCAGCGCTGATCGGTGTAGCCACCGTCGGCGATGAAGGCCGCGTACTGGCCGTTGGTGACCGGAGCCGCGTCGATGACGTACGCCGGCAGGTCGACGCGGTGCGCCGGGCGCTCGTTGTCCAGAGCCCACGGGTCGGTGTCGGTGCCCATGGTGAACTCACCGGCCGGAACCAGCACCTCCCCACCGACCCGGGCGGACGGCTCGGGCGGCGGCGGTGCGTGCAGCACCGCCGGCCCCGACCGCAGCTGGTGGGTGGCGAGCATGGTCTCGTCGTGCTGCTGCTCGTGCTGCACCAGCATGCCGAAGGCGAACCCGTCGGCGACCAACGGCCGCTCCGTGAACACCACCGAGTCGAGCAGGTCGTACACCTTGTCCCGGACGGTGGCCAGGTAGGCGCGCGCCTCGGCGGGCGGCAGCAGCGGCAGCGCCGGGCGGTCCCGGCGCGGCTGTTTGAACGCGTCGTACAGCTCGTCGATGTCGCACCGGACCGGCTCGCGGCCCCCGACGTCGCGGACCAGCCAGAGCTCCTCCTGGTTGCCCACGTGGGCGAGGTCCCAGACCAGTGGCGACATCAGCGGCGAGTGTTGGCGCAGCAGATCCTTGTCGTCGACCACCTCGGTCAGCAGCGTCGTGCGGGCCCGGGCGCGGGCCAACTCCCCCGCGATCCGGTCGCGCAACCGCTCACCGTCGGTGTGCCCCGTCGTGCGCACGCTCATCTGTCTCGTCCTTCCGTCGCGGCGGCGAGCCGCCGTCGTACTCCGCGCTCGATCTCGTCGTGGACCTCCGTCGGCAGGTCCAGCCGGGGCAGCGTGCGCAGCGCCAGGTCGAGCAGCGTCGCCGCGGCGGCGGCCAGCGCCGGATCGGCGAGGCCCTGCCGGGCGGCGGCCGACCAGCGGTCCGCCACCGGCGCGGCGATCTCGTGCGCCACGCGCACCGTGCCCGGATCGGTGAAGAGGGCACTCAGCACCGCCAGCGGGAGCCGCCAGTCCCGGCCGGGCTGGGTGTCCAGGTAGCGCAACTCCAGGTAGCCGCGTGGCCGCACGGGCGGGAAGAGGGTGCTGACGTGGTAGTCGAGGTCGTCGGTGGTGGGTGGTCGGGGCAACGCGCCGTCGAGCCAGTCGGCAAAGGTCACGCCCGGTGGCGCGGCCCAGTCCGTGCCGTCGCGACGCAGGCAGAGCAGTGGTGCGGCCAGCACGTACCGGATCCAGGTGGCGGTCGGGTCCTCGTCGACGTGGCCGGGCGTCCAGGCCGCGCGGGTGCGGGCCGGGTCGATGGCCAGCCAGGCGGCCATCCGCGCGGAGGCCCATCCGGTGCGCCGCCCCGCGTGCCGGTTGGCCGACGCGAACACCGCGAGCAGTGGCGGCCCGACCGCGTGGGCGGCGGCCCAGCGTGCCGCGACCTGGTCCGGCTCGCCGGCGTCGAGGCAGACCTGCAGGCCGGCGGTGCTGTACATCATCGTGCGGCCGGCCGGACCATGCCTGTCGAAGGCGCCGCGCATCGCGCGGTAGCGGGGAGTTTCCAGCACCGGGCGGGGCCGTCGGTGTGGGTCGATGCCGCTGCGGCCGAGGATCAACCCGGCGGCGGCCAGCAGGTCGGTGACCTGGGCGATGTCGGCCTCGGTGGCCTGGATCAACGCGGTGACCGAGGGGCGGGGCGGGGTGGAGATCTCCACCTGGCCACCCGGCTCGAGGGTCACCATGGCGCCGTGTCGCAGCGGCTCGGCCGGGCTGGTGGCATCCAGTGTGGTGGGGCTGTGCCGCCCCAGCGCCGCCCGGAGCCGCGTCAGGTCGACGGGTCGGGCGGGATCGGCGGCGTCGTGCACGGTCCATTCCAGTTCGACGCCGGTGAGTGTGGGTGGGCCGGTCTTGAAGCAGATCCGGGCAAGGTGCCGGACTGCGGCTGCGGACTCGCGAAGGATGGCCCCGCGGTCCAACTCGGGTGACGTCACCAACGGTCGGGATCCCCTCTCCGTGTGCCGACTCCGGAACACGGTGCCACCGTAAACCCACCCCCCGACACCCGCCGGGGGCGTGCACGGCACCACCAACTTCTGTCTAACAGACGAATTTCCCGTGCAGGGCGAAACGGAAACGCGTCAGCAGGGGCCGGTCACCGGGGGGTGAGACGGCCCGTCGGCGGCGATGGTGGCTGGGGCTTCGTCGGCTCGGGCGGCTTGCGCTCGGGCACCAACCGCTGGCAGTACGCCTCGACCTCGGCGGGCCCGCCGGCGGCGGCGACCAGCGTCTCGAAGGCCGGCGTCCGCAACGCCCTCTCCCGCTCCTCGGGTTTCTTGGCCTGCCAGGCGCGGCACAGGCCGTGCAGATCCGCGGCGGGCGCGCTCGGGGCCGACGGCGTGCCCGCGGACGGTGAGCCCGGCAACGGTGCGCCGGGCGACGGTCGGCCCGGCGACGGTGGGCCGACCGGCGCCGATCGACTCGGCTCGCCGGACGTGGACGCGCTCCCCTCGGGGCTCGGCGACGTCCGGGACGGCTCCGGTGCGACCGGGTCCGGCGCCCGGTCCCGGGTGACCGCGGCGAAGGCGGCCCCGGCCGTGGCGGTGGCCGCCACCGCGCCGATCCAGGCCACCGCGCCGGTGGTGAGGCGGCGGCGCGACCGGTGGGGCGCGGACGGCGCCGGGTCGGCCCGCGCGGCCCGGAACGCGGCGAGCGCGGCCTCCTCGCCGGCCAACTCACCGGGCCGGGCCGGGCCGGCGGCCGCGGCGAGCAACCCCGCCACCGGGTCCGCCGAGGGCCCGGGCGGCACGGGTACGCGGGCCTGCGGCGACGCCGCGTCCCCTCCTCGACCGGCCTGGTCCGACCGGGCGTGCGGGTCGGCGCGGGCCGCGTCGAGCAGCCGTTCGGTCTCGGCGTGGTCGACCCGCCGGAACGGGTTCATCCAGATTCCCCTCACGTCAGCCGTCCGCCGGCTCGGCGTGCGGTGCCCGCAGGGATGGGCCGCTGCCCGCCCGGGGCGGCGGCCCACCGTCGACCTGGATGGGCGACTCGACGGCGTTCTGCCGCTCCAACAGGGCTGCGAGCCGGCGCAGACCGCGGTGCGCGGCGGTCCGGACGGCACCGGCCCGGCGGCCCAGCACCCGGCCCGCGGATCCCGCGTCCAGCCCGATCACGGCCCTGAGCAGGACCGCTTCGGCCTCGCGGGGAGGCAGGGTGGCGATCAGCGCCAGGGCGGTCTCGGTGCCGATCGTCTCGCTGGCGCCCTCGGCGGTGTCCGCCTCGCTGGCCAGGTCGACGAGCGCGTGCACCGGGACCGGCAGCGACGGCCGGCGGCGCAGCCGGCGCAGGTGGTCCATCGCCCGGTTGCGGGCGATCGTGACGGTCCAGGCGCGGAACTCGCCGCCGGTGAAGCTGGGCAGGTCGCGGGAAATCTGAAGCCAGGTCTCCGACGCGACGTCCTCCGCGTCCGCGCCGACCAGGGCGGTCAGATAGCGCAGCAGGCCCGGCTGGAGGCTGCGGTAGAGCAGGCGGAACGCGTCCTCGTCCCCGGCCTGTGCCGCGCTGACCGCCTCCGACAACTCGCCGGTCATCCGCGGCCCATGGTTCGTGCCGGCGTGGTCCGCCGCGGCACGGCAGAGCACGCGGCACGAATCGTCCGCCCGACAAGCACCCGCCCCGCCCTCCGCCAATCCGGTCCCACCCGTGACCGAGGTCGTCGGGCCGGGGTGTCTGGTGGGCCAACGCCAGGGTCGTCGGCTCGGTGCGCCGACCGTCGAGATCGCCGGGGCGGCCCGAGCCGGGCTAACGCTAGGACGGGGCCGGCGGCGCGACAAGTTGGCACCTTGTCACGGAAGAGTGACAATTATCAACCCACGGCTCGGGCGTGTCGCCGTCACTGCCCGTGACCAGAGGGTGCAAACCAGGCCTCGACTCGCCTTTCGGCCATCGTCGCGCGCCCGCTCATCGAAATATGTCGGCTTTCGTCACGGCACGTCGTCGTACCGTCACAGAGACGCAGCATCCACACAGGTCAGCCGGCTGCACCGGCGCCGGGCAACCGGTTGGCCGACAGCCCGTGTCACGCCTGGGCGCGCGACTCTGGGTACGGTGTTGCGGTGTTGTCATCGGAGGTCGTGCTCAGCGGTCGGTACCGCCTGGACGAACGTGTCGCTACCGGCGGTATGGGCGACGTCTGGCGTGGCGTGGACCTGATCCTCGGCCGGCAGGTCGCGGTCAAGGTGCTGCTGCCGACACTGGTCTCCGACCCCGACTTCATCGCCCGGTTCCGGGCCGAGGCCCGGATCATGGCGGCGCTGCGGCACCCCGGCATCGTGCAGGTCTTCGACTGCGGTGCGGAGGACCTGCCCGACGGCGCAGGTCGGGCGGACTACCTGGTCATGGAGTTCGTCGCCGGCGAGCCGTTGTCCAAGCGGATCGAGACGGCCGGCCGCCTCGACGTGGCCGAGACGATGTCGATCGTGGCCCAGGCCGCCTCCGCGCTGAACGCGGCGCACCGCGGCGGCATCGTGCACCGCGACGTCAAGCCCAGCAACCTGCTCGTGCTCGAGGACGGCTCGGTCGTCCTGGTGGACTTCGGCGTGGCGCGTTCGCTCGACATCACCAGCATCACCAGCACCAACGCGGTGCCCGGCACCGCCCTCTACATGGCACCCGAGCAGGCCGCCGGGCGACCGGTCAGCGGTGCGACGGACATCTACGCGCTGGGCGCGGTCACCTACTGCTGCCTCACCGGCAATCCGCCGTTCACCGGCGACAACCCGCTCCAGGTCGCCGTCCGACACCTCGACGACGAGCCGCCGGAGCTGCCGCACGAGATTCCCGAGGCGGTTCGCGCCCTGGTGTCCCGGGCCCTGGCCAAGGACCCGCAGGATCGGTTCAGCAGCGGCGCCGCCATGGCCGAGGCCGCCCGGACCGCGGTCACCGGCGGCGAGCCGCCCACCGCGCTGGCGGCAGCCGTTCCGTTGCGCGACGCCGGGCCGGGCGGCCGTACCGAGGCGGCGGCCGGTGCGGCGGTGGCGGGTGGGGCCCAGGCCGGGCGGGAGCGGCGGCGGGGCCCGCTGGTCGGCGCGGCGGTGGCCGTGCTCGTCGCGCTGGTCGGGCTCGGGGTGGCCCTGGCCACGACGCACAAGACCAGCGAGAATCCGGCGGTGAAGCTGCCGACCACCTCGCCGACGGTGGGGCCGAGCGGCCCGTTGGACCTGCCGGCGGGCAACGAGCAGGTCGCCACCGGTGGCCCGACCCGGCCCGACCGGTCGGCGTCGCCCGGCGTCTCCCCGTCGGCGTCGATCTCCGCCACGCCGAGCACGCGACCCAGCCAGACGACGAGCCCGACGGCGCCGGTGGTGACGCCGACGGCGACGACGGGGCCGACCACCGGCCCGACGGGTCCCGCGACGACCCCGCCACCGCTGCCCACGCCGACCGCGACGGAGAGCCTGCCGGCCGACCCGGAGGGAGCGCCGGTCAACTGACCGTCGGTTTCGCCCAGCGCCGATAGTCCCACCAGCACCGATATCCCCAAAACGGACTTGCGTCGGCGAACACCCCTCTAGGCTCTCAGCAGGCCATATCCACCATCTGCCGCGGGAGCCTGGGTGAGCGCTGAAAAGCTGGTCGTGATCGGTCAGGGATACGTCGGGCTGCCGCTGGCCATGCGCGCCGTCGAGGCCGGGCTGGACGTGGTCGGCCTCGACGTCGACGCCGACCGGGTGAAGCGTCTCGCCTCCGGGGAGTCGTTCGTCGAGGACATCCCGACCGACCGGCTGGGCCGCGCGTTGGGCAGCGGCCGGTACAACCCCAGCACGGAGTACACCGACGCCGAGGGCTTCGACATCTGCGTCATCACCGTGCCGACCCCGCTGCGCGACGGCACCCCCGACCTGAGCTTCGTCGAACAGGCAGGTGTCGGCCTCGGCCCGTACGTGCGCCCGGGGTGCACGGTGATCCTGGAGTCGACGACATACCCGGGCACCACCGAGGAGTTGCTGCGCCCGCTGTTGGAGTCGGCCAGCGGGCTGCGCAGCCCCGGCGACTTCCATCTCGGCTACAGCCCGGAGCGCATCGACCCGGGCAACCCGACGTGGCGGTTGGAGAACACGCCGAAGGTGGTCTCCGGTGTGGACGCGGCGTCGCTGGCCCGGGTGGACGAGTTCTACAAGCGCCTGGTGGAACGCACCGTGCCGGTGGAATCGACCCGGGTGGCCGAGCTGACCAAGCTGATCGAGAACACCTTCCGCCAGGTCAACATCGCGCTGATCAACGAGCTGACCATGCTCTCGCACCACCTCGACATCGACGTCTGGCAGGCGATCGACGCCGCCGAGACCAAGCCGTTCGGCTTCCTGCCGTTCCGGCCCGGGCCCGGTGTCGGCGGGCACTGCCTGCCGATCGACCCGTGCTACCTGTCCTGGCAGGTCAAGCGCCGCCTCGGCCGGCAGTTCCGGTTCATCGAGTTGGCCAACGACATCAACCACGAGATGCCCGAGCACGTCGCGCAGCGGATCATGGCGGGCCTGAACCGGGACGGCCGGGCCGTCAGCGGTGCCCGGCTGCTGCTGCTCGGCCTGGCGTACAAGAAGAACACCGGCGACATGCGGGACTCCCCCGCGGTCGACGTGGCCCGCCGGCTGCGGGCCATGGGTGCCGAGGTGCACGCGGTCGAGCCGTACGCCGAGGCGCACCACATCCCGGACGGCGTCACCGTGGTCGCGCTCACCGAGCAGGAGGTGCGCGCCGCCGACGCGGTGGTGGTGGTCACCGACCACGACAGCTTCGACTACGACCTGGTGGTTCGGCACGCGCGCTACGTCTTCGACACCCGCAACAGGTGTGTCGGCCCGGTGGTCGAGCGCCTGTAGACCCGGCACCGCTGGCCGGTCCCGCCGCCGGGAAAGACGACGGGACCGGCCGGCGGATGTCCGTCCGCACCCCGGGGCGGCGGCCCTGCCGGCGGGCCCGACCGGCAGTGCCCGCTGGCGGCACAGCCAGCCGCACCCCCGATGGCAGGGCCGCGCCCGCCGGCGGTAGGGCCGGTCACTGGTCGGCGAGCGCCTCGACGACCGGGCGGGACAGCGCCCGGCGGGCCGGCAGGACCGAGGCGAGCAGGGCGGCCAGCACCGCGACGCCGAGGATCAGCCCGAGCTGGCCGAGCGGCAGCACCAGGTGGAAGTCACCGCCGAGGCGGGTCAGCAGCGCCATCGCGGAGGCGCTGACGCCGGTGCCCAGCCCGACGCCGAGCACCGCGCCGACCAACGCCATCAGCACCGCCTCCACGGCGAGCACCGCCCGCATCCGTCCCCGGGTGAGCCCGACCGCCCGCAGCACGGCGTTCTCCCTGGTCCGCTCGACCACCGACAGGCTCAGCGTGTTCGCCACGCCGACCAGGGCGATCACCACGGCCAGGCCGAGCAGCGCGGTGACGAAGGCGAGCACCATGTCCACCGTGCCGGTGAGCATCTTCTTGTACGCGCCCTGATCCATCAGGTTGACCGTCGGGTAACTGCCCAGCACCGCCTCGATCGCGTCCCGGGCCCGCTCGACGCTCACCCCGGCGGCGGGGTCGATCTCCGCCAGGGAGCCCCGCTGACCTCCGAAGAGCGCGGCGAAGTCCGCGTCGGACATGTCGATGACGTGGCCCGCGGGCGCGCCGTCGGTGGACGTGTCGTCGGTGACCACGGCCGCCACCTGGAACGACCGGTCCGCGACGGTCACCGGGGAGCCGACCCGCAGGCCGCGTGCCTGCGCCAACTCCCGGTGCACCAGCACCTGCCCGGGCCCGACCCGGGTGGCGTCGCCAGCCAACACCTCGCTCAGGGTCCGGCTCACCAGCGCCGGGTGGGCCGCCCGGATCTCGACGTCGGCGACGACCGTGTGGCGCTGCTCGTGCACCACACCCAGCTCGGGGCGGGCGGCCAGCTCACCGGTGAGGGTGGCGGGAAGATTCTGGCCGATTCCGCTGACCACGAAGTCCGTCCCGATCTGGGCGTCCACGCTGCGTTCGATGCCGTCCTTGGTGCTGCGCGCGCCGACCATGAAGGCCGACACCAGTCCGATCCCGATCACCAGGGCCGTGGCGGTCGCGGCGACCCGCCGTGGATTGCGGACCGTGTTGGCCACGGCCAGCGCGCCGGTCGCCCCGAGGACGCGGCGGGCCGGCCAGCCGAACGCCCGGGCCAGCGCCGGGACGAGTACCGGCCCGAACAGCACGATCCCGAAGAAGGTCAGCACCCCGCCGGCCGCCACCAGCACCAACTGGCCGGCGCTGGCGGCACCGGCCAGCGCGGCGACACCGACGGCCAGCAGCACCGCGCCGAAGGCCAACCGAACCCGACCGGCGCTCCGGCTCGGCTGCACGGCGGCGTCGGTGAGCGCGGCCACCGGCGCGATCCGGGTGCCCCGCCAGGCCGGGAGCAGGGCGGCGCACACGGTGAGCGCGGTGCCCAGCAACAGGCTGGTCAGCACCGTGGAACCGGTCACGCTCAGGCCACTGGTGCCCGGCACGTCCAGGTGCGACATCAGCAGCCGCATCCCACCGGCGAGGCCCACCCCGAGCAGCACCCCGAGCGCGGAGGCGACCAGCCCGAGCACCGCCGACTCCAGCAGGGCGGCCCGAAAGACCTGCCCCCGGGTGGCGCCGATCAGGCGCAGCAGCGCGGTGCGCCGGGTGCGCTGGGCCAGCACGATCGCGAAGGTGTTGGCGATCACGAAGCCGGCCACCACCACGGCGACCCCCACGAAGATCAACAGCAGCATCCGGAACTGGTCCGCGTTGCGGACCGCCTCCTCGACGGCCTCGTCGAGGATCCGCTGGCGACTCTTCACGGTGGCGTCGCCACCGGCCACGGCACGCACCCGTTCGGTCACCGCCGCGACGGAGGCACCCGGGCGGGCCGCCACCATGATGCGGCCGTAGCCCCGCTGGCCGGTGAGGGCCAACGCGTCCGGCCCGACCAGGCCGACGAACGGGCCGCCGACGTCGCGGATAGTGCCCGCCACGTCGACGGTCCCCACCAGGGTGTACGGGCGGGCCGCCCCGCCGCTGCCGCCGACGCGGACCTCCGAGCCGAGCGGGAAACCCTCCTCGGCGACCGTCGGCGCGTCCAGCACCACCTCGCCGGCCCGGTCGGGCAGCCGGCCGGCGACCACGTCGTACGAGCGCAGGGCCTGCTCGGTGGGGATGGCCACGAGCACGGTGAAGCCGAGCACCGGACGGCCGTCGGAGCCGAGGAGCCCGCCGGTGTTGGTCAGCTCGCCGTCGGCGGCGGCCACCCCGTCGACCGCACGCACCCGGTCGACCAGAGCCGGGGACAGCAGCTCCGCGCCTGTCGCGTAGACGCCCAGGTCGGTGTGCCGGTCGAAGGTGCCAGCCCGCTCGTACGCGCCGTCGCGCATCCCGTCGACGAAGATCATCGTGCCGGCGACGAACGCGACACCGAGCACGACGGCCAGTGCGGAGAGCAGCATGCGCAGCGCCTCGGCACGCAACGAGCGCAGGGTCAGGCGGATCATGCGGGGCTCCCGGTGCAGGTGGCGGATCAGACCCCTCCGACGCTATGGCCGCAGCCGGTCGGTTGATCTCCACCGGAGTGCTCGACCTGCGTGCGTCCCGGGTCGCGCCCCGCCCGCCGCCGGCTACGACCCAGGTCGTACGCGGCGTCATCCGCCGGGTGTCACCAGCCCGCTCTCGTACGCCAGGACCACCGCCTGGACCCGGTCGCGCAGTTGGAGCTTGGCCAGGATCCGACCGACGTGGGTCTTCACCGTCGCCTCGGCCACGTGCACCCGGGCGGCGATCTCCGCGTTGGACAGGCCCTGTGCGACGAGCAGCAGCACCTCCCGTTCCCGGTCGGTGAGCTGCGTGAGGCGCGGGTCGGCGCTCGGTGCGGCGCCGAGTTGCCCGGCGAAGCGGTCCAGCAGGCGCCGGGTGATCGACGGTGCCACCACCGAGTCGCCCTGGGCCACCACCCGGATCGCGGCCAGCAGCTCCTCCGGCGGAACGTTCTTGAGCAGGAACCCGCTCGCCCCGGCCTGGAGTGCGGCGAACGCGTCCGCCTCGGTGTCGAAGGTGGTCAGCACCAGCACCCGGGGCCCGCCGGCGGGCCTCTCGGCGCAGAGCCGCCGGGTCGCCTCCACCCCGTCCATGGTGGGCATCCGGATGTCCATCACCACCACGTCGGCCTCGGTGCGGGCGAGCACCCGCAGGGCGTCGGCACCGTCGATCGCCTCCCCGACCACCTCCAGGTCGGGCTGGGAGCCCAGCACCATCCGGAACCCGGCGCGCACCAGCGCCTGGTCGTCCACGATCACCACCCGGACCGTCATGCCGCGATCACCTCCGTCGCCGGGTCCGACGGTAGCGGTAGGCGGACCTCGAGCTGCCAACCCCCGGCCGGTCGGGGGCCGGCGGTGAGGCTGCCGTCGTACACCGTCACCCGCTCCCGCATCCCGAGCAGGCCGTGACCGCCGGACGGCGCCGGGCTGACCAGCGGGCGACCCCGACCGTCGTCGCGCACCCGGACCACGACGGCCTCGGCGGTGTAGGTGAGGGCAGTCTCGACGACGGCGCCGACGCCGGCGTGCTTGAGGGCGTTGGTCAGCGCCTCCTGCACCACCCGGTAGACGGTCAGTTCCAGCCCCGGAGGCAGGGACGGCTGGTCGCCGGTGACGGTGCTGCGGATGTGCAGCCCGGCGTCACCGAAGCGGGCCAGCAGGTCGGGCAACTCGGCAAGCGCCAGCCGCCGGTGCTCCGGGTCGGCGGCCACCGCGAGCTCGTCGCCGCCGGCCGGGCCGGCGTCGCGCAGGACGCCGACCAGCCGGCGCATCTCCTCCAGCGCCGCCCGGCCGGTGTCCGCGACCACCTTCACGGCGGTGCGGGCCTGGGTGGGGTCCCGGTCGAGCATGAACCGGGCGCCATCGGCCTGGACGATCATCACCGCCAGGCTGTGGGCGACCACGTCGTGCAGCTCGCGGGCGATCCGGGTGCGCTCCTCGGCGACCGCCGCCCGGGACTCGGCCTCCCGTTCGCGTTCCAGAGTGGCGGCCCGCTCCTCCAGGCTGAGCACGTAGAGCCGGCGGGTCCGCACGTTCAGTGCGACCAACCACACCGCGCCGGTGACCAACGCGTACCACAGCGCGGTGACCCACCAGCTGATGACGCCGGGGGTCTGCACGGCGGCGAGGACCACGCCCACGGCGGCGGCCGCGCCGGCGAGCACCGCGGCGCGCAGCCGCTCGCCGTACTTCACCACGCTGTAGAGCGCGATCAGCACGGCGACGTCGAAGGGCAGCGGACCCCACCGGGCGATCACCTGCACCAGGCCGAGCGCCGCGATCACCACGGTCACCGCGCCCGGGCGCGCGCGGCGGAACAGCAGCGCCACGGCCATCCCGACACAGACCAGCGCGGCCGCCCAACCGCCCGCCAGGTTCGCCGCGCCGGCCAGGCCGATGAGGGCCACCGCCGCGGAGACGGCCACGTCGAAGGCGACGCTGCGCAGCGGGCGACCGACCATCGTGCGTCTCACGGTCACCCAGCGTACGTGCCGCGGGGCGCGGCCCCGCGCCTCGGCCGGGTCGGCTCGTGCGTGATCCCGGTCGGCGCGGCTCAGCGGGCGAGAACCTCGCGCATCCGGTCGATCTCGACGGTCTGCTCGGTGGCGAGCGAGGTGGCGAACTCGTTGAGCGTCAGGTCGGAGCCGACCGTGAGCAGGTTGGTGGCCATCTCGATGGCACCCTCGTGATGCGCGGTCATCATCCGGACGAACAGCCTGTCGAAGTCCGGACCCCGGGTGGCGGCGAGCTGCCGCATCGCCTCGGGTGACTGCATGCCGCGCATGGTGCCGTGGTCGTGCCCCTCGGCCTGCGCCGGGAGCCCGCGAGTCTGCAACCAGCCCCGCATCATGCCCATCTCCGGCCCCTGACTGGCCCGGATGCGCTCGGCGAGGGCGCGCACGTCGGGATCGGCCGCGCGGTCGCCGGCGAGCTCGGCCATGGCGAGGGCCTGCGCGTGGTGCGGGATCATCATCCGGACGAACCAGACGTCCAACGAGTTGTGCGGCGCGGGGCCGGCGTCGCGGACCTCGTGGGCGGCGCGGGTGGCCGCCACCTCACCGGGGCGGCCGGGCGCGATGACGGTCAGGTCGGTGGGGACCGGGCTGACGGTCGGCGTGGGTGACGTGGAGAGGGCCGGTGCGGCGCCCTTCTCGGTGTCGCCGCCGGAGCGGTGCACGACGACGGCCACGAGCGTGAGCATGAGCGCCAGTGTGACGATCGCCAGGGTCCGTGCGCGCCGGTTGGTCATGGGCCACTCCCTGGAGTCGAGGTCACCGCGATGCTATCCATTGACGCAGGCACTTTGATGTGACCCGGGTCACATCGACGTTCATCGCCGGACGGTAAGGTGTCGACAATCATCTTCCCCTTGCGAAGGGCCTCGCCGATGATCAGACCTCACATGCCACGGCCACGCCACCTGCGCATCGTGGCGCTCGCCACGACCGGCCTCCTCGTCGCCAGCGCGCTCGTCGCCCCGGCGAGCAACGCCCAGGTGGCGCCGCCGTCGGCCCCGCCCACCAACACGATCCCCGGCGTCGACGAGATCGTCAGCAGCCCCAACCTGCGGCAGATCGCCAACGTGCCCAAGGTCGCCCCACTGGACGCGACAAACAGCGACATCGCCTTCCAGGGCAGGTACGCGTTCGCCGGCAACTACAACGGCTTCGTCATCTACGACATCTCGCGGCCCAGCGCCCCGACGGTCACGGCCCGGGTGCTCTGCCCGGGGTCGCAGAACGACATCTCCGTGCACGGCGACCTGCTCTTCCTCTCCACCGACTCGTCGCGCAGCGACGACTCCTGCAACAGCACCCCGCAAGGGGCGGACGTGAAGGGGTCCTGGGAGGGCATCAAGGTCTTCGACATCAAGGACAAGGCCAACCCGCGTTACATCAAGTCCGTCGAGACGGCCTGCGGCTCGCACACCCACACCCTGGTGCCGGGCAAGGACCGCAAGGCCATCTACCTGTACATCTCGTCGTACAGCCCGCGGGCCGAATTCCCGGACTGCCAGCCGCCGCACGACTCCATCTCCATCGTCAAGGTTCCGTTGAAGAAGCCGACCGACGCGGCAGTGGTCGCGACGCCGAACCTCTTCCCGGACGGCGGCTTCCCCGGCAGCGAGACCGGCTCGGCGACGGCCGGTTGCCACGACATCACCGTCTACCCGTCGAAGGACCTGGCCGCCGGCGCCTGCATGGGTGACGGCCTCCTGCTCGACATCAAGAACCGGGAGGCGCCCCGGGTCATCAACCGGGTCCGGGACACCGTCAACTTCGCTTTCTGGCACTCGGCCACCTTCAACAACTCCGGCACCAAGGTGGTCTTCACCGACGAGCTGGGTGGTGGCGGGGCGGCGACCTGCAACGAGGCCATCGGACCAAAGCGGGGTGCGGACGCCATCTACGACATCGCCGGCCGCGGTGACGCCCGGACGATGACGTTCCGCAGCTACTACAAGATCCCGCGCAACAACGCGGACACCGAGAACTGCGTGGCGCACAACGGCTCGTTGGTGCCGGTGCTCGGCCGGGACATCATGGTCCAGGCGTGGTATCAGGGTGGCATCTCGGTCTGGGACTTCACCGACTCGGCCCACCCGAAGGAGATCGCCTTCTGGGAGCGCGGCCCACTCTCGGCGGACACGTTCGTCGGTGGTGGCACCTGGTCGGCGTATTACTACAACGGCCACATCTACTCCAACGACATGGTCAAGGGCCTCGACGTCCTGGAGCTCAACGACTGGCGTACCTGGTCGGCGAAGCTGACCCGCTACAACGAGCTCAACGTGCAGACCCAGCCGAGCTACCTGGGCTGGTAGGCACTCCGTACGACACCGGGCCCGGTCCCCGACCCTGGGGCCGGGCCCGGTCCACGTTCCCAGGGGGTACGCGCGTCAGCGCACGGCCAACTGGTAACGGCGCTCGCCACCGCCCGCGGTGATCAGTCGAACCTCACCGCTGCGCAGGCCGTACGTCACCGACCAACGGGTATGCCCCTGCCGAACGGCGGCGAGGATGCGGTGCGCCGCGTCGGCGTCCACCACCGCGCCCGCGTCGGTGAGCGCGGCGGCGATCTGCCCGTACCGGCGGTCCTCCCGGCGGCGCTGCTCGGGCACCCCTGCGACCGGCACGTTCGTGAGCGCCTGCCAGCCGCCCGTGCCCCGCTCCACCCGCATCTCCCCGTCCACGAACTCGACCACGGCGGATGCGCCGGACGCGTCGGCCAGCAGGTAGTGCAGCGGCGGCCCTCCGTCGAAGTCGAGGTTGTGCCGGGTGAACACGGCAACGGCCTCGTCAACCGTCGCGGCCCGGTCCAGCACCAACCGCAGGATCCGCACCGAACCGACAGTGGGTCTGCCCGCGACCGGGCGGGCGGTCGCCGCGTCGTCCGCCGCCAACCCCACGGCGAGGCCCCGCTCGTTCATGCCGTCGAAGGGCAGCAGCGGCGCGTCGAGCAGCCGACGGTCACCGGCCGGGTCCGCGCCGACCCCGAGGTAGGAGATGTCGACGAGCGACACGGCCGCGTAGCCGTCCGGCGGGTCGGTCCGCAGCACCAGCGCCGGGTTGGCGTCCCAGTCGAAGTTGCGGGCGAACAACGGCCGCGCCGGGTCACCGGCGGCGACGAACAGCGAGCAGCCGAACGGACTGGGCGGGGCCGCGTCGGTCCCCACCGTCGGATCGTATGCCCCGACGTACGTCATCTCGTACAGCGGCAGGTCGTCGACCCGGCGCAGGCTGGCCATAGTCTGCTCGGCCTGGGCGGCGTCCTGGCGGGAAGCGGCCGGCGACCCGACGCGCGACGGGCCCGCCGGCCCGGATGTGGCACAGGACGTCAGGGCGAGCAACAGGGCCGTCGCAACGGCCGGCAGGGTCCTCCGCATACCCGTTGGACGCTATGGCAGCGGTAGACGGTTGTCCACCGCGCTGTTTCACCCCGGCGCATCGCCCACCCCGGCCGCCCCCGAGTTCACCTTTGCTCTGCTTCAACGGGCGCGACAGCCGTTGTCCGACTATCGAACGTGTGGTGTTGCGTGGGTTGAAGCAGAGCAAAGGACCTGAATCAGCAGGGCGACGGGCCGCCAACGGTGCGGCTCGTCACCCCAGTGGGGGTGGCGACGCCGCCGGCCGGACGCTGTGCGAACGTGGTCAGACGTGACGACCGCAGCCCCGCCCGAACCGACCACGCGCTGGCGGCCCCGCCCGCTGGATCTGGTGGCGGTCGTCCTCGCCGTCCTCGGCGCCGCCTGCGCGCTGAGCGGGCTGCTGCCACGGGCGGAGACCACCGCCACCCTGCACCGGATCCTGCCGCTGCTGCTCTTCCTCGGCACCGTGATCGTGCTCGCCGAGCTGACCGCCGTGGCCGGCGTCTTCGACGTGCTGGCCAGCCGGCTGGCCATCGCCTCCCGGGGCAGGTGGGCGGCGCTGTTCCTGCTCTGTGGTGGCCTGGCCACGCTGACCACCCTCGTGCTCAACCTCGACACCACCGCCGTGCTGCTCACCCCGGTGCTGCTCGCGTTGGCCCGCAACCTGCGCGTCCCGGCCGCCCCGCTCGCGGTCACCACGGTCTGGCTGGCGAACACCGCCAGCCTGCTGCTGCCGGTGTCGAACCTGACCAACCTGCTGGCCGCCGACCGGGTCGGGCTGACCCCGTTGGCGTACGCCGAGCGGATGGCGCTGCCGCAGCTCGCCGCGGTGGCGGTCACCATGGCGCTGCTCTGGTACGCGTGGTGGCGGCGGGATGGTCCGGTCGGCGGACGGTTCGTTCCGCCGAGCCGGCACGTGCCGGCCGATCCGGTGCTGCACCGCGTCGCGCTCGCCGGCTGCCTGCTCTTCATCGCCGGCATCCTCGCCGGGGTGGAGATCGGTCTCGCCTCCACCGTCGCGCTCGCGCTGGTGCTCGTCGGGTTCGCCGTCCGCTCCCCCGCCACGCTGCGCCCGCACCTGGTGCCGGTGCGGCTGCTGCTGTTCGTCGTCGGCCTGTTCCTGGTGGTGCAGACCCTCGGCCAGCACGGGCTGGACGACCTGGTCGCCGGCCTGCTCGGCGCCGACGGCGGTGCGCTCGGCGCGCTGCGGGCCGGCAGCACGGGGGCGGTGCTGTCGAACGCCGTGAACAACCTGCCGGCCTATCTGGCCGGCGAGGCGGTGCTGCCGAGCGCCGACCACACCCGTCTGCTGGCCCTGCTGATCGGCACCAACGTCGGCCCGCTTGCCGCCCCCTGGGCGTCGCTGGCCACCCTGCTGTGGTTCGAGCGGTGCCGGGCGGCCGGGGTGGCGGTGCCGTCGACCCGGTTCGTGCTGACCAGCACCCTGCTCGCGGTGACCGGCACGCTCGCCGCGGTCGGCGCGTTGCTGCTGGTGAGCTGAGCCCACTCGGGCCACCATTGAATGGTTCTCGCCCGGTTGCGACGTATGACCCTCCGCGTCGTGTTATCTACCTGAAGCGCGAGATGACCGTTTATGCTGGGTCGACACCGATTCGAGTAGGAGAACCGATGACATCGCACCGCGAACTGGACACAGTCCCGACAGCCGCCTCGGACTACCGGCCGCCGACGATCCAGCGCCTGGGCACCCTCGCCGAGCTGACCAAGGGCGGCACCGTAGGTCCGGACGACGGCCTGGGTGGCGGCGGCGACGGTTCGCTCTGACCCGTCGCCGCCCGACATCGTGGGAGGACCGCCGTTGCTCACGATCCGCCGGGCACAGCGTCGGTTCGGTCGTCGGGTGATCTTCGCCGACCTGGACCTCGACGTTCCGGTGGGTGCCCGGGTGTTCCTGGGCGGCAGCAACGGATCCGGCAAGACCACGCTGCTGCGGTGCCTGTCCGGCACGCTGACTTTCAGCGCCGGACAGGCCACCGTCGGCGGCCACCCGGTCGGCTCACGGCCCGCCCGGCACCTGACCAGCGTGTGCCTCGCCCCGGAACAGGGCCTGTACGAGACGCTGTCGGCACGGGAGAACGTGGCACTCGTCGCCCGACTCCGGCTGCCCCGGCGAGCCGTCCGCGCGGCCGTCGCCCGGGTCGAAGCCGAACTGGACCTGGCCGGGTACGCGACAGTCCCGGTGCAGCGGTGCTCGGCGGGCATGCGAGCCCGGGTCAGCATCGCGCGGGCTCTCGTCGCCGCTCCCGCGCTGCTGCTGCTCGACGAGCCGGGCCGCTCCCTCGACGAGACGTCGCGGGAGCTGTTGTGGCAGGCGCTCGACCGGCGACCCGAGTTGACCTGTGTGATCGCGTCGCACCTCGCCGACGACCGGGACCGGTGCCAGTCCGCCCTGACCCTCACCGGGCAGCCGACGACGACGCCGAGCACGGCGGCCGCGTCGTGACCTCAACCACCTCGGCCGCGACCGCCAGCCGGGCCGCCGGCGCCAGTCCGCTCGCGATGATCCTGGCCCTGGTCCGCCGCGACCTCGGCGACCCGCGGCAGTTCCGGTTGCCGCTGCTGCTGGACCTCGCCTTCGGGGTGGTGAACCTGGTCGTCTTCCTGTTCATCTCCCGGGTGCTCACCCCCTCCTCCGGCACCGACCTCGCCCACTCGGCCAGCTACTTCGACTTCGTGGCGGTCGGCATCACCTTCCTGCTCGTCCTGCAGGCCGCCACCACGCAACTGACCGGTCGGGTGATCCGGGAACAACGCAGCGGGACACTTGAGGTGTTGGCCGCCGAGCCCATGCCGGTCACCGCGCTGACCATCGGGACCGCCGGCTACCCGTTCCTGTTCGCCCTGCTGCGCTCCTGCGTCTACCTGGCGATCCTCGGCACCGTGCTCGGCCTGCACACCGGCCGCGCCGACTGGTGGGGAGTCGCGGTGCTGCTGGTCGCCGGCACCGCGTCGGTGCTGGGTATCGGCATCGCGCTCGCGGCGTTCACCGTGGCCGTCGGGCACGGCGACGCCGCCGCCCGACTGTTCGTCGTCGCGCTCACCTTCGTGTCCGGCACGTACTTCCCGGTCTCCGAACTCCCCGGCCCCCTGCCGGAGCTGACCGCGGTGCTGCCCAGCCGGATCGCCCTGGACGGGCTGCGCGCCGCGCTGGCCGGCGGCGACTGGGCCTGGTCGGCCCTGGCGCTGCTGGGTGCCACCGCGCTGCTGCTGCCGGTGTCGAGCTGGGCCTTCGCGGGGGCGCTGCGGGTCGCCGCCGGCCGCGGCACCCTGAAACGCGATTGAGGTACGACATGCTCCGTCCGACACCGTTCGACCTCGCCACCGGAACGCTGCTCGGTGTCGCCGCGCCGCCACCGCGTCGGCTCGTTCCGGCCGGCGTACCGGACCCGTTGGGTGCGCTCGACGCCGCCGTGCTGCCCGGCCTGACCCGCCCACCGTGTGTGGTCAGCTTCTCGGGCGGGTTGGACTCGTCTCTGATCCTGGCGGTGGCCGTCCGGGCGGCCCGTCGAGAAGGGTTGCCCAACCCGGTGCCGGTCACCTGGCGGTTCGCCGAGGCTCCCCGGGCCGACGAGTCGGACTGGCAACTGCGGGTGATCACGGCACTGGGGCTCGGCGGTTCGTGGCAGATCCTGCGGGCCGCCGACGATCTGGACCTGGTCGGGCCGGTGGCCCGCCGGCTGCTGCACCGCCACGGCGTGGTCCATCCGGTCAACCTGCACCTGCACCTGCCCATCGCCGAGCTGGCCACCGGCGGCGCACTGCTCACCGGTGCCGGCGGTGACCAGATCCTGGCCGGGTGGCGTCGTCCACCGGCGGCCTCGCTGCGCGCCCGACTGTGGTGGCTGCGGCACGCCGCGCGTACCCGGCAGGGGCCGGCGGAGTCGTTTCCGTGGCTGCGCGCGGAGGTCGCCCGCGAGGCGTACCGCGCGCACCGCGCGGAGCAGCGTGCCGAGCCGCGCCGCCTGCGGCAGCGGATCGCCTGGCACACCCGCCGCCGGGACCTGCGGACGACCTGCTCGGCGCTTGCCGCGGTGGCCGCCGAGCACCGGGTGACCGCGATCCAGCCGCTGCTCGACGAGGGCTTTCTGGCCGCGTTGGCGCTGCGGTTCGGCGACCACCGGGGGATCGGCCGGGATCGGCTGCTCGCGGAGATGGCCCGGGGAGCCCTACCGGCCGAGGTCACCGCGCCCCGCCGCAAGGCCCGTTTTCTGGAGGTGTTCTTCCGGACGCCGACCCGGGAGTTCGTCAGTTCCTGGGACGGCTCCGGAGCCGACGAGGGGTTGGTCGATCCGGAGGCCCTGCGGGAGATCTGGTCGCACTGGCCGATCCCCGGCGGCACCGCCAGCCTGGTCCAACAGCTCTGGCTGGCCGCGAACCCGCCCGACTCCGCCGGCCGGCCGGAGCGTTCCGAGATCGACATGGAGGTCACGCCGTGACAGAGCAGGAGATCGTGCACCGGGTCGACCCGGACCGGGTGGCCTGGCGGGTCGCCGGCGAGGAGGTGGTCGTGCTGGACACCAGCAACTCGGTCTACTTCGGACTGGGCGCCACCGGCGCGCTTCTGTGGCAGCGACTGGTGACCGGCGCCACCAGCACCGAGCTGGTCACGGCCCTTGTGGAGACCGCCCCGGTGGACCGGGAGCGGGCCCGTGCCGACGTGGCCGCGTTCCTGGCGGACCTGCGCGGGCACGGGCTGCTGGTCCAACGCCCCTGACCGACTCCGTCGGCCGGACGCGACGACAGGTCACGCCGGGCGGGTTGACGCCGCACCCGCCAGCGGTCAGCCGCGATTGCTGCGGTGCGCCGCGCGTACCTCGTTGAGTGCGGCCGGGAGCCGCCCGGTGTTGCGGGCCAGCCGGGCCAGGTGCGCCAGCAGCAGACCGACCGGGCCTCGGCGGGCCAGCGGGCTGGCGTGCCGCATGGACGCCGGTGTCGGAAACAGCCGCGGGCCGAGGTGGCGCAGCCGGTCGACCAGACCGGGCAGCTCGGCGAGCTGTGCGATCGTCAGGGCTGCGGGTGAGGAACGGTGGGCCCGCAGCCACAGCGCCGGCGTGCCCTGTCGGGGCAGGGCCAACGTGGTGGCCAGGGCCGCGCCCGCCGGTGTCAGGCGTAGGCCGAGCGCGAACGACGGCAGTGCCCCGGTCCGCGTGGCGAGGTCGGCCGCCGATCGCCAGGTGGCGACGGGAAAGACCGCGAGCGCCCGCCGCAGGTCGGCACCCGGCCGGTCGGAGCGGCCCGGTGCGGCGGCGTGCAGGGCCACCAGCAGGGCGGCGCCCGCCTCGTCCGGCACGGCGACCAGGCCGCCGGCCAACCCGATCCGTTGCGCCGAGGCAGACAGCCCGGTCCACAGTGCCTCGGGATCGGCCACCCCGTGGAAACCGCGGTGCAGGTCGATGGTGAGCGACAGCGGGCCGGGCATCCGCCACGGTCGCTCGTACCAGTGCGACCGGTGGTCGGGGCGACCCTCCGGGAGCGCGCTGTGGCAGCCGAGGTCGGCAAGCGTGGTCTGCGCGAGGTCGAACGAGGCGGGGGCGACCAGCAGGTCGACGTCGGTGTAGAGCCGGTGCCGTTCCTGGCCCAGCCGGCGGGCCAGCCCGGCCCCCTTGAGCAGGATGGCCTCCACGCCCCGGGTGGCCAGTGCGGCGCTGACCCGGGCCGCGGCCGTGTCGAGGCTCAGGCAGCGGACGGCCGACGGCAGGTCGGTCACCGGGTCGCTCCGACGGCCGAGGTGGCGGCGACGGCGTCGACCACCAGCCGGTGGGTGTCGTCGAGGGCGGACCAGTCGCGCGGCCGGGTCAGCTCCCACGCCGGCAGGGCGGCGAGCGACAGCAGCGCGCCCGGGTCGGAGGGCAACTGCCCGAACGACCGCCGGCTGGCGAGCCGGGCCAGCACTGTGGCGCCGGGCAGCCGGGTCAGGGTGATCGCGTCGCCCCAGCGCAGGAACAGCCAGCCACCCAGGGGGACGTGCGGCGCGATCGGCGGCAGCCGCACCCGCAGCAGGTCGCCGGCCCGGACCGGCCGGGTGGGCAGCGCCACCCCCGGCACCGGCCGCCGCAGGTCGACACAGCGGGGGCCGGCGAAGGCGTCGCCGCCGTCGACGACCAGGATGTCGTCGGTCAGGATCGACAGCCCTCGGGCGGCCAGGGCCGCGAGCAGGCTGCTCTTGCCGGCGGTACGCGGGCCGAGCACCGCCCAGGCACGACCGGCGAGCACGAACGCGCCGCTGTGGAACGTCTCCCGACCCGCCCACCGGTTGACGGTCGTCGCCACCGGTGCGAGGTACGGGTGGGCCAGCACGTCCGGAACGAGCGGTGGCCCGTAGAAGGTGGCGGTGCCCCGCAGTCGGTCCACCGAGAGGGTCCGCCCGTCGGCGAGGATCCGGGTGCCCCGCCGGCCGTCCAACGGCACCGGCGGTGGTGGCGGCACATCCACCTGGCCGACCCGCACGGTGGGCCACCCGAGGGCCGCGTCCTCGGCCGGCGGCAGCTCGGACGCCTCGTCCAGCCCGTGCACCCGCAGCCCGTAGACGCCACGGCCGGGTGTCGGCATGATCTCCCCGCTCATCGTCTGCTCAACGGTGGTGGACGGCGACGCGATGCGGGTGGCGCTCGTGGTGACACGCCACCCGCATCATCGACCGACGGGTGTCAGCGCAGGGTGCCCCTGTCGACTGTCACCTTCTGCGACTCCCTCAGCCGCTTGGCGTCCGCCGCGCGCTGCTTGGTCGCCTTGGCGCCCTTCGCCGACGTCGCGATCGTGGGGACGACGCCCCCGCCGATCGCGTCGACGTCGTACGCCACCCAGAACGATCCGGGGGTGTCCACCGCGAAGCTCAACGCGATGTGGATCGACGCGCCCGGTGCGAGCCCACCCAGGTCGATGGGGATCGTCAGGGTGGTGCCCAACCCGCCACCCGGCGGACTGGTGGCCGGCGTGTCCATGGACAGGTTGCGCACGAACAGCGTCCGGCCGTCACTGATGGTGATCGAGGTGGTCGCGTTGACCGGGTTGACCAACCGCAGGTTGGAGTGCACCTGCGGCGACGACCCACCGGGGTACGGTGCGCCGTTCTCCGCGCTCAGCGACGTGATCCGGATCCGCGCCTGGGTGATCGGCGCGGACGACCGGTTGGTCAGCGTCCGGCGGATCACCAGGCTGTTGGGTGTGCGGACCCGGTTCGGTGCGGCCGACGCCGCCACGTTCGGGTCGAACAGCGTCGACTGCATGGCGGCGTTCTGCTGGTAGGTGCCCAGCGTGTTCTGCGGCGAGGGACTGCCGAGTGTGGACGGCACCCCGTTGATCGGCCCGAGCACGGTGGCGACGAGTCGGAAGTCGGCCACGTTGTTGGCGGTGTCCTTCAGGTTGCCCCCGATCCGGAGTCGGTTCCAGGCGTAGGGGACGAACGGCGGCGAGTTGAAGGCGGGCAGGGGCGGGCCCTCGGAGAAGCCCGGTGTCGAGCCGGCCCGGTCGGTGACCGTGTGCGCCGCGTCCGGTGCGACGAGCCGGAAGCCGCCCTGGCCGAGGCTGGGGACGACGAGGTCGGGTTGGATGTTGAACAGGGAGTAGTTGGTGGCCGCGATCAGGTAGCCCCGCTTGGGCGGCAGCGGCCGCGCGCTGCCCGGGATGGTGATGGACAGCCCGCCGGGCGCCTCCACCTTGAAGCCGGCGATCGGCAGGTTGATCGCCGTGCCGTTGACGATCGAGACGAACTGGTCGGCGAGGCCGCTGATGCCGGACTGCGCGAACTGGTCGATGACCACCTGGCGGGGTGCGGCCGAGACCTCGATGATGACCTCGTTGGACACCGCCTCGCCGAGCGGGCCGGTCCCGTCGTACTGCGCCCGGAACTGGTTGTGCCCGAACGCCGGCACGTAGACCTGGAAGGTGGCCACGTTGAGCGACAGCGGGAAGGTGCCCAGTGGGGTCTCCACCCCGTTGGGCAGTTCGTCGATGAGGGTGACGCTGCCCTCGGCGACACCGGGGCCGACGATGACCTGGAACTGCACCGAGTTGCCGAAGTTGGTGGCGTTCGTGGACACGCTCAGCGTGGCCACGCTCTTGGGCTGGATCAGGATCCGGATGGGCCGGTTGGCGGCGAAGCCGTTGGCGTCGGTCACCCGGACCGTCGACGGGAAGGCGCCGACAGTTGTCGGCCGGCCGGACAGCAGGCCGGTCGTCGGGTCGAGGGTCAGCCCGGGCGGCAGTGACCCGACGGGCAGCGACCAGGTGAACGGCCCGGTGCCGCCGATCACGTTGAGCTGCTCGGAGTAGGGCGCGTCGACCTCACCCAGCGGCGGCGCCGGGAAGCTCAGGAGGGGCGCCTTGTTGACCACCAGGCTGATCAGCCTGGTGCCGGTCTCGCCGTCCGCGTCGATGACCCGGATCACCACCGGGTAGGTCCCCGCGAGGGTCGGGACGCCGGAGATGCCGTTGGTGACGGGGTTCAGCGAGATGCCGGGCGGCATGGTGCCCGAGTCGACGCTCCAGGTGTACGGCGGCACCCCGTGGGTGATGTTCAGGGTCGCCGTGTACGCGATGCCGACCGTCGCGTCGTTCGGGTGGTTGAACAGCAGCGTCGGCGAGACGTTCGCGATGACCTCGTCCGACGGGGCGGACTCGGGGCCGACGCCCTGGGAGGTGCGGGCCGCCACCGTGAACCGGTAGGCGGTGGTGGGGAACAGCCCGGTGACCGTGTTGGTGGTGGCCGCCCCGAAGGTCTGGGCCGGCTGCCGCACGCCGCCCACCCAGGGGGTGACGATGTAGTTGGTGATCGGTGAGCCGCCGTTGGGGCCGGGCTTCCAGCTCAGCAGGGCCGTGGCGGTGTCGGCGGTGACCGCGATGATGGTCGGCGCGCTCGGCAGCGCCATGATCTTGGCACCGGCCGAGGGCTTACTGGACGGGCCGACGCCCTCCGCGTTCTTCGCGGCGACCGTGAAGGTGTAGGTGGCCCTGGCGGTCAGACCCTCGATCTTCCGGGTCGTCGTCGACTCGTCGAAGGTGACGGTCTTCGCCTTCTTGCCGTTGCGGTACGCGGTGACCACGTACCCGCTGAGGGCCGAGCCGCCGTCAGCCGGCGCCTTCCAGTTCACCGTGGCCGTGCCGGCACGCCAGGACGCGGTGGGCCGGGCCGGCGCGGCCGGGGGCTGCGCCGGGGCGGCCAGCTCGGCGATTCGCTGCGCGGCGACGGCCGGCGCTGCCACCGGTGCCACGACCGGTGTGGGGGTGCGACTCGGGGCGCGAGCCGAGGCCGCGGTGGGGGCGACGAGCAGACTGACGATCAGCGCCAAGATTGCGGCGCATGCCGTGACGGCCCGTGGACGGGCACGGAGCACTGGGGACATGAATGTTTTCTCCCTCTCCCGGGGATGAGGGCCACCGCGAACGGGGGAAGGAGGCAGGCGACCGGCGGATAGTCCTCGGCGGCCACGCGCCTACTGCCCCCGGCCGCAGGGCGACTGGCGGAAAATTCGACCGTCACTCACGGAATGGCTTTCGCGTACTGAGTGACGGATCTCTATTCACTCCTACCAGTTTTCCCAGGTCAGGCCACATTCGGATGGGGAAAGTGTACTGCCATGGGCGGAGGCTGTCCGGATTCCGACTGCCGTCGCGTCCTTTCCGCGGCGGACGCGACGGCAGGGTCGGGGTCAGTCCCGGTGCACCGCGAGCTGAAGCTCGGTGACGCCCTTCTCCGGCTGGTCCGGGCAGTAGTCCAGGTACACCTCGCGGGCGAAACCGTCGGCACGGTAGCCGTTGTCGTCGATCCAGCGGGCGAGCACCTGCATGCTCTGGTCGACGTCGTCCATCGCGCCATGGTGGAGGATCGTCGCGGCGGAGCCCAGCGCGGGCAGGTCGCGTACCGTGAGGTCGGCGACGCTCGACGGCCCGACCGCGACGGTCACCCCGGCGTGCACCACCACCGCGTCGCCGTCGCCGTCGGGCTCGTACCAGGCGATGGTCGGCCCCGCCGGGGTGATCCCGGCGTCGGCCAGCCGGCGGAACAACTCCGGGTAGAGCGGCCCGATCACCGGGGTGATGTCCTGACTCTGGTAACTCGACGCGACAGCGGTCAGCTCCGCGACGCGCACCGGTGCGATCTCCTTCAGAACGACGTCCTGCGTACTCATCGTGCCCTCCAACTCGATCATCCGGAGCCTCGCCTCGACCGCGGCCAGCCGGGCGGCGTCCGCGGCCAGTTGCTCTTCCAACTGGGTACGACGCAGCCGCAGCATGCCGCGCAGCTCGACCACGTCGACGGCGTCGTCGACGATGACCCGCACCTGCTCCAGGGTGAGGCCCAGCTCCTTCAGGGCGATCACCCGGTTGAGCCGGCGCAGTTGGTCCGCGCGGTAGAACCGGTATCCGGTGTGCCTGTCGACGGCGGCCGGCCGGAGCAGGCCGATGCTGTCGTAGTGGCGCAGCATCCGCACCGACACCCGGCCCAGTCGGGCGAAGTCTCCGATGGTGAACATGGTCCCCTCACGCTCGTCCCTGACACGGTGTCAGAGTCAAGCGTCGGGTCAACCGGTCGACGAGCGGCGGGCCGGGCGCGGGCCGACCAGCCGGCGGACCATCGGCGCGGCGTTCCACCTGGCGGCGCCGACCAGGTCGCGGGCGTGCTCCAGCACCGTGTAGTCGGGCCGGTCGATCCCGTCGGCGATGGCCCGGTCGAGGTCGTTGCCACACCGGCTCAGCACGGTGTCGAAGTCGCGGCGCACCGGCTGCTGCAGGTCGTAGCCGAACGAGCGGTGCAGCCGGGCGAAGAGCGGCTTGTACAGCCGGACCCGCTCGTGCAGACCCGACGAGTACGACATCGGGTTCTTCGGCCGGCGCAGGACGTAGTCGGGCAGCACGTCGGCGAACGCCCGCCGGACGATCCACTTCTCCTGCCCGTCGCGCACCTTCAGGCTCAGCGGCAGCCGCATCGCCAGCTCCACCACGCTGAGGTCGAGAAACGGCACCCGCGCCTCCACCCCGTGGGCCATGGCGGCCCGGTCGACCCGCTGCAACTCGGTCCGACACAGGTTGCGGATCCGGTGCAGGAACAGCCGGCGCGCCGCGGCCGGGCCGACCTGGCGGTACATCGGATACCCACCGAACAGCTCGTCGGACCCGTCGCCGGTCAGCACCACCTTGATTCCCAGGTCACGCAGGCGACGGAAGATCGGCACCGACACGACCGCGTTGATGATGTCGCCGTACTCGGTCAGCTCGCAGATCCGGATCGCCTCGCGCACGTCGGCGAGCCGGATGTCGCGCGGACGCAGCTCGACCACGACGTGCGGCACGTCGAGATCGGCGGCGAGCCGCCGCGCGTACGCGACGTCGGGGCTGTCCGCGACGCCCACCGTCACCGCGACGCAGTCCGGATGGATGTCACGCACCTGGCGCAGGATCAGCGAACTGTCCAACCCACCGGAGAGCACCACCCCGACGGTCAGGTCGGTCTCCACCCGCATCCGGACGGCGTCGCTCAGCGCGGCACGAACGAGCAGGCGGGCCTCGTCCGGGTCGTCGACGACCGGCAGGCCCGCGCCGATGGTGAGCAGGTCGACGTACGGGTCCAGTCGCACGTGCCCGTCCGCCTCGGCCCAGCCGTGGTGACCGGGTGGCACCTCGGCGATCGGGGCGCCGTGCCCGACGAGCGCCTTGACCTCGGAGGCGAGATGCAGGCAGCCGGGCCGGCGGGACCAGTACAACGGTTTGACCCCGAGCGGATCGCGGGCCAGGTAGGCGCGGCCGGTGGCCCGCTGCACGATGGCGAACGCGTACTCGCCGCGCAGTCGGGTCACCGCCGCCTCGCCCCACTGTTGGAAGGCGGCGAGCAGCACCTCGGTGTCGCTCTCGGTGCGGAACACCTGACCGAGGCGTGTCAACTGCGCCCGCAGCTCCCGGTAGTTGAAGATCTCGCCGTTGAAGCAGAGCAGCCAGCTCTCGTCGGTCGACGTCCACGGCTGCACCGCCCGGTCCCGGTCGACGACGCGCAGGCGGCGGGTGCCGGCGAGCAGCCCGCGCTCGGAACGGGTCTCGGTGACCTCACCGCGCGGGGCCAGGACGGCCAGCATCCGCCGGAAGGTCGTCGGGTCGGCCTCGGGGCCGATGCTCAGGGCGATGCCGCACACCGGCTCAGACCCCCATCTCGGCCTCGTACGCCTGGCGGAGGCGGCGTCGGGCGGCGGGCGCGAGGCACAGGTGCCACGCCTGCCCCTCGTCGATCACGTTGATCTCGCCGGCCTCCTGCCGGGCCAGCAGCAGCTCCGCCAGCGACTGACGCGCGCCGAACCGCTCGAACCAGCTCAGCTCGACGTCCACCGAGTAGCCCAGACAGTGCCCGCTGGGCAGCATCGCGGCGTAGCCCAGCCGGCGCAGCCGGTACTGGTGTTCGGCGCTGCGGACCAGGCTGGTCACCCACAGCGGCGGGGTGTGCGGCGGCGCGGCGGCGGCGAACTCCCGCGCGAGGTCGTTGAGCAGCGCCACGACCTCCCGGCGGGCGCGCCGAAACAGCAGGCCGGCGGTCTGCGGGGCGGCGTCCGGACGCAGCCGACGGCGCAGTCCGCGGGCGGCGCGGCCCAGCAGGCTGGCGGGCTGCTCCTGGTAGCGGAACCGCAGCAGGTCGCGGCGACGCAGCCACTCCAGGTCGACCAACTCCGCGCTGCCGTTGACCTGGTCGTCGGTGACGAACGTCGGGGCGTCCTGCCACCACAGCACGTCGATGCGGGACAGCAGGTAGATCCGCACCAGCGCGCTGAGGTCACGCGCCGAGGTGCGCTCGTTGGGCTGGTAGCGGGCCATCTCCAGCAGCAGCGTCTCGCGCGCCCCGAGCAGCCCCTGCGGGGTGGCGTCGAGGACGGCGGCGAGCGCCGGCTCCCGCAGGCGCTCGTCGATGAGCACCTGGCGGGCCCGGGTGCTCGGCGCGTCGGCCAGGGCACCCACCTCGACGAGCAGTTCGGCGACGGCGGCCCGGTAGGCGGCCAGGTCGGGCTCGGCGGCGGACCGGCGACGGGGGGTCGTGCCGGAGGGCCGGCGGCGGGCCGGCGCGGTGGGCGAGACGGGCGACCCCGGTTGCTGACCCGGACTACGGCTGGGCACTCGCATGACGGGGTCCCTTCTCGCACTGGGTGGATCGCCCTGAACACACCGTAATCAGCCGGACCGGACCAGATCGAACAATCCTCCGATTCACCCCGAAAAGAGCCGGACGGCGCGCCCCACTATGCGCCGAACGGCGGAACGCGTCGTACCAGCGCGTGATCAGACGCTGACGGATTGCCGCCATACTTCGTGAATGGCTAACGACATCGCAACGACACGATGGGCGGGGGCGGCTTCCACCTCGATGGCGGCGAACGACCCGGTCGGCGGGACGAATCCCTTCGCGACGACCGCACTGCGGAAGGCCCTGGTGATCGTCGCGCACCCGGACGACGAGGCCCTCCTCTGCGGCGGCACCATCGCCCGCATGACCCAGGCCGGGATGGACGTCCACGTCGCCTCCTTGTCGCGCGGGAGCCAGGGCAGGGACAAGGCGTTCGACGCCTGCTGCGAGATCCTCGGCGCAACCGGCGAAGTCGGCGACCTGGAGTCCAACGACCTGCGCATCGACGGGGATCTGGTCACCATCACGGACGCGTTGATCGACGCTCGCCGCCCGGATGTCGTGATCACCCACGGCCCCGGCGCCGGGCAGAACCAGGACCACAACGCGATCTGTCACGCCGTACGGATCACCGTCAGCCGCAGCCGTCATCCGACGATGCTCCTCCTCGGCCACCCGACCCTCGCCACGACCGACTTCCGCCCGACCTTCTTCGTCGACGTCACGAACGTCTGGTATGCCAAGATCGAGGCGCTCGCCGCGTACCGGCAGATTCTCGACCGGGACTACATGAGCGAGGAGTACCTGCGGGTCAAGAGCCGGTGGTGGGCACAGGTGGCGGGCCGCGAACGAGGGCTGTGCGAAGCCTTCGAGATAGGCCTGTGGCGTCCCGCCCCGGCGTAACCCCCCGCGAGCCCCGACCCCCGCGCCCGGCGCGTTCGGTGCCGCGCTTGCCTGCTGCCCTACTCTGAAGGAGCCACGGCGCCACTTCGGCAAGTCGAGGCACGAGCGCCCGCAGCCCGGGCGGATAGAAGTAGCCGCATGAACTGGACGAAGTTCAGAAGCGACCGTACCCCTCGCCGACTCCGCGCCGTCTCCGATCTGCAGTTCCCGGCCAGTGGGCGGGAGCGTCTCCGAAATCGGTACCCCCATCTCGGTGCCGACGACATCGTCCTCGTCGAGACCGCGACCCGGCAGTGGTTCCGGCTCGTCGTCCGCCACCCCGGTGCGAAGCTGTCCGTGCCGTCGGTGGTCGTGGACGACCTGTGGCAGGCACTGACCCTGCACACGCGGGACTACGCCACCTTCTGCGACGCCGCGTTCGGGCGCCTCCTGCACCACCAGCCGGGTCCCGCGACCGGCGGCGACCCGACCACCGCCGAGCGCGGTTCGCTGCTGCTCGCCACGCTGGGTCACGCCCGCCGGGACGAGGGTGGCGACCCGACCAGCCTTCCCCTGCTGTTCCGGGTCGACCAGGAGCTTCGCATCCCCGACGGCAAGCGCTACCTGGTCGACTGCGGCGGCCGCGGCGAGTGCTTCCCGGTTGCCGAACGGGTCTGCCTGCAGCACCTCGGCGGGCCGGGCAAACGACCCAAGCCTCGCGGCATCCGCGGCGATCTGCCCTTCCTGGACGGCCGCCACGGCTACGCCGGCGGCTCAGGTGGAGTGGGTGGCGGCGAGTTCAGTGGCGGCAGCGACGGCGGGGGCGACGGCGGCGGGGGCAGCAACTAACACGAGTTCGCGCGACGACCTCAGCCGAGCCGGGTCAACGGGGTCACCGTCCGATCCGTACCGTCATAGCTGCGCGCGGCGACGAAGTCGCCCGCCGGGCGCTGCCCACCGCTCACGGCACGCGCCCGGCGCAGGTCCGCGTCGCGGAACCGCAGGGCCAGGCTCAGGTGTGGCACCCACTCCCCCGGCGCGTGCCACGGCCGCTGCCCGTCGGCCTCGGCGAGCACGTCCCAGACGGCCGCGTGCAGCGCGGTCAGGGCGGGCGTCGGTCGCACGAGCCAGACCAGCGGGGCGCTGCCGTCGAGGACGACGACACGTTCGAGGGTGACCGACACCGGTAGCGCGGCGTCGAACAGCTCGGCCAGACCATGCGCGACGCCGGGCGGGAAGTCGTCCACCGCCGCGAGCGTGAGGTGCGGCCGGTTGGTCGGGTGGATGTTGCGGGCCAGACTGGGCAACCCCGCCGCCAACCGGCCCCAGACCGCCCGGACCGCGACGTCCAACCCGGGCGAGCAGACCAGTTCCACGGTACGCACGCGCCCACGCTAGCCCGACGGCCGGCACCGTCCACGCGGATCGGGCCGAGCGTGCCGCTCACTCTCTCGTCACTCGTCCACCTATCGCCGCACCGATCTGCCCGCCCGCCTCGCCCGGCGGGGCAGCCAGAGCCCGCCCACCACCAGCACCACGATCACCAGGAGGAGCAGCCAGCGCATCTCGGCCTCAGCGTCGAACGTGAACCGGCCCACCGCCTCCCGGTCCGACACGCTGATGCCTGTGAGTCATCAAGATGACTCACAGGCATCACGCTCGTTGGGGATACCCCGGTCCGCGGCCAGATCGTCCTCCGCGAAGGACTGCAATGGCTGGGCACGCCCCGCTAGGCGGAGCCCGGGTCGCCGAAGGACGCGCCCTAGGGCGTACTTGGCGGATCTTGGGCGTGGGTCGTTAGGTAGGACGTGGCGCGTTTCGATCTGACGGATCGTGAGTGGGCGATCTTGGAGCCGT
>NZ_JBICUF010000025.1:0-71570 GCF_043198035.1 Micromonospora sp. NPDC048898
GGATACCGGTGTTGTATCCGGGCCAATCTCCAACGCGGCCGGTCGTCGTCTGGGCCCGCCGCAGGCCGGCCAGGGGCTTTGACACAGGCCCTAGGCGTGCGGCGCGGCTTCTTCGGCGGCCAGGGCCTGATAGTAGGGCTGCATGGCGGGGTGGTACTCGTCGAACTCGGGCCGGGGTGAGCCGTCCCGGGAGGCGACGAGCAGGTCCAGGTAGTACTCCCAGCCGGCGCCGACCTCCGCGACGCCCTCCAGGCTCGTCAGGTGCTGGACGAACCGCAGCTCGGTCGTGCCGTCGGTCTCGGTCAGCACCAGTTCCAGCCGCCAGGTGCCGTAGCTGTCGATCAGCGACACGGCCAGGCGTCGCTGTGGCTCGCACGCGTCGATGTGGACGTCAGACCAGGGCTGCTCCTCCTCGTACGCCATCTGGAGCCGGATGGTCCGTCCGGGCGCGGCGTCGCCCTCCCACGGGCCGAACCAGCGGGCCGTGCGCTCCGACTCGGTCAGGCTGGCCCAGACGTCCGCCGCCGGGGCGCGGAAGGTCCGGGTGAGGACGAGATCGTGGCCGGTGGCGGTGCGGAACAGGCGTCCGGCGGGCGTACGGGTCATGCGGTGTGCTCCCTTCGATGCTCCGCCGGGCCGCTGCCGCGGCGCTCTCGGCGGGTGCGATAGATCTCGGTCTCCAGCGCGTCGAGGTGCCGCTCCCACCGGTCGGCGCCGGCGAGCCCGGCGAGCCAGTCGGCAAGCGGGGCGAGTGGGCCGGGGTCGAGGCGGTAGATCCGCTGCCGGCCGACCAACTCGTCGCGGACCAGCCCGCTCTCGCGCAGGACCCGCAGGTGGCGGCTGATCGCGGGTCGGCTGATCGTGAAGCGTTGGGCGATGTCGCCGGCGGAGAGGGGTTCGTCGCGCAGCATGGTCAGGATGTGCCGTCGCACCGGGTCCGCGATTGCGGTGGCCACCTCGTCCACACCGGAAGCGTAACCCATAGGTTACGGGTTTGCCGACCCGCCTGCGTCGATGATGGGCACATGATCAGCTGGCCTGGCACCCTGTACGGCATGGCCACCCTGCTTCGCTCCCGGATGACCGACTGGACCGTTGCCGTACCCGTGCTCGCCGTGCTGGTGCTGCTCGCCACCTGGGGGCGGGACCTGCCCGGGCCGATCATCGCGGTGGTCGCGGTGCTGCTGGGAGGTGCGGTGCTGGCGGCCGTGCACCACGCGGAGGTGGTCGCCCACCGGGTGGGGGAGCCGTACGGGTCGCTGGTGCTCGCCGTCGCGGTCACCGTGATCGAGGTCGCCCTCATCGTCACACTGATGATCAGCGGGCCGGAGAAGACCCAGTCACTCGCCCGCGACACCGTCTTCGCCGCCGTCATGATCACCTGCAACGGCATCCTCGGCCTGTCCCTGCTGCTCGGGGCACTACGCCGGCGCGTCGCCGTGTTCAACCCGGAGGGCACCGGTGGCGCGCTGGCCACCGTGATCACCCTGGCCACGCTGAGCCTGGTCATCCCGACCTTCACCACGGCCCGGCCCGGCCCGGAGTTCAGCCCGGCCCAACTCACCTTCGCCGCCGTCGCGTCGCTGGCCCTGTACGGGCTGTTCGTGCTGGTGCAGACCGGCCGGCACCGTGACTACTTCCTGCCGGTCGACAGCCAGGGGCGGGTGATCGACGCCGAGGAGCACGCCAAACCGCCGACGACCCGCGCGGCACTGATCAGCCTGGGGCTGCTGCTGGTGGCGTTGATCGCCGTGGTGGGTGACGCCAAGACCGTCTCGCCGACCATCGAGGCCGGCGTGGCGGCCGCGAACCTGCCGCACGCCTTCGTCGGTGTGATCATCGCCCTGCTGGTGCTGCTGCCGGAGACCCTCGCCGCCGCCCGCGCCGCGCGCCGCGACCGCGTACAGATCAGCCTGAACCTCGCGCTCGGCTCCGCGATGGCCAGCATCGGCCTGACCATCCCGGCCATCGCGATCGCCTCGATCTGGCTGGACGGCCCCCTCCTGCTGGGCCTCGGCGGCACCCAACTCGCCCTGCTCGCGCTGACCGCGGTCACCGCGGTGCTGACCGTCGTGCCGGGCCGGGCCAACGTGCTGCAGGGTGGCGTACACCTGGTGTTGCTGGCCGCGTTCGTCTTCCTGGCCGCGAGTCCCTGACCGTCCGCCGCCGGCTCAGCCGGCAGGCGGCGGGTCGCCCGCGAGGCGGTCCGCGCGGGCGTTCAGGTAGCGCTGCTGCGCCAGGTTCGTCGAGCGCGCCGCCGCCCTCCGGTACGCCTCGCGCGCCGCGACCCGCTCACCCTCCAGCTCCCACAGGTGCGCGCGGGCGGCCGGCAGGCGGGGGTCGTCGGCCAGCCGCGCGTCGTCGGCCAGGTCGGCGAGCAGCGCCAACCCTGCCGACGTGCCCCGACTCATCGCCACCGCCACCGCGTGGTTGAGCGCCACCACCGGGTTGTCGGAGATGCCCAGCAGCACCTCGTACAGGGCGGTGATCTGTGCCCAGTCGGTCTCCCGCGCACTGGGCGCCTCGTCGTGCAGTGCCGCGATGGCCGCCTGCACCTGGTACGCCCCGACGACCCCGCGCGGCAGCGCCCCGGTGATCAGCTCGACCCCCTCGGCGATCTGGTCGGCCCGCCACCTGCTCCGGTCCTGCTCGGCCATCGGCACCAACTCGCCGTGCGGGCCGAGCCGCGCCGGAGCCCGCGCATCGGTGAGCAGCATCAACGCGAGCAGCCCGGTGACCTCGGGATCCTCGGGCAGCAGCCGGTGCACCAGGCGGGTCAACCGGATCGCCTCGGTGGTCAGGTCAGCGCGCAGCAACCCGGGACCGGCCGTGCGGGCATACCCCTCCGTGAAGATCAGGTAGAGCACGTGCAGCACGGCGGCGAGCCGGTCGGCGCGCTCCGGGCCGGTCGGCGGCGCGAACCGCAGTCCACTGTCACGGATCCGTTGCTTGCCCCGGCTGATCCGCCGGGTCATCGTCGCCTCCGGCACCAGGAACGCACGCGCCACCTCGGCGGTGCTCAGCCCGCCCACGGCGCGCAGCGTGAGCGCGATCTGCGACGCCGGCGACAGCGCCGGGTGGCAGCACAGGAAGAGCAGGATGAGCGTGTCGTCCGCGTCCGCCGGCGAATGGTCGGCCGCCGGAGCCCGCCACTGCTCCGGCAGCACCCACCGTGCCACCGTGTCCTCCCGCCGCATCCGGGCCTGTTCGGAGCGCAACAGGTCGGTCAGCCGGCGGGACGCGACGGTGATCAACCAGCCGCGTGGGTTGTCCGGTACGCCGTCGCGCGGCCACCCGCTCACCGCCGCGATCAGCGCCTCCTGCACCGCGTCCTCAGCGGTGTCGAAGTGCCCGTAGCGACGTACCAGCGCGCCGAGGACCTGCGGCGCCAGCTCGCGCAGCAGGTCCTCGACGCGTGTCGGCGGCATGGTCAGCCGGCCAGGTCCTCGATGCCCTCCAGCACCGGCCGCACGTCCACGTACCCGTCGGGCGCGGTGGGGTCGACAAGTCCGGCGGCGATCTCGGTGGCCCGGTCGAAGCTGGCGCACTCCACGATCGTGTAACCCGCCAGGACCTCCTGCGTCTCCGGGTACGGGCCGTCGGTGACCACGGGTGCGCCCTCGCGTACCTGCACCCGGCGCGCGTGCACGGGCTCGGTCAGGCCCTGGGCGTCCACCAACTCCCCGGACTCGGCCAGCGCCTGGTGGAACGTCTCCATGTGCTTGTGCATCGCCGCGATCTGCTCGGCCGACATCGCCGGCCGGTCGGAAGCCCGCCCCGACAACACGTCGTAGTCCTGCTGCGAACCGTAGAGCAAAATCATGTACTTCACGGGTGCTCCCTCCTGTCTCTGGTGCCGCCGCGGCACCGCTCACCAGAAACGTCGAAGCCCAACCCCCACCACCAGACACCACCCCACCGATTCGATCCGTTGATCATGAGGTTATAGCTCCGACACGCCGACACCGGAGGCAATAACTCCATGATCAACAGGGGAGAGGTGGGGAGGCCGGCGGCTGACGGTTCACTGGCCGTAGGAGCGGCGGAGCCGGTCATTGATCAGGTAGTTGAGCCGGTGCCGCAGGTACCCGAGTGTGCTCTCGCTCGGCACCTCCCCGTCGGTGGTGAGCGTCCACCGCAGCGCGCACTCCGGGCCGGGTGGGTGGGCGGCCAGGTCGAAACGGACCCGGTCCAGCGGCCGGTGCGGCCACAGCGACGACCAGATCAGCAGTACGGGGGCGTAGCCGGCCAGCACCCTCGGCGGCACCTCGTCGTCACGCAGTTCCAGCCAGGGCCGGCTACCGACCTCGTACGGGTCGCGCAGCGAACGCCACACGACGTGGGGCGGGGCCGGCTGACGGCGAAGGCGGCTGCCCAACTCGTGCACCACGACCCTCCTCGCTGGGCGGCCACACCCGCCCTCGTCTCATTCTGGTCGCACGGCACGTGAACCATCCGGTGCCCGTGCCCGTGCCCGTGCAACCGACGACGGGCGTGGCGGTCGTATCGTCGGGGTACTGCGTAGCGCGAGCACGGATGTCTGGGAGGCACAGTGGGCACACGGTCAGGACGCGACGCCCGGGGCCCGGTGGCGGCCCTGCTGACCGCCGCCCTGCTGTCGCTCGCCTGCGCGGGAGGCGGGCTGGCCGAGCCGGAGGGCGAGCGCCCCGCACCGGCCCGTTCGCCGGGCTCCCCGGAGCCGACCACCACCCGGGCCGACGGCACCACGAGCGTCGCCGAGTTCAAGCAGGACGTCGCCGACGCGCAGACGATCGCCGAACGGTACTGGGCGGCCCAGTTCAAGGAGTCCGGGCAGCGGTTCCAACCGATCCGGCGGATCACCCCGTACCAGCGGGCGGGCGAGGTGTCCTGCGGGGGCGAGCCGCTGCCCCGCAACAACGCCGTCTACTGCTCGCGGGGCGACTTCATCGCGTACGACGTCGCCTGGTCGGTGGCGGCGTTCCGCCAGGTCGGCGACGCGTTCGTGTTCTACCTGCTCGGCCACGAGTACGCCCACGGCATCCAGGTGCGGCTCGGCATCAACTACAGCTTCACCATCCAGCAGGAGTTGCAGGCCGACTGCATGGCCGGCGCGTACCTCGGCGACTCGGTGCGCGCCAAGGCCCTGACCCTCGCCGACGGTGACCTGGACGAGTTCCGCGAAGGGCTGGCCGCCGTGGGCGACGACCCGGACCAGCCGTGGTTCGCGGAGGGCTCGCACGGCACCGCGCAGCAGCGCACCGACTCGTTCTTCCGCGGCTACGAGCGTTCGCTGGAGGCCTGCGACCTGGGCTGAGGGGGTTGTCCGGATCACGTCGGCGCCCAGCACGGTCACCGGCGGTGCCCTGGCCTGGCAGGATCGCCGGTGTCGCCCACGACCCTGGAGGATCCGCTGAGCAGCCACCACCTTGCCGCCGTGCTCTTCGACATGGACGGCACGCTTGTCGACAGCGAGAAGCTGTGGGACGTCGCGTTGGAGGAACTCGCCCGGGAGTACGGCGGCGAGCTGTCCGAGGACGCCCGCCGGGCGATCATCGGCACCAGCATGGCGGAGTCGATGCGGCTCCTGCACGACGACCTGGGGCAGCCCGAACGGGACCCGGAGATCAGCGGAGCGTGGATCTACGCCCGGATCCTGGAGTTGTTCCGCGGCGGCCTGCCCTGGCAGCCCGGCGCGTTCGAGCTGCTGCGTGCCGTCCGCGCGGCGCAGATCCCCACCGCGCTCGTCACCTCCAGCCCCCGGGCGCTCGTGGAGATCGCCCTGGACACCCTGGGCCGGGACAACTTCGACGTGGTGGTCGCGGGCGACGAGGTCGTGGCGGCCAAGCCGCATCCCGAGCCCTACCTGACCGCGGCCCGCCTGCTGGGTGTGCCGATCGAGCGGTGCGTGGCCATCGAGGACTCGCCGACCGGGGTGGCCAGCGCACGCGCCTCGGGTGCGGCGGTGCTGGCCGTACCGGCGGAGGTGGCGCTCGCGCCCACTGTCGGCGTACACCAGGTGCAGAGCCTGACCGGCGTGGACCTGGCGCTGCTCGCGGCGCTGCTGGCCGACCGCGCCGCGGCCTAGCGAGAGAACGGGGCCCCGGCGCCCGCCGCGGCCTAAGGGATATCTCGTAACTCGATTACCGTGCTGGCCTGTTCAGGTGAGTCGTACCCCGTCGAGGAGCATGGTCAGGCCTCGCTGGTAGTACTCCTGCTCGTCGGGAAGTCCGAGGAAGAAGTCGGCGGTTTCGGTCAGGTGGGGGTAGTCCTGCGGGGAGAGTGACTTCAGCCGCGCGCGCTTGGCGTTGAGCAGGGACTCCCGCAGGGCCGGGTCGGCGACGGCGGTTTCACCCGGCTGGCGGATCACCAACCCGATCAACGCGTTAAGCAGGAAGATGCTCAGCTGCGCTGCGGCCACCGGCGAGTGTCCCTCGGCGCGCAGCAGTCCGATGACCCGCTCGGCCAGATCGATGCCGGCGTCCGTGCGCATGAAGCGGAGGGGTGCGATCTCGGCGAGGGCGGGGTGCGCGCGCAGGACACGCAGCAGGGCCGCCATCACCGTAGGCAGGTCGGGCTCGCTGTCGGCGGTCAGCTCCATTTCGCCGAGGATCCGCTCGACCAGCGCGTCGAGGAGGGCGTCCTTGCTGTTGAAGTGCCAGTACAGCGCCATGGGAGTGACGTTCCAGACCGCAGCGACCCGGCGCAGTGTGACGGCGTCGAGCCCGTCCGCATCCGCGATGGCGAGGGCTGTGGACAGGAGCTCGCCGCGATCGAGTCGCTCGGTGGCCGGGGGTCGGGGTGACATGAGGCTCACTATATCTCGTAAAGGGTGCGGTTGACGATACAGCAAGGAGGCGTTATCTTCGATATACAGAGTAAATTTACACCATATAGTTAGAGGCGGCCATGAGTCTTCAACAAGGGGAGAACCCTGTGACCCGCACCATCGTCATGACCGGCGCGACTCGCGGGTTCGGCCGCGTCGCCGTCGAGCGCGTCCTCGACGGCGACGCTGAGGCGCACCTCGTGCTCCTGGCCCGTGGCGCCACGGGAAACGAGCTCGCCGCCCAGCTCCGCCGCAACGGGCGCGCCGTGACATCGATTCCCATGGACCTGTTGTCGATGGGCAGCGTCCGCGCGGCAGCTGACGAGCTGATCCGACGGCTCGATACAGGAGATCTGCCGCCGCTGCGCGGATTCATCGGCAACGCCGGCCTGCTTTACACGAACAACGTCACGGAGAGTCCGGACGGATTCGAGGCGACATTCGCCGTCAACGTGCTCGCCAATCACGTCCTTCTCCGCCTTCTGCAGGATCGATTCGAGGTGCCGTCACGGATCGTCCTCACCGTCAGCGACGCGCACTTCGGCGACTTCCGCCACAACGCGGGAATGATGCCCGCGCCGTCCTGGCAGGATCCGGCCGGCCTGGCCCGCATCCGCGCGTTCCCGGAGGCCGACACTGTCACGGCGGGAGGGACGGCTTACTCCACCAGCAAGCTCGCCGCGATTTACCTCATCCACGAGTACGCACGACGCCTGCCGCAGGGCGTCGACATTGTCGGCTACAACCCTGGATTCGTGCCCGGTACCGGCCTGAGCCGCGATGCAGGCGCAGCTGTCCGGTTCGTGGGGCGGCGGATCATGCCACTTTTGACGCTGACCCCGATGGCGTCGAGCCAGAAAGTCGCCGGCCAGCGCCTCGCCGACGTCGCGCTCGGACGCGTCCCGGCACCTTCCGGTTCCTACATCGACCGCACCCGAGTGGAGCGCTCGTCCAAGGAGTCCTACGACCCTGACCGTGAACGACAGCTTTGGGAGGCCGTAGAAGACCTGCGCTCCTCAGTCGCATCCTGAGAGACACCCCAGACGTAAGCAATATCCCGTAATCCGGTGAAGGTCCGAGCCGGGCGGTGGGTGATCATCGATGGGTGCAGGTGGTTCGGGGTTTCTCACTCGGCGGTGCACCGGGTGATCGATATCCTCGGGCCGCTACTCGCGTCGGCGCCGGTACGCCACTGCCCGAAAGACCAGGTCGCGATCGTGGACGGCACCCTGTTCCCGACCCGGGATCACCGGCTCGCCGCGCAGAGCAAGAACTACCGCTACTCGACCAACCTGCTGGTGGCGATCGACGCGAACACCCGCCTCGTCATCGCCTTGGGCGACCCGCAACCCGGCAACCGCAACGACACGATCGTGTACCGCAGCAGCGGCATCAACACCCAACTCGCCGGTCGCGAGGTGATGGCCGACGGCGGCTACCGCGGGAACCTCGAAGTGATCATGCCGTACCGCAAGCCCGTGACGGCAGCGAGTTGCCCGAGTGGAAGCAGGACTGTAACGCCAGGCATCGCAACGATCGCCCACCTGCACAACATCGCTCTGTCCAGCTGACCGGAAACCGGCGGCGAGCAACGCCTGCATCGAGTTACGAGACGTCGCCTAGCGAGGAAAAGGGGCCCCGGCGTCTGCCGAGGCCCCTTTTCCTTCCTGCTCAGTCGTGGGCGATAGCGCCCAGGACGTTGATCCGAGCCGCACGGATGGCCGGGAGCACCGCGGCCACCACCCCGATGATCGCGGCCAGGCCGAGGAAGACGCCCATCTGCCCCCAGGGCAGGATCAGGTCGGTGATCCCCTCGTCCTTGAGTGCCTCGACCACGGCGGCACCGAGGCCGGTGCCGACCGCCACGCCCAGCAGCGCGCCGAACACGGAGATCACCACCGCCTCCACGGTGATCATGCCCATGGTCTGCGACCGGCGCAGGCCGATCGCCCGCAACAGACCCAACTCCCGGGTCCGCTCCAGCACCGAGAGCGCCAGGGTGTTGATGATGCCGAGTACGGCGATCACGATGGCCAGGGCCAGCAGGATCTGGATCATCGTGAGCAGCCCGTCGAGCTGACCGGTCTGCTGCTTGATGAACGCGTCCCGGTCCGCCACCGACACCTCGGGACTGTCCGCCAGCAGCGTCTCCACCTGGGGCTGCACGTCGGCGACCCGGGCACCGGGGGCGAGCTGGATGAAGCCCTGGATGGGCTGCGGGATGGTGAAGTCCGTCGCGGCCTGCACCGGCAACGTCACCGGGTTGGTCAACTGGGACGACTCGTAGATGCCGCTGACGGTGTACGTGCGGGCCTCACCGCGGGTCAGCTGCACCGTGACCGTCGAACCCACCGACCAGCCACGCGAGGTGGCCGTGTCGGAACTGGCCAGCATCTGGGTCGGCCCGAGCCGGTCGATGTCACCGGCGGTGGCCTTCGCCCCGAAGATCTGCCGCAGCGACGTGATGTCACTGCTGGCCGCGACCCAGGTGCTCTTGCCGTCGAGCTTCGCCATGTCGCCGTACTCGCCGTCGACCAACTGCACACCGGGCAGGGCCTTGGCCTTGTCCAGCACACCCGGGTCGAAGCTCGGCGGACGCGGACCACCCTGCTGACCGGAGATCACCAACTCGGCCTTGATGGTGTCCTGGGCGAGCGCGCTGATGCTGCCCTTGGCCGAGTCGAGGATCACCGTGACGCCGGTGACCAGCGCGATGCCGACCATCAGCGCGGCGGCGGTGATCGCCGTGCGGCGCGGGTTGCGCCCGGAGTTGAGCCGGCCCAGCTTGCCCGGCACCGACCAGGAGAAGATCGCACCGAGCAGGCTCACCACCGGCCGGCTGATCAACGGGGTCAGCAGCGCCACACCGATGAAGGCGAACAGCACCCCACCCAGGATGGTCGGCAGGGTGCTGCCGCGGGCATTGCCGCTGAGCCCGAGGAAGAGCAGCACCGCGCCGATGGCGGTGACCAGCGACCCGGCCACGGTGACCTTGGTCAACGGCCGGTCCGGCGTGGCCACGTCCTGCATGGCCGCGATCGGCGGGATCCGCGATGCCCGCAGCGCCGGCAGCAGGGCCGCCACCACGGTGATGACCAGACCGACCGCGAACGAGCCGATCACCGCGGCCGCCGGCACGCCGACCCCGGCCAGGGCCAGGCCACCGGCGAACTTGCCGAACAGGAACGCCAGCAGCGCCCCCACCCCGATGCCGGCGGCGAGGCCGAGCACCGAGGCGATCAGGCCCACCGCGATGGCCTCCAACACCACCGAGCCGATGATCTGCCGGCCGCTGGCCCCGATGGCGCGCATCAGCGCCAACTCCCGGGTGCGTTGCGCGACGATGATCGAGAAGGTGTTGAGGATCAGGAACGTGCCGACGAGCAACGCCACCGCCGCGAAGCCGAGCAGGATCTTGTTGAAGAAGGACAGCCCCTCCTTCAGGCTGGCCGACGCGTCCGCGGCCAGCTGCTTGCCGGTCTTCACCTCGAAGTCCGGGCCCAGGGTGCGAGCCACGTCGTCGCGCAGCTTCTCGTCGGAGACCCCGCCGACGGCGTTGACGGTGATGCTGCTGAACGTGTCCGGCTGGCCGAGCATCAGCCGCTGCGCCACCGGCGTGGTGAAGAAGACCTCGTTGACCCCGCCGATCGAGTCCCGGTCGCCGCTGTAGCCCATGATGCCGACCAGGGTGAAGTCGCGCTTCTTCGACTCGAACGCGGTGAGCACGCCGACCTTCTGGCCCACCTGCACCTTCGCCGTCGTGGCCAACGCCTTGTTGAGCACGATCTCGTCCTCGGCCTGCGGCGCGCGTCCCTCCCGCAACTGCATCAGCTCGGTCTCGCCGATCCAGTTCTCGCCCAACTGCGGCGGGCCGAACGAGGTGACCACCTTGCCGTTGCTGCCGATCACGCGGGCGCCGTCGGCGTTGACGATGCCGGTCGCCGACGCCACCCCCGGCGCCTGCTTGACCCGTTCCACCACGGCGGCGGGCAGCGGGGCGTTGGTCTGCTCGCCCTCCATCTCGCTGAGCTCCACCTTCGGCTTCGCCGCGACGTTCACGTCGATCTCGGAGAAGCCGTCGGCGAAGACCGAGTCGAACGAGCGACCCAGCGTGTCGGTCAACACGAAGGCACCGGAGACGAACATCACCCCGAGCACCACCGCCAGACCGGACAGGATCAGCCGGACCTTGCGGGCCAGCAGACTCTTCATTGTCGCGCGGAACATCAGTTGCCCACCTCGGCCGGAGTGTCCAGCTTCTTCATGGTGTCCAACACCGTCTCGGCGGTCGGCTCGATCAGCTCCGAGACGATCTGCCCGTCGGCGAGGAAGACCACCCGGTCGGCGTACGCCGCGGCGGTCGGGTCGTGGGTGACCATCACGATCGTCTGGCCGTGCTCGCGGACCGAGTTGCGCAGGAAGTTGAGCACCTCCGCGCCGGAGCGCGAGTCCAGGTTGCCGGTCGGCTCGTCCGCGAAGATCACCTCGGGGCGGGAGACCAGCGCCCGCGCGCACGCCACGCGCTGCTGCTGCCCGCCGGAGAGCTGAGCCGGCCGGTGGTCCAGCCGGTCCTTCAGACCGACCGTGGTGATCACCGTGTCGTACCAGGTCGGGTCCGGCTTGCGCCCGGCGATCGAGAGCGGCAGCAGGATGTTCTCCTTGGCGGTCAGCGTGGGCAGCAGGTTGAACTGCTGGAAGATGAAGCCCACCTTGTCGCGGCGCAGCTTCGTCAGCCCCGCGTCGCCCAGCCCGGTGACTGTCGTCTCACCGATCGCCACCGTCCCCCGGGTCACCGAGTCCAGGCCGGCGAGGCAGTGCATCAGCGTCGACTTACCCGAACCGGACGGCCCCATGATCGCGGTGAACCGGCCACGTTCGAACTCGGCGCTGACCCCCCGTAGCGCGATGACCTGAGCCTCGCCGCTGCCGTACACCTTCCACACGTCGTTCGCCCGGGCCGCGGCCTGCGCCTGCTGGCCTACCGTCGCGGTCACGTCATCTACCTCTTCCGTCTGTCCGTATGTTCACGCCGCCCCCCGATGGTCCGGCGTGACTGTTCCATCTTCGGCGCTGATCACGCCCGTTCCGTCCGCCCACGGGGGGACCCGGTGCGGATTTCCCGCTGCGGGTGGCCCCCGATGTCGGCTCAGGGTTGCCCCTGACCCGACGACCGGTCGACCCCTTTCCCACGACCGGCGAAGCCGCCGAACCCGACTCTGCCCCCTCACGTCACAGGAGGGTCAACAGGGCCGAGCCGTCTCCGGTCACGGTAGGTGACGACGGCAACGAGGCCGTCCCCCCACGGAGGGATTCCCGAGTACGCCCGGTGGGGTAGTCGCCGTACGACGGCTACGCCCGTGGGCGGATCAGACCCGACTCGTACGCCAGCACCACGGCCTGCACCCGGTCCCGCAGTCGCAGCTTCGTCAGCAGGCGCCCGACGTGGGTCTTCACGGTGGTCTCGCTGACCGACAGCACCGCCGCGATCTCGGCGTTGGACAACCCCCGTGCCACCTGCACCAGCACCTCGCGTTCCCGGTCGGTCAGCGTGCCGAGCACCGGCGAGGGCGTCGCCGCCGGGTCGGGCAGCAGGTCGGCGAAGCGCTCCAGCAGCCGCCGCAGGATCCGTGGCGCGACCACCGCGTCCCCGCCGGCCACCGTGCGGATCGCCGCGATCAGCTCCTCGGCGGGCACGTCCTTGGCCAGGAACCCGCTGGCACCCGCGCGCAGCGCCCCCACCACGTACTCGTCCAGGTCGAACGTGGTGAGCACCAGCACCCGCACCGGCAACCGGGCGTCGACGATCGCCCGGGTCGCCGCCACCCCGTCCATGCGGGGCATCCGGATGTCCATCAGCACGACGTCGGGCAGCAGCCGCCGGGACAGCTCCACCGCCTCCACACCGTCGCCGGCCTCGGCGACCACGTCCAGGTCACCCTCGGCCCCCAACACCATCCGGAAACCGGTGCGCAGCAGCGGTTGGTCGTCGGCGAGCAGGATTCGTACCGGCCGCGCCGAGGCCCCCCGATCCGTCATCTCGTCTCCCGTTCCGCCGACGCCGTGCCCGCACCGCTCATCCTCGCGTACGCCGGACGGTGCGTCGCGGACCACGGTAGAGGCCACCCCGCCGCGGTGTCCCCACCGACGCGGCACCGCTTCGATCGGGCCGGCCGGCGGGGCGTGGTGCCACGCGGCGGGGCGCGGTCGGCGGGGGTGTGGTGCCACGCGGCGGGGGCCTGGTCGGCGGGGCGTGGTGCCACGCGGCGGGGCGCGGTCGGCGGCCGGCCGGACACGGTGCGGCGGGCACAGGCGGCCCGCCGCGAGGCGCTCACTCGTCGGCGCCGGGCACCACCGGGGCGGACCGGGCGTCGCGCAGCGGATCGGCGGTCGCCGCGGCGACCGGAAACGGCGGTGGGGTGCCGCCGAAACTCGGGCACAGCGCCTGGTGGCTGCACCAGTCGCAGAGCCGGCTCGGCCGGGGGCGGAAATCCTGCCGGGCGGTGGCCTGCTCGATCGCCCGCCACAACGCCACCACCGTGCGCTCGAAGCGGAGCAACTCGTCGGCGTCCGGCGTGTAGTCCAACACCTCGGCGTCGCGCAGGTAGAGCAGTCGCAGCACCCGGGGCACCACCCCCCGGGTGCGCCACAACACCAGCGCGTAGAACTTCAGCTGGAACAGTGCCCGCGCCTCGAACGCCTCCCGTGGCGCGCCCCCGGTCTTGTAGTCGACCACCCGCAGCGCACCGTCCGGAGCGACGTCGAGCCGGTCGAGATAGCCCCGGATCAGCAACTCCTCGTCGACCACCGCCGAGATCAGGCTCTCCCGTTCGGCCGGCTCCAGCCGGGTCGGGTCCTCCACGGCGAAGTAGCCCTCCAACAGCCCCGCCGCCGAGCGGAGGAACTCCACCGGACCGGCCGGCTCCGCCCCGTCGAAGATCGCGGCCAGCTCCGGCTGCTCGGTGACCAGCCGGTCCCACTGGGGGGCCACCAGATCGCCGGCCGCCGCCGGTGTGCGGCCCTGCGCGGGCAGGTCGAACAGGCGCTCCAGCACCGCGTGCACAAGCGTGCCCCGGGCCTGCTCGATCGTGGTGCGCTCGGGCAGCCGGTCGATGCTGCGGAACCGGTAGAGCAGTGGGCAGGTCTTGAAATCCGCCGCCCGCGACGGCGACAGCGAGGCCCGCACCGTCGGCGGCGCCTGCGCCGGAGAGGAGGGCTGGGAGGTGGTGACCGGTTCCGCCGTCATGTCCGCAAAGGTTAGGGCACCGGTGTGACACCGACCGCCGCCCGCCCCGCGCGGCGACGGTCCGTAGCATCGTGGCGATGGAGCAGACCCCCCGGCCGCCGCGCCGACCCGATCGGCGCCTCGGCCTGAACGTCGGCCGCGTGTTCGGGGTGCCGCTGCACCTCAACGGCTCCATGGTCCTGCTCGCGGTGCTCATCGCCGTGCTGTACGCCGAGTTCGCCCGCCGGCAGCTGGACCTGCCGCAGATCAGCGGCTACCTGATCGGCTTCGGGTTCGTCGTGTCGCTGCTCGGCTCGGTGCTCCTGCACGAGCTGGGCCACGCCCTCACCGCCCGGCGCTACGGCATCGGTGTGCGCGGAATCACCCTGGAACTGCTCGGCGGCTACACCGAGATGGACCGGGACGCCCCGTCGCCCCGCGTCGACCTGCTGGTCTCGCTGGCCGGCCCGGCGGTCTCCGCGGTGCTCGGCGTCCTCGCGGTCGTCGCCACCCTCGCCCTGCCCGAACGGACGGTGGCGCACCAACTCGCCTTCCAACTCGCCGTCAGCAACGTCATCGTCGCCCTGTTCAACAGCCTGCCCGGGCTGCCCCTCGACGGCGGCCGGGCGCTGCGCGCCGCGGTGTGGGGGCTGACCCACGACCGGCACCTCGGCACCGAGGTCGCCGGCTGGGCCGGCCGGGTCGTCGCGGTCGGCACCGCCGCCCTGGTCGGGCTGCTCACCGTGGCCGACTACCTGGCGCCGCTCGCGCTGCCGCTGATGCTGCTGGTCGCCATCACCCTCTGGCGCGGCGCCGGGCAGGCGATCCGGGCCGCCCGCGTCAGCCGCCGGTTCCCGCTGATCGACCTGTCCCGGCTGGCCCGCCCGGTCTGGCCGGTGGCCACCGGTACGCCCCTGGCCGAGGCCCAGCGCCGACGCGCCGAAGGTGGGCAGCCCACCGCGGCCCTGCTGGTCACCGACTCCACCGGCCGGCCGGTGGCGCTCGTCGACCCGGCCGCCGCCGACGCGGTGCCCGTCGACCGCCGACCGTGGTTGGCGGTGGACTCCGTCGCCCACGCGCTGGGCGCACTTCCCGCGCTGCCGGTCGGCCTGGACGGCGAGCGGGTGATGGAGGCCGTACAGGCCCACCCGGGCGCGCAGTACGTGGTGACGTCAGGCGAAGATGTCGTCGGCATTCTGCACATCGCGGACCTGGCACAGCTCCTCGAACCCAACCGGAAGATGACACCGTGACCGCAACTCCCTCCACCGTCGGAGCCGACCCCACCACCCCGGCGCTGACACCCGTGCACCGTGGGCCGTTCCGGCCCGGCGACCGGGTCCAGCTGACCGACCCCAAGGGGCGGATGCACACCGTGACGCTGGAGCCCGGCAAGGAGTTCCACACCCACCGCGGCATCCTGGCGCACGACACGCTGATCGGGCTCCCCGACGGCAGCGTGGTGACCACCGCCGGTGGCGGCACCGCGTTCCTCGCCCTGCGGCCACTCCTGTCGGACTATGTGCTGTCCATGCCGCGCGGCGCCCAGGTGATCTACCCGAAGGACTCGGCGCAGATCGTCGCCATGGGTGACATCTTCCCCGGCGCGAAGGTCCTCGAAGCCGGCGCCGGCTCCGGCGCGCTGAGCTGCTCCCTGCTGCGGGCCGTCGGCACCGAGGGCGAGCTGCACTCCTTCGAGCTGCGCGACGACTTCGCCCAGATCGCCAAGCGCAACGTCGAGGCGTTCTTCAACGGGCCACACCCGTCGTGGCACCTGCACGTGGGTGACGTCGCCACGTGTGAGGAGACCGGCTTCGACCGGATCATCCTGGACATGCTGACCCCCTGGGAAACTCTCGACATGGTCGAGCGGGCGCTGGTCCCCGGCGGGGTGTTCATCGGCTACGTCGCCACCACACCGCAGCTGTCCGAGCTGGTGGAGGCGCTGCGCGAGCGCGGCGGCTGGACCGAGCCGCGCGCCTGGGAGTCGCTGGTGCGCGACTGGCACGCCGAGGGCCTCGCCGTCCGGCCGGACCACCGGATGATCGCGCACACCGCGTTCCTGGTGTCCGCGCGCAAACTGGCCCCCGGGGTCACCGCGCCGCCGCGCCGCCGCAAGCCCAGCAAGGGCACCGAGGCGTACGCGCAGCGCCGCCAGGACCTGCGCGCGGCGGAGGCGGCCCGACAGGCCGCCGCCGCCGTGGCCGCGGACGCCCAGTCCAACGGTACGGGGGAGATGGGCAGGCCGTGACCATCGAGCTGGCTGCCGGCACCGTCGAGCAGGGGGAGGCGCTGGCATGAGCCGACCGGGCTACGGCGGCGGTGACCTCCCCGCGGTCTTTCCCGACTGGTCGCCCTACCAGGATCTGGAATCGGCGGCGCGGGCCTACCTGCGCGACCCGGACGTCGCACTGGAGGCTCTGGGTGGCGTGCTGCGCGGCGCGTCGGTGCTCGGCTTCACCCTGGAACGCTTCGTCAACGAGGTCAACGGTGTGTGGCAGGAGGTCGTCGTCTGCGACGGCAGCCGGCTGATCCTGTGGCACGGCGAGGACGTGCCGCCGGAGGAGGGCCCACCGGGCTCGATGACGTCGTCGTTGCGGGTCGTGCCGGTCTCCACCGTCACCGAGGTCGGCTGCCGGCGGCGGCTCAACCGTTCCGAGAACGGCGAGATCCGGGTCGACAGCATCGACGTCTACCTGCTGCTCACCTCACTGGACGAGGCGCCGCCGAGCGAGGAGATGGTCGGCACACCACGACACGACGCGCTGCGCTTCGGCAAGACCCTCGACGACGGCGGGGCCGGGCAGATCGCCCGGTTGGAGGAATTCGCGCGGCTGGTCGCCTCGGTGGTCGGCCGACCGATGCTCTGAGGCGTACCCCATCCGGACCCGGCCGGGCCACGTGGCCCGGCCGGTGGGTGGCTCAGTCGTCCTCGGCGTCCGGACCGGCGACCTCGACACCGTCGCCGCGCACCACGTGGATGCAGTCGCCCGGGCACTCCTTCGCCGAGTCGATCACCTCGAGTCGCAGGTGCTCGGGCACGTCGACGCGGCTGCCCGGCGTCGTCCGCAGCTCACCGTCGGCACCCTTGACATACGCCAGGCCGTCGATGTCGAACTCGAAAACCTCCGGCGCGTACTGCACGCAGAGCCCATCGCCCGTGCACAGATCCTGGTCCACCCAGACCTGCAGCTGATCGGTCGCGACCTCGGTCACCGGCGCACCCCCCATGTTCTCCCGTCCTACGCTTCGACGGTACCCGAACGCCAGTAACGGCCCGTCAGGCCACCCTTGGCGATCAAGGTTCGGTGACGAGGGTGTTGCGTGGGACCGAATCGGCCTCATAGCGGCTAGTGTTAGGGCAGAACGTTCAAGCCCCCCGGGGAGGTGGGACGTGGCAGCACGCAGCGACGACGCGGACTCGCGCGCCGCACGGTGGGAGAAGGAAGCCCACGATCTCTCCACGCAGGTCGCGTTCCTGCAGGAGGAACTCGCTCTGGTGCGTCGTAAGTTGACCGAAAGCCCCCGACACGTCCGGCAGCTCGAAGAGCGGCTGGCGGCCACCCAGGCACAGTTGGCGCGGCTGACCGAGAACAACGACCGGCTGGTGAGCACCCTCAAGGAGGCTCGCACGCAGATCGTGACGCTCAAGGAAGAGATCGACCGGCTCGCGCAACCGCCGAGTGGTTACGGTGTCTTCCTGGCCAAGCACGACGACGGCTCGGTGGACGTCTTCACCGGCGGTCGCAAACTACGGGTCGCGGTCTCACCCTCGCTCGACGTGGGTGACCTGCGGCGCGGCCAGGAGGTCCTGCTCAACGACGCGCTCAACATCGTCGACGCGTTCGGTTACGAGCGGGTCGGTGAGGTCGTGATGCTCAAGGAGATCCTGGAGGGGCCGAACGGCGGCCCGGGCGACCGGGCGCTGGTGGTCTCCCACTCCGACGAGGAGCGCATCGTGCACCTCGCCGAGACGCTCATCGGCTCGGCGATCCGAGCCGGCGACTCGCTCATGATCGAGCCCCGCTCGGCGTACGCGTACGAGCGGATCCCGAAGAGCGAGGTCGAGGAGCTGGTCCTGGAGGAGGTGCCCGACGTCGACTACGGCGACATCGGTGGCCTCCAGTCGCAGATCGAGCAGATCCGCGACGCGGTGGAGCTGCCGTTCCTGCACGCGGACCTGTTCCGTGAGCACCAGCTCCGCCCGCCCAAGGGCATCCTGCTCTACGGCCCGCCCGGCTGTGGCAAGACGCTCATCGCCAAGGCGGTGGCCAACTCGCTGGCCAAGAAGATCGCCGAACGGCAGGGCAAGGAGAAGCACACCAGCTTCTTCCTCAACATCAAGGGCCCCGAGCTGCTCAACAAGTACGTCGGCGAGACCGAGCGGCACATCCGGCTGATCTTCCAGCGTGCACGGGAGAAGGCCGGCGAGGGCACCCCGGTGATCGTGTTCTTCGACGAGATGGACTCGATCTTCCGGACCCGTGGCTCCGGTGTCTCCTCCGACGTGGAGAACACCATCGTCCCGCAGCTGCTCAGCGAGATCGACGGCGTGGAGGGGCTGGAGAACGTCATCGTCATCGGCGCCTCCAACCGGGAAGACATGATCGACCCGGCGATCCTGCGCCCCGGTCGGCTCGACGTGAAAATCAAGATCGAGCGACCGGACGCCGAGGCGGCCAAGGACATCTTCTCCAAATACATCCTCGCCGGGCTGCCCCTGCACCCGGACGACCTGGCCGAGCACTCGGCCGACCCCCAGGCCACCGTCGCGGCGATGATCGACGCCGTGGTGCTGCGGATGTACTCCGAAACCGAGGAGAACCGCTTCCTCGAGGTCACCTACGCCAACGGTGACAAGGAAGTCCTCTACTTCAAGGACTTCAACTCCGGCGCGATGATCCAGAACATCGTCGACCGGGCCAAGAAGATGGCCATCAAGGAGTTCCTCACCTCCGGACGCAAGGGGCTGCGCCTGCAGCACCTGCTCGACTCCTGCGTCGACGAGTTCCGCGAGAACGAGGACCTCCCCAACACCACCAACCCCGACGACTGGGCCCGCATCTCCGGCAAGAAGGGCGAGCGGATCGTCTACATCCGCACGCTCGTCTCCGGCGGCAAGGGCGCCGAGGCCGGGCGGTCCATCGAGACCGCCAGCAACACCGGCCAGTACCTCTGAGCAACCGGTGACCAGCGGGGGCCCGCCCGGCCCCCCCCCCCCCCCCCCCCACCCCGCCCCCCCCCCCCCCCCGCCCCCCCCCCCCCCCCCCCCCCCCCCCCCCCCCCCCCCCCCCCCCCGCGGCCCACACCGGCCCCCCACACACGCTCGACCGCACCGGATACGCTGTTGCGCCCCCTTCAACCGACCCGCCGAGGATCCGCGTGCCGTCCGAGCTCACCGTCACCGTCCCGCCGGCACGCGCTGCGGTCGACCCGGGCACCCCGCCGCCCGCCCGCACCTACCGTTCGCTGCTCGTCGCACTCGCGGCAGCCTGGCTGATCCCCGCCGCGGCGTACCCCCTGCACCTGACCTGGCTGCTGCCCCCGCTCGTGCTGCTGGCCACGGCCAGCCTGCTGCGCGGTGGCCGGACCCTGCTCGACCGCCTGCTGCTCGGCGCTCTGCTGCTCGTCGGCGCCACCACCGTCGCCGGACTGCTCTTCACGGTCTGGCCGTGGGGGCTGCACCCGGTCGCGGTCAGCGGCACCGCGCTGACGGCGCTGACCCTCATCGCGGCGGCCACCGGCCGACGTCCCACCCTGCCGCGTCCGAGCTGGACCGACGTGCTGCCGGTCATCGCCACCGCCGCCACCGTCGGCTATCTCGCCCAGCCCTGGCTGCGCGCCGGCACCCTCGCCGGGCGTCTCAGCCTGCTCACCCTCGGCGAGGACAACTTCCGCCACGTCGCCCTCGTCGACGCCATCGGCCGGCTCGGCGGGTACGCCTTCCTCGACCCGGCCGGCTCCCGCGACGACATCGTCTCGTTGCTCGCCCGCTATCCGCAGGGCTGGCATCTCACCACGGCGCTCCTCGACACGCACCTGCGCTCGGCCACCGGCACGCCCAGCGGAGTCAGCAGCCTCACCCACTACGGGTGGTGGTGCCTCGCCACCTTCGGCCTGCTCACGCTCACCCTCTTCTGGGCCGCCCAGCGACTGCCCGGCCCCCTGCACCCGTTGCACCGCGGCGTCCTGACCATCGTCGTCGGGGCGCTCGTCCTCGGCAGCCAGATGCCCCGCCTGCTGATGGCCGGCTACCCCAGCGAGGTGCTCGGCCTCGCCCTGGCCGTCGCGCTGGCCGCCCTGGTCGTCCGCCCCCTGGCCGGCAACCGCGAACAACTCGTGCTGCTGGCCGCCCTGCTCATCGGCATCGGCTTCACCTACTACCTCTTCCTCCCACCGGCCGGGCTGCTCGTCCTCGGCTGGCTCATCGCCCACCGCCGCGAGCTGTTCCAGATCCGCCGGACGCTGCTCGCCGTCGGCCTGGTCACCGCGCTGCTCGCCCCGCTGCCCCTGCTGGTCGGCGTCCTCGGCGACAGCCAGACCGAGGCGCTCGACGCCAAGGCCGGCCCCGAACTCGCCGAGGCATGGCGTGCGCTGCTCGGCTTCACCCCGATCGTGCTGATCGCCCTCGTGATCCAGGCCCGCCGCGCCGACCGGGCCTGGCGCCGCCACCTCGCCGCCGTGCTGGTGGCGGTCGGGTTCGCCCTCGCCATCGCCTTGGTCAACGTCCTCACCGGCGTCCAGCCCGCCTACTACTTCATGAAGGGCACCCACCTCGCCACCGGCCTGCTCATCGTCGGCACCGCCGCCCTGGTCCGGCTGCTGCCCGTGCCGTCCGCCGCCGACCGTCGCGACCGGATCCGCGCCGCCGCCCCACCCGTGCTCGCCGCCGCCCTGGCCGTGCTCACCGTCGTGACGCTCTGCGGGCTGACCGGCTGGCGCGGCAGCCTGCTCGTGGTCGACAAGCAGAGCTGGACCCAGCTCTTGGTCCGGCACACCGTCGACAAGCCGTCGAGGGTGGCTCGGGTCTGCGCGGCCGCGTACCGTCGTCACCCCGTCCAGCCGGGCACCGTCACCGTCGTGCTGGATCGCACCGCCTACCGCGGTTACGCCGAATCGATCTGCCTGTCCGCGCTGCAGGCCAGCACGGCGCAGACCGAACAGGCCATTTACCTGCCCGTGTTCGAGGAACCCGCGCGCACCCGCAAGATGCTGCGCGAGACGTCCGGTCCGATCCGGCTGCTGGTCAGCGACCCGGCCGCGCAGCTACGCGTCGACAGTCTGCTCACCAGACACCCCGAACTGCGGTCGCGCGTCACCACCGTGCCGATGATCATCAAGTACTGAGCGCGCCGCCACCGGGACGACACCCGTAACCCGCCCGCACCGGCGTGCCCCCCGTCCCCGAACAGTCGGACTACGCTCGACATGACGGGGGACCGGGTCGGGCGAGCGAAGCGGGTAGGTCGATGAGCGTAAGACGGATCATGGGCACTGAGGTCGAGTACGGCATCTCCGTGCCCGGACAGGCCGGAGCCAACCCGATGGTCACCTCATCACAGGTGGTCAACGCCTACGGGGCACGCCCCGAGCTCAACCGGGGCGGTCGAGCCCGCTGGGACTACGAGGAAGAGTCGCCGCTACGCGACGCCCGCGGTTTCACCTACTCCGGCGCCGCCTACGACCCCGCCGAGGCACTGGCCGACGAGGATCTCGGCCTGGCCAACGTGATACTCACCAACGGTGCACGTCTCTACGTCGACCACGCCCACCCCGAATACTCCACCCCGGAGGTCACCACCCCGCGCGACATCGTGCGGTGGGACAAGGCCGGCGAGCGGGTGATGGCCGAGGCGTCCCGCCGCGCCGCCACCATCCCGGGCAGCCAGCCGATCCACCTCTACAAGAACAACACCGACAACAAGGGCGCCAGCTACGGCGCCCACGAAAACTACCTGATGCGCCGGCAGACCCCGTTCGCCGACATCGTGGCGTACCTGACGCCGTTCTTCGTCACCCGCCAGATCGTCTGCGGCGCCGGCCGGGTCGGCATCGGCCAGGACGGCGGGCAGAGCGGCTTCCAGATCTCGCAGCGCGCCGACTTCTTCGAGGTCGAGGTGGGACTGGAGACCACACTCAAGCGGCCGATCATCAACACCCGCGACGAGCCACACGCCGACGCCGACAAATACCGTCGGCTGCACGTGATCATCGGCGACGCCAACCTCTCCGAAATCTCCACCTACCTCAAGGTCGGCACCACCGCGCTGATCCTCAACATGATCGAGGAGAAGGCGCTCGGCGCCGACCTCGGCATCGCCGACCCGGTCAGCGAGTTGCGCGCGGTCAGCCACGACCCCGGCCTGTCGCACCTCATGCGACTGCGCGACGGTCGTCGGCTCACCGCACTGGACCTGCAATGGGCGTACCTGGAACGGGCCCGGTCCTTTGTCGACGACCGCTACGGCACCGACGCCGACGAGCAGACCGTCGACGTGCTCGACCGCTGGGAAAGCGTTCTGGACCGGCTCGGCCGCGACCCGATGCTCTGCGTCGACGAGCTGGACTGGGTGGCCAAGCTGCGGCTGCTCGAGGGTTACCGCGAGCGGGAGAAGCTCGGCTGGGGCGCGCACAAGCTCCAACTCGTCGACCTACAGTATTCCGACGTCCGGCCGGAGAAGGGCCTCTACCACCGCCTGGTCACCCGGAAGGCGATGAAGACGCTGCTCACCGACGACGAGACGCGCACCGCGATGACCGAGCCGCCGGAGGACACCCGGGCCTACTTCCGGGGCCGCTGCCTGGCCCAGTACGCCTCCGAGGTCGTCGCCGCGAGCTGGGACTCGGTGATCTTCGACGTGGGCCGGGAGTCGCTGGTCCGGGTGCCGATGATGGAGCCGGAGCGCGGCACGCGCGCGCACGTGGGAGCGCTGTTCGACCGTTGCGCCAGCGCCAAGGATCTGCTGGAGACGTTGACCGGCGGCTGAACGCACGTCCTTATGCCCGTCGCGTGCCGTAAGCCGGCGCGCGGCGGGCTTTTCGTCGCCCGCGCGAGGTAAGTTCATCGCAGACGATCGTGGAGGAGGCAGCAGTGGCCACTCATGACAGCGGCGGCCAGTCGCAGTCCGGCAAGTCCCGTCAGGGCGAGGAAATCGAGGACGTCACCACCGAGGCCAACCCTGAGGTGGCCGAGCGGCACGCCGAGATCACCGAGGACGTCGACGACCTCCTCGACGAGATCGACTCCGTCCTCGAAGAAAACGCAGAGGAGTTCGTCAGGGGCTACGTACAAAAAGGGGGGCAATAGGGGCAATACTGGTCAAATCGGACATGCCTCGTCTCTCAGCTGACCGAGACGGCCATCGCCGCTGTCGAGATACCGCTCCGGTCGTGGGGGACACGGCCGATACTGCAAGCCTTGCCACAACGAGAAGGGCAAGGAGGGCAAGATTCGGCTGCACGGCGGCACACGCGAGTACCACCTGCGGCGGCGGTACGGCATTGGGGAGAAGGAGTTTCAGGAGCTCCTGGCCGAGCAGGGCGGGGTCTGCGCGATCTGCGGCGGTGCCGACCCGCAACATCTGGACCACGATCATCGCACCGGATGGGTGCGCGGGATACTCTGCTTCAACTGCAACGGTGGTCTTGGCCAGTTCCGTGACAGTCCCATGAGGCTGGCCAGGGCAATCACGTATCTGAGAGGAACCACGTGGCAGCGGGCTTTGATCCATCCGGGCGTCTACCAGATGTGTTCACCAACGCGGGGACGTCCTCCTTCACGACGTTCCTGAGTCGGGTGGCCCCCGAGATGCTGCCCGGCCGGCGGGCGTTGCCGCCGGGCATGGCAGCGGACCTGGCGCCGCACGCGACCACCATCGTGGCCATCTCGGCCGCCGGTGGCGTCGTGATGGCCGGCGACCGGCGGGCCACCATGGGCAACCTGATCGCCCAGCGCGACATCGAGAAGGTGCACCCGGCCGACGCGTACTCCCTGGTGGGGATCGCCGGCACGGCGGGCATCGGGATCGAGCTGATGCGACTGTTCCAGGTGGAGTTGGAGCACTACGAGAAGATCGAGGGCGCGATGCTCTCGCTCGACGGCAAGGCCAACCGGTTGGCGTCGATGATTCGCGGCAACCTGGGTGCGGCCATGCAGGGTCTGGCCGTGGTGCCGTTGTTCGCCGGGTTCGACCTGGCGGCCGCCGACCCGGCGAAGGCCGGTCGGATCTTCAGTTTCGACGTGACCGGCGGTCCGTACGAGGAGACCGGCTACGACGCCATCGGTTCCGGCTCGCTCTTCGCGAAGTCGGCGCTGAAGAAGCGTTTCCGCAGCGGTGTGTCGGTCGATGACGCCACCCGCCTCGCGGTCGAGGCGCTCTACGACGCGGCGGACGACGACACCGCGACCGGCGGACCGGACCTGACCCGTCGGATCTATCCGGTGGTGATGACCGCTACCGCCGAGGGCACCCGCCGGTTGACCGACGCCGAGACGGCGGCGATCGCCGAGGGCGTGGTCGCCAGTCGGATGGAGAACCCGGGCGGGTGAGCCCCGTCCACCCCCACCAGTCAGCAGTCGTCAGCACCGCGCCGTAAGGAGAACCGCCGCCGTGGCCATGCAGTTCTACGCCTCGCCCGAACAGATCATGCGCGACCGCTCCGAGTTGGCCCGCAAGGGCATCGCTCGGGGTCGCAGCGCGGTGGTCCTCAGCTATTCCGGCGGGGTGCTCTTCGTCGCGGAGAACCTCTCCAGCGCCCTGCACAAGGTCAGCGAGATCTACGACCGGATCGGCTTCGCCGCGGTCGGTCGGTACAACGAGTTCGAGAATCTGCGTCGTGCCGGTGTGCGGATGGCCGACCTGAACGGGCTCAGCTACGACCGGCGTGACGTCACCGGGCGGGCCTTGGCCAACGCGTTCGCGCAGACGCTGGGTGCGATCTTCACCGAGCAGTCGAAGCCGTTCGAGGTGGAGATCTGCGTGGCGGAGGTCGGGGCGAGCGCGGAGGACGACGAGTTGTACCGGCTGACGTACGACGGCTCGGTCAACGACGAGCCGGGGCGGATGGCCATGGGTGGCCAGGCCGAAGCGATCACCGGGGTGTTGAAGTCGCAGCACCGCGCGGACATGTCTCTCGGCGAGGCGGCCCGGGTTGCGGTGCAGGCGTTGAGCACGGTTGGTGGTGAGGGCGGTGCCGCCCGGACGATCGCCGCCAACCAGTTGGAGGTGGCGGTGTTGGACCGCCACCGCGTGGGGCGTACGTTCCGCCGGATCACCGGTGCGGCGCTGACCGCGTTGTTGGACGGCGACGTGTCCGACGGCGAGCAGCCGGCGGAGGCGGGTGGGCCGGACACTCCGGCGCAGCCCACCACGGAGTCGCACAAGCCGACGACGTCGGCGGCGTCCGCCGACCTGGAGGACAAGCCGGCGGACGGCAAGTAGCAGCTGTCGATGCGGCGGGCGGCTGGGTGTCATGGCCGCCCGCCGCGGCATGTTCGGCACCGGGCTGCGGCCGGGACGCTCCGAGCACCGCAGGTCGGAGTGACCTGGGTGCTCGGTGTGTGACCCCGATCAGACCCCGCCGGGCACGCCGCCGGGCGTGGCGGCCTCGAAGGCAGGGGCGTGGGTCGGCGCCGGGGTGGTGGCGCGGGTGCGCAGCAGCACGGCCATGACGGCGGCGACCACGACGGAGCCGATGGCGTAGCCGAGCTCCACTCGCAGCGCGGTGGAGACCGGGGCGAGCGTCGCGACGACGAGTGCGGCCACGCCGATGGCCCAGGCGAGGGCCTGTGCCCGGTGCCGGTTGAGGGCGAGCAGTGCCTGGCCGAGGACCATCGCCCAGAGGTAGGCGAGGGTGGCGACGGCGAGCCAGGCGAAGTCGGCGTGGCCGAGGACGCCGGGCGCGTCGAAGAGGGTCTGCACCAGCCAGGGGCCGAGGAGCACGGCGAGGATGGCACCGCTGAGGCCGAGGGCGCTGACGATGCCCAGGGCGCGGCGGAGCAGGTTGTGGAAGCCGCTGAGGTCGCCGGTGCTGGCCGAGGTGGCGAGGCCGGGTAGCAGCGATGCCTGCAGCGAGGCGAAGACGAACAGGGGGATCCGGACCAGCACCAGCGCGGAGAGCAGCGCGCCGGCGGTTGCCACGTCGGACGGGTCGAGCACCTTCACGTTGATCACGCCGATGTTGACCACGACCTGGGCGAGCAGGCTGGAGGCGGTGAGGAGGCCGAGGCCGCGCAGGAGGGCCGCCCAGGCCACGGGGGCGCCGCCGCCGATGACCCGCAGGACCGGTGGCGCGGTGAGGATGGCGCCGGCGACGGGTGCGATGACCAGCACCGCGCCGTACCAGACGGGGTTGGTGACGCCGTTGAGGCCGAGCACGGCGACGAGTGCGATGCGCAGGCCGCCGTCGATGCCGAGTTGGGTGCCGTACCAGGGGAACAGTTGCAGGCCGGAGAGGACGCCGCGGGTGGTGTGCGCGACGGCGAGCCCGGCGAGCGAGCCGATCAGGACGGCGACCATGGCGTTGTCGCCGGCGAAGAGCCGGTCGGCGAGTGTCTCCCGGGTGGCGATGATCAGGGCGACGACGGCGGCGAGCAGGCCGGCGGCCAGGGCCGCCCCCCGGGCCAGTACCGGCCCGGGGGGAAGGCCCTGGCTGTGCCGGGCGGCGACGAGTCGGGCGATCTCCTGCTCGACCGGCATGAACAGGCCGATGCCGAGGGTGAAGACGATCGACCAGAGTACGGAGAGAGAGTTGTAGTCCGCTCCGCTGAGGCTGTGCCCGGCGACCGCCAGGTGGACGTAGGAGGCGAGCCCCAGCAGGGCCAGCCCGGCGCCAACAGCGACGGTGCCCGGTGGGACCAGACTCAGGAGCCGGCGGATCACCGGCGAATGAGCGCCAACGTGAGGACGGCGAACGCGCGGCCGAGGTAGATCATGGCCTTGGCGGGGGAGTGGCTGGGGGTGCCCGCCATCCGCTTGCGCATGGCCACCGGCACCTGGCGGATGGTGTAGCCGCGGCGGGCGGTGTGGACGAGCGTCTCCACGGTGTCGCCCAGGTATTCCACCGGGTACCAGGCGGCGAACATCTCGATCACCCGACGGTTGGCCGCCCGGAACCCGGAGGTGGTGTCGGTGAGCTTCGTGCGGGCGACGCGGGACAGCACGCCGGAGAGCATGACCATGGCCCAGCGGCGGGGGCCGCGGACGTTGTAGTCACCCTCGCCGGCGAACCGGGCGCCGATCACCAGGTCGGTCTCGTCGAGCAGGTCGACGAGTTTCGGCACGTACCGGGGGTCGTGCTGGCCGTCCGCGTCGATCTGGATGGCGACGTCGTAGTCGTGGTCGCGCGCGTACCGGTAACCGACCCGCATGGCGCCGCCGACGCCGAGGTTGTAGGGCAGTTTCGCGACGAGGGCGCCGGCGGCGGCGGCGACCGCCGCGGTGCGGTCGGTGGAGCCGTCGTCGATGACGATCACGTCGACGCCGGGCAGCTCACCGCGGACCTCGCCCACCACCTCGGCGATCGAGCCGGACTCGTTGAGCGCCGGGATGATGATCAGAACCCGCTTGCCGTTAACCATCGGTGCGCACCAGTTCGTCTCGGGCCGCCCGGTCCGCGTCGATCTCGGTGCGGAGTAGGGCGAAGTCTTCTGCCAACGTGCGGGTCTCTTCTTCCAGGTGGCTGACCTCCCAGCTGAGGTGCACGCACACCAGCAGCAGGAAGACGATGCCGAGGAAGAGCACGAGGCTCACGCCGGAGGCCACGCCGAGCAGCTCGGCGACGTTGTCCAGCAGGCGGGGGAAGAGCGACAGGGGGATGACGATCACCAGGACGCCGAGCCAGAGCATGCCGTACTTCTCGCGGAGCTGCCGGCGGCGCAGCAGCTCGACGATCGTGGCCAGCAATATCAGGCCGGTCAAGCCGGTGACGAGGGTGAGCTTCATGCGACCTTCCACGGAGCGGGCGGAGCGGGGGAGTCGAACGCGTCGACGAGTGTGGCATGCCAGTCGGGGAGCGACGGCAGACCTGCGGCCGCCCAGCGGCTGTGCGCTAGCACACTGTACGCCGGACGAGGAGCAGGAAGAGGATACCGGTCACTGGTGGTGGGTCGGATCCGGTCCGGGTCCAGACCGGCCAGCGTGAACGTGGCGCGGGCCAGCCCGTACTTGGTCGTCTGTCCGGCGCAGGTGCTGTGGTAGACGCCGGGAGCGGCCCGGCCCTCCAGGGCGGCGTCGGCGAGTGCGACGAGCCGCTCGGCGAGCGGGTAGGACCAGGTGGGCTGGCCGTGCTGGTCGTCGACCACGGTGATCTGTTCCCGCTGGGCGGCGAGCCGGAGCATGGTGGCCACGAAGTTCGGCCCGTGCGCGCCGTACAGCCAGGCGGTGCGGACCACGTACCCGTGGTCGGGCAGCAGCCGGGCGACGGCCTGCTCGCCGACCAGCTTGCCTCGGCCGTACGCGTTGATCGGTGCGGTGGGGGCGTCCTCCGGGTAGGGGGTGTTCGCGTCGCCGGAGAAGACGTAGTCGGTGGAAACCTGGATCAGCCGCGCGCCGCTGGCGGCACACGCCGACGCGAGATTCTCCACGCCGTTGCCGTTGACGGCGGTGGCTGCCGCCTCGTTGGCTTCGGCGCCGTCAACGTTGGTCCACGCCGCCGTGTTGATCACGATGTCGTGCTCGGCGACCGCCTCGCGGACGGCGGCGGGATCGGTGATGTCCAGGTCGGCGCGGCCGGCGGCGGTCACCTTGAGGTCGGACCGGGTGTGCAGCACGGTGACCAGGTCCCGGCCGAGCATCCCGCCGGCGCCGGTGACGAGTAGTCGGGTCATGCGGTGGGTGTGGTCTTGAGGGGTTCCCACCAGGTGCGGTTGTTCCGGTACCAGGTGACGGTGTCGGCGAGGCCCTGGTCGAGGGTGATGCTGGGGGTGTAGCCGAGTTCCTGGTGGATTTTGGTGATGTCGAGGGAGTAGCGGCGGTCGTGGCCCTTGCGGTCGGTGACTGGGACGACGCGGTCCCAGTCGGCGTCGCAGGCGTCGAGGAGTCGGCCGGTGAGTTCCTTGTTGGTCAGTTCGGTGCCGCCGCCGATGTTGTAGACCTCGCCGGCGCGGCCCTTCTGTTGGACGAGGGCGATGCCGCGGCAGTGGTCGTGCACGTGTAGCCAGTCGCGGATGTTGCCGCCGTCGCCGTAGAGGGGGACGGTGGCGCCGTCGAGGAGGTTGGTGACGAACAGGGGGATGACTTTTTCGGGGTACTGGTAGGGGCCGTAGTTGTTGGAGCAGCGGGTGACGACGACGTCCATGCCGTGGGTGCGGTGGTAGGACAGGGCGAGCAGGTCGGAGCCGGCCTTGGATGCCGAGTAGGGGGAGTTCGGTGCGAGGGGCCAGGTTTCGGTCCAGGAGCCTTCGTCGATGGAGCCGTAGACCTCGTCGGTGGAGACGTGCACGAAGCGGCTGGTGCGGTGGCGCAGGGCGGCGTCGAGCAGGGTCTGGGTGCCGAGGACGTTGGTGGTGACGAAGGGGGCGGCGCCGGCGATGGAGCGGTCGACGTGTGATTCGGCGGCGAAGTGCACGATGACGTCGTGGTCGGCGACGACCTCGTCGACGATGGTCGGGTCGCAGATGTCGCCCTGGACGAAGCGCAGTCGCGGGTCGTCGCGGACCGGGTCGAGGTTGGCCAGGTTGCCGGAGTAGGTCAGTTTGTCGAGCACGGTCACGACCGCCGGCTCGAGTGGTGGCACGCCGTCGGCACTGCCGAGGGGCTTGCCCAGCAGCAGGCGAACGTACTCCGACCCGATGAATCCGGCTCCGCCGGTGACGAGGATCCTCACGGGTCGGGAAGTGTACGCGAAGTTGGGTGCGGTGCGCGGGGCGCGACCCCCCGGCGCAGCCTGCTTTTGTGCCGCTAGGCTGCCCCGGTGCGTGGAATCCTACTTGCTGGCGGCACCGGTTCCCGGCTCTGGCCGATCACCCGTGCGGTTTCGAAGCAGCTGATGCCGGTCTTCGACAAGCCGATGGTCTACTACCCGCTCTCCACCCTCGTGATGTCCGGGGTGCGGGAGATCCTGGTGATCACGACCCCGGAGGACCAGGACCAGTTCCGTCGGCTGCTCGGCGACGGCAGCCAGTTCGGGTTGCGGCTGGAGTACGTCAGCCAGGAGCGACCGGAGGGCATCGCGCAGGCCTTCATCCTCGGTGCGGACTTCATCGGCGCCGAGTCGGTGGCGCTGATCCTGGGTGACAACATCTTCCACGGCGGTGGCCTGGGCCGGCAGCTCGCCGCCCACGGTGACCCGGTCGGTGGGCGGGTCTTCGCCTACCAGGTGGCCAACCCGCAGGAATACGGTGTGGTCGACTTCGACGACGCCGGTCGGGTGCTCTCGATCGAGGAGAAGCCGGCCCGTCCGAAGTCCCGCTACGCGGTGCCGGGTCTGTACTTCTACGACAACCGGGTGGTGGACATCGCCCGCAAGCTCACCCCGAGCGCCCGCGGCGAGCTGGAGATCACGGCGGTCAACGAGGTGTACCGGGAGACCGGGGAGCTGTCGGTGACGGTGCTGGATCGGGGCACCGCCTGGCTGGACACCGGCACGTTCACCTCGATGATGCAGGCGGCCGAGTTCGTCCGGGTGGTCGAGGAGCGGCAGGGTCTGAAGATCGGCTGTGTCGAGGAGGTGGCCTGGCGGGCCGGCCTCATCGACGACGACCAGCTGCGCGCGCTGGCCACCCCGTTGACCAAGAGCGGTTACGGCGACTACCTGCTCGGTCTGCTCGCCGAGCCGAACGGCAGCCACGGGGGGACCTGGTGAAGATCCGGGAGCTGAGCATCGAGGGCGCCTGGGAGATCACCCCCCAGCAGCACGGCGACCCGCGCGGCATGTTCATGGAGTGGTACCGCTTCGACAAGCTCGCCGACGTGGTGGGGCATCCGCTGCGGCTGGCGCAGGCCAACCTGTCGGTCTCCGCCCGTGGTGTGGTGCGTGGCATCCACTTCGCCGACGTCCCGCCGGGGCAGGCCAAGTACGTCACCTGTGTACGCGGTGCGGTCCTGGACATGATCGTGGACCTGCGGGTGGGCTCGCCGACCTTCGGTCGTTGGGAGGGTGTCCGGCTGGACGACACCGACCGTCGGGCGGTCTACCTCAGCGAGGGGCTGGGGCACGGTTTCTGCGCGCTGACCGACGACGCGACGTTGAGCTACCTCTGCTCGGCCACTTACAACCCGACAGGTGAGCACGCGGTGCACCCTCTGGACGAGGAGTTGGGCATCGAGTGGCCGGCCGACGTTCCGCTGCTGTCCGCCCGCGACGACGCGGCGCCGACGCTCGCCCAGGCCCGCGAGAGCGGCCTGCTCCCGGAGTACGACAACTGCCGGCGGTTCGTGGCGAGCCTCGGGCCGGACGGAATGTCGCACTCAACCGGTATGTGACCGCCCCCGGGGTACGACCTGTGGTGTGACAGTGACGAACGGGGCCTCCGGGCGGCTAATGTCTCACCATGGAGCGGCGAATCTTCGGCCTCGAGACCGAGTACGGCGTCACCTGCACCTATCGCGGGCAGCGGCGGCTGTCCCCGGACGAGGTCGCGCGGTATCTGTTCCGTCGCGTGGTGTCCTGGGGTCGGTCGAGCAACGTCTTCCTGCGTAATGGAGCCCGGCTCTACCTGGACGTCGGGTCGCATCCGGAGTACGCGACACCGGAGTGCGACTCGGTGACCGATCTCGTCGCCCACGACCGGGCCGGCGAGCGGATCCTGGAGGGCCTGCTCGTCGACGCGGAGAAGCGGCTGCACGACGAGGGCATCGCGGGTGAGATCTACCTGTTCAAGAACAACACCGACTCGGCCGGCAACTCGTACGGCTGCCACGAGAACTACCTGGTCTCCCGGCACGGGGAGTTCGGCCGGCTGGCCGACGTCCTCATCCCGTTCCTGGTCACCCGGCAGTTGATCTGTGGGGCTGGCAAGGTCCTGCAAACCCCGCGCGGCGCGGTCTACTGCCTGTCGCAGCGGGCCGAGCACATCTGGGAGGGCGTCTCCTCGGCGACCACCCGCAGCCGCCCGATCATCAACACCCGCGACGAGCCGCACGCCGACGCCGAGCGCTATCGGCGGCTGCACGTCATCGTCGGTGACTCCAACATGAACGAGGTCACCACGCTGCTCAAGGTCGGCACCGCCGACATCGTGCTGCGGATGATCGAGGCCGGGGTGGTGATGCGGGACCTGTCCCTGGAAAACCCGATCCGGGCGATCCGGGAGGTGTCGCACGACATCACCGGTCGGCGCAAGGTGCGGTTGGCCTCCGGCAAGGAGGTCAGTGCCCTGGACATCCAGCAGGAATACCTGTCCAAGGCCACCGAGTTCGTCGAGCGTCGCGGTGGCGACCAGGCCGCCAAGCGGGTCGTCGAGCTGTGGGGGCGGGTGTTGAACGCGGTGGAGAGCGGTGACCTGGAGCCGGTCTCCCGGGAGATCGACTGGGTCAGCAAGCTGCGGCTGATCGAGCGCTACCAGCGCAAGCACGACCTGCCGCTGTCGCACCCCCGGGTCGCGCAGATGGATCTGGCCTACCACGACGTGCGTCGTGGTCGCGGCCTCTACGGTCTGCTGGAGCGGCGCGGCGAGGTCGACCGGGTGGCCACCGACCCGGAGATCTTCGAGGCCAAGGAGACCCCGCCGCAGACCACCCGGGCCCGGCTGCGCGGCGAGTTCATCCGGCACGCCCAGGAGAAGCGGCGGGACTTCACCGTCGACTGGGTGCACCTGAAGCTCAACGACCAGGCGCAGCGCACCGTGCTCTGCAAGGACCCGTTCCGGGCGTACGACGAGCGGGTGGAGCGGTTGATCGCCAGCATGTGACGGGTGTGCCGGCCTCGGCGGTGGTGTGCGCCGACGGGGCCGGCCGGCCCGGTAGGCTGGGCGCGCCATGACGACTTCTGGACCATCCGACCGCTCCGAGCGCGGCACCGAGCGGCAGAACTGGGTCGAGCGCCGGCGGGAGAAGATCCGCGCCGAGATCGACCGTAACCGCCGCGGTGACTACACCGTGCCGACGTGGGTGCTGGCCCTGGCGCTGGTGCTCATCGTCGGCGGCTGGTTAACCCTGATCTTCCTGGCCTAACCCACCCCACCCCCAGCGCGGGGCCGGGGGAACGGGTCAGCTGAGGAGGGTGGTGGCGTGGCGGCCTGCTGCTGCGGCGGCTAGGAAATACGCGTGGTCGGCGTCGAGGCCACGGCCCATCGTGGACAGCGGCACGGAGCTGGCGCGCAGCGCGGCGTCGAGACCGGCGGTGGGCACCCGGACGATCCGGTGCCGGGCGGCGAGGGGGGCCAGCGACGCGTCCACCTCGGCCGCGAGGGCCGGGTCGAGGTCGTCGGGCACCACCAGGTCCGCCGGGGCGAGTGCAACCCTGCCGTACGCGGTGAGGCTGTGGTGCGACACGCCCCGGTGCCGGGGGCGGGGGTCGGCGGCGGAGATACGCAGCGAGCCGACCGGCCGTCCCCCCAGCGTGACGATCGCGTTGACCGCCTCGCCGACGGCGACGCCGGAGAACCCCCACCGGGTGCCGGTGCCCAGGTTGCCGGGCCCCTGGGCCACGATGGCGACGTCGGCGCCGAGCACGTACCGGGCGGCGAGCAGGCCGCCGTGCAGGGTGGTGGCCTCCAGGTCGCCGCCGAAGGCCTGCCCGACGGTGATGGTGCCGGCCAGGTCGGCGCGCAGGCCCGCGAGGGTGCGGGAGAACCAGGCGGGCAGGGCCCCGCCGTCGGTGAGCAGGTACGCCACCCGCGCCTGCGGGGCGTCGGCCCGGATGCCGGCCAGGATCGCCGGCAGCGCCGAGTGCAGGTCGGCGGTGACCACCGGCAGGCCGCCCAGGTCGTCCGCGTCGGCCAGCACCGCGCGGTGCGGGGACGCCTCCTCGTCGACGCCGAGCAGGATCGGCTGCAACGGGGTGTAGCGGGCCTTGACCAGGTGCCCGGCGTCGCGGGTGTCGCCGACGTCCGGCGGGTCCGGGGGTAGTCGGTCCGGCAGGGCCACCACGAGGGCGTACCCGCCGGTGCCCAACCCCATCAGCAGCGCGCCGGCGTTGAGCAGCACCCGGTCGCCGGGCTCGGGCGTGCCGACCAGCTCCGGGTAGGCCAGCGCCCGCATCCGCGTGCCGTCGGGCAGGTCGACGTCGAGCTCCACCGCCCCGGTCCACTGCCGTCGCAGCGTCGCCACCGTCCCCGTACGCCATCGCACCATGACGGGCACGCTAGCCGCGCGGCCCGGACGGTCCGCGCCCGGGTGCGGTGGGGTGTCGGATCAGGCCGGGTCGGCGCCGCCGGCGGCCGGGGTCGGCCCGGCCTGGGTGTGTCGGGCGGTGCCGGTGGATCCGGGCAGTGAGCGGGTGGGGTCGAGGAAGACGAACCGGATCTCCGGGTACCGGTCGGTGAGCCGCCGTTCGGCGTCGTCGGCGGTGGCCTCGATCTGCGCGCCGGTGGCCTCGTCGCGGAAGTCGACCTTCGCGGCGACCAGGATGTCCTGTGGGCCGAGCTGCATGGTCAACAGGGTGTCGATGCGTTCCACCTCGGGCAGCCCGGCCAGATCCTGCTCGATCTCGCGGCGCAGCCGCTCGGGGACGGCCCGGCCGACCAGCAGCGACAGGTTGTTGCCGGCGAGGATCCCGGCGACCGTGAGCAGCAGCAGCCCGATCAGGATCGACGCGACGCCGTCCCACACCTCGTCGCCGGTGGCGTGCGACAGGCCGACGCCGGCCCCGGCCAGCAGCAGACCGATCAGGGCCGCGCTGTCCTCCAGGAAGACCGCCTTGATCGTGGTGTCGGCGGTCAGCCGCAGGAAGCGCCGGGGCGTGGTCTCCCAGCGTCGCGACTCGCGGCGCACCTGGCGCACGGCCCGGGCCAGCGAGATCGACTCGATGACGAACGACACCCCGAGCACGATGTACGAGACCAGGTAGTCGCCGCTGTGCTCGTGCACCAGGATCGTGGTGACGCCGTGGGTGACGGCGAAACCGGCACCGGCGACGAAGGTGAACATCGCCGCGAAGAACGCCCAGACGTAGCTCTCCTTGCCGTACCCGAAGGGGTGTCGCTGGTCGGCCGGGCGGGCGCCCCGGCGCAGCGCCTGGAAGAGCAGCACCTCGGTGGTGGTGTCGGCGACCGAGTGTGCCGCCTCGGAGAGCATCGCGGCGGAGCCGGAGATCAGCCCGGCGATCAGCTTGGCGATCGCGATGGCGAGGTTGGCGGCGCCGGCGACGACGACGGTGCCGATGCTCTCGCTCTCCGGCCTGGCCTCCGTTTGCGACATGAGGATCACCCTATGACCGCGAGGCGGTGGCGCGCCGGGGGAGGCCCGTTCCGAACAAGTGTGCGGCACGCCCGCGTGGGTGCACGGTGTGGGCGCGTCGGCTGCTAGCGTCTACCGGGTGTCGCGGACCCGCACCGAACGCCTGGTCAACCTGGTGATCTGTCTGCTGTCCACGCGACGGTTCCTGACCGCCGCGCAGATCGCCGCGACCGTGCCCGGTTATGAGCACGACCCGGACGACGCGCGCGACCACGAGGCGTTCCAACGCAAGTTCGAGCGGGACAAGGCCGAGTTGCGCGAGTTGGGTGTGCCACTGGAGACGGGCACGGCGAGCGCCTTCGACGCCGAGCCCGGCTACCGGATCGCCCACCGCGAATACGCGCTGCCCGACATCCTGCTCGAGCCGGACGAGGCCGCCGCGGTGGGCATCGCGGCCCGGCTGTGGCAGCACGCCGGTCTGGCCGCCGCCGCGTCGTCCGGGCTGGCCAAACTGCGCGCCGCCGGGGTCGACGTGGACCCGCAGGCCACCCTGGGTCTGGAGCCGATGGTCACTGTCGATCCGGCGTTCGCGCCGCTGACGGCCGCGGCCCGGGACCGGCGCGAGGTCGGCTTCGACTATCGGGTGCCCGACCGTGACGCGCCCAGCCGTCGGCGGCTGCAACCGTGGGGCGTGGTCTGTTGGCGCGGCCGGTGGTATGTGGTCGGCCACGACCTGGACCGGGCGGCGACCCGCTGCTTCCGGCTGTCCCGGGTGGTCGGCGCGGTCCGGGTGACCGGGGCGCCGGGCGCGTACGAGCCGCCAGCCAACGTCGACCTGATCAGCCACGTCGCCCGCTGGTCGGGGCCGGTGGAGCGCACCGGCCGGGCCACCGTGCTGGCCGCACCGGGCCGGGCCGCCGGGCTGCGCCGCTGGGCCGTGGACGTGACCACCGGCCCGGACGGCGACCGCCTGGTCCTGCCGTACGCGGACCCGGACGGGCTGGCCGGTCACCTCGTCGGCTACGGCCCGGACGTGCGGGTGCTCGACCCACCGGAGGTCCGCGAGGCGGTCATCCAACGACTCAAGGAGATCGCCGTCCGCCACGACGAGTTGGCCGTCGCCGGGGGTGCCCGGTGACCCGCCCGGCCGCCCGGGGCGGTTCCCGCGCGTCCGCCGACCGGCTGGCCCGACTGCTCAACCTGGTGCCCTACCTGCTGGCCCGACCCGGCATCGAGATCGCCGAGGCGGCCGGTGACCTGGGTGTCACCGACCGCCAACTCCGGGAGGACCTGGAGTTGCTGTGGGTCTGCGGGCTACCCGGCTACGGCCCCGGCGACCTGATCGACATGGCGTTCGACGGTGACCGGGTGACCATCACCTACGACGCCGGCATCGACCGGCCACTGCGGCTCACCCCGGACGAGGCCCTCGCGCTGGTGGTGGCACTGCGGATGCTCGCCGAGACGCCCGGGGTGGCCAACCGCGAGGCCGTCGAACGGGCCCTGGCCAAGATCGAGGCCGCGGGCGACCTGGTGGGTGCCCCGGTGGCGGTGCGGTTGCCCGGGGACGCCCCGCGGGTCGAGGCGCTGCGTGCCGCCGTGGAGGGCGGCCGGGCGCTGCGGATCACCTACTACACGGCCGCCCGGGACGAGACCACCGAGCGCGTCATCGACCCGCTGCGGATGTTGATGGTCGGCGGTCGGGCGTACGTGGAGGCGTGGTGTCGGCGCGCGGAGGCCGTCCGCCTGTTCCGGGCCGACCGGATCGACGCGATCACCGAGCTGGCCGAGCCGGCCACGGTGCCGCCGCAGGCCGTCCCGCACGACCTCACCGAGGGCGTGTTCCGCCCCTCGGCCGACCTGCCGCTGATCACGCTGCGCATCGGTCGGGGCGAGCGCTGGATCACCGAATATTATCCGTGCGAGCGGGTGGAGGCCGGCGACGGCGACCAGTGGCTCGTCTCCCTGCGCGTGACCGACCTGGGGTGGGCCCGCCGGTTCGTGCTGGGCCTCGGCCCGGACGCCGTCGTGGTCGCCCCGGTCGAGTTGGCCGAGCAGGTGCGGGCGGCGGCGGCCAGCGCACTTGACGCGTACGCCGTGCCCGCCCCCACGGCCGTGCCCCGGCTGCCCGCCCTCGACGCGACGAGCGCGCCGACGGGTGACCCGGCGGTGGCCGGCCGCACCCAGTAGGCTGACCGCCGTGCTGATCTGGATCGTGCTCGCGGTGGTGCTGCTCCCGCTCGTGGCGCTCGCGCTGGCCGTGCGCCCGGTGCTGACCCGGCTGCCTCGGCTGCACCGTGCCGCGGTGGCCCTGCAGCGGCGGGCCGCCGAGGCCGAGGCGCTGCGGGAGACCGCCGAGGTGTTGCAGCAACGCGCCGAGGATGTCCAACGCCAGCTCGACACCACGTCCCAGCGGCTCGCGGTGATCAAGGCCAAGCGCGGCTGATCCGGCCCGGCCGAGCCGGTTCCCGGCGACAGTTGACGATCATCGCGCGTTGGTCAAGACTTCACCCTTCGGGTCGAACCACCCCCACCCGGCGGGTGGCGGGCAGCCGATCCGCACGTACGATGGGCTGCGTACCACCCCTCGGACACAGAGCGACTGGAGCTTCTCATGGGTGCCCTCAAGCCGTGGCACATCGCTGTTCTCGTGGTTGTGCTGATCCTGCTCTTCGGTGCGAAGCGGCTTCCCGACGCGGCCCGTTCGCTGGGTCGGTCGCTGCGGATCATCAAGGCCGAGACCAAGAGCCTGCAGGAAGACGACCGCGACCTCGCCGAGAAGGCCGACGCGCAGGCCGGCTACCAGCCGCTGCCGCCGCACGCCGGGCAGCAGGCGCCGTACGCTGGCCAGCCGCAGCAGCCCCCGTACCAGCAGGCGCCGCCGCAGCAGCCGGTCGTCGACCCGGTGCACCGCGTCCGCGACAACTGACCGAAGGGCCCCACCACCGTGGCCTTCGCACTGCGTAAACGCGGCCCCAAGGCGTTCGAGCGGGCCGCCGACGGCTCGATGACGCTCATCGAGCATGTCCGCGAGCTGCGCAACCGTCTGTTCCGCGCGTCCGTGGCGATCCTGATCGGCTTCGGCTTCGGCTTCTGGTTGGCCGAGCCGGTGCTGCACCTGCTCCAGCAGCCCTACTGTGACCTGCCGCAGGCCAGATATGTCGACGGCAAGTGCGAGTTCGTGCAGCTCGGCCCGGCCGACCTGTTCCTGCTCAACCTGAAGGTCGCGCTCTGGGTCGGGTTGATCGTGGCCGCGCCGATCTGGCTGTACCAGCTCTGGGCGTTCATCGCGCCCGGCCTGCACCGGCACGAGCGGCGCTACGCGTACTTCTTCACCGCCCTCGCCGCGCCGCTGTTCGCGGCCGGCGCGGTGCTGGCGTATTTCGTCACGGCCAAGGGCCTGGAGTTCCTGCTCAGCATCTCGGACAGCGAGATCAGCACGACCCTGGAGATCACCAAGTACATCTCCTTCGTCACCAACCTGATCCTGTTGTTCGGTGTGGCCTTCGAGTTCCCGCTTGTCGTGCTGATGCTCAACTTCGTGGGCATCGCCAGCGCGAAGCGGTTGCTCAGCTGGTGGCGGGTGGCGATCTTCGTGTTCTTCGCGTTCTCCGCAGTCGTCACCCCGACCCCGGACCCGTTCGGGATGACGGCCCTGGCGCTCTGCCTCTCCGCGCTCTACTTCGGCGCGGTGGGCATCGCGTTCATCAACGACAAGCGGCGCGGGCGCGGCAAGGAGATCTACGCCGGCATCGACGACGACGAGGTGTCGCCGCTGGAGTTCGACGCGGACCCGGTCGTGGCCGGGCAGCGGGTCGAGGCGACCGCCCCGATCGGGGTGCCCGAGCCGGTCGCCCCGCCGGCGCCGATCGAGCGCCGCTACGACGACATGACCTGACGGCCCCGCGCCACCCGGTCAGCCGACGCCGTCCCCGTTTCCCGGGGGCGGCGTCGTCGCGTCAGGGCGGTGACGGCACCTGCCCCGGTGAACGTCGGGCGCCCGACCGGTACGGTGCTGCCCGTGACCGCAGACGATCACTCGCCCGGCCCGCCCGCCGATGGCCCGGTCGACCGCTTCCCGGTCGTTGAGGGCCCGGTCGACCGCTTCCCGGTCGGTGATGGCCCCGTCGACCGTGTTCCGGTCGGTGATGGCCCCGTCGACCGTGTTCCGGTCGTTGGTGGCCCCGCCGACCGCCTGCCGCTCGCTGGTGGCCCGGTGGCCGTGCTCGCCAACCCGACCGCCGGGCGGGGACGCCACCGCACCCTGCTGCCGCGGCTGCTGGACGGGCTGGCCGGCGCCGGCCGACCGGTCCGGCTGCTGGCCGCGTCCAGTCCGGGCGAGGCGGAGGCGGCCTGCCGGGCCGCGGTCGCCGAGGGCGTCGGCGCGCTGGTCGCGATCGGCGGGGACGGCACCGTGCACCGGGCGATGCAGGCGGTCGCCGGCACCGCCGTGCCGTTCGGTCCGGTGCCGGCGGGGACCGGCAACGACTTCGCCCTGGACACCGGCTTCCCCGCCGACCCGGTGGCGGCGGTGGACGTGATCGTGTCAGCGCTGCGGGCCGACCGGACCCACGTCGTCGATCTGGCCCGGATGACCGGGGTCGACGGCGCCGAGCGCTGGTTCGGGGCGGTCCTCGCGGCGGGGTTCGACGCGATCGTCAACGAGCGGGCCAACCGGATGCGCTGGCCGCGCGGCCCCCGCCGGTACGACCTGGCGATCCTGGTCGAGCTGGCCCGGCTGCGGCCCCGCCGCTACACGCTGCGCCTCGACGGGGTGCCGCACGACCTCGACGCGGTGTTGGTGGCGGTGGGCAACTGCCCGACGTACGGCGGTGGGATGCGGATCTGCCCCGCCGCCGACCCGACCGACGGGCTGCTCGACGTGGTGGTCGCGGGTCGCGTCAACCGCCGGACCCTGATCCGGGTGAAGCCGCGCATCTACCAGGGCACCCACGTCAGCCACCCCCTGGTGACCAGCTATCGGGCCCGCACCGTGGAGTTGGCCGCCGACGGCATCGTCACCTACGCCGACGGGGAACGCTCCCTGGAGTTGCCGGTGACGATCAGCGCCGTCCCGGGCGCCCTGCGGCTGCTGCGTTGACCGCACCGCCCCGATGCTGGCCGCGATGACCAGCACGACGGCGGCGCACTCCAGCAGGGTCAGGGACTGCCGCAGCACCAACCACCCGGCGAGGGTGGCGATGGCCGGGCCGAGACTCATCAGGACCGCGAACGTGGCGGTCGGCATCCGCCGCAGCGCGAGCAGCTCCAGGGTGTAGGGCAGCCCGGAGGCGAGCACCGCGAGGCCGGTGCCGAGCGCCAGCACCTGCGGGTCGAGCAGCACCACGCCGCCGTCGACGATGCCCAGCGGCAGGGTGACGAGCGCGGCGAGGGTCAGCGCCAGGGCCAGCCCGTCCGCGCCCGGGAACCGTCCGCCGACCCGGGCGCTCAGCACGATGTACGCGGCCCACATGGCGCCCGCGCCGAACGCGAACGCCACCCCGACCGGGTTCAGCCGGTCGAAGCCGCCCTGCCCGAGCAGCGCCACCCCGGCCAACGCCAGTCCGGCCCAGCCCCAACTGGCGAGTCGTCGGGCGCTGACCACCGACAGCGCCAACGGCCCGAGCACCTCCAGCGTCACCGTGGGGCCGAGCGGGATGCGTTCGATGGCCTGGTAGAACAGCGAGTTCATGCCGGCCAGCGCCAGCCCGAACGCGCCTACCGCGAGCCAGGCCGACCGGTCGTGGCCGCGCAGTCGGGGCCGGCACACGATGAGCAGCAGCACCGCCGCGATGGTCAGCCGCAGGGTCACCGCGCCGGCCACCCCGGTACGCGGGAACAGCAGCGCGGCCATGGCGGAGCCGAACTGCACCGACAGCGCCCCGCCGAGCACCAGCCCCACGGCGACGACGCCGCCGCGCCGGGCCGGTGGCGTGTCGGCCGGCGTGGGCGTGGGCAGCGGCGTCTCGGTCACGCGCACGACGGTAGGCGGTCGGTTCCGGCTCCCTCGCGGCGGTGTCGAGCTGCCGCAATGCGGTCGGCCCCGACGAGGCGAGGGTCTGCTGCCGTCCGTCCGGCTCGCGGAGGTGGGGCATACGGAGACCTCGATGGGCGGCTACTCTCCTCGGAACGGTGTTGATCCACAGTTGGGAGCTGACATGCGCCTCGACCTGGTCACGGTCTCCGCCTCGCCGCGAGAGCCCGCCCGGCACTGATCGGGCACCACCGGGGATGTCCGCCGGTGGTCCGGTGCTCCTCGCCGCGGAGCGGTCCCACGACGACCGTCTTCTTCCCTGGCTCGAGGAGAACTTGTGCGTGCCCCTGTATCCGCGCGTCTCGGCGCGGACTTCACCAAACTTTGGACCGCCGCCACGGTGTCCAACATCGGCGACGGCGTCACCATGGCTGCCGGCCCGCTGTTGGTCGCCTCCGTCACCGACCACCCGGCCTCCATCGCCGGAGCCGTCTTCGCGCAGCAACTGCCCTGGCTGCTGTTCGCCCTGATCAGCGGCGCCTACGTCGACCGACTCGACAGGCGCCGCCTGGTCGTGGGTGTCAACCTGGTGCGCGCCGTGGCCCTGGCGGCGTTGGCGGCCACCATCGCGACCGAGACCGTCACCGTGCTGATCATCTACCTGGTGCTCTTCCTCCTGGGTGTCGGGGAAACCCTCGCGGACACCGCCCTGGGTGCGCTGCTCCCGGCGGTGGTCACCCCCGACGAGCTGCCGAGCGCCAACGCCCGGCTGTACGCGAGTTTCACCATCGGCAACCAGTTCGTCGCCAAACCGCTCGGCGCGTGGCTGTTCGTCCTTGCCGCCGCCGTACCGTTCGGCGTCGACGCGCTCAGCTTCGCGATCTCCGCAGCGCTGGTGGCGGGTATCCGTACCGGTCCGGTCGCCGCGAATCCCCGTTCGCGGACCTCGCTGCGTGCCGAGGTCGCCGCCGGTCTGACCTGGTTGTGGCGACACCGCCTGCTGCGGCTCCTCGCCGTCACCATGGGCCTGAGCAACATCACGTTCGGTGCCGCGTTCGCCGTGTTCGTGCTCTACTGCCGGGATCGCCTGGGCGTGTCCGACGTCGGCTACGGCTTCCTGCTGACCGCGTTCGCGGTCGGCGGCCTGGTCGGCACCACCCTCGCCGCGACGCTCAGCCGGGTGTTCGGCAGCGCCACCGTGTTGCGGGCGGGCCTGGTCATCGAGATCGTCACGCACGTGTCCCTCGCGGTCACGACGACACCCTGGATGGCCGCCATCGTGCTGGTGGTGTTCAGCATTCACGCCATGGTGTGGGGCATCGTCGTCACCTCGGCCCGGCAGCGGGTCGTGCCGCCAGACCTCCGCGGTCGCGTCGGCAGCGTGTACGCGTTGCTGGATCTCGGCGGAGCCGCGCTGGGGTCGCTCCTCGGCGGCCTGTTCGCCAGCCTCTGGGAGATCACCACGCCGTTCTGGATCGCCGCCGTGATGATGGCGACGATCACTGTCGTGGCCTGGCGTCCGCTGCGTGCGGCAGCGGACGTCTGACTCCTCTGCCGCTCGGCCCCGAGCGGCGATGTCTCGTCGTTCGGGGCCGACACGGCTGTTCCTGGTCGCCAACGCGGTGCTACCGGCGTACGGTTCCTGGTATGACCAGCGCGATGCGGAAGCTGTCGATCTCCGTGCCACCCGACGTGGCGGAGCGCCTGGAGCGCGAGTCCAACGCCAGCGCCTACATCACCCGGGCGGTCCGTGACCGGATGCGGCTGGACGCGTTGGACGCGGAGTTGGCCCACCAGGGCATCACCATCACCGAGCAGGGCGTGGCCGAGGCGCGCGCCCGCCGTGCCGCCGTGGAGGCCGACTGGTCCCCGGAGCGCCGCGGCGCGCTTCGCGAGCGGGCCCGCCAGCACGCGCTGGACGCCGCCGCCGGCACGCGCGAACAACCGGCGGCGTGAGCACCGAGGACGACCGCCCGGTCCGGCTCGTGCTGGACCGGTCGGCGCTGCTGGCGTACCTGGCGGGGTCGGTGCATGTCGGGGAGCCGCTGCACGAGGTCATCCAGGACCGCAACAGGTTCGGCGTCACCGCCGTGACCGCGGCGGAGACGCTGGCGATCGTCAGTGACCCGAAGGAACGGGCGACCCTGCACCGGCTGCTGAGTCTCGACGCCTGCGAGGTGCTCTCGACCGAGGGGCACTCCTGGCACGAACTCAGCTTCTGGCGCACGGTGACGGGCCGTGCCGATCTGGCCACCACGGCGCTGGCCGTCCTCGAACACGACGCCTCGATCCTCACCGGGGAGGACCGGTACGGCGACGGTGAGCTACCGGTGATTCACATTCCTGCCTGACGGCGCGCGGGTCAGACGGGCAGGGCCAGGTCGAGGACCGCGCCCAGCCCGTTCTCCCGACCCGGCTCGGCGGCCGGGAGCACCAGCACCGAGCAGCCGGCGGCCACCGCACCCGCGTCGGACGGGGTGTCACCGACCATCAGTGTCTGCTCCGGGTCGACGCCGAGCATCCCGCAGGCCCGCCAGAAGATCGCCGGGTCGGGTTTGCAGCGTCCCACCTCGTACGACAGGGCGAACGCGGAGACCAGGTCGGTCAGCCCCCAGGTGTCGAAGTGCGGTCGGAGGTCGAAGCCGATGTTGCTGACCACCGCCACCGGCACCCCGGCGTCCCGCAGCGCGGTCAGCGTGGGCGTGGTGTCGGCGTACGGCAGCCAGCCCTCGGCGGTCAGCAGCCGCTCGTAGAGCGCGTCGGCGAAGCCCTCGATGCCCGCGTCGACGGTCTCGGCCAGCCCGACGTACGCGCCCCGGTGGGCGTGTTGGTAGAGATCCCGGTCGGCCCACAGCTCGGCCAGCCGGGGCGGCACCCGCGCCGGCAGTGGCCCGCCGGCGCGCCCGGCGGTCAGCAGCCGGTCGGCCAGCGAGGTGGCCTTGACACGGTCCAGGGTGACCCCGCACGCCGCCGCGGCCTCCAGCACCCACTGCCGGGGCTCCTCCACCTGGGCCAGGGTGCCGTGGAAGTCGAAGAGCACCGCCTTGACGGGCCGTCGGGACGCCCGGGGGGCGGCCTCGGCGCTGCCCGGCGGACGGGTCTGGGGCGGTTCGGCATGGTCCGGCACGCCGTGCACCCTACCGACCGCCCCCGATGGCCCAACCGGACGGCCTTGTGGGGTGTCCCGTGCCGGCACGCACTAATCTTGGTGCCATGTCGAGCCCCGCCGAGCGGTACGCAGCGGCGCGCCGCCGGGCCGCACAGGCCGCAGAGTTTCCGGCGCTGGACGAGTTCGCCCTTGACCTGGGGTTCGACCTCGACGACTTCCAGCGGGAGGCGTGTCAGTCGTTGGAGCGGGGCAGCGGTGTGCTGGTCTGCGCCCCCACCGGTGCCGGTAAGACGGTGGTGGGGGAGTTCGCCGTCCACCTGGCTCTGCGTGGGCGACCCGGCGACCCGGCGGCGGCCGACGACCCGGCGACCCCACCGGCCCGGCGCAAGTGCTTCTACACCACGCCGATCAAGGCGTTGTCCAACCAGAAGTACCACGACCTGGTCGCCCGGTACGGCGTCGACCAGGTCGGCCTGCTGACCGGCGACAACGCCATCAACGGCGACGCGCCGGTGGTGGTGATGACCACCGAGGTGCTGCGCAACATGCTCTACGCGGGCTCCAGCACCCTGCAGGGGCTGGCGTACGTGGTGATGGACGAGGTGCACTACCTGGCCGACCGGTTCCGTGGCGGGGTGTGGGAAGAGGTGATCATCCACCTGCCGGCCTCGGTCACCCTGGTCTCGTTGTCGGCGACCGTGTCCAACGCCGAGGAGTTCGCCGACTGGCTGGTCACCGTGCGCGGCGAGACCGCCGTGGTGGTCAGCGAGCACCGGCCGGTGCCGCTGTGGCAGCACATGCTCGTCGGCAAGCGGATGTTCGACCTGTTCCACGACGCCGACGCGGCGCGCAAGCACGACGTGCACCCGGAGTTGCTGCGCTACACCCGGGAGACAGCACGGCGACTGGAGTTGGGCGAGGGTCGCAGCGCGGGGCCCGGTGCCGGCCGCCGTGGCCCGCGCTGGCGTGGCCCGCTGCGCCCGGACATCGTCGACCGACTGGACCGCGAGGGCCTGCTCCCGGCGATCCTGTTCATCTTCAGCCGCGCCGGGTGCGCCGCCGCCGTGCAGCAGTGTCTCGCCGCCGGGCTGCGGCTCACCTCGCCCGACGAGCGCGCCGAGATCCGTCGCGTCGTCGAGTCGCGGGTCACCGCCATTCCCGGCGAGGACCTGTCGGTGCTGGGTTACTGGGAGTGGCTCGACGGCCTGGAGCGCGGCCTGGCCGCCCACCACGCCGGCATGCTGCCGGTGTTCAAGGAGATCGTCGAGGAGTTGTTCGTCCGCGGTCTGGTCAAGGCGGTCTTCGCCACCGAGACCCTGGCGCTGGGCATCAACATGCCGGCCCGGTGCGTGGTCCTGGAACGGCTGGTCAAGTACAACGGCGAGGCGCACGTCGACCTGACCCCGGGGGAGTACACCCAGCTCACCGGTCGGGCCGGCCGCCGGGGCATCGACGTGGAGGGGCACGCCGTGGTGGTGTGGTCCCCGGAGACCGACCCACGGCACGTGGCCGGTCTGGCGTCCACCCGCACCTACCCGCTGCGCTCCAGCTTCCGGCCGTCGTACAACATGGCGGTCAACCTGGTCGGCACGGTCGGCGCGGAGCCGGCCCGGGCGCTGCTGGAGTCCTCGTTCGCCCAGTTCCAGGCCGACCGGTCGGTGGTCGGCCTGGCCCGGCAGGTGCAGCGCAACACCGAGACCATCGAGGCGTACGGCGCGGAGGCCGCCTGCCACCACGGCGACTTCGACGAGTACTTCGCGCTGCGGGTGGCGATCGCCGACCGGGAGAAGGCGATCGCCCGGCAGGGGCAGACCCAGCGCAAGGCCGCCGCGGTGGCGTCGCTGGAGCGGCTGCGGGTCGGCGACGTGATCCGGGTGCCGTCGGGCCGGCGGGCCGGGCTGGCCGTCGTCCTGGACCCGGCGACCGGCGGGTTCGGCGAGCCCCGGCCGATGGTGTTGACCCAGGACCGCTGGGCCGGTCGGGTCAGCCTCGGCGACTTCACCACCCCCGCGGAGGTGCTGGCCCGGATTCGGGTGCCCAAGCACTTCAACCACCGTTCACCGGCCGCCCGCCGGGATCTGGCCGCCGAGGTCAGCGGCACCGGCCTGGACCGGCACGGCGGCCGACGGGGTGGCCGTTCCCGGCAGGCGACCGGCGAGGACCACCGGCTCACCCAGCTCCGCACGGAGCTGCGCAACCACCCCTGCCATGCCTGCCCGGAGCGCGACGACCACGCCCGCTGGGCGGAGCGGCGTCGGCGGCTGGAGCGCGACACCGAGGAGCTGCGCGAGCGGGTCTCCGGGCGGACCGGGTCGCTCGCGCGGACCTTCGACCGGATCGTGGCGCTGTTGACCGACCGCGGTTACCTGGGCCGCGACGGCGCGGTCACCGACGCCGGTCGGATGCTCGGTCGGATCTGGACCGAGGCGGACCTGTTGGTCGCCGAGTGTCTGCGCCGGGGGGTGTGGAACGGGCTGTCGCCGTCGGAGTTGGCCGCCGCGGTGTCCGTGGTGGTCTTCGAGGCGCGCCGCGACGTCGACGAGCGGGCGTCGTTGCCGCGTGGGCCGGTGGCCGACGCGGTGGAGGAGACGCTGAAACTGTGGGGCGAGATCGAGGCCGACGAGGCGGCACGCGGGCTGACCGCGACCCGGGAGCCGGATCTGGGTTTCGCCTGGCCGGTCTACCGGTGGGCGCGGGGCGAGGCGCTGGCCAAGGTGCTCGGCAGCGGTCACGAGATCGACGGTGAGATGCCCGCCGGTGACTTCGTCCGGTGGGCGCGGCAGGTGGTCGACCTGCTGGGTCAGCTCGCCGACTCCGGCGGTGCGACACCGGAGCTGCGGTCCACCGCCCGCCAGGCGATCGCGGCCGTCAACCGGGGCGTGCTGGCCTACCACACCTCCGCCTGATCGTCACACTCAGTAACGGTCACCGACGAGTCGGCGCTTCGGACAGTCACCGCAACAGCACCCCCCGAACAGCTCGGGGGGCGCTGTTGCGCCTGATCACGCCACCCCTGATCATTGCCGAGCGCAGTTGTTGACGCGCCGGTAACGATCGGGGAGAAGAACGCTGTGGCGGACATCAATCACTTTGAGTACGGGTGGATCACACCTGCGCTGAGCTACGCGTTGTCCGTGCTCGGCTCGGTCCTCGGGCTGGTGTGCGCCGGGCGTATCCGCACCGCGCGCACCCCCGGCCAGCGGGCCTGGTGGGGCCTGCTGGCGGCCTGGGCGCTGGGCGGCACGGCCATCTGGGCGATGCACTTCATGGCCATGCTGGGCTTCGCCGTGCAGGGCACCCGGATCCGCTACGACGTGCCGCTGACCGCGGCGAGCACGGCCATCGCCGTGGTGGCGGTCGGCATCGGCCTGGCCATCGTGGGCACCGGCCGGCTGAATCCGGTACGCCTCGTCGCCGGTGGCATCTTCACCGGTGCCGGGGTGGCCTCCATGCACTACACCGGGATGGCGGCGATGCGCCTCAACGGCAGCCTCGGCTACGACACCACCCGGGTCGTGCTCTCGGTGGTCATCGCCGTCGTGGCGTCCACAGTCGCGCTGTGGCTCGCGATGACCGTCCGCCGAGGGTTGGCGATCTTCGCCTCCGCGCTGGTCATGGGCGTCGCCGTGAACGGGATGCACTTCACCGGCATGAGCGCCCTGTCGGTGCACCGGCACGAACGCGTGGGCGGGGTGACCGGTGCCCAGGTGAGCACGCTGCTGGTGCCGATCATGGTGGCGGTGATCTTCGGCGTGGTCGGTCTGCTCTACGCCCTGCTCGCCGCACCGACCGACGACGACCGGGCCGCCGCCGCGTACCTCGATGGGCGGCGGGCCCCGGAGCCGGCGCCCGCGACGCCCGCCGTCGCCCCGGATCCGGTCGGGTTGCGTGCCCGCTCCACCCTCGGTCAGCCGGGCACCCCGTTCCCGTCCCGCCGGGACAACCCGCCGCGCTGAGCGGCGACGGGGCGGGTGGGGGGTCAGGTCGGCGGGCGGTCGGGTCGACCGTGGTCGATGCGCAGGGTGGCCAGCAGCCCAGGATGGTCGGTCGCCCCACGCATCGCCACGGACCTGCGACAACAGAGACCGATGTCGGTCGTCGCGACGAGGTGTTGCCGCGCGCCGTCGTCGATGCGCTGGTGACCCGGCGGCGTGCAGGACCGCACGTCCGGGTCGCCGCCGTCGAGGAGGTTGAGGTCGCCACCGAGCAGGACTGGCGCGTGCCCGGTACGCCGGCGGATGGGCGGCAGGATCGTGTCGAGCAGGTGGCGGCACTGGGTGAGCGCGACACCGTAACCGGTGTTCGCCAGGTGCGTGGTGCAGGCGAGCAGGACCCCGTCGACGTCGACGCAGAGCCAGGCGCGTTCCTCGGGGTCCGCGAGGTCCTGCGTCGGGTGGATCCCGTGGTACACGGCGGGCGGGGTGTCGGTTGTCCGCACCCGCGTCAGCAGTCCCACGCCGTACGGTTGGCCGTTGCGGCACCGGGTGTCGTCCCCGCTGGGGCGGTCACCGGCGGCCTGGAACGCGGACACGACCCGCCGGCCGCTGTGGACCGTCGCGAACACCCGCTCCAGGGTGGTGACGTCGTCCCGGCAGATCTCGTTCAGGGTGACCAGGTCGGGTGCCTCGGTGCCGATCACCTCGGTGGCCCGGTGCACCGCGCGGCCGGTGAAACAGCCGGCGCGACCGCTGTTGCAGAGGTTCATCTGCAGCACCCGCAGGATGGTGGGCCCGGTGTTGTCGGTCGAGCTGGTCACCGGCGGCCCGGCGGGTAGTGCGGCGGCGGCGATCAGGCAGCCGACGGCCAGGGCGCGACGCAGAGGGCGGTGCGAACGACGGTCGGCCACACGGCCTCCGGGGTGCAGAGGGCGACAGTCCTCGCCGGGGTGCCCGTGATCCTACTGAGGACCGGCCCCCGCCCGGGCGGCCGAGGGGGCACCCGCGGTGCGCGTACCCCCTCAGGCACCTAGCGGGTGCGGACCGCGACGACCGTGTACGGCGTGGTCGGCGTCGGGGGCGTGGTGAAGCGGCCGTTGGGCAGGTAGAGCCGGCCCAGCGCCTCGGCGACGGTGGTGGGCACGTCGAAGCTCGGGTCGGTGATGGTGCCGGTGACCGTGCCCCTGGTGCCGGCGTGGTCCAGCGTGGCCACCGCGATCTGGTTGAGGCTGTTCTGCACGACGTAGAGGGTGTGGCCGCGCAGCAGCAGCCCGTCGCCGTTGGTGAAGGTGTAGCCGGGCACGTCCACGACGGTGGTCGTGCCGGTCGCCGGGTCGACCCGGTACAGCGTCCCGGTGTTGGACTGCACGACGATCAGCGCACTGCCGTCCGGTGTGGTGGTGATGCCGTTGAGGTTCACGCCGGTGCCGACCTGCGCGTACGCCCCGGTCAGGGCGATGGTGGTGAAGCTGTCGGCGGGCGGCAACGCCCCACCGCGACCGAGCGGCAGCCGGTAGAGCACCGGTCGGTGGGAGTCGGTGAAGTACGCGGCGTCGGGGGTCAGGATGACGTCGTTGACGAACGTCGGGGTGGTGGCGAACTGGTAGCTCGCCAGCACCTCGCCGGTGCGGGTGTCGAGCACGCGGGCGTCGCCGGCGGTGCCCCCGGCGACGAAGAGCCGGCCGCGTGGGTCGATCTTGAGGCCGAGCGACGGGGTGCCGGTGGGTGCGCCGATCGTCGTGCCCCGGCCGGTGACCAGGTCGAGGCGCTGGATGGCCCCGGTGGCGCGGGAGCCGACGTAGGCGTACCGGCCGGCGGTGGCGATGCCCTCGGGTGGGAACCCGTCGGGCAGGGCGAGGACGGTGGGCGGCCGTCCCGTGGGGTGCGCCTGTGCGGGCGCGACGGCGACGGAGGTCAGCAGGACGGCGGTCAGGGCACCGCCGAGCGCGGCCCGAATGGGTCGGTTCACTGTGCTCCTTCCGGGCGGAGGGCGGCACGAGCCGACAGATCCGCCACGATCACTGGGGCCAGGACCCTGCCCACTGTACGACCGCTGCCGACCGCCCGCCCGGCGTCGCCGGCGCGGTCCTCGGGGGTGACCGCGCCGGCGAGCCGGCGAGCTGGGGCCTGTGTCGAAGCCCCTGGGCGGATCGTCAGGCGTTGCGGACCAGCCGCCAGCGGTTGTCCGCGCTGCCGTTGTCCGAATCCTGCACCGCCTGGGCGCCCAGGGCGGTCGAGGCGTTCAGGATGCCGAGCAGCTTGTTGCTGTGGACGTTGCGGATCTTGTAGGTCCCGTCGCCGTTGTCGACGAGGATCCATCGGTGGTCGGCGGTGCCGTTGTCCGCCCACTGCAGGACCCGGGCGTTGTCGGCGGTGGACATGTTCTCCACACCGAGCACCTTGTTGCTGTGGGCGTTGCGGAAGCGGACCGCGTTGCCGTCGGTCACGACCACCCAGTTGTGGTCGGCGGTGCCGCTGTCGCTCCACTGCACGGCCAGGCCACCGTCGGCGGTGGACATGTTCTGCACACCGAGGACCAGCCCGGTGCCGACGTTGACCAGGCGGTAGCTGCCGGTGGGGCCGCCGCTGCCGCTGGTGTTCCAGTAGACCGTGTAGTTGTAGCCGTGGGCGTCGTAGAAGGGGGCGAGGTTCACCGTGGACCCGTTGGCGGTGGCGGTGAACGCGAGCGAGCTGGTGCTGGTCCGGGTGATCGAGGAGACAGTCAGGGTGGGCAGGGTGCTCAGCGCCGTGTTGCCGTAGTTGCCGGCCAGCACCGTGGGGCCGTAGGTGACCGCGCCGACGTTGGCGTTGTCGTTGGCGGCCTTGACGGCGACCTGCATGGGCAGCCGCACGGTGATGGTGTCGCCCGCGGCCCAGGTGCGCGTGACCGTGGCGTAGCTGCCCGGCGTGGTGGTGACGTTCTCCATCGTGCCGTTGACGGCGATCGTCGCACCGCTGGTCCAGGACGGGATCCGCACCCGGATGCTCCAGGAGCCGCTCATCGAGCCGCCCAGGGTCAGCGTGGTGGTGTCACTGACCGGGAAGCTGGTGGTCTGGGTGACCGTGATGCCGCGCTGCGTCCAGTCCAGCACCGACGGCGTGAACAGGTTCACGCTCAGCGTGGTGCCGTTGTAGAAGTAGATGGAGTCCATCAACCTCGTGTTGATCTCCAGGCCGGTGCCCTGGCAGCACCAGAACGAGTTGTAGTCGGTGCTCCAGGTGCCGCCACCCCACGCCGGGCCCACACCCCGACGACCACCCGGGCGTAGCGGGGTGAAGTAGGTGATGTGGCCGCGGCTGTCGGCCGAGTTCTGTCCGCCGATCAGGTGGTTCATCAGCGCGCGCTCGTAGTAGTCGAAGTAGTCGGCCCGGTTCGGGTCGAGCAGCCACAGCTCCCGGGTCAGTTTGAGCATGTTGTACGTGTTGCACTGCTCGCAGGTGTCGTTGGTGAGGTAGCCGGCGATTGCGTTGGGCGGCCGGAAGTGCTCCGCCTGGCTGTTGCCGCCGATGACGTAGGTGTGCGCGCCGACGGTCATGTTCCACGCGTTGCTGGCGATGTTCCGGTAACGGGTGGTCCCGGTGGCCTTGAACTCCCGGGCCGCGCCGATCCACTTGGGCACCTGCGTGTTGGCGTGCTTGCCGTTGAGCTGGTCCTGGTTGTTGGCCAGCGGGTCGAACACGCCGGCGTGGTCGAACCGCTGCGCGGTGGCGAGCCACCGGCTGTCGCCGGTCTGCTGGTAGATGTCGGCGAGCACGTCGTTCATGCCCCCGAACTCGGTGCCCAGCATCGACTGCATCTGGTTGTAGCTCAGTCGGCTCGTCCGGTTGTCGACCCAGCCGGCCAGCGACAGCAGCACGGTGCGGGCCTGCGTGTTGCCGATGTAGCGCCAGACGTCGAGCAGGCCGGCGAGGGTCTTGTGGATGCAGTAGTAGGGCACGTTGCCGTTGGACAGCGTCCGCGCTTCGAGCGCGGTGAAGTCGGACTCCGGGAAACCGGAGAGGTAACCCGCGCCGAACCCGGCGGCACCGTTGTTCGCCTGGCACTTGGCCAGCTCGGCGACCATGTAGTTCGCCTTGTCCCGGCAGGTGGTGTCGCCCAGCACCGCGTACGCGTACGCCCACGCGCTCAGGAAGTGGCCCTGCATGTGGGTGCGGAACGGGAAGTTCGGCGCGTCCCAGCCCCCGTTGGTGGCGGCGCCGTTCGTGGACAGCCGGTGGTTGGCCCGGAAGTTGTAGAGCATCCGGTCGACGTCGACGAACCGCAGGTAGTTGAGCGTCCGCGACTGGTTGTCCATCCAACGGCCGGAGGTCAGCCGCACCTGACCGAGGTCGAACGCGTACGCCGAGACGCCGATGTCCGCCCGGACCGGGGGAACCACGGCGGCCGCGGCGCTGCCGGCGGCGAGGGTGGTGCCGGCGGCGGACACCACCGCGGTGGCACCGGCGGCCTGAAGGAGGTGGCGACGGCTGAGGGGCAGGGATGGCATGGAAACCTCCAGGGACTGTGGTACGGGGACGGGTGCGCTATGGGGGGTGCTACGCACGGTGGAGTTCTGGCGGTCGGCGGTGCTCGAACTGCCACGGTGCGCGTCGGTGCTGGCGGTCGTCGGCGCGGCGTGGTGGAGCGGTTGCCGCCGTGGACGCGACGGGCTGCCCGGGGGCCTATCGCGGCACATCGATGTGATCGCTAACATAGTTGGTCGTTAACACGCCCGCAACCCCCGGGTGTGCCTCGCTGATCACCCTGGCGCCTCGGTCGGGTGGCGGCACCCCGTGGCCCCTGGTCGGTGGCGGTCGAGGGGTGGCACTTGGTCCGGAATGGACACCGATGGGGCTTCTGGCCACCACAAGATAACAGCGCGTAACGGGCAGCCGTTGCCGGCGGGCGGCGGCCGCCCCGTTGACGTCGGCCGCACGGCTCAGTACGTTGCATCGTAAATCTTGGATGTCGTCGTCGCTACATCCTCGCGGCGATGTCGTTACGGCGGGCACTCCGCATCGCTCAAAGTCCAGGTCAGACGCTGAGGAAAGCATTGACGAAGATCTGTTAGCGCTAACACGGGTGCCGCCCGTGCTCCTTCGCACGCGCACGGTGCGGCCCGTCCGACCGGCAACCCGGGTAGCGGTGACTCGTCGACTCGACGCGGGCCTCGCGCACAGCGCACTCTCTCTGGGAGTAATCGTGAAGGTGAGAACCCGAACCACCACCACCCGGACCACCCGTGGGCTCAGGCGCGCCATCGCCTGGCTGGCGAGTTTCGTCTGCGTCCTCGCACTGGTCCCCGCCACCGCCTCGAAGGCGGACAATCCGATCGTCCAGCACATCTACACCGCCGATCCGGCGCCGTTGGTGCACGACGGTCGGGTGTATCTGTACACCGGGCACGACGAGGACGGTTCGACGTACTTCACCATGCGCGACTGGCGGGTGTTCTCGTCGGCGGACATGGTGAACTGGACCGATCACGGGTCGCCGATGAGTCTGGCGACGTTCGCGTGGGCGGATGCCAACGCGTGGGCCGGTCACGTGGTCGCCCGCAACGGGAAGTTCTACTGGTACGTGCCGGTACGGCAGCGGTCGAACGGGCAGATGGTCATCGGCGTCGGCGTGGCGGACAGCCCGACCGGGCCGTTCCGTGACGCGCTCGGTCGGCCCCTGGTGGGCAACAACGAGATCGATCCGAACGTGTTCATCGACGATGACGGGCAGGCGTACCTGTACTGGGGTAATCCGGGTCTGTGGTACGTGCGGCTGAACGCGGACATGATCTCCTACTCGGGCAGCGCGACGCGGATTCCGTTGACGACCGCGGGCTTCGGCACTCGCACGGGGAACGCCTCCCGGCCGACGCTGTACGAGGAGGGGCCGTGGGTGTTCAAGCGCAACGGGTTGTACTACAACGTCTTCGCGGCGGAGTGTTGTTCGGAGTTCATCGCGTACTCGACGGCTCCCGGTCCGACGGGCCCGTGGACGTACCGCGGGACGATCATGCCGCGGCAGGGTGCGAGTTTCACCAATCACGCCGGGGTCGTCGACTTCAGCGGTGGATCGTACTTCTTCTATCACAACGGTGCGTTGCCCGGCGGTAGTGGTTACACCAGGTCGGTGGCGGTGGAGAAGTTCTCCTACACCTCCACCGGGATGTTCCCGACGATCACGATGAGCACGACCGGGGCGCCGCAGGTGGGGACGCTGAACCCGTACGTGCGCCAGGAGGCCGAGACGATCGCGTGGGGCTCCGGGATCGAGACCGAGGTCTCCAGCGAGGGCGGTATGAACGTCGGTTGGATCGAGAACGGCGACCACATCAAGGTCAAGGGCGTCGCGTTCGGCGCGGGCGCGACGTCGTTCACCGCCCGGGTCGCCTCGGCCACCAGCGGTGGGCGTATCGAGGTCCGCCTCGACAGTGCCACCGGCCCGGTGGTCGGCACCTGCACCGTGGGCGGCACCGGCGGCTGGCAGGCCTGGACCAGCACCACCTGCGCGGTCAACGGCGCCACCGGCACCCACGACCTGTACCTGCGCTTCGCCGGCGGCAGCGGCAACCTGTTCAACATCAACTGGTGGCAGTTCGCCGGCACCGGCGGCAGCGGCACCGTGCTCACCAACGGTGACGTGGAGAACGGCACGACGGGCTGGGGTGTGCACGGCAGCGGGACGCTCTCCCGGAACACGTCGGTCGTCCACGGCGGCGGCGGGTCGCTGTCGATCACCGGCCGGACCGGGGCGTGGAACGGCCCCGGCCAGGACGTGACCTCGAAGCTCACCAACGGCAAGACCTACACCACGAACGTCTGGGTACGGGCGCAGAGCGGCACGCCGTCGGCCAAGGCGACCCTGTCGCTGACCGCGAACGGCACGACGAACTACCTCCAGCTCACTCCCGCCGTGGGGGTGAACGTCAACGGCTGGACCCTGCTCACCGGCACGACGACCGTGTCGTGGAGCGGGACCCTGTCCAACGCGACCTTCTACGTCGAGACGGCGGCGGGCACCGACGGCCTCCTCGTCGACGACGCCTCGTTGCAGTGACGCGTGCTGCCGGAGCCGTCCGTGGACGGCTCCGGCAGCAGACGTGCCCCGGCGCGTGACGACCGGAGCGACTCGCTTCCCGGTGGCGGATCGTTACGACTTGACGAACGGCATGTTATCGCTCACAGTCGATGGTTGAGGGCGGGCGCACCTGTGGTTCACCGGGCGAGCCTGTCGGCCGCACCTCGGAGCTCGACGTCCGCCCAGGGCATGCCGGACGTCGTGTCGGGGTCTCCCACGACCGGTGCCGTGCTGGCGACCGGGCTTCCTGGTTTCGCGTTCGTGAGCCGACCCCACGGCGGGCTGGCGTCGACATCGCCGATGTCACCGACTTCGCAGGAGCGGATTTCGGGCGCTGCACCTCCATCACCGAACCACCACAGACAAGGAATTCGCATGAATCACAAGAGAGTCCTGCGATTGGCGGTGACCGTCGCTGCCACCGGCGCGCTCGCCGCCGGGATGACGATGACGCTGACCTCCACGGCCAGTGCCGGCACGACATTGAAGGCGTCGGCGGCCGAGAAGGGCCGTTACTTCGGCGCGGCCGTCGCGGGGCAGAAGCTCTCCGACAGCACGTATGTGACGATCCTGAACCGCGAGTTCAACAGTGTCGTGGCCGAGAACGACATGAAGTGGGACGCGACCGAGCCGCAGCAGGGTCGGTTCAACTACACAGGTGGTGACCGGCTGGTCGCGCACGCGCAGGCTAACGGTCAGAGTGTGCGGGGCCACGCGCTGTTGTGGTATCAGCAGCAGCCGGGTTGGGCGCGGGACATGTCCGGTAGCGCGTTGCGCAGCGCGATGATGAACCACGTCACGCAGGTGGCGACCCACTTCCGGGGGAAGATCCATTCGTGGGACGTGGTGAACGAGGCGTTCGCCGACGGTAACAGTGGTGCGCGGCGTGACTCGAACCTGCAGCGCACCGGCAACGACTGGATCGAGGCGGCGTTCTACGCGGCGCGGGCGGCGGATCCGGGTGCGAAGTTGTGTTACAACGACTACAACACCGACGGGATCAACGCGAAGTCGACCGGGATCTACAACATGGTGCGGGACTTCAAGTCCCGTGGTGTGCCGATCGACTGCGTGGGGTTCCAGTCGCACCTGGGCACGTCGTTGTCCAGTGACTACCAGGCCAATCTGCAGCGTTTCGCCGACCTCGACGTGGACGTGCAGATCACCGAACTGGACGTGATGAGCGGCGGCAACCAGGCCAACATCTTCGCCGGGGTCACCCGCGCGTGCATGAACGTCTCGCGTTGCACCGGCATCACCACGTGGGGCGTGCGCGACTGTGACTCGTGGCGTGGGTCGGACAATGCCCTGCTCTTCGAGTGCAGCGGTAACAAGAAGGCCGCGTACACGAGCGTTCTGAACGCCCTCAACGCCGGCCCCGCCATCACCCCGTCGCCGACGACCCCGGGGCCGACGACGCCTGGCCCCACCACCCCTCCGCCCACGACTCCGCCGCCCACGACGCCCCCGCCGGGCCCGGAGGGTTGCACGGCGTCGGTGTCACTGAACTCGTGGACCGGTGGTTTCGTGGCCAGCGTGAAGGTCACCGCCGGCTCGGCCGGCACGAACGGGTGGAACGTCAGCGTCACGTTGCCCGGTGGCGCGAGTGTCACCAACACCTGGAGTGCGACGGCCAGTGGCTCCACCGGCACGGTCCGGTTCGCCAACGTCAACTACAACGGCCGGCTCGCCGCCGGCCAGGTCGCCGAGTTCGGTTTCCAGGGCACCGGCAGCGGGGCTGGCATGACGCCCACCTGCACCGCCTCCTGACCGAGCACGCCTGACCGACCCGTCCCCGTCGGCCGGTGTGCGGGACCGTTCCTGGTCCCGCACACCGGCCGTTCGCCGTGCACGAGCCGATCAGGAGTACGGCAGCCGCACCACCGACTGGTTGCCGATGCCCACGGTGCTGGGGTTGTTGCCGATCGCCGACCAGATCTCCACCCGGACCGTGCCGTTGCTCAACGTGCCCAACGTGCCGGTGGCCGAGGCCAGGCCGGCGCTCTGGGTGTAGTGCTCGTAGCCGGGCACCGGGTCGGTGGCGAAGTAGCGCAGTGTCTCCACCCGTTCCCAACTGCCGTTGCCGGTGAGGTCGTAGGAGATCCGCACCTGCACGCCGTTGCCGACCGCCGTCCCGGCATCCACGAACAGGTCGACCGCGGTCTGCCCACCGGAGTAGGCGAGGTTGAGGCCGGTCGTCGTGAAGACCTGCGGGTTGGTGGGCGTACCGTCGTGGTTGCCGTTGGCTGCCGCGACAGTCGTCGTGGCCGCGCTGCCGGCGGCGCCCAACCCACCCCCGGGCAGCAGGTACCGGGTGGGACCGCCGGTCGTCGGCGGCGGGGTGGTCGTCGGCGGCGCCGTCGTGGGTGGCGGGGCCGTCGTGGGTGGCGGGGTGGTCGTCGGTGGGGTGGTCGTCGGACGTACGCCGCCGGACGCGTTGCCGCCACTGAAGGTGTACGCCCCGGTGGTCGCCGTCTTCCCGGCTCCCACGGTGAGGGTGGTGCCGTTGGAGAACGTCACGGTGATCGGTGCGGCGGTCGGGTTCGACGCCGCGTAGGTGCGCGCGCCGTTGCGTGAGAACACCGCCGACAGCGGGTGGTTGCCGGTCACCGTGGTGTCGATGTTGCCCAGCGCCGCGAGGTTGCGGATCCAGTGGAAGGTGTGTGCCCGGCTCTCGCCCTCCTCTGGGGTGTAGCCGGGGTTCGCGCGGAGGTTCGCCAGCGCCGCGTCCGGGTCGCCGAGGGCCTGGAACTGCCAGAGGATGTCCTGCCACACCGTCGGCGGCCCGCCGTTGTTGCGGACCAGCTCGGCGTAGTTGGTCCGCACGTACGCCGGGTTGTTGCCCAGGTAGAGGTGTCCGCCGGTGATCGGCAGCAGGTTGATGCCCTGGATCATCTCCGGCTCGCCGCTGAACCAGGTGGCGTACGCGCCGCCGTCGCCCCAGACCATGCCCACCGTCGAGTGCCCGAAGGCGGCGGGGAAGTTCTGGTCGCTGACGTCGAACCAGTACTCCGCGATGGCGGCGGCCTGGGTGGTGTAGAGGAACACACCGGCGTCACGGACGGCGGTGTCGCCGGTGACCTGCCCCCACTGGATGAGGGCGCTGGCGAAGTTCATCCCCTCCGACGAGGACTCCTGGTTGTTGCCGGAGCCGAACGAGCCGTGCCCGGACGCCCAGTCGTGGCCGGCGTAGATGTCGAAGTCCCGCAGGTAGGGGAAGCGGGTGTCGTCGCGGCGGTAGTTGTTGGCGTCGCGGATCAGCAGGTCCACCATGCCGCCGTAGCGGCTGGTGGTGGCCCAGGTCGGGTCGAACTTGGCGAGCGTGGCGGCGGCGGCGATGAAGTAGCCGTAGTGGAAGTGGTGGTCGTTGAGTTCCTGGTCGGAGCCGTACGACGCCGGGTAGCCGATCAGGGTGCCCCAGTTGTTGTCGTAGTAGAAGACCCGGCTGGTCTTGCCGCTGGACGCGGTGAACCAGTCGGTGAGCGTGCCGCGGATGGCGTTCAGCGCGCTGTCGCGGGTCGCGGTGTCGTTGACCAGGTCGGCGATCTCGGCGATGCGGGCGGCCCGGCCGAGCCCCTTGCCGGTCCAGTAGGTGTCGTTGCCGCGCTGGTCCATCGGGTTGGCGCGGGCGGCGGCCAGGTGCCCGGTGAGCGTCGACAGGTCACCACCGCTGCCGTCGCCGACGGCCGGCAGCTCCGGCAGGATGCCCTGGAACTTCATGGCGGTACGGAACTGGTTGACGCCGGTGAGCACCTTCATCCGTCCGCGGGCCGACGGGTAGGTCGGCGTGATCGCGGTGGACCCGCTCAGCGACTTCCACTGGTGCGGGTAGAGGCTGACCACGGTCTGTGTGGCGGTGCCCTCCCGGGCGGTGGTGGTGAACGCGTACGTGGTGGTCAGGCCGCTGGTGGCCGGGTTGTACGCGTACGAGACCTGGGTGCCGGTCACGTGGGCGTGCGCGTACCGGCCGTAGGTCGCGGCCAGGTCGGCGCGTTCCGTGGCGCTGGACGTGGGCGGCAGCAGGGCGACGGAGAAGTAGCCCCGGCCGGCGAGGGTGGACGAGATCCGGCCCCCGGCGACGGTCCAGGTGGCGCCGCTGGGCGCGTACCCGACGTAGTCGTGACCGTTGACCCGGAAGCCGATGGTGGCGCCGCCTGCGGACCACACCTCGGGTGTGCCGGCGGTGCCGATCACCGCGTCGCCGCCGGTGGCCTGGAAGTACGCGAAGGGCAGCCCGTGGCCGATGGTGGCGCGCATGGTGCGGGTGCCGTCGCTCCAGTGTGGGCTGACCGTCCAGTCGGTCCAGCCGTCCACCCTGACCTGGGGTGCGCCGAGCCCGGCCACCCCGACCCGGATGTCCTGGACGTAGGGGTAGTGGTATTCGCCGACGCCGGTCGCGGTGCCGCTGATGGCGGGCGTGGAGTTGGCGGAGAAGCCCAGGCCGTCGGTGAAGGTGTCGTACGAGATCGGGTGGGCGTGCAGCGGTTCGCTGAAGGAGCAGTCGGTGCGCTTCCACAGCAGCGAGGACCACCAGTCGTTGGTGGGTATCGGCCCGGCCGGTGCGTTGGCGGTGGCGAACTGCCGGGGGTTGCTGGACATCGCGCCGCACCCGGTGGGGAGGGGGCCAACCGGGGTGGTGGTGTAGCTGCCGGCGCCCACGGGTGCGGCCTCGGCTGCGCGGGTGACGGGGATCGCGAGACCGCCGACGACCAGGGCCAGAGCGGTGGCCGTGGCCAGGGCCCAGCGGCTGCGGGGGACGGGAGGTTTCATGGTGCCTCCATCGCGCGGCGGGATGCGGCCCTTGCCGGGCCCGACGCGGTGCGTCTGAATTGGGGGGAAGGTCGAGTGAGAGAGCGCTCTCACAGGTCACGGTAGTGGAGCACCGAGATCCCCGTCAATGTGTCCAACCCGTTGCGTGCCGATGTCGCTAGGTGCCGGCGCCCGCTTCCGTCGCGGCGACCGAGGCACCGTCGTCGACGTCGCCCAGGAGCGCCTCGGGTGCCCGCATCCGCCACGCGTCGGTCACCAGCTCGCGCAGACGCTCGAGGTCCACCGCCGCCAGCCGCAGCAGCACCAGGGGCAGGCCGTGGTAGCCGGGCGTGGTGAAGAAGAGGTCGGGCTCGCCGAGCAGGAGCGCCTGCTTCTCGGCCTCGTCACCGACGAACAGCACGGCGATGTCGAGTCGGATCACCCGGGGCTTTCCGGGGACGCGCTCCGGATAGGACCAGACGAAGCCCTTGTCGGCCACCCGGAAGTCGAAGCCGTCACTGGGATTCTCCACCACGTGCGGCAGGGCCAGCGCCACCCGGCGTACGTCGTCGGCGTCAGCCACCGAGGCCCCCCGCACCGTGCACGATCAGCATGTGCCGAGATTACGCGGTGGACAGGTCGACGGCGGCGGCACCGAGGATGGCGCGGTTGCCGCTCTCCTGCACGTAGCCGACGACAGTGGCGCCGCGCGGATCGAGGTCGGGTGGCGGCGCCAGCTCCACCCGTCCCCGCTCGGCGTGCAGATCCACGGACGTGAAGGCGCGGACGACGTTGTCCTGTCGCAGCGTCCGTCCGGCGTTCTCCCCCCGGGCGATCTCGCTGTCCAGGCCGCGTTCCACGATCGCCACGTGCAGCACGGCCCCCTGCGGCGGCTGCGCGGTCTGGTACTCCACCGTCACCCGCTGCCCATCGAGGTGCGGTGCGGTGAGCGTGACCGGCGTGGTGGCGGTCGACGTCAGGGCGGACGCGATCGCGCCGGCCGCACGCCGACGGTCGGACCCGACGAACTCGACGGTGCCGTTGACGACCATCTGCGGTGTGTACAGCCGTCCGGTGCCGAAGGCGCGGGCGTACGCCTCCTGCCGCGCGGTGTACGCCGCGTCCGCGAAGCGGTCGGGCCAACCCAGATCGTCCCAGTAGTCGACGTGGAAGCCGAGGGCGAAGACGGGTTTCCCCCGATCCCGGGCGTCGCGCTCGATCTCGGTCAGCACCTCCTCGGCGGGAGGGCAGCTCGAACAGCCCTGCGAGGTGAACATCTCCACGACGGCGAAGCCGAGGTCCCTCGACGGGTTCGTCATGTGGCGCGTCTCCTCCCACGTCGCGACCGGCGGCGCTGCCTTTCCCGTTGCGGTCCGGAGAATGCGCGCGGCGTCACCTCACCTCGGCCGCACGGCGGGCGGTGGTGGGGTGGGTGATTGGATGGTCGGGTGCAGATCACCGTGACAGACGCGCCGGCGCGGGAGCGTTTCGAGGCGCGCGACGAGGCGGGTGCGCTCGCCGGCTTTGTCACCTACCAGCTGACCGGCAGCATCATCGCCTACACCCACACCGAGGTCGACCCGGCGTTCGAGGGCAACGGTGTCGGGTCGACCCTGGCCCGGGCGGTGCTGGACGACGCGCGGGCCAGGAAACGGACGGTCGTGCCGATCTGTCCGTTCCTCGCCGACTGGGTCGTCAAGCACCCGGAGTACGAGGGCATCGTGGTCCGGACCACCCGGAAGATCAAGTAAGCATCGTCTGACCGCACCGCTTCGGGAGAGCCCCACGATGACCGCGTCCACCTTCCGCGCCCTGCACCACGGCCGTGCCGTGGGGGACCCGCTCGTCCTGCCGGGCCCCTGGGACGCGGCAAGCGCCCGGGTGTTCGCCGACGCCGGCTTCCCGGCGCTCGCGACGCCGAGCGCCGGGGTCGCCGCCTCGCTCGGGTACGAGGACGGCGCGACACCGCCGGACGAGATGTTCGCGGCGGTGGCGCGGATCGTGCGCGCCGTGTCCGTTCCCGTGTCCGCCGACGTCGAGGGCGGTTACGGCCTCGCCCCTGGTGAGTTGGTCGGACGGCTCCTGGAGGCCGGTGCCGTCGGCTGCAACCTGGAGGACTCCGACAGGCACGGCACGCTGAAGGACCCGCGGCGGCACGCCGACTGGCTGGCCGAGGTGCGGGCGGAGGCGGGCGACGCGCTCGTCATCAACGCGCGCGTCGACACCTTCCTGGTCGGGACGGGTGACCCGGCCGACGCGGTGGAACGTGCCCGCCTCTACGTGGCGGCCGGCGCCGACTGCGTCTACCCGATCCTGGCGCCGCTGGCGGTGCTCCCGGCGCTGCGGGAGGGCATCGCGGGGCCGCTCAACATGGCCGCCGACCCGGACCGGGAGTCGGTGGCCGAGCTGGGCCGCCAGGGCGCGACGCGCATCACCTTCGGCCCGGGGATGCAGCGGTACGCGATGGGCGCGATCGGCGACCTCGCGGCGAGGCTGCGTGCCTGAGGCGAGGCCGGGGCTGAAGCTCGGGGCTGCGCGCCTGAGGCCGTGCACGCCCGTGGCCCGGACGTGCACGGCTGAAGCCCGCCCGTGGCCCTGCGCTGCGGACCGGGCGCGGTGAACCCGGCGTTCAGGTGGCGTCGGCGCGGGCGGCGAGGGCGTCGACCAGGCGGCGGGCGGAGCCGGCCAGGTTCCACCGTTGGGCGAGGTCCAGCAGCCGGTCCGGGTCGACCGGCGCGGTCGGCAGCGCGGTGGCCAGCTCCGGCAGCGGCACGTCCAGCGCGACCCGGACCACCGTCGGCGCGACGGCCAGGTAGTCGCGTGCCGCGGCCAGCTTGGTGCGCAGGCCCGGTGCGAAGGACGAGTCGGAGTCGTCGAGCGCGGCCAGGATACCGGCGATGCTGCCGTAGCGTTCGATGAGCCGGGCGGCGGTCTTCTCGCCGACGCCCGCCACGCCGGGCAGCCCGTCGCTGGGGTCACCGCGCAGCGCGGCGAAGTCGGCGTAGCGGTCGGCCGGCACGCCGTAGCGGGCCCGCACCGCGGCGTCGTCGCAGTCGTCGAGCTTGGCCACGCCGCGCCCGACGTAGAGCAGCCGGACCGGCCGGGTGTCGTCGATGAGCTGGAACAGGTCCCGGTCGCCGGAGACCACCTCGACCGGCCCCGGCTGGGTGACCGAGAGCGTGCCGAGCACGTCGTCGGCCTCGTAGCCGGTCGCGCCGACGGCGGTGATGCCGACCGCGGCCAGCACCTCCAGGATCATCGGCACCTGCGGGGAGAGGGTGTCCGGAACGATCTCGCCGCCCTGTGGGGCGACCCGGTGCGCCTTGTACGACGGCAACAGGTCGACCCGCCACGCGGGACGCCAGTCGTGGTCCAGCGCGCAGACCATCCGGTCGGCGCCGCGCCCGCGGATCAGGGTGGCGAGCATGTCGAGGAAGCCGCGTACCGCGTTGACCGGGGTGCCGTCCGCGGTGCGCGCGGCGGACTCCGGAATGCCGAAGTAGGCCCGGAAGTAGAGGCTGGCTGCGTCGATCAGCAGGATCGGGGGTCGGTGTGCCACGCCGGACAGCCTGGCACAGGCCCCCGACGATCCGGGGTACGCCCGGCCGTCGGCGGTGTCAGCGCCGCTCGTCGTGCCGGTAGACGGTCGCCCGCCGGGCCAGGTGCTGCACGACGTAACTGGTCACCAGCAGCACGATCGCGACCAGCACCTCCACCCAGGCCGCGACACCGTCGGCCACGGTGACGCCGATGATCAGCAGGACCAGGCCGACGAGCGCGAGGACCCCGGCCCACAGTTGACGGCGTCTACGGGTGGCCGTCCGGTTCGCCTCGTTCGTTGCCACGTGATCCTCCCGGCCGGGTGCCCGCGCGGGCGTTCCCGGATCCAGGCTATGGCCCCGTTCGCCGTTCGATGGGGAAAACCCCGGCGCTGGCGGATCCGCGCGCACGCCGAGCCGCGCCACGGGACAGCCAGGTTGGACCGGCATCGGTACGCTCGTCGCTCGTACGGTTCTGACGGGGGTGACGGTGAGTGTGAGTGACGAGACCCGGGCTTGGTTCGGGCGGTTGGTGGCCGACACGCGGGAGCGGTTCGCGGGGCTGGCCGAGCTCGGTGACGACCCCGAGCGACTGTACGGCGAGGCGCGGTCCCCGGAGGGCGTCGTCGCGGTGGTGGCACCCGGGGGGATGCCGGTCCGGCTCACGCTGAGCGCCTCGGCGTTGCGGCTGGGGCCGCAGGAGCTGGCGGAGCGCATCGTGGCGACCCAGCGGGCGGCGGCGGCCGAGGCCGGGCGGCGGCAGGCCGAGGTGGTCCAGGAACTCATCGGCCCGGCCACCGGCGGGGCCGTCGACGTGCGGTCGATGGTCGACCGGGCGGTCGACAAGGGCCGGTTCCGTGCGGCCGCGGAGCAGCTCGACTCCGCCGACGACCAGTTCGGTCGGCGTCGGTGAGCGGCGACGGTTTCACCGTCCAGCCGGCGGCGCTGCGCGCGGCGGCCGCTGCTCAGGAGGCCGTGGCCGGGGCCGCCGAGTCGACCGCCCGCACCGTCGAGTCGGCCACCGCCCAGGGCAACCTCTTCGGTGTGATCGGGCAGATGGCCGGCCTGGACGCCGGCTACCGGGGGTGGGTGGCCGACGAGGTGACCTCGCTGGAGGCGCTCGTCCAGTACCTGCACGATCTGGCCGACGGTTTGCACGCCAACGCCGAGGCGTACGAGCACACCGACTCGGGCAACGCCGACCACCTGGCCAGCCAGTACCCGGAGCGGTCATGAGCCAGCCGGGCGCCGTCGACGTCGCCAAGGGCTACCAGCAGGCCCGCGACACCTGGGACCAGGTCACCAGCCCCGCCTCCGAGGCGCTCAACACCGGGTTGGACGCGCTGCTCTACCCGTTCGTCTGGCCGCTGCTGCAGTTGCTGGAGCTGTGCGTCGGCGACCCCGACCAGCTCGACGCGCACGCGGGTGCCTGGCGCAACGCCGCCACCCAGCTGCGGCAGGTCGCCGAGCAGGAGCGGCAGGGCCTGGACGCGCTGCGTCCGGAGTGGACCGGTCAGGCGGCCGAGGCGTACGCCCGGCGGATCGACGCGCTGGTGCAGGGGTTGGACGCGGCGGCCGCGGAGATGGCCCGGACCGCCGACAGCCTCGGCGACACCGCGATGGACCTGCGCGACTGCGAGGAGATCATCCGGACCATCATCCGGGAGTTGGTCGAGTGGCTGGTGATCACCTGGCTCGCCGCGCAGGCGCTGGCGATCATCACCGCCGGTGCGTCCGAGGCGGCGGCCGCCGTCGCCTCGGCGGCGGAGACCGGCATCGCGGTCAGCCGGACCACCCGGATCCTGGCGCAACTGCACCGGGCGCTGGAGGCGTACAAGGCCATGATGGAGGCCCTCAAGGCGCTGGGCACCGTCGGCAAGATCGCCGCGTGGACCATCAACAAGCTGTACGGCCCGAAGGCATTGCTGAAGATGGGCATCAAGCTCGCCACCCCGCTGGACGGGTCGATCGTCGGCGAGGGGTTGGAGTCGGTCGGTGACATGGTCATCAACTCCTCCGCCGACGAGTACGAGGATCGCCGCGGCGGTGACGACGGCGACGGCAGTCGCTGGCGGCGTACGGTGAGTTCCTGGACGGACCCGGCAGCCGACCGGGCGCCGTGACGCGGGGAGGGTCGATGGACGAGCAGGCGGCGCGTCGAGCGGAGCTGCTCGCTCAGGTGGGGGTCGTGTTGGCCCCGGGCGAGGCCCTGCGGGAGGCGTGCTGGTTCACCCGCGTCCCGGGCCGGCGTTCGGCGGGGGAGGTGTTCCGTGCCGAGTTGAACCCGCTGCGGGTGGCGGAGGGGCTGGCCTGGGATGCCGTCGGGGTGACCGCCGCCACCGGGCCCGGGGTGGAGTGGTATCAGGCGGCCCGCAACGGGGTGCTCGGCGGCCCGCCCGGTTCGGTGGGCGTCGGGCTGGACGAGCGGCTGCCGGAGCCCACTGTCGCCCAGGTGCTGGCGCTGACCAACCGTCGTGTGCTGGTGCTGCGCCGCCAGGGCGCTCGACCGGCCCCGACGCAGTCACCCGCCGGCGGCGGTCTGCGGGATCGCCTCGCGGCGGCGGCCAACCAGGTGCGGGCGGCCTGGCAGGGGCCCGGCCCGGTGGACCGGGACGTGCCACTGGAGGTGGCCTGGCAGGTGGGTCTGGAGTCGCTGGTCCGCCTCGACGCGCTGCCCGGCGGCACGATCGGGCGTCTCGCCCTGCTCTTCGCCGACGGCTCGTGGATCGTGCTGGGTCCACCAGACGCCGCGACCGCGCTACGGATGGCGTCGTCGCGCGCCGGGTGATCGCAGTGCGTCGTCGCGCGCCGGGTGATCGCAGTGCGCCGCCGCCCGACGGACGGCGGCGGCAGGGCCACCGAGCCGACCGCCGACGCGACCATGCTGGTCGTGCCGGCGGTCCGCCAGCGCCAGAAGACGCGGGCCCGATCGTCGACGCGCAGGTCGTCGACCCCCGTTTCGTCGAACCAGTGAGTTCCAGTCTGGAACGCACTATAGTCGGGTGGGACCGACGGAGGTAGCGGGTGCGGCGAGAGGATCTCGCCGATGCGGACTGCGGCATCGCGCAGGCGCTCGGCGTACTGGGGGACTGGTGGACGTTCCTCATCGTGCGCGACGTCGCCGGGGGGACGACCCGCTTCGACGCGCTGCAACGTGAGCTGGGCGTCAGCCGGCGGGCGCTCGCCGAACGCCTCGCCGCCCTGGTCGAGCACGGGGTGCTGGAGCGCCGGTCCTACTCGCGACACCCACCGCGCTACGACTACCTGCTCACCGCTCGGGGCGAGGGGCTGCTGCCGGTGCTGATCGCTCTGCAGGACTGGGGAACGAGGCATCTCATGGGTGACGGTGAGCTGACCGCCACGGCCGACGCCGACTCCGCCGAGGCGCGCCGGACGCACCACCTGGTCGGGCGGCGACTGCCCGAGGTCGCCCTGCCCGGTGCCGACGGTCGGCCGGTCGCGTTGGCGACGATGGACACCTGGGCGGTCCTCTACCTCTTCCCCGGGGCGTACGCGCCGGGGACGCCCGGCTATCCGCCGGGCTGGGCGGAGATCCCCGGCGCCCGGGGCTGCACCCTGGAGTCGAGCACGTACGCCAAGCGTCACTCGGACTTCGCGGCCGCCGGTGTGCGGGTGCACGGGATCAGCACCCAACGTCCGGACCAGCTCGCCGACTTCGCCGCGTACGCCGGGCTGCCGTTTCCGTTGCTGTCCGACCAGGACGGCCGGTTGGCGGCGGGGCTGCTGCTGCCGGTCTTCCGGGCCGGTGGTGCGACCCGGTTCAAGCGGCTGACGCTGCTCGTCGACCCGGCGGCGGTGGTGCGTGCCGTGCAGTTCCCGGTCACCGACCCGGCCGGCTCGGTGCAGGAGATGCTCACCCTGGCCCGCGCACACGCGCGGGTCCCCGGCTGACGCTGGGCGTCGGCCGGGGACCGGGCGGGCCGTCCGGTCAGGCGGGGAGCGTCCAGCGCTGGTTGGCGCCGGCGAAGCAGTCCCAGATCTGCAGCCGGGTGCCGTCGGCGGAGCTGTTGTCCGTGACGTCCAGGCACTTGTTCGACTGCGGGTTGCGCAACGTGCCGTTGGACTGCGCCTGCCACACCTGGGCGCCGCTGCCGTTGCACTCCCAGAGCTGGACCTTCGCGCCGTTGGCGGTGGAGCCGCTGGCGACGTCGGCGCACTTGCCGAGGGCGCGCAGCGTACTGTCGCCGGCCACCGTCCAGGTCTGGGCGTTGGTGCCGTTGCAGCCGTAGAGCTGGATGGCGGCGCCGTTGGCGGTGCTGGCCGCCGCCACGTCGACGCACTTGCCGCCGAGGCCGGTGATCTGGCCGGTGCGACCGGTCGGCGGCGGGGTGGTGCCGCCCATGATGGTGTCGTACATGGCGCTGAGCAGTGAGGTCGAGCCGCTGGTGTCCTGGCTCAGCTCCCAGTTCATCACGCCGCCGGCGTTGGCCAACGCCCACTGCGTCTTGCGCTTGACCGTCGGGATGCCGTTCCAGCACTGCTGCGAGCCGCCGATGGTGGCGCAGTCCCGGTTGGCGTTCGCCGGGTCCAGGCCGACGATGTACGAGTAGTTGTAGTAGACCGGGCGGCTGTAGAACGGGATGCCGAGCACCGCCTTGCTGGCCGGCAGACCACGCGCCTTCCACAGGTTGATGCTGTTGATCGACCAGTCGTAGTTGGCGTGGGGGTTGCCGCCGTCGTACGCCATGATGTTGAGCCAGTCGACCTGGTTGAAGACTGCGGTCTGCACGCCCTGCACGCTGCCGCCCTCGGAGACCACGGCGGCGGTGAGCAGCTTGCCGCGGCTGTGCATCGCGCTGCCGAGCTGCGTCATGAGCGCCGTGTAGTTGTTGGCCGAGGCGCCCTGGTCGGGGTACTCCCAGTCCATGTCGACACCGTCGAGGTTGTACTGGTTGACGAAGTTGACCAGGTTGTTGACGAAGTTGGTCCGGCTGCCGGAGTTGGCGGCCAGGGCTTCGAACGCCGAGTCGTTGCCGTCGTTCCAGCCGCCGACGGCGATCGACACCTTGACGTTGTTGGCGTGTCCCTGCGAGACCAGCGAGGACAGGCGCGCCCCGTCGACCCCCTGCAGGCTGCCGTCGCTGTTGGGCAGGATGAAGGCGTAGTTGATGTGGGTGAGCTTGTTGTACTGGATCGTGTTGATGTTGCCGGCCCAGGAGGGCATGTAGCCGACGCTCTTGAAGTTGTTGGGCAGCACCACGGCCTGCGCGGCGGTGGTCGTGACGGTGAGGGTGGCGCCGGCGGTGGCCAGCGCGAGCAGGCCGGCGGCGAGGGCACGGCGCAGTGGTGAGGACATCGGGGGCCTTCCCGTGGGCGGGGAACGACGCCACCCGCGCAGGGTTGTCGCGGGCGGGGGTGCGGGACGCAGGAACGGGTGGGCCTCGAGGCAGCCAAATCTTAAAGAGTGTTAACTGTCCGCGTCAATCAACGTCTGTGGATTTCCGGGCGTCGGAGCCGATATGGGGGTTTACCCAAACGACCGTTAAGCTGATGGGGTGGGAATCGACGAGCTGTACCCGCCCGATCGGCTGATCGCCGCGCAGCGCGCCACCGCCGCCGCCGGTCTGGATGCCCTGCTGCTCACCCCCGGCTCCGACCTGCGGTACCTGACCGGCTACGACGCCCACGCGGGGGAGCGGCTGACCTGCCTGGTGCTGCCCGCCGTGGGTGAGCCGACCCTCGTCGTGCCCCGGCTGGAACGTCCGGCGGCGGAGGCGGCACCGGCCACCGGCGTGCGCATCGTCGACCACGTCGACGGCTCCGACCCGTACCCCCTGGTGGTCGCCGCCCTCGGCGGGCCGGTCGCGGCGGTCGGGCTGGCGGACCGGATGTGGGCCGAGCAGGTCCTCGCGTTGCGCGCCGCCCTCCCCGGCGCCGCGCAACGCCTCGCCGGCGAGGTGCTGCGCGAGCTGCGGATCCGCAAGTCCCCGGCGGAGGTCGCGGCCCTCGCCGAAGCCGGCGCGGCGATCGACGAGGTGCACCTGCGGATGGGGCGGTGGCTGCGCCCCGGTCGCACCGAGGCGGAGGTCGCCACCGACATCGCCGCGGCGATCCGGGCCGCCGGGCACGTCACCGTCGACTTCGTCATCGTGGCGGCCGGACCCAACGGGGCCAGCCCACACCACGGCACCTCGGACCGGCCGATCGGCGCCGGCGAGCCGGTGGTGGTCGACATCGGCGGCACGATGGCGTCGGGGTACCGCTCGGACTGCACCCGCACCTACGTGGTGGGTGCGCCGGCGCCGGCGGACTTCCTGGACTACTACGCGGTGCTGCACGACGCCCAGCGCGCCGCGGTCGCCGCGGTGCGGCCCGGGGTCACCGGTGCGGCGGTCGACGCCGCGGCCCGCGACCCGATCGCCGCCGCCGGCCACGGCCCCGCGTTCCTGCACCGCACCGGCCACGGCATCGGTCTCGACGGTCACGAGGAGCCCTACCTGGTGGCCGGCAACGACCGCCCGATCGAGGCCGGGATGGCGTTCTCCATCGAACCGGGCGTCTACCTGGCGGGCCGGCACGGCGCCCGCATCGAGGACATCGTCGTCTGCACCACGGACGGCGTGCAACGGCTCAACACCACCCCCACGGAGCTCATCGCGCTATGACTGTCGACCGGATCCTGCCCACCGACGAGGCCCACGACCTGCTGGGTCTCGCCACCGAGCTCGCCGACCGCGAGCTCGCGCCGAAGGCCGCCGCCTTCGAGGAGCGCGCCGAATTCCCCCGCGAGGTGCTGCGTACCCTCGGCCGTGCCGGTCTGCTCGGCCTGCCCTACCCCGAGGAGTACGGCGGCGCGGCCCAGCCCTACGAGGTGTACCTGCAGGTGCTGGAGATCCTGGCCAGCCGCTGGCTCGCGGTCGCCGAGGCGATCAGCGTGCACACCCTGTCCTGCTACCCGGTGTTCGCGTTCGGCAGCGACGAGCAGCGCAAGCTGCTGCCGGACATGATCGGCGGGGAGCTGCTGGGCGCGTACTGCCTCTCCGAGCCGCAGGGTGGCTCGGACGCGGCGGCGCTGAGCACCCGGGCGGTTCGCGATGGCGACGCGTACCTGGTGTCCGGCACCAAGGCCTGGATCACCCACGCGTGGACGGCCGACTTCTACAACGTCTTCTGCCGCACCGGCGGGCCCGGGCCGAAGGGGATCTCCTGCCTGCTCGCCGACGCGGGCACCGCCGGCATCACCCCGCAGGCGGCGGAACGGACGATGGGGCTGCGCGCCTCCCCGGTGGCGCAGGTCGCCTTCGACGAGGCGCGGGTGCCGGCCGACCGGCTGATCGGCGGCGAGGGCGCCGGTTTCACCATCGCCATGTCCGCGCTCGACTCCGGTCGCCTGGGCATCGCCGCGTGCGCGGTCGGTCTGGCCCAGGCGGCCCTGGACTACGCGGTCTCCTACGCCCGGGAGCGACAGCAGTTCGGCCGGTCCATCATCGACTTCCAGGGCCTCGGCTTCCTCCTCGCCGACGCGGCCACCCAGATCTCCGCCGCCCGCGCGCTGACCCTCGCCGCGGCCCGGTTGCGCGACGCCGGCCGCCCGTACGCGATCGAGGCGGCCAAGGCGAAGCTCTTCGCCACCGACATGGCGATGCGGGTGACCACCGACGCGGTGCAGGTGCTCGGCGGCGCCGGCTACGTGGCCGATCACCCGGTGGAGCGGTACATGCGCGAGGCCAAGGTGTTGCAGATCGTGGAGGGCACCAACCAGATCCAGCGGATGGTGATTTCCCGGGCGTTGGCGAAGGGCTGAGCAGTGCCGGGGGGGGCGCGGCGGGGCCCCCCCCCCCCCCCCCCGCGGGGGCCCCCCCCCCGGGGGGCCCGTTTGCCCGGGGGGTGGCCCCCCGGGCGGGGCTCGCCCGCCCCTTCCGCGCCCCCCCGCCCCCCCCC
>NZ_JBICUF010000026.1:0-70116 GCF_043198035.1 Micromonospora sp. NPDC048898
GTAACCCCGCAGACCTACACCTTCCACGCCACCATCACAACCTTCGACAAAGGGCTTGCCTCCAGGCCACAGCGCTAAACGCAACGGCGTTGACATCCTGGTTTTAGCGCGATCTTGGTGGCCCGGTCGTGGTGGCGCGATCTTGGTGGCCCGGTCGTGGTGGCGCGATCTTGGTGGCCCGGTTGCGGTGGCCCGGTTGCGGTCGCCCGGTCACGGGTTGCGGCCGTGCCCCGAGAGGGCGGGTTGGGTGGTTGGGCGGCGGCCCCACGGCTTGTACGTGGACAGCACCGTCGCGATGATCATCAGGATGGTCGATACCGCGGGCGCGATCACCAGGTCGACGCGGTCCCGTGCGGGGAGGGCGGCGCCCACCGCACCGGCGTGCCGCAGATTCGGCGTGAGCAGGAACAGCACCAGCCCGACCATCACCGTGGTGAGCACGAGCTTGGCCACCACCCAGCGATAGCGCCACAGACCCCACGGGGTGAGTAGCGCGCTGGCGACGCCGATCAGCCAGACCAGGACGCTCAACGGCGCGAACAGCACCGTGCCGACAAGCGCCGTGACCGGGTAGACCACCGCCGGGTCGGCGCCCCGCTGGACGGCGATGCCGAGCGTGAGGAGCACCAGGTCGGCACCGAGCCAGCCGAGCGAGGTGACCAGGTGCAGGGTGAGGAGCCCCTTGCGGGCGGTGGGTGGAATCCGACGCATACCGCGATGCTGCCCGCCGGCCCGTGCCGGGTCGTCCGACCGCCGACGACATCCGGGGTACGCCCGGCGACGTACCCCGGTCTGCCGACGACATCACCCGGCCTGGCGACGTAGCCGGGGCCTGGCGACGACCCGCCCTCATGATCGACACCACATCGCCAACTCCGGGGTGTCCCGTCGTCCCGGAGACCCCGGAGTTGGCGAACGAGAGTGGATCACCCCTGGACCGGGGGCGGGTCTAGTAGACCGACAGGTGGACGTGGTTGGTGTGGTCGGTGGACGGGGTGCCGCTGGCGCCGCTGTACGACTTCCACCCGCTGCTGGGCAGCCAGATCTGCCGGTACCAGATCACGTACAGCACGGCGAGCCGGTCGGCGTTGCGGATGAAGTACGCGGCCAGGTTGTTGCCGTACGTCTTGTCGCCACCGGTGGCGTTGCCGCCGAAGCCACTCGTCTGTGCGGCGAAGTCGCAGGCCCGGCCCTTCGGGTGTTCGCCGGAGCCGCTGGGGCGGTGACAGGAGACGTACCGGGTGAAGCCGGCGGCCTTGGCCTGGTTGAGCGCGTGCAGGGTGCGCGGGGTGATGCAGCCGTTGGCGGGCGTGGGGTCGTTGACGCTGCACGACTCGGATGGCCAGGAGCCGTCGGAGTTGCGCGGCGCCGCCTTCGCGTTGGCGGTGGAGGTGCCCCGGTTGGAGCTGGTGTCGGCGGTGGTCTGCGGCGGCTTGGGCGTGTTGGCGACGGTCAGGGCGCGTTCGGCCTGCTCCTTGCGCTTGGCCATCACGGTGACCTGCTTGCGTTGTTCGGTGATCTCGCCGTTGAGGGCGGCCCGGGTGCGATTGGCCTCGTCCTTGGTGGCGAGCAGGTCGCGCAGCACCCGGTCCTCGTTGGCGGCCACCGCCTCCAGGGCGGCGGCCCGGTCCATGAAGCCCTCCGGGCTGCTGCTGTTGAGCAGCGCCGACACCGCGCCGAGCCGGCCGGTGCGGTACGCCACGCCGGCGATCTGGCCGACCTTGCCGTCGCGCTGGGCCAGCTCGACCTCGATGGTCTTCAGCTGGGTGGCGAGCTGCTGCTGCCGCCGCACCGAGGTGTCCAGAGCGCGTTTGGCGTCCAGGTAGCCCTTGCTGGCGGCTTCGAGCTGGGCGCGCAGCGACGGGGTGCCGCCCTCCTCGTCGGTGTCGGGTGCGGCGGCGGCCCGCAGGCCGGTCGGGGGAGCGGCCGAGGCGGTGCCGGCCGGGATCGCGACGCCGAGGGCGAACATCGCGACGATCAGGGCCGCCAGTCGGGCGGCGGGTGGTCGTGCTGGTGCCACTGCGCATGTCCTTCCGTCAGCCGCCGACCGGGTTAGCTGACGGGTTCGGGACGGAAGATCCCTACCGCTGACGCGGATGCACCCCAGGAACGTGGTTCCCCGGTTCGCCTGGTTGGGCGATTAGGCGGCGACCGCCACCGGCGCCTGGAGGGCGCCGCCTGGTGGAGGCCGGGACCGAGCCTACCGGTGCCGGTGGGGCCGCTGCAGCCGATGTGACGGAAGGTGCGCAGGTCATCACGGAAACGGGTGTTACCACTCGATCGAGCCGCAGGCCCCGGTGGCGGCGCCGGGCTCGATCTGCAAGGTCGCGTGTTCGATCCGGAAGTCGTCGTGCAGGGCGGTACGCGCTGCGGTCAGCACCGCGCCGACCTCCGCGCCGGGTGCCATGGTCAGGTGCGCGGAGGCCACCTCCATGCCCGAGGTGAGCGTCCAGACGTGCAGGTCGTGCACCTCCACCACGCCGGGGACGGCGGCCAGCCGGTCGTGCACGGCGGTCACCTGGAGGTGTTCCGGGGCGGCCTGCACCAGGATGCGGACGGCGGCGCGGGCCAGCCGCCAGGTGCGCGGCAGGATGAACGCGCCGATGGCGACCGCGACCAGCGGGTCGGCCCACCACCAGTCGGTGACGGCGATGAGCAGTGCCGCGCCGATCACGCCCAGTGAGCCGAGCAGGTCGCCGAGCACCTCCAGGTAGGCGCCCTGCAGGTTGATGCTCTCCCGGGCGCCGGCGCGGAGCAGGGCGAAGGCGGCGACGTTCGCGAGCAGGCCGAGCACGGCCACCACGAGCATCGGGCCGGCGACGACCTCGTGCGGGTCGCCGAAGCGGCGGATCGCCGCGATCACCACGTAGATCGCGACGCCGGAGAGCAGGACGGAGTTGGCCAGTGCGGCGAGCACCTCGAGGCGGTAGAGCCCGAAGGTGCGCTGCGGGTCGCCGGTGGCCCGTCGGGTGGCGGTGATCGCGGCGAGCGCCATCCCGATGCCGAGCACGTCGGTGAACATGTGCCCGGCGTCGGAGAGCAGGGCGAGTGAGCCGGTGTGCAGGGCGGCCACCGCCTCGACCACCATCAGGGTGGCGAGCAGCCCGAACGCCGCCCAGAGGCGGCCCCGGTGCTGCTGTGCGGCATTGGCGACGGACCCGTGGTGGTGGTCATGACCTGCGCCCACGAGATCCACCTTCCGCTGCCGGCCGGGGCCCGGTCAAATGTATGTTCACATCGCTATGTGTGCAAGTGTCAGGTCGGCCGCTGGCCCGTGCGACGAGCGGGCACGGATCAGCCGGTCGGGTCGATGGTGGTGAGTCGCTGCGTGGCCCGGGACAGCGCCACGTACAGGGTGCGTACCCCGGCACCCGGATCCGCCCGGATCTCGCTCGGTGCGACGAGCACGACTCCGTCGTACTCCATGCCCTTGGCCTCCAGGCTGGTCACCACCTGTAGGCGCGGCGCGTCGAGCGCGGCGAGCCAACCGGCGACCTCGTCCCGGCGGGGGACCGGCGTGATCACCCCGACCGTGCCCTCCACCTCGGTCAGCAGGCCGGCGGCCGCCTGCACGGTCGTGGTCTCCAACCCCGTCGCGGGCACCACCAGCTCGACCGGATCGACCCCGGTGGAGCGCACCGCCGTCGGCAGCGGCAGGTCGGGGTAGAGCCGGCGGATCTCCGCCGCCGCCACCGCGAAGATCTCCGCGGAGTTGCGGTAGTTGGTGGTGAGCGTGAAATCGTGCCGCTTGCGTCGGCCCAGCGCCTGGTCCCGGGCCCGGTCCAACTCGTCGGGGTCGCCGGTCCACGCGGTCTGCGCGGGGTCACCCACCACCGTCCAGGAGGCCAGCCGACCCCGCCGACCGACCATCCGCCACTGCATCGGTGAGACGTCCTGCGCCTCGTCCACCACCACGTGCGCGTAGTCCCGGTAGTCCTCCGGACGCTCCCGCGCCGCCGCGCGGGCGGCCCGCTGCCGGTCGCTGGCGGTGCTCAGCTCGCGGACGCCGCCGGCCAACTGGAACGGGTCACGCCGGGCCCTGGCCGGCTGCGCCGGCTTGCCGAGCAGGGCGTCCAACTCGTCCAGCAGCGCGATGTCGGCGATGGTCAACCCGTCCGAGTCCAGGTTCCGGTACGCGGCGGTGAGCAGCCGGATCTCCGCGCCGGAGAGGATCCCCCCGGCGTACCGCCGCAGTCGGTCCGGCCGCGCCAGCCAGCCGAGCACGTGCCGCGGGTGCAGCCGGGGCCACCACGCCTTGAGGAACTCGCGGAACTCCGACCGCTCGGCGATCTCCGCCTCGAAGGTCCGCTGCTCCGGCAGTCGAACGCCCACCTCACGGGCCTGCGCCCAGAGCGCGGCGAAGATCCCGTCGAAGCCGGCCCGGCGGACCTCGTTGCGTCGGGCACCCCGGTGCAGCGCGCGGTCCCGGATCCGGTCCAGCGCCGCCCGGTCCAGCCGCAGCAACGTGCCCCGGTAGAGCAGCCGCAGCTCGCCCGGGCCGCCCGGCACCGCGTCGCGGGCCGCCCGCTCCAGCACCCGGCGCATCCGCAGCGAGCCCTTCACCGCCGCCACCTCGGGCGGGTCGGTGCGGGTGGCGCTCATTCCCGGAAACAGGGTGCCCAGCGAGTGCAGGGTCGCGGTGTCCTCACCGAGCGACGGCAGCACCGAACCGATGTACTCCACGAAGACCGACGACGGGCCGACCACCAGGATGCCGCCACCGGCGTACCGGCTGCGGTCGGAGTAGAGCAGGAAGGCGGCCCGGTGCAGCGCGACAGCGGTCTTGCCGGTGCCGGGGCCGCCCGCGACGATCGTCACCCCGGAACCGGGTGAGCGGATCGCCTCGTCCTGCTCCCGCTGGATGGTCGCCACGATGTCGCGCATGCCCCGGCCGGTGGCCTTGGACAGGGTGGCCAGCAGCGCGCCGTCGCCGACGACGGTCATCCCCTCCGGGGCGGCGTTCGGGTCCAGCAGGTCGTCCTCGATCCGGGTGACGCGCTCGGCGCGGGACTGGATCGTACGGCGACGCACCACGTCCAGCGGCTGCGCCGGAGTGGCCTGGTAGAAGGCGGCGGCGGCCGGTGCCCGCCAGTCGACGACAAGCGTGGTGGTGTCCTCGTCGCGGATGCCGAGGCGCCCGACGTGCAGCACCTGCCGGTCCCGCAGGTCCAGCCGGCCGAAGACCAGCCCCTCGTACTCGGCGTCCAGGACGTGCCGCCGCTGCGCGGCGTGGAAGACCATCGCGTCGCGCTCGACCAACGAGCCGTACGTGCCCACCCGGGCCATCCGGTAGCCGTCACGCTCGGCTCGGACCGCCGACTGCCGCAGTTCGGCGAGTCGCGCGTACACCCGGTCGAGGTGGCGTTGCTCGACGGCGATCTCCTGCTCCAGGCCGGTCTGGTCGGTCAACGCACGCTCCTTCGAAGGTCGCCGGCAGGCGGCGGGAACCGCGCGAGCCGACCGCAGAAGGGTACGGCCCCGCGCCTGGCCGGCCGCGCCCGAGGTGCGGGAACGCGCTCAGACACCCGTTTCGGCGGGCGTCGCCCCCCGGCTGCGGGGCGGCGGTTCGGCGAGCACCCGGCGCAGGACGCCGGTGAGGGCGGCGTTGACCTCGTCCGGGCGCTCCATCATCAGCATGTGCCCGGCACCCGGGCAGACGGTCAACTCGGTGGCCGGCAGGGCCGCCGCGATCGACTCGGCGCACGGCGGTGGGGTCAGCCGGTCCCGGTCGCCGACCAGGGCGGCGGCCGGCAGGTGGGCCAACGCGGTGAGGGTGTCCAGTCGGTGCTGGGTGCCGATGGAGGCGCGGAACCCGCCGATCGAGCGCAGCGACGCACGAGCCACCGCGGAGGTCACCAGGCGGATGTCGGAGGGGTCGCAGCGGTCGCCGAAGAGCATCCAGCGGATGCTCGGTCGCAGCGCGTTCAGCAGCGCCCGGGGCGCTCGCCAGGAGCCGCACCGGGCCAGCACTCCGGCACCTGTCGTCTCGGCCAACCGGATCAACCGGGCGATCCGGGGCGAGAGCCCGTAGACGGTGTGCGTGTGCCCCTCGGCGGTGGTCGACACGAAGACCAGACCGGCCGTACGGGCGGCGAAGTGCGCGGCGTGGCGGTGGGCGTACTCCATGATCGTCATGCCGCCCATCGAGTGCCCGACCAGGACCACCGGCCCGACCGGCGCCACCGTGTCGAGCACCGTGGCCAGGTCGTCGCCGAGTTGGGCCAGGGTGGCCGTGGGCAACGCCATGCAGCTGGACCGACCGTGCCCCCGCGCGTCGTAGGTGACCACCCGCACCGACCCGCCGAACGCCGCGGTCAGCGCGTCGACCTGCCGGTGCCACGCGCGCCCGTCCAACGTCCAGCCGTGCAACAGGACGGCGGTGACCTGGGCGTCCGTCGGCTCGGTCGCCTCGACGTTGAGCCGTACGCCGTCCGGCAGCCCGACCTCGAACCGCTCCGGCATCGCCACCTCCCCAGGGCCGCCCGGCACCACCAGTCCCACTGGTACCCGGCTACCCGCCACGGCAGCACACCAATCACGCCGTGGCCAACATTCCCGACCCCGCCCGTGGGGCCCGACGGCGGGCCAAGCTGGACGGCATGGGGTCCTCGGGAGCGCCCATGGGCGGGACGTCGGGGCCGGGGCGGCAGGCCGGCGGCACTCCGCGCGCCGCCCTGGCCGATCTGCTCGCCGGTAACCGGCGGTTCGTCAGCGGCCAGCCGATCCACGGGCACGACGTCACGGCCGCCGCGGCCGCCGCCTCCGGCGACCAGCAGCCGTACGCCGTGGTGCTCGGCTGCATCGACTCGCGGGTGCCGCTGGAGGCGATCTTCGACCAGACGTTCGGTGCGATCTGCGTGATCCGTACCGGTGGGCACGTGCTCGACCGGGCGGTGTGCGGGTCGATCGAGTACGTGGTCGGCCAGCTCGGCGTACCGCTGGTGCTGGTCCTCGGTCACGAGCGGTGCGGCGCGGTCGGCGCCACCGTGGACGCGCTGCGCGCCGGGGAGCGTCCCGGTGGCTCGCTGGCGCACCTGGTGGACGAGATCGCCCCGGCGGTGACCGAGGTGGGGATCGACGACCCGGCGGTGCTGCCGCTCGCGGTCCGTCGGCACGTCCGGCGAACGGTGGGCACGCTGCGCGCCGACGACCTGCTCGCCGGGCCGGTCGCCGCCGGACGGGTGGCCGTGGCCGGTGGCCTCTACGACCTGGCCACCGGCGAGGTCACACTGCTCGACCCGGCCTGAACCCGCCCGCCGCGCTCGACCGGCCCGCGCCCGACGCCGCTCGACCGGCCCGCGCCCGACGCCGCTCGACCGGCCCGCGCGCCGAGCGCTTGATCGACTCGGGTTTCGTGATCCCGGGGTGTCCGGCCTGCCGGGACACCCCGGTTTTCGGGAAGCCGAGTGGATCTCGCCCCGGACACGCGAAACCGCCCGCCGGGAACTCCCGGCGGGCGGTGTCGATGGTGCGATGGGGGAGGGCTCAGCCCTCGAAGACGCCGGCCGCGACCAAGCGCTTCTCGGTGGCCTCCCAGCCGTCGTTCGGGTGAACGGCAGCCAGGTTGTTGATCTCCGCCCGGATCTTGGCGGCGTGGCCGGCGGCGGCCAGCACGCGGATCTCCTCGACGAAGGCGTCGGAGTCCGTGCGCAGGTGCGCGGTCTTGCCGTTGGTCAGGTTCCGCACGTAGGCGTGCTTGCCGCCGTTGAGCGGGATGAGGTACTTGAACTCGCCCAGCACGCTGAGGGCGCCACCCTGGCCAGCCTGGCCGGCCCGGACGGACGCGCGCGCGGTCTTAGAGGTGTTGCTCGCCACGGAGGTACTCCTTGCAAGACGTACGGGAGGACTGGACGTCCGGGGGCTGTGTGCGGGCCACACTGCGCTCGACCCGCGAAGATGTAACGCGGCATAAGCCGCCGATGGAACTGTACAGGACCACGACATCATGCTGGTCGTCGCGGTGTCCTGAGAGGCAACGGCGGCCACCCGTCCGGCTATTCCACCCGGCGTTTTTTCCGATTCCCTGGCGCACCACGCGTCACACGAGTCATCATGTGTTGCAGCAACCACCTGGGTGGACGAGGTCGTAGGGGAAGACGCACCTCGCTCTCCCGGGAGGTCACCGTGCCAACGCGTGGCGTCGTATACGTCCACTCGACCCCACTCGCCGTGTGCTCGCACGTCGAGTGGGCGATCGCGCGCGTCCTAGCCGCGCCGGTCAACCTGCAGTGGACGGCTCAGCCCGTCGATCCCGGCGCACGCCGGGCCGAGTGCGGGTGGACCGGTCGTCCGGGGACGGGCGCCGAGCTGGCTGTTGCCCTACGGCAGTGGCCCATGATCCGTTTCGAGGTCACCGAGGAGCCGAGTCCCGGCGCCGACGGCGAACGGTTCATGTACGTGCCGGCCCGCGGCCTGTTCCGGGCCACCGTCGGCGTGGCCGGCGACATCCAACTCGGCGAGGACCGACTACGCGCGCTGATGGTCGCCTCCCGGGCCCCGGAGGCGCTGGCGCACGCCCTGGACAAGGCGCTCGGCACGGCGTGGGACGCCGACCTGGAGCCGTACCGGTACGCCGGCGACGGGGCTCCGGTGACCTTGCTCACCCGGGTCGGCTGATCCTGGCCGCCGGCCCGCTGGCCGCACACCGTCGGGCCGGCGGCGACCGGTAAGGTCAAGTTGCCCCGATAAGGGGGAAGCTGGTGGGATGGGCGGCGTGTCGAATCGCCCGTGGCGCACCGCCGTCGCAGTCGCCGCTCTGACCGCTCTGCTCGTCTCCGGCTGCTCAGGCGACCCCGAGCGCCCCGCGCCGCCGCCCAGCCCGACCGCCGCGACCGCCGCCCCGAGCGTCCCCGCCGCGACACCGGCCAACGACCCCGCCGCCCGTGCCGCGGCCCTGGTCGCCACGCTGTCCGACGAAGACCTCGTCGGTCAGGTGCTGATGCCGTACGCCTACGGCGACTCGGCGACGAAGGTCTCCGCCGGCTCGGCTGCCGGCAACCAGGCCCTCGCCGGGGTCGACACCCCCGCCGACATGATCGCCAAGTACCGGCTGGGTGGCCTGATCCTGGTCGGCTTCAGCGCCGACGACCCGACCAAGGGCAACCAGGAGACCACGAACGTCGACAACCCGAAGCAGGTGCACGAGCTCACCACCGGGCTGCGTACCGCCGCCGGTCGGCTCGCCGCCGGGCCCGCGCCGCTGCTGATCGGCACCGACCAGGAGTACGGTGTCGTCACCCGCGTGACCGACGGGGTCACCGTGCTGCCCAGCGCCCTCGCGGCGGGCGCGGCCGGCGACCCGAAGCTGACCGAGGCCGCCTGGCAGGCCGCCGGCGCCGAACTGGCCGCGATGGGGATCAACGTCGACTTCGCCCCGGTGGCCGACGTGCTGGCCACCCGCAGCACCGTGATCGGCTCCCGGTCGTACGGCTCCGACCCGAAGCAGGCCGCGGTGCAGGTGGGCGGCGCCGTCCGTGGCCTCCAGGCGGCCGGGGTCGCGGCCACCCTGAAGCACTTTCCCGGGCACGGCCACAGTGCCGACGACTCGCACCAGGACCTGCCGGTGCTCACCCAGTCCGCTGCCGAATTGCAGAGCGGCGCGTGGCCGCCGTTCACCGCCGGGATGGACGCCGGGGCGATGGCGGTGATGTCCGGTCACCTGGACGCCCGCGCGATCGACCCGGGGACCCCGGCGACCTTCTCCCACAAGCTGCTCACCGACGTGCTGCGCGGCCAACTCGGCTTCAAGGGTGTGGTGATTACCGACGGGATGAACATGCCGCCCGCGAAGCGCTGGGCACCCGGCGAGGCGGCGGTCCGCACGCTCAACGCCGGCAACGACCTCATCCTGATGACCCCGAACGTCGGCCAGGCGTACGACGGGCTGCTCGCCGCGCTGCGCGGCGGAACACTGCCCCGGACCCGGCTCGTCGAGGCGGTCACCCGGGTGCTGACCATGAAGTTCCGGCTCGCGGAGACCCCGGCCGCGCAGATGTCCACGCTCAACGCCCCGGCGCACCGGGCCGCAGCCGACGCGCTGGCCGCCGCCGCCGTCACCGTGCTGCGCGGCACCTGCGGCGGCGCGATCCCCGGCCCGGTCACCATCACCTCCTCCGGCGGCCGGGACGGCACCCGGGCCACTCTCACCGCCGCACTGACCGCCGCCGGGGTGCAGGTCAAGCCCAGCGGCGGCACGATCGTGCACCTGGTGGGCTACGGCGACGGCGCCAAGGACCTGCGCGCCGACGCGGCGGTCACGGTCGCCATGGACACCCCGTACGTGCTGGGTGAGGCGAAGTCACAGACGTTGCTGGCCACGTACTCCTCCAGCCGGGCGTCCATGACCGCGCTGGCCGCCGTGCTGGCCGGCAAGGCCCGGCCGGGAGGCCGGTCCCCGGTGGCCGTGCCCGGTCTGCCCGCCACCACCTGCGCGCACTGACCGGTCGACGGGAATCGGGTCGCCCCCGCCCGGGCCGGTCTGACAACCTGACCCCATGGGAGCGGCAGCGGGATTCCGGCACGTGCAACGGGCCGACGGCACGGTGGTGATCACGCACCACGGCCGGGTCGCCGGCACGCTGCGCGGCGCTCGGGCCGCGGAGTTCCTCGCCGAGGTCGACGACGACCCGCAGTTGGTGATGGCCCGCTGGACCGGCAACTACCGCCACGGCAACGAGCGCACCGCGAAACAGCACCCCCGCAACCGAGGCTGAACGACGAAAAGGGCCCCTCCTCGTCGACGAGGAGGGGCCCTTCGCGGGATCTCAGGGTCGGGCGAAGACGAGCGCCACGTTGTGGCCGCCGAAGCCGAACGCGTTGTTCAACGCGGCCGGGATGTCCATGTGGCGGGCCTTGTGCGCCGCGACGTCCAGAGTGAGACCGGGCTCCGGGTCGTCGAGGTTGATCGTCGGCGGGACGACACTGTCGCGGATGGCCAGGATGGTGGCGATCGACTCCAGCGCGCCGGCCGCACCGAGCAGGTGACCGGTCATCGACTTCGTCGCGGACAGCACCGGGTGGTCGCCGAGTGCCTTGTGCAGCCCGCCGATCTCCAGCATGTCACCGACCGGCGTCGACGTGGCGTGGGCGTTGACGTGCACGATGTCCCGCTTGGCCACGTCCGCGTCCGCGATGGCCTTGGCGATGGCCCGGACCGCGCCCTCGCCCTCGGCGTGTGGCTGCACGATGTCGTACGCGTCGGACGTGATGCCGGCCCCGGCGAGGCGCGCGTAGACCCGGGCGCCCCGGGCGGCGGCGTGCTCGGCCCGTTCCAGCACCAGGATGCCGGCACCCTCACCGAGGACGAAGCCGTCCCGGCCCCGGTCCCACGGGCGGGAGGCGCGCTCGGGGTCGTCGTTGCGGGTGGACATGGCCCGCATCGAGCTGAAACCGGCGATCGGCAGCGGGTGGATGACCGCCTCGGTGCCGCCGGCCACCACCACGTCGGCCCGGCCGGAGCGGATGATGTCCAGACCGAGCGCGATCGCCTCGGCGCCGGTGGCGCAGGCGCTGGCCACCGCGTGCACACCGGCCTTGGCACCCAGCTCCAGCCCCACCCAGGCGGCCGGACCGTTCGGCATCAGCATCGGGATGGTGTGCGGGGACACCCGCCGCGGCCCGGACGCTTCGAGGATGTCGTCCTGGGCGAGCAGGGTGGTGGCACCGCCGATGCCGGAACCGACGCTGACGGCCAACCGCTCCCCGTCGAGGTCGGACCCGGCGAGGCCGGCGTCCGCCCAGGCCTGTTGCGCCGCGATGATCGCGATCGCCTCGGAGCGGTCCAGTCGGCGCAGTCGGACCCGGTCCAGCACCTCGGACGGCTCCACGGCCAACTGGGCGGCGATGCGGACCGGCAGTTGCGCGGCCCACTCCTGGGTGAGGGCACTCACCCCGGAGCGGCCGGCAAGCATGGCGTCCCAGGTCGACGCGACGTCCCCGCCAAGCGGGGTCGTCGCGCCGAGCCCGGTGACGACGACGTCAGGACGACTCATGATCAGGACTGCGCCGCGATGTAGCTGACGGCGTCACCGACGGTCTTCAGGTTCTGTACCTCGTTGTCCGGGATCTTGACGCCGAACTTCTCCTCGGCGGCCACCACGACCTCCACCATGGAGAGCGAGTCGACGTCGAGGTCGTCGGTGAAGGACTTCCCCTCGGCCACGTCGTCCGGGTTCACTCCGGCAACCTCTTCGAGGATCTCGGCGAGGCCGGTGGTGATCTCGTCACGGGTCATTGCGGTTGGTTCCTTTCATCGGGGTTGTCCGACGGACGGCGTCGCCGACCGCCACTCCTCGACGCGTACGCGCCGGAGGGGGTCTTCAGGGGCAGCGGACGACCTGACCGGCGTAGGTCAGACCACCGCCGAAGCCGAACAGCAGCACCGGTGCGCCCGAGGGCACCTCCCGGCGCTCGACCAGCTTGGACAGGGCCAGCGGCACGCTCGCGGCAGAGGTGTTGCCGGACTCGACGATGTCCTTCGCGATGATCGCGTTGGGGATGTTGAGCCGCTTGGCGATGCCGTCGATGATCCGGGTGTTGGCCTGGTGTGGCACGAACGCGGCCAGCTCCGACGGGTCGACCCCGGCCCGCTCACAGGCCTGCAGGGCCAGCGGCGCCAGCTCGGTGGTGGCCCAGCGGAACACCGCCTGCCCCTCCTGCTGGACGTACGGGCGCCAGCCCTCGATGCGGACCGCGTCGCTCTTCTCCGGCACCGAACCCCAGACCACCGGGCCGATCCCGGCCGGCTCGTCGTCGGCGGTGGCGGTGACCACCGCGGCACCGGCGCCGTCGGCGAAGATGATGCAGGTGGAGCGGTCGGTCCAGTCGGTGAAGTCGGACAGCTTCTCCGCGCCGATGACGAGCGCGTTGCGCGACGCGCCGGCCCGGATGGCGTGGTCGACGGTGCCCAGCGCGTACGCGAAGCCCGAGCAGGCGGTGTTCACGTCGAACGCGGCCGGGGCGGTGATGCCCAGCTTGGCGGCGACCCGGCAGGCAACGTTGGGGCTGCGGTCGATCGACGTGCAGGTGGCGACCACGACCAGGTCGATGTCGGCGGCGGTCAGGCCCGAGTTGGCAAGGGCCTTGCCGGCGGCGGCGGCGGCCATGTCGGCCACCGTCTCGCTGTCGGCGATCCGCCGGCTCACGATGCCGACGCGGTCGCGGATCCACTCGTCGTTGGTGTCGACGAGCTGGGCGATGTCGTCGTTGGTCACCACCCGTGAGGGCTGGTAGTGCCCCATCGAGACGATGCGACTGCCAGTCATGAACGACCTCCGATGCGGGCGATCAGGTCCCGTGCGGCCGGCAGGTCGTCCGGGGTGTTCAGGGTGACGATCTCCGGGGCGCCCTCGCCCTTGAGGTCCCGTTTGACCAGCCCGGCGAGCGTGCCGGCGCGCGGCAGCTCGATCACGCCGGTGACACCGAGGTCGGCCAGCGTACGCATGCACAGATCCCAGCGCACCGGCGCGGTGACCTGACGGACGAGGCGCTGCACCAACTCGGCGCCGTTGTCGACAGCGGCGCCGTCGAGGTTGGAGAGCAGGGTCCGGGTCGGGTCGGCGGGGGTGATGTCGGCGGCGACCGCGGCGAGCGCGGTCGCGGCCGGAGCCATGTACGGGGTGTGGAACGCGCCCGCCACCTTGAGTCGGATGACCCGGGTCCGGGCCGGCGGCTCGGCGACGAGCTTGTCGAGACCGGCCAGCGTGCCGGCGGCGACGACCTGCCCGGCGCCGTTGCGGTTGGCCGGGTACAGCCCGTGCGCCTCGATGGCGGCGAGCACCTCGTCGGGGTCGCCACCCAGCATCGCGGCCATCCCGGTCGGCTCCAGTGCGCAGGCGGCGGCCATCTCCCGGCCGCGTACGCCGGCGAGGGTGATCGCGGCTTCGGCGGTCAGCACGCCGGCGAGGGTGGCGGCACTCAACTCGCCGACGCTGTGCCCGGCGGTGATGTCGACGCCCTCCAGTGGCAGGTGCTCGGCCGCGAGCAGTGCCGCGGCGACCAGCAGCGGCTGGGTGCGGGCGGTATCCATGATCTCGTCGGCATCGGCGGCGGTGCCCAGGTGCGTCAGGTCGACCCCGGCCAACGCCGACCACTCGCGCAGCCGCGCCTCGGTGCCGGTCAGGTCGAGCCAGGGGGTCAGGAAGCCGGGTTTCTGAGAACCCTGGCCGGGACTAAGTACGGCGAGCACGCCTATGACTCTCCCGGATTCGCGCGGGTAACGCTGTGCCGCCTCCGACCAAACCGCACTAGAACCTTTGGAGGTTTCCTACAAGAATCGGCGTGGATCAATCCTCGGTTTGGATGGTTTTCCGGTTCGCCGGGGTCATTGTCTGAGTCAAGACCGTCGAGGTGAGCGGGACGACCGGATCCAGCCGACCCACGGTGAGCGCGACCTGAAGTGCGAACGCGTCCCGCGGAGACAGCGGCGAGAAGCCGGTCACCTCGGCGATCCGCCGGAGCCGGTAACGCACCGTGTTCGGGTGGACGAACAGCGCCCGGGCGGCGCTCTCCAGCGTGCCACCGGCGGCCAGGAAGGCGTCCAGGGTCGCCAGCAACTCGCCCCCGGCGCGGACCAGCGTCGCGTACACGTCGTGCCGCAGCCGCCGCCGAGCCTCCGCGTCGCCGGCCAGGGCCCGCTCCGGCAACAGGTCCCCGGCCGGCACCGGACGGGGAGCACCGGGCCAGGCCGGCGCCGCCCGGAAACCGGACAGCGCCGCCCGCGCCGACTCGGTCGCCTCGTCCAGGCTCGGTACGGCCGGACCGACCACCACCGGCCCGTCACCGAACGCGCTCAGCAACTCGGCGGTGGCGGTGAGCGGGTCCGCCGCGCCGCCCAGCACGATCACCAGCCGGTCGCCGTGCACCCCGCCGATCACCTCCACACCGATCCGGCGGGCCTGCCGGTAGACCACGTGCAGTACCGCGGAGACCTCCCCGCCCGGCGATCGACCGACCGCCACCGCCACCGGCGGCGCGTCCGCCCAGCCGAGCGCGGCGGCCCGACTGGCCAACACGTCGGGCGAGTCACCGCGCAACAGCGCGTCGACGAGCAGGGCCTGCAACCGGGCGTCCCACGCGCCGCGTGACTCGGCCGCCCGCGCGTAGACCCGGGCGGCGGCAAACGCGATCTCCCGGGAGAAGCGCAGCACCGCCTCCCGGAGTTGCTGCTCCTCGCCCTCGGCGGCCAGGTGCGACACCTGCTCCTCGACCACGTCGATGGTCACCTTGATCAACGCGACGGTCTGCTGGAGGGTGATCGACCGGGCCAGCGCCTGCGGGGCGGCGGCGAAGACCTCGTCGGAGACCTCCTGGGTGCTGTCCGCGGTGCCGCCACCCTCGCTCAGCCACTGCACCAGCGACCGGGCGCCGGCCTGGGCCACCAGCATCACCCAGGAGCGCTGGTCGGCCGGCAGCGCCCGGAACCACGGCAGCGTCTCATCCATCCGGGCCACGCTGGAGGTGGCCAACGCACCCGCCGAACGCTCGATCCGGCGCAGCGTGGCCGCCAGCTCTCCACCCCCCGGCGTACTCACCGCCCTAGCCTGACACGTCGCGACCAGGCCAACCACGTCGGCACCGGTCAGCGGACCGCCGGAAGCAGGGTTCGACCGCCACCCTTCGCCGAGCCGTTGAGCACCGGACCGGGGCTGTGCAGGAAGCACAGGACGCCGAGCCTGCCCGCCAGCCACTCGGGCTCGCCCTCCGGCGTCAACCAGAACACCTGGAACCGGTATCCCACGTCACCCTCCGGCAACCCGACGTAGCGCGAGACGGTGGACAGGCAGCCCGCGTCCGTGTTGTCGTCGGTGAGTGCCTCGACCTCCGGACCCGGCCGCCAGATGCCGGCGAACTCGGTGTCGTGCGGCCCGGTGCAGGAGGCGGGCGGCAGATCGCCCGACTCGGTCGGATCGGTGAAGCACGTGTACCGGAACGGCGAATCACCGGTCAGCGCGCCGCGCAGGCTGTTCGACCGGGGTTCGGGAATCCACAGGTCCACCGCGTGCATCTCCAGCAGGTCGCAGCGGTACCACCGCTCACCCGCGTCCCAGTGCGCCGCCGACGGGATCAGCACCCGCATCGCCAGCCGTGACTCGCGCCACTCGCCGTCCAGGAAACGGGCGGCCTCCTGGTCGCAGGATTCGTACACCCGGCGGATCCCCTCGGTGCCGGCGGCCGGCGGCGCCGACGCGTCGGCGTCCGCGCCACCAAACCGGCCGACCAGGAACGTCTCCACCTCGTGCTTCGACGAGCAGGGGATCGGCGTGTACGTCTCGGGGCTGCGCTCGTCGGAGGCCACGGCGTGACACACCCCCGCCTCGGGGGTGTAGGACGGGAGCGACTCGTCGGCGAAGATGCTGTCGCAGCCGCCCGCCCCCATCATCAGCACCGCCAGGACCGTCGTCCCCCACCACCGTCGCACGTCGTCTCCGTTCCGGGCCGCCGCTGTCGGCGTCGATGGCGCGCATCGTACGGCAGCAGGGCGGCAGCAAAGTCCAGGGTGGACCGGCGGCGATCAGGGTGGCGGCAGGCCCAGCTCCTGGGCCAGGATCGCGGCCTGTACCCGGCTGCGCAGGCCCAGTTTCGCCAGGATCCGGCTCACGTGCGTCTTGGTGGTGCTCTCCGCCGTCGCCAGCCGGTCGGCGATCTGCTGGTTGGACAGGCCCAGCCCGAGGCAGGCCAACACGTCACGCTCACGAGGGGTGAGGGTGCCCAGCGCGGCCCGGGTGTCCGCGGACGCACCCGGCGCGGCGGCCGCGAAGGCCGCGATCAACCGACGGGTCACCGCGGGCGCGATGAACCCGTCGCCACGCGCCACCGTCCGCACCGCGGTCACCAGGCCGTCAGCGTCGGTGTCCTTGAGCAGGAACCCGGCCGCACCGGCGCGCAGCGCGCCGAAGACGTACTCGTCGAGGTCGAAGGTGGTGAGCACCAGCACGTCCGCGAGCAGGTCGGCGACGATCGCCCGGGTCGCCCAGATCCCGTCCTGGCGGGGCATCCGCACGTCCAGCACCGCCACGTCCGGGCGTAACTCCCGGCACAGCCGCACCGCCTCGTCGCCGTCGGCCGCCTCGCCGACCACCTCCAGGTCGGGGGCGGCGCCCAGGATCAGGGCCAGTCCGGCCCGTACCGCCGGCTGGTCGTCCGCGAGCACCACCCGGACGACCGCGTCCTCCGGTGCGCGCGCCGGCCCGGTCACCCGCCCTGCCCGGTGGGCAGCGCGGCCCGGACCTGCCAGCGCCCGTCCCGCGGCCCGGCGGTGAACCGCCCGGCCAACAGCGTGACCCGCTCCCGCATCCCGATCAGCCCGGCCCCGGCGCCCGGCACCCCGCCCCCGGGTGCGCGCACCGGATTCTCCACAGTCACCACCACCTCCGCCGGCCGGTACGCGATGGTCAACTTCGCCGCACCCGTACCGTGCTTGAGCGCGTTGGTCAGCGACTCCTGCACGATCCGGTACGCGGCGAGGTCCACCCCCACCGGCAGCGGGCCCGGGGTGCCGTCGGTGCGTACCCGTACCGCGAGGCCGGCGGCCTGGATCCGCTCGACCAGCCCGTCCACCTCGGCGAGCCGGGCGGTGACCACCTCCGGCCCCGCCCGGCCGTCGCCCGCGGGACCGTCGCCGGTCGCCGGCTCCCGCAGCACCTCGATCATCTGACGCATCTCCGCCAGACCCTGCACACTGCTCTCCCGGATCACGTGCAACGCCGAGGTGACCTGGCCGCGATCCAGGCCGGGTACGGACAGCACGGCGGTGGCGTGGATGGCGACCGCGCTGAGGTGGTTGGCGACCACGTCGTGCAACTCGCGGGCCATCCGGGCCCGTTCGGCGCTGACCGCCTGCCGGCGGTCCAACTCGACAAGCCGGGCGGTCTGCTCGGCCCGCGCCCGCTCGGCGACGGCCTGGTCGCGGTACTGCCGCACGCTGATGCCGGTCAGGACCGGCAGCAGCCCGGCGAGCACCACCAGCACCCCGATGGTGACCCCGCGCCAGTTGTCGAGGGAGACCACGCCGACGACGGCCCCGAGCAGGCTCAGTCCGATGGTCGCCCGCAGCAGCCACCGCCACAGCCGGGGCGGGCCGTACACGCAGGCGTCGTAGAGCACCTGCGTGTAGACCAGGATCGTGCCCAGCGAGTTGCCGAGCGCGGTGTCCACCACCAGCGCCCCGGTGCCCACGGCCAGGCTGGCGCGTGGGGCGACCCGACGCATGCCCACGGCCGCGCACATCACCAGCAGCGGCGGCAGGAACAGCGCCGACGGTACGCCCGTGTCCGGACGGACCTGCGGCTGCCAGCCCAGGGAGTAGAGCACCAGGCCGCCGGCCAGCGACGCGGCGGCGAGCGCGAGGTCGCGCCCGAGAGTGCCGGATCCGAGCCACGGTGGCGGTCGCATACCCACGATCCCACCACAGCCGCCGACCCCCGGACACCGACCGGAGGAGGAGCCCGACAGCGTCGACATGCACCGAAAGGGGTACGCGGCAGCCGGCCGGCTCCGTCTGCGCCCTCTGTCTGCGGCCTCCGGATTAACGGCGCGAAAAGAGGCTGTGAACTGCGCGGCAGGGTTCCGCGCTCACCGTCGTTTTCGCGAGCTGGCCGGTGCCGGCCCCGGGTACGCCGTGCGCGGCCCGTCGGTCCCGGCCAGTACGGTGACAGGGGCACGTCGGGGGAGCACCCGCGGGTGAGGCGAACGTGAGGAGACCGGGGATGGCGCACGGGGAGGCCGAGCACGGCTGCGCCCAGGGCGAGCCCTGCCGGCCGGGGCACCACGACCCGCAGGCGGCTGGCAAGCACCGCCGGCCGGCTGCCGGCGCGACGGGGCACCCGGGGGAGCCGCTCACCGGCCGGGACGACGAGACCACGCTCCCGCGTCAGCGCTCCGCCGAGGGCGCCGCCCTGGCCGAGCCCGACGCAGACGTTCCTGCTGGTTGCCTCAGCGAACTTCCCGGCTGGGCCGGGGCGCATCGGCACGGCCCGGTCCGGCCGCGCCCACGGGCCACCCGCCGGGAGCGCCCACCACGCCGCTGGTGCTGAGCGCCCGCCGCGCGAGACAGCGCGTGCGGCGGGTCAGCGGGTGCGGCGGGTCAGCGGGTGCGGCGGGTCAGCGGGTGCGGCGGCGGATCAGCAGGGCGATCCCGGCCAGGCCGACCGTGATCGTCAGCATCACCCCGACGTTGAGCAGCAGCAGGCGTTGCAGGTCGCCAAGCGCGTCGTCGAGGTCCTTCGCCGGGTCGAGCGTGTCCTCCGGGAGCACCCGTTCGCCACCGCCCGCACCACCGCTGACCGTGTCGAACTGCCGCTCCAGCGGCACACCGGCGGTGCGTAGGGTCTCGGACATGCTCAGCCGTCCCAGGAACCAGCCAGCGCTGGCCTTGCCGGCTGGCTGCTTCGCCGGCCGGTAGACCCGCGGGCCACCGACCGCCCGGGGATAGAGGTCGTACGTCTGCTGCGGCGTCTCACCGGCGAACACCACGACCGTGTACTTCGGACCGAGGTCGGCCGGCTTCGGGCCGGTCGGCATGCCGGTGCGCCCCAGGAAGTTGACCTGGTCGATGACCGCGCCGACGTGGGCGGGTTGGGTGTCCACGCGCAGCCGCAGTGGCGCGGCGAGCCCCTCGCCCGTGATGTCCACCCCGGCCGGTGCCGTGTTCGGCGCCGCCGAGACCGGGCCGGCGGTGCCGAGCGACAGCAGCGCCGTCGCCAGCGCGCCCGCCAGCACGGCGGCCAACCGCCTCATGTGTCGGACCATCCCGCCTCCTCGCCCCGTTCGATGGATGGCTTCGGTGTGACGCCTGAAGCGGTCTGCCGGTGCGGGCATCGACCAGATGGCCGGGCCTACTCCTACAGACTCCGCAGAACGTCGATGGGTTGCAGCTTCTGGAACAGTAATTGGAACTATCTGCGATCTCTGCTCAACTAATGAGGAGCCGTTTGATCAGCGGGCGGATCGTACCCTTACGGAGGGGTTCATGGGGGGCAGGGTTACACGTACGGTGCGGGTCATGCCAGTGGTGCTCGGCGTGGCGTTCGGTGTGTCGTTCCTGATGCCGGCAACTCCGGCCGCCGCGCACAACTCGCTGACCGGCAGCGATCCGCGCGACGGCGCCCGAGTGGCGAAGGCACCTGCCCGGATCGAGCTGCGCTTCCTCGCCAAGCCGGCACCGGCTACGACGAAGATCACAATAACGGGACCGAACAATGTGGTCGCTGGCGGCCCACCCGTCTTCGACGGCAGCCGCGTGCGGGTGCCGTTCACGCCGACGGCCGCGGGGCTCTACGTCGTCGGCTACCAGCTCGCGTCCAGCGACGGGCACCCGGTGAAGGGCGAGGTGCGGTTCACCCTGACGACCGGGACCGCCGCCGACCCGTCCGCCTCGCCGTCGGCCGCCGTCGGCACCAGCCCGTCCGGATCACCCTCGGCCGTCGGCACACCCTCCGCCGGGCCAGCGTCGGCGACACCTGGCAGCTCGACGGCCTCCGCGGTGCCGGCGGCGTCGGAGCAGTCCGACTCCGGCGGTCGCCCGTGGATCTGGGCGTTCGGCGGCCTGCTGCTGCTCGCCGCACTCGCAACCGGCCTCATGTTCCGTCGGCGCCGACGCGTTCGGTGACCCGCTGATCTCACCGCTCCCGGTGGGTCAGGGGTATGAGTCATCTTTGCTCTGCACCCGCAGATGCGACAGCTACGGTCTGTGACCGGCGCATATTGGGGTGCAGAGCAAAGGCGGGGCGATGCGCAGTTGCGCCGGCGACGCGCGAGGGCGACGCGCGAGGGCGACGCGCGAGGGCGAGGGCGAGGGCGGCGACCCCGTCGCCGTTCTCGACGCGTCGACGAGCGACGGTCAGACCAGACGGAGTCGGGCGGCGCGCATCCGGGTCAGGGTGCGCTCGCGACCGAGCACCTCCAGCGACTCGAACAGCGGCAGACCCACGGTGCGGCCGGTGACCGCGACGCGTACCGGTGCCTGTGTCTTGCCGAGCTTGAGGCCACGCTCGGCGCCAACCGCCTCCAGCGTCGACTTCAGCGCCTCGGCGTCCCACGACTCCAGCGACTCGAACGCCGCGATGGCCGCGTCCAACAGCTCGGCCGAGCCGTCCTTCATCGTCTTGGCCCAGGCGGCCTCGTCGATCAGCGGCGAGGCGAGGAAGAGGAAGTCGACGTTCGGGACGATCTCGCTGAGCACCGCGAGCCGGGTCTGGGCCAGCGGGGCGACCGCGGCGAACGCGTCGGCGTCGAACTCCTCCGGCTGCCAGGGCGGCGGCGCGATGGTCCCGGTGCCGGTCAGCCACGGCTGGCAGGCGTCGATGAAGTCGGGCACGGACAGCGCCCGAATGTACTCACCGTTGAACGCCCGCAGCTTCTTCTCGTCGAAGAACGCGGGGGAGGGGTTGACCTCCTCCAACCGGAACTCGTCCTCGATGACCGACCAGGCAACGATCTCGCGGTCGCCCGACGGCGCCCAGCCGAGCAGCATCAGGTAGTTGCGCATCGCACCGGCGAGGTAGCCCTCGTCGCGGTACGCCTCCAGGGCGACCTTGTCCCGGCGCTTGGAGAGCTTCTGCCGCTTCTCGTTGACGACCACCGGCACGTGCGCCCAGATCGGCGGCTTGACCCCGAGCGCGTCCCAGAGCAGCTGCTGCTTGGGCGTGTTGGGCAGGTGCTCCTCGGCCCGGATCACGTGGGTGATCCCCATGGTCATGTCGTCGACGACGTTGGCCAGCAGGAAGACGGGCGAGCCGTCGCCGCGGGCGATGACGAAGTCCTCGATGAGCTTGTTCTCGAAGGTGGGCTCACCGCGGATCAGGTCGACCACCACTGTCGTGCCCTCGTCGGGCGTACGGAAGCGCAGCGCGTGCCCCGGGCCGGGGCCGAGGCCACGGTCGCGGTGGTAGCCGTCGTAGCCCTGGTGCTGGGAGCCGGTGCGGGCCTGCACGTCCTCGCGGGTGCAGTCGCAGTAGTAGGCGCGGCCCGAGTCGTAGAGGCGAGCGGCGGCGGCCCGGTGCTCGCCGGCGTTCTCCGACTGGAAGTACGGACCCTCGTAGCTGCCCCGGGAGATGCCGATCCAGTCCAGCGCGGAGAGGATGCCCTCGGTCCACTCGGGCTTGTTGCGCGCCGCGTCGGTGTCCTCGACGCGCAGCACGAACACCCCGCCCTGCTGCTTGGCGTAGATCCAGTTCTGCAGTGCCGAGCGGGCACCGCCGACGTGGAACATACCGGTCGGGGAGGGGGCGAAGCGCACACGTACCGTCACGTCCCCCAGCCTACGGCGGCCGGCCAGCGCATTCCGCCAGGGGCCTCGACTCACGGCACCGAACGGATCTTCACCACCAGGGCGCTGCCGATCAGGGTGACCACGGCGGTGACCGCGTAGAGCGTGGGGTAACCGCCCAGGTACACCACGAGCGGGGCGGACAGGGCCGGCCCGAGCACCTGCGGCGCTGAGTTGGCGATGTTGATGACGCCCAGGTCCTTGGCCCGGTCGGTGGCCCGGGGCAGCACCTGGGTGATCAACGCGGCGTCCACCGAGAGGTAGACGCCGTAGCCGGCGCCGAGCAGCAACGCCGCGACGATGGCCATCGGCCAGACCGGTGCGACCGCGAGCAGCAGCGCCGCCACCGCCATGATCAGCCCGGAGACGATCACGTAGATCTTGCGGCGTCCGGAGCGGTCCGACAGCCGGCCGGCCACCACGGCGGTCAGCATCATGCCGAGCGTGTAGAGCAGGATCAGTACGAGCAGGCCACCCTCGGGGTCGGCGTGGTGCACCCCGTCGGTGAGGAAGTACAGCAGGTAGAGGGTGCCCAACGCGTTGCCGAGCTGGACCAGGAATCGGGTGATCCAGGCCCAGGCGAAATCCGGGTGCCGGCGCGGGCTGATCCACATCGAGGCCAGCAACGCCCGGGTGCGCACCACGGGCCGATGGGTACGCGGCAGCGGCTCGTCGGGAGTGAGCAGCGCGAACGGCAGCGACAGCAGCAGGATCGCCACCGCGATGGCCAGATAGCCGGCGGCGTTGCCGGTGACCACGGCGGTGACCAGCACCGCGCCGAGCACCAGCCCGAGCGCCTGTGGGATGCCCACCCAACCCGAGACGCCGCCGCGTTGCGTCACCGGCACCCGGTCCGGGATGGCCGCGCTGAGGCTGGCCAGCATCGCGTTGAAGCAGACCTGCGCGGCCACCCAGCCGAGGGCGACCCCGAGGATGGTCCGCTGCTGGGCCAGCAGCACCAGGGCCGCCGCGCCGAGCAGGGCCCCACCCGCCGTCCAGACGTGCCGGCGACCGAACTCGCGGCCGGCGATCCGCAGGCAGGTCCGGTCGGAGAACGCGCCGGCCAGGGGGTTGGCGAGCACCGCGGCCAGCGCGCCGAGGCCGGTGACCATGGCCAGCATGTTCTCCTTGTCGCCCGGTGCGATCTGCTCGATCTGCTGCGGCAGCAGCACCTGGATGGGCGTGAAGAACGCCATCCACACGCCGAGGTTGGCGGCGAAGATCAGACCGATCCAGCCGCGCCGCACCGGCACCGTCGGCTCGGCGAGCGCCGCCGGCAGCGACGCCGGCGTCGGGTCCAGGGTGGTCACCGCGCCGACCCGTCCCGGGAGGCCGCGATCACGTCCCGCAACCAGGTGTACGACGACTTCGGCGTACGCGTCTGGGTGGCGTAGTCGACGTGCACCAGACCGAAGCGCTTGGTGAACCCCTCGGCCCACTCCCAGTTGTCCAGCAGCGACCAGACGAAGTACCCGCGGACGTCCACCCCGTCGTCGATGGCGGCCCGGACCGCCCGCAGGTGCCCGTCGAGGTACGCGATCCGCTCCGGATCCGCCACCTGCCCGTGCGCGTCGGGTGCGTCGTCGTACGCGCAGCCGCCCTCGGTGATCTCGATGGGCGGCAGCGCGTCGCCGTACGTGTCGCGAAGCCAGCCGAGCAGCTCGTGCAGCCCGTCGGGGGCCACCGGCCAGTCGAAGGCGGTACGCGGATAGCCGTCCAGCGGCACCAGGTCGAACGGCAGTGGTGAACCCTCCTCGGCGGCCCGTACACCCGTGGGGTTGTAGTAGTTGACCCCGAGCACGTCGATCGGCGCGGCGATGGTGTCCAGGTCGCCGGGGCGGACGACGCCCGGGTCGAAGCCGGGCAGCTCGGGGTAGCCGCGGCCGAGCAGCGGATCGGTGAACAGCCGGTTGTGCAGCACCTCGTACGCGGCCCCGGCGGCCCGGTCGGCGTCGCGGTCGCCGAGCACCCGCACCGGCGAGTAGTTGTTGGCGATCGCCACCGGGCTGGTGGTGTGCGATCGCAGCGCGGCGACGGCGAGCCCGTGTCCGAGCAGTTGGTGGTGGGCGACCGGGAAGGCGTCGAAGAGCAGCGCCCGGCCGGGGGCGTGCTCGCCCATGCCGTAGCCGAGGCTCATGTGGATGAACGGCTCGTTGAGGGTGATCCAGAGCCGGACCCGGTCGCCGAGGCGGGCGGCGGTCAGATCGGCGTACTCGGCGAAGCGGGCGGCGGTGTCGCGGTGCAGCCAGCCGCCGACGTCCTCGAGCGGTTGCGGCAGGTCCCAGTGGTAGAGGGTGGCCACCGGGTCGACGCCTGCGGCCAGCAGCTCGTCCACCAGCCGGTCGTAGAAGTCCAGGCCGGCCGGGTTGGCCGGGCCGGTGCCGGTGGGTCGCACCCGGGGCCAGGCGATGGAGAACCGGTACGCGGACACGCCCAGGCCGGCCAGCAGCGCGACGTCCTCGGTGTGCCGGTGGTAGTGGTCGCAGGCCACCGCGCCGCTGCTGCCGTCGCTGATCCGGCCGGGGGAGTGCGCGAAGGTGTCCCAGATGGACGGACCTCGTCCGTCGGCCGTGCTGGCGCCCTCGATCTGGTGGGCCGAGGTGGAGACGCCCCAGCGGAAGCCGGCGGGGAACTCGGGCATCGGTGCGGTGGACATGCGCCCCTCCCGATCAACATGAAACGTGTTCGGGACTTTAGGACGCTCTCGATGAATGCGCCATAGGCCGGCCTGGCGCAATCCGCAATGGTTGATCGGCGTGTCTTTTTCCGAACCCGTCCAGGTAAGTCCGATTTAGCGCATAGAGTGCCGATATCGTGGGATGTCCTCACCGGAGGAAAGACGGAAATGATCCTCGTTGAACGCAGTGCGCACGTGGCGGCGCCAATTGAAGTGGTCTGGGATGTTGTCCAGCGGGCCGAGCAGTTGCCGGCCTGGCTGGCCGGGGTTCGCGCGGCCGAAGTGCTCTCGGGAGAGGGCTTCGGCCGGCGACAACTGGTCCAGGCGGGGCGCGGCTCGGCGCACGAGGCCGAGGTGATCGCCTACCAGGAGCCGACGTTGATCGGCTGGCGGGAACGGGCCAAGGGCGCCGGCTCTCGGGCGGAGGCACGCACCGAGATCTACGTCCAGCTCACCACCGATGAGGAGGAGGGCGGGACGATCGTGCGGCTCATCGTGGTCCGCTGGCCGGCCGGCCCGGTCAAGGCGGCCCTGCTGCGCCTCGGCCTGCGTCGGGTCGGCGCCGACCTGGAGGACTCGCTGGCCCGGCTCACCGACCTGGCCGCCGTCGGCTGACGAGCGCCCATCCTCCCGGCGTCACCCGCGACGGCGGTGGTCCGGATCCCCGCCAGGGCCCCGGACCACCGCCCCGGCCGACCCCACCCCACCCCACCCCACCCCGTCGCCGCTCGGCGTCGATCATGGACTTGTGGTGCCTGGGACGTAGGCATTCGACCGCTTCGCCCCCCACCACAACTCCATGATCGACGGGGTGTTGTGGGTGGGCAGACATGCGGAAGGGCCCGGCGCATCGCGCCGGGCCCTTCCGTTTGTGCTGGGGTCTAGCTGTCGCCGCCGGTCTCGCCCACCGGGGCGGCGTTGACGTCGTCGATCGCGTACTTCTTGGCGGCCTCGGCCGGGATCGTGGCCGCGATCGCGCCGCTGCGGGCGAGCTGCCGCAGCGTGGCCACCACGATCGACTCCGCGTCGACGTGGAAGTGCCGACGCAGCGCGTGCCGGGTGTCCGACATGCCGAAGCCGTCCGTGCCGAGCGACGTGTAGTCGCCGGGCACCCAGCGGGCGATCAGATCCGGTACCGCACGCATGAAGTCGCTGACCGCGACCTTCGGCCCGTCCGCGTCGGCCAGCTTCTGCTGGATGTACGGAACCTTCGCCTCGGCGCCCGGGTTGAGGAGGTTGTACTCCTCGGTCTCCACGGCGTCGCGGCGCAGCTCGGTCCAGGAGGTCACCGACCAGACGTCGGCGCCCACCCCCCAGTCCTGGGCGAGCAGCTGCTGGGCCTTGAGCGCCCACTGCATCCCGGTGCCCGAGGCCAGCAGGTTGGCCTTCGGGCCGTCGACCTGCGGGGCCGGCGCGTAGCGGTAGATGCCCTTGAGCAGGCCCTCCACGTCCACGTCGGCCGGTTCGGCCGGCTGCAGCGTCGGCTCGTTGTAGACCGTCAGGTAGTAGAAGACGTTCTCCTGCGCGTCCCCGTACATCCGGTGCAGGCCCTGCTCCATGATGTGCGCGATCTCGTACGAGAACGCCGGGTCGTACGCGACCACCGCCGGGTTGGTGGCGGCGATCAGCAGCGAGTGCCCGTCCTCGTGCTGGAGGCCCTCACCGTTGAGCGTGGTCCGACCCGCGGTGGCGCCGAGCAGGAAGCCCCGGGCCATCTGGTCGGCCGCGGCCCACAGCCCGTCGGCGGTCCGCTGGAACCCGAACATCGAGTAGAAGATGTACATCGGGATCATCGGCTCGTCGTGCGTGGCGTACGCCGAGCCGGCCGCGGTGAACGACGCCACCGAACCGGCCTCGTTGATCCCCTCGTGCAGGATCTGCCCGGAGGTCGACTCCTTGTACGACAGGAACAGCTCCCGGTCGACCGAGGTGTAGCGCTGGCCGTGCGGCGAGTAGATCTTCGCGGTCGGGAAGATCGAGTCGAGACCGAAGGTGCGGGCCTCGTCCGGGATGATCGGCACCCAACGCTTGCCGAACTCCTTGTCCTTCATCACGTCCTTGAGCAGACGGACGAAGGCCTGCGTGGTGGCCACCTTCTGCTTGCCCGAGCCGCGCTTGACGTCGGCGAACCGCTCCGGGCCGGGGATGGTCAGCCGCTTCGTGCTGGTCCGCCGGGACGGCAGGAAACCGCCGAGCTGCTCGCGCCGTTCCTTGAGGTACGCCAGTTCCTCGGACTTCTCACCCGGGTGGAAGTACGGCGGCAGGTAGGGGTTGTCCTCCAGCGCCTTGTCCGGGATGTCCAGGTAGAGGCGGTCGCGGAAGGTCTTCAGATCCTCCAGCGTCAGCTTCTTCATCTGGTGGGTCGCGTTGCGGCCCTCGAAGTGCGAGCCGAGCGTCCAGCCCTTGATCGTCTTCGCCAGGATGACCGTGGGCTGACCGGTGTGCTCGGTGGCCGCCTTGTAGGCCGCGTAGAGCTTGCGGTAGTCGTGCCCACCCCGCTTGAGGTTCCAGATCTCGTCGTCGCTGAGCGGCTCGACCATCTTGCGGGTCCGTGCGTCCCGGCCGAAGAAGTGCTCCCGCACGTACGCGCCCGACTCCGCCTTGTAGGTCTGGTAGTCGCCGTCGGTCGTGGTGTTCATGAGGTTGACAAGCGCGCCGTCGGTGTCGGCGGCGAGCAGCGGGTCCCACTCGCGGCCCCAGACGACCTTGATCACGTTCCAGCCGGCACCCCGGAAGAACGCCTCCAGCTCCTGCATGACCTTGCCGTTGCCCCGCACCGGGCCGTCCAGCCGCTGCAGGTTGCAGTTGATCACGAAGGTGAGGTTGTCCAGCTCCTCGCGGGCGGCCACGCCGATGGCGCCGAGCGTCTCCGGCTCGTCCATCTCGCCGTCGCCGAGGAACGCCCAGACGTGCTGCTGGGAGGTGTCCTTGATGCCGCGGTGCTGCAGGTACCTGTTGAACCGGGCCTGGTAGATCGCGTTCAGACCGCCGAGGCCCATCGAAACGGTGGGGAACTCCCAGAAGTCCGGCATCAGCCGCGGGTGCGGGTACGACGGCAACCCGCCACCGGGGTGCGACAGCTCCTGGCGGAACCCGTCGAGCTGGTGCTCGCTGAGCCGTCCCTCCAGGAACGCCCGCGCGTACATGCCGGGGGAGGCGTGGCCCTGGTAGAAGATCTGGTCGCCACCGCCCGGGTGGTTCTTGCCCCGGAAGAAGTGGTTGAAGCCCACCTCGTAGAGCGACGCGGAGCTGGCGAAGGTGGAGATGTGCCCGCCGACGCCGATCTCCGGGCGCTGCGCCCGGTGCACCAGCATGGCGGCGTTCCACCGGACGTACGCCCGGATCCGCCGCTCGACGTGCTCGTCACCCGGGAACCAGGGCTCGCGCTCGGACGGGATGGTGTTGATGTAATCGGTGGTGGTCAGGGGCGGAACCCCGACCTGGCGCTCGCGGGCCCGCTCCAGCAGGCGCAGCATGACGTAGCGGGCGCGCTTGGCTCCGCGTTCGTCGATGACACCGTCAAGCGACTCGACCCATTCGCTTGTCTCGTCAGGGTCGATGTCCGGAAGCTGGCTCGGTAGGCCGTCGCTGATCACCGGGCGCTTGCGTTCCGTAGCCACAGGCGTTCCCTCGGTTGTGTGTGGGATAGGTCTCTAGCGCCATCCTGCCCCCTGGTGGCACCCCTCGTCACGTCTAGGTCCCCCGGACGCGATGCTGAACACAGGTACCCGTCGGTAACTTAACGCTACGGCCCGGTGAAACCTGAGCGGTTTGACCGGCACTCCTACCGTCGGCACCATGAACCGACGTTCTGCCGCGGTTGCCGCCAGCATGATCGTTTTCGGGGTGGCGGGCCTGGTCATCGGCACCTTTGCCCTCGCTTCCGGCAACAACTGGCCGACGGTGGGACTGATGGCCCTCGCGGCCCTACTGGTCGTGTTCGGCGTGGTCCTGCTGCGGGAGACGAGCCGCGCGGCCCGCCTGAGCGGCCAGGCCGGAGGTCGTCGCCGCCGTCCGGACTCGGATGGTGGCGGGTACCCCCTCTACCCGATGCCCGCCGGGGACGCCGGGAGCGGGCACGTCGACCGCCAGCGCGACGGCGACCACGACCGCTCCGACGGTACGGAACCGGTCGGCGGCGGCGATTCCGGGGGAGGTTGGTCCGGCTGGGGATGGTCCAGCGGTGACTCCGGCGGGGGCTCGTCCAGCGGCGGTGACTCCGGCGGCGGTTGGTCCGGTGGCGGGGACTCCGGTGGCGGCGGCAGTTACTGACCCCGCTCTGCGGCAGAATGCGACGTATGCGCAGCGACGTGATCACCGTCCAGACCGGGTCCCGGCCGACCGTCCGGGACATCACCGCCGAAGCCCAACAGTTCGTCTCCGGGGAGGGTGACGGCCTGCTGCACGTCTTCGTGCCGCACGCCACGGCTGGCCTGGCGATCATCGAGACCGGGTCGGGCTCCGACGACGACCTGCTCGGCGCACTGGACGCCCTGCTCCCCACGACGGACCGCTGGCGGCACCGGCACGGTTCACCCGGCCACGGTCGGGATCACGTGCTGCCGGCGCTCGTCCCGCCGTACGCCACGCTGCCGGTGCTCGGCGGGCGTCTGGCGCTGGGCACGTGGCAGTCGATCTGCCTCGTCGACACCAACGGCGACAACCCCACCCGCCAGGTCCGCTTCTCCTTCCTCCCCGGCTGACGGCCGCGCCGCCGTCCCGCGTCACGATCCGCGCGACGTCCCGGAACTGCCGCCTCGACGGGAGTGGGGGCGGTGCCGAGCGCGGATCGTGACGCGTCGAGCGGGTTACGGGCGGACCGTCTCCTGGTCGATGGTCTGCTGGCCGGGGTCCGCGGCCGGCGTGGCGCTGCGGACCGCTGACGGGACCGGGTTGTCCGCCGTCTGGTGCAGGCCGGGCACGCGGTCCTCGATCACGAACGAGGCCCGGGTGTACGCGGGCGCGCCCGGCCGGCTGACGTACGGCAGCACGTCGAAGTCGGCGGTGAGCTGTCCCGGGGTGATCGTGGTGCGCACGTACCCCCGCAGGTTGTTCTGGAAGCGCAGGTGCGGGTTGAACGCGAACCACGGGTGCGAGCCGGACGCCGAGTCCGCGCCGTCACCGGTCGAGGTGATCGAGGAGCAGACCAGTTCGGTGCCGACGGTGCGCGAGGTCGGGTCGGCGTAGTCCAGCTTGAGATCGCTGGCCCAGTGCGCGTGCACGTCGCCGGTCAGCACCACCGGGTTGCGTACCCCGGCGGCCAACCAACCCCGGGTGATGCGGTCCCGCGAGGCGACGTAGCCGTCCCAGGAGTCCATGCTGGTGACGGTGAGCGGACCGGAGTTGTTGTCCCGTTGAGCGAAGAAGACCTGCTGGCCCAGGATGTCCCACTGGGCGTCCGAGCGCCGGAAGCCGTCCAGCAGCCACGCCTCCTGCTCGGCCCCGGTGATCGACCGGGCCGGGTCGGATGCCGCCGCGCAGTCCCGGTAGCCGTCGCCGCAGGCCTGGTCGTCGCGGTACTGCCGGGTGTCGAGCATGTGGAACGTGGCGAGCCTTCCCCAGCGCACCCGCCGGTAGAGCTGCATGTCGATGCCGCGGGGGATCGAGGTGCGCCGCAGCGGCATGTTCTCGTAGTACGCCTGGAACGCCGCCGCCCGCCGCGCGGGGAACTCCGGGTCCGGCGCCTCGGGCACCTCGTCGGCCCAGTTGTTCTCCACCTCGTGGTCGTCGAACACCACCGCCCACGGCGCCACCGCGTGCGCGGCCTGCAGGTCGGCGTCGGTCTTGTACTGGGCGTGCCGCTGCCGGTAGTTGGCCAGCGTCCGGGTCTCCGGTCCCTCGTGGTCACGCGGGTTGCCAGCGGGGACGTTGTACGTGTCCGGGGCGTACTCGTACTGGTAGTCGCCCAGGTGCAGGATCAGCTCCGGCTCGGTCTCGGCCAACCGCCGGTAGGCGGTGAAGTAGCCGTGCTCGTACTGGGAGCAGGAGGCGAAGCCCATCGCCAGGGCGGTCGGCATGCTCCACGGTGCCGGGGCGGTGCGGGTGCGTCCGGTCGGCGAGACGTGGCGCTCGGCACGGAACCGGTAGAAGTACTCGCGCCCGGGCAGTAGGCCGGCCAACTCCACGTGCACGCTGTGCGCCGAGCGGGTGCGGGCGACGGCGACGCCGCGGCGCACCACATGCCGGAACCGCTCGTCGGCGGCCAGCTCCCAGTGGACCGGCACGTCGCGGTCCGGCATGCCGCCGAGGCCGTCCTCGGCCAGTGGCTGCGGGGCCAGGCGGGTCCACAACACGAACCCGTCGTGGTCGGGGTCGCCGGAGGCCACACCGAGGGTGAACGGGTAGGCCAGCGGCCGGCTCGCCGCCGCGCCGGCCGCCACCGGCAGCCCGGTGACCGCGCCTGCGGCGCCGATTGCGGCGCCGGACAGCAGGATGGTACGTCGGGACAGTGACACGAATCCTCCCCAGAGTCCGATCTGCGTGACTCCGGGAGCCTCGCGATCCGCGGTGGCCGACAGGTGACAGCGAGTGGCCCTGCTCGTCGCCGGCAGTCGAACACCGACGACGCTGCCGATTCGTCCTGACCCACCACGCACCGATCGGCCGTCCGACGGCCCGCCGTCCGACGGGTGATCCGGCCGGCTGGTCCGTGACCGGCGATGCCCGTCCGACCGGTGTGCCCGAACCTGATCGCTGAGCTGCACGACCGGCGCACTGCGTACGATGTGGCCGTGCCGCAGAAGGTGGGTTCGGCAGCAGGTGGACCGGTGGATCGCGCTGGTCTCGCCGCCGATGTGCTGCGCCGGATGGCCCACGTGAGCGACGCCCTGCGTCACCGGCAGGGCTCCGCGTTCGCCGAGTTGGGGCTCACCCCGGCGACGGCCCGGGCGTTGCGCGAGCTGGACCCGGACCACCCGCTGCCCGCCCGTGACCTCGCCGGTCGACTGGGCTGCGACCGGTCGAACGTGACGGCGCTCGTCGACAAGCTGGAGCAGGCCGGGTTGGTCGAGCGCCGCACCGACCCGGCGGACCGCAGGCAGAAGACGTTGGTGGTGACCGAGCGGGGACGCGTCGAACGGGACCGGGTGACCCAGGTGATGTCCGACTCCCGACTCCTGTCCGGGCTGACCGACCAGGAGTTGAGCACCCTTCGTGACCTGGTCCGGAAGATGTCCGACGGTGACTGTTCGGAGCCCCGTGGGCTGGCGTGACCCTGTGGGCCGGAGTGAGTCGACAGGCGCCAACCGTGTCCCGCTGGGCGACACTGGCTCTCGTCGGTAATGCTGTCCCACGTGACGACCCCGCAAGATCTCGACGACCGGTTCCGGGAGACGCTGGCGGCGCTGCCCGCCGCGGTGCGGCGGCGTGACCCCGCCGACCCGGTCAGCGACGATGCCCCCCTGACCGGGGCGCAGGTGCTGGACCTGTTCGACGCGCAGGTGACCAGCCGGCAGCTCGACCTGGCCGGCCGTTGGCTGCGCGGCTTCGGCGAGGGCTTCTACACAATCGGCTCGGCCGGGCACGAGGGCAACGCCGCGGTCGCCGCCGCGCTGCGCCCCACCGATCCGGCGCTGCTGCACTACCGCTCCGGCGCCTTCTACTGCGTCCGCGCCGCGCAGGCCGCCGCCGATTCGGCAGCGACCGCGGGTTCGGCAGCGACCGCGGGTTCGGCAGCGACCACCGACCCGAAGCAGTCCGGTTCGGTGCCGTCCGGTTCGGTGCCGTCTGGCTCCGTGCTGACCGGTTCCGTGCTGTCCGGTGCTGTACCGACCGGCTCCGAGCGCTCCGAGTCCCGGCCGACCCGTGCCGAGACGCGTGACCGTGAGTCCACCGGCGCCGAGTGGCGTGACCGTGAGTCGACCGGCGCCGAGTGGCGTGACCGCGAGTCGACCGGCGCCGAGTGGCCCGGCCCCGAGTCGGCCAGCGCCGAGCGGCCCGACATCGAGCGGCCCGACATCGAGCGGCCCGACATCGAGCGGCCCGACATCGAGCGGCCCGACATCGAGCGGCCCGACCGCGAGGCGACCGGCCCCGAGGCGACCGAGCGTGATCCCGCCGGGTCCGCGCCGGTGGTCGGCGGGTTCGCGGCGTACGAGGACGCGGCCCGGGACGTACTGCGCGGGATGGTCGCCTCCAGTCAGGAGCCGATCGCGGGCGGCCGGCACAAGGTGTTCGGCCGGGCCGACCTGGCCATCGTGCCGACCACCTCCACGATCGCCTCGCACCTGCCCCGCGCGGTCGGGATGGGACTGGCCGTGGAGCGGCTGCGCCGGCTGGACAGCGTCGGGCGGCGTACCGGGGCCGGGGTGCGGGTCGGCGGCGGTGCGGGCCCCGCGTCCGCACCGTGGCCCCCGGACGCGATAGTGGTCTGCTCCTTCGGCGACGCCTCGGTCAACCACGCCACCGCCACCGCCGCGTTCAACACCGCCGGCTGGTACGACCACGCCGGTCTGCGCATCCCGGTGCTCTTCGTCTGCGAGGACAACGGGCTGGGCATCAGCGTCCGCTCACCGGAGGGCTGGGTCGAGGCGACCCTGCGGGCGAAGCCGGGCATCCGCTACTTCAGCGTGGACGGGGCCGACCCGGTGCAGACGTACGCGGTGGCGGCCGAGGCCGCGGCCTGGGTGCGTCGTAACCGGCGGCCGGCCGTGCTGCACCTGCGCACGGTACGGCTGATGGGGCACGCCGGTGCGGACGCGGAGTCGGCGTACCGGAGCACGGCCGAGTTGGCCGAGGACCTGGACCGGGACCCGGTGGTCGCCACCGCGCGGCTGCTCGTCGACGCCGGCGTGGCCACCGGCGAGGAGCTGCTGGCCCGGTACGACGAGACCGGCTGGCAGGTACGCCGGCTGGCCGAGGAGGTGCTGGGCGAGCCGAAGCTGGCCTCCGCGGCCGACGTGGTGTCGGCGCTGGCCCCACGCCGTCCGGTGCGGGTGGCGCGGGCGGTGGCCGACGCCGCGGCGCGGGCCAGCGGGCCGGGCGCCGGCACCCGGGTCGAGGCGTTCGGCGGTAAGCCGCCGGAGTTGGCCGGCCCGATGAGCCTGGCGCAGAGCATCAACGCGGCGCTCGCCGACGGGATGCTCGACCACCCGCAGATGGCGATCTTCGGCGAGGACGTGGCCGCCAAGGGCGGTGTGTACGGGGTGACGAAGGGGCTGCGCGACCGTTTCGGGGCGGCCCGGGTCTTCGACACACTGCTCGACGAGACGTCGGTGCTCGGGCTGGGTCTCGGCGCCGGGTTGGCCGGGATGCTGCCGGTGCCGGAGATCCAGTACCTGGCGTACCTGCACAACGCCGAGGACCAGCTGCGCGGCGAGGCGGCGACCATGCAGTTCTTCTCGCGGGGGGCGTTCCGCAATCCGATGGTGGTCCGGGTCGCCGGGTTGGCGTACCAGGAGGGTTTCGGCGGGCACTTCCACAACGACAACTCGGTGGCCGTACTCCGGGATGTGCCGGGTCTGGTGGTCGCGGTGCCGGCGCGGCCGGACGACGCGGCGCCCATGCTGCGGACCTGCCTGGCCAGCGCGGCGGTGGACGGCAGCGTCTGCGTGTTCGTGGAGCCGATCGCCCTCTACCACACCCGTGACCTGTACGCCGAGGGCGACGGGGAGTGGCTGGCCGCCTATCCGGAGCCGGGCGCGTGGGTTTCCGGGCACGTGCCGATCGGTCGGGCCCGCGTCTACCGGGTCGGCTCGGCCGACGACCTGACCATCATCACCTTCGGTAACGGGGTGCGGATGTCGCTGCGGGCCGCGGCGGTCCTCGCCGAGGAGGGGGTGGGCACCCGGGTGGTGGATCTGCGCTGGCTGGCCCCGCTGCCGGTGGCCGACATCATCCGGGAGTCCTCGGCGACGGGTCGGGTGCTGGTGGTGGACGAGACGCGCCGTTCCGGTGGGGTCGGCGAGGGAGTGATCGCCGCGCTTGTCGACGCCGGATATGTCGGTGCCGCGCGGCGCGTGGCCGGAGTTGACTCGTTTGTACCATTAGGTCCAGCAGCGCGTCATGTTCTGGTCTCGGCGGAAGCCATTACCGACGGTGCCCGTACGCTGCTGGCACGGTAAATTCCGTTGCACCCGGTGCGCCACTTGCGCGGGGACGCACAAGTGTGTGGACTTTGCCTGACGGCGTCGCACCGACGCCGCGAGCAGGGACGAGATGAGGAGGCACGCGACAGTGAGCGCGACCGCTGGTCAGGCCGCCGACGGGGTACGCAGCCTGGCGGACCGGTTCGGAATCGAACCGGGGATGGTCGTCATGGAGATGGGGTACGACGACGACGTCGACCAGGATCTCCGGGACGCCCTGACCGACCGCTGTGGAGAGCTGGTCGACGAGGACACCGACGAGGTGGTCGACGCGGTGCTGGTTTGGTACCGCGACGGCGACGGTGACCTTTTCGAACTTCTCGTCGATGCCCTCGGCCCGCTGGCCGACAACGGGGTCGTGTGGCTACTCACCCCGAAGGCGGGGCGTGACGGGCACGTCGAGCCGAGCGAGGTCGCGGAGTCCGCGCCCACCGCCGGCCTTCAGCAGACCTCGACCGTCAACGCCGGCCGGGACTGGAGCGGCGCACGTCTGGTGCTGCGCCGAGGGGCCAAGGCCAAGAAGTAGCCCGCGCCGTTTCGTCGGCCCGGCGGTCCGCACCGTCGGGTGGCAGGCTGGTGCCGTTCCCCCCGACTCGACCCCCGAGGAGATCACGCATGCCCATCGAGGTTGGTGCCGAGGCACCGGACTTCGTGCTGAAGGACCAGAACAACCAGGAAGTCCGACTCTCCGATTTCCGGGGCAGGCGCGGCGTGCTGCTGGTCTTCTACCCGTTCGCCTTCACCGGCACCTGCCAGGGCGAGCTGAGCGAGGTGCGAGACAACCTCGACGCGTACGTGAACGACGACGTCCAGGTGCTGACGGTCAGCGTCGACTCGGTCTACAGCCACAAGGTCTGGGCCGACCGCGAGGGCTACCAGTTCCCCATGCTTGCCGACTTCTGGCCGCACGGCGCCGTCGCCCAGGCGTACGGGGTCTTCAACGATGTCGCCGGCTTCGCCAACCGGGGCACCTTCGTCATCGACAAGGCCGGTGTGGTCCGCTACGCCGAGATGAACGGCCCGGGCGAGGCCCGCGACCAGCAGGGCTGGCGCAAGGCCATCGCCGAAGCGACCATCTGACCGGGGTACGCCGTGCGCCGAGGTCGGCGGTGAGCAAGGTAAGCTTGCCAGCCACCGGCCCGCCGCACGGGCGATCCGGGCGCGTAGCTCAGTGGGAGAGCACTCGCCTTACAAGCGAGGGGTCGCAGGTTCGAAACCTGCCGCGCCCACCATCCTGACCAGCAACGAAGCACGTTACAAGATTGAGCGGGCGGCTGTTGACAGCAATGCTGACAGCAACGGGTTCACGATAGCCGTCTGTCCCGCTTGCCGAGCGCTTGGCGCAGCGCGTCCAAGTTCGTGCGTGAATAGACCGTCAGCGTGAGTCTGATGTCAGCGCGCCGAGCGATGGCCTGGACGACGTGCGGTGTGTCGCATGTCGGTGCAACCGGACTGTTGGAAGGCTGGCTGTTTCCCGTGTGCACCCAACGAGGGCTCTCCGACAACGGCAGCTGCTACCGCAGCCACGCCTGGCGTGACGCCTGAACCCAGCTGGGCATCACCGCCAAACGCACCCGCCCCTACCGCCCACAAACCAACGGCAAGATCGAACGTTTCCACCGCACCATGGCCCAGGGCTGGGCCTTCAAACGGATGTACTCCAGCGAGTCAGCCCGCTGAAACGTCCTACCCGCCTGGCTAATCGTTTCTTGATCGTTCGGTTGCCGTCGCCGGTTGTGCGTACTCCCATCTGGTCGCGCCGATGCCAACTACGGACGTAGATCCCAAGAGCGCGAGATGCGGGGCCGGCTGAAGCGCTCTACATTTAGTAAACGCGGTCACCGGCATGCGTTCCAAGATGGGAAGTGCCGACACATGGGACTTTTTCGCAAGCGACGCCACAAGGTCACCTGTCCGTTCTGTAGCGGTAGTGGCGGAACGAATGTACCGAGGCCCACGTCGACCGACACGATCTGGAATCAGCAAGGCTACGAGACTCGAACGTTCGGCGGGGGCACTAAGTGGGAGTCCTGCGGCATTTGCCACGGCAGCGGCAAGGTAAAAGTGGACGATGAGTGACTAACTGAGTGACTACCCAGGCGTCTGCGGCCCTGAACTTGCGAGCGAGGGGTCGCAGGTTCGAGACCTGCCGCGCCCACCCTTCACCACAAGCGGAAACCGCCCCGACGCGATAAGGGGCTGCATGATCACCGCTCGTCAGTCAGCATGACGGGGTGCCTGACCTTTTGTGGGACGACGTCAAGAACTTCTTCGACCCGGACCTGATGGGTGCGTTGCCGGACGTGCGTGTCGAAGATGCTTCGGTGGAGGACTGGCAGGCGGTGTTCGACCTGGTCCAGACCCAAGGCTGGACGTGGGAGTACTCAGTGGGCCGCTGGCCGATCCACGGTTGGCCGGCTAGGCACAGTGCTGTCCGTTGGCGGGTGTAGCGCCGCCCGGGGCCCTCAGCTGGTGAAGCCGCCGTCCACATTGAGCACCGCACCTGTCACGTACCCGGCCTCGGGGCTGGCCAGGTGCGCGACGGTGGCCGCGATGTCGGCGGGGCGAGCGTAGCGGCCGACGGCGGTGAATCCCCTGATGGCCGCCGCGTTCGGGCCGTCCGCCGGATTGGCGTCCGTGTCGGTCGGCCCGGGGTTGACCAGGTTGACGGTGATGTTCCGGGGGCCCAGTTCGCGGGCCAGGCCCCGGGTCAACCCGACGAGCGCGGTCTTGCTCATGCAGTAGAGCGTCAGCCCGGGGAAGACGGCCCGTTCACCGACGTTGCTGCCGATGCTGATGATCCGTCCGCCTTCGCCCAGGTGCCGCAGCGCCGCCTGCACGGCGACGTACGGTGCCCGGATGTTCACCGCGATGGTCTGCTCCAGCTCCGCCGGGCCGAGTTCGTCCACGGCGCCGACCAGGAAGACCGCCGCGTTGTTCACCAGGATGTCCAGCCGACCCAGGTCGGCGGCCACCCGGTCGACGGCGCCCCGCACGGCGCTCGGGTCGGCACCGTCGGCCTGGATGGCCAGCGCCCGCCGGCCCAGCGCCTCGATCTGCTTCACCACTGTCGCGGCCCGATCCGCGTCCTGCCGGTAGGTCAGCGCCACGTCGGCACCGTCCTGGGCCAGGCGCAGGGCGATGCCGGCCCCGATGCCGCGAGAGCCCCCGGTCACCAGGGCGACCCTGTCGTTGAGTGTCATCATGCGAACGATCATGTGGCCGCGCGGACCTGCCCGTCTGGCGGCAATCGGACCCCTCGTCCCCACCCCCAGGTCCGAAACCCGCGCCCGTACGGGACCGAACCCGGTGGCGTGCCCGGGTCGGATCTGCTGCACTCTTCACCGGCGACGACAGAGGGGAGGATTCGGTGGAGTTGACGTTGACACCGATGACGGCGCAGGACCTGGCCCGGTTGCTCGGGGAGTTGGAGCAGGGGTACGCGGAGGACCTGGTCGTGAACCGTGGGTTGACCCCGGAGGCGGCCCTCGAACGGTCGGTCAGCCAGATCCGGGAGACGCTGCCGGCCGGCGCGGCGACCGAGGGGGCCCTGCTGCGGCTGGGCCGGGTCGACGACACCGAGATCGGCTGGATCTGGGTGACCCTGCCGGCGGCGACCGCCCCGCGCCAGGCCTGGATCCACAACATCGAGGTGCATCCGGAGCACCGGGGACGCGGCTACGCACGTCGGATGATCCAGCTCATCGAGGCCGAACTCGCCCAGCTCAACGTGCCCGAGTTGGGTCTGAACGTCTTCGGTTCGAACGCCGTGGCGATCGGGCTCTACCGGAGTCTGGGCTTCGAGGTCATCTCGCAGCAGATGGCGAAGCGCATCACCGCGGCGAGCTGAGTCGGGAGCGACCCAGGACGGTCCCCCCGGCAGGACTGTTCACCTGCCCAGCGGGAAACCGGCGCGGACCGCACCTGGGGAGGAGCGACGGATGACGCATGGCGCCGGACTGACCATCGGTGTGCTCGGCTCGTACGGTGGGCGAAATCTCGGCGACGAGGCGATCCTCACCGGCCTGCTCACCGATCTGCGCACGCAGGAACCAAACGCCCGGATCATTGTCTTCTCCCGTAACCCGGAGCACACCCGGGCCGCCCATCCGGATGTCGAGGCGGTGCCGTGGGAGGGCGTCAGCCGTACCGACTCCGCCCTGGTCCTGGCCCAGCTCGACCTGCTCATCCTGGGCGGCGGCGGCATCCTCTACGACCGGGAGGCCCGCCGCTACCTGCGGGTGGTCCGGGTCGCCCAGGAGCGTGGCCTGCCCCTGATCACGTACGCGGTGGGGGTCGGGCCGCTCAGCGACGGGGTGGACACCGGCATGGTCCGGGAGACGCTCTCCGGCGCAACCCAGGTGACGGTCCGTGACCAGGAGTCCCGGATGGTGCTGGAGGAGGCCGGTCTGCTCAACCCGATCACGGTCACCGCGGACCCGGCCTTCCTGTTGCAGCCCGAGGACTTCCCGGCGCACCTGCTCGCCGAGGAGGGCGTGCCGGTCGGTAAGCGGCTGGTCGGGATCAGCGTGCGGGAGCCGGGGCGGGCCGCCGAGCGGCTGGACGTGGACGGCTACCACCGGCTGCTGGCCCAGATCGGTGACTTCCTGGTGCACCGGATCGACGCGTACGTGCTGTTCGTGCCGATGGAGCGCGACGACATTCGGCACGCCCACGGGGTGCTCTCCCACATGGTCGCCGCCGATCACGGTCGGATCCTGCACGGCACCTACTCTCCGCAGCAGGTACTCGGGCTGATGCGGCACTTCGACCTGGCCGTCGGCATGCGCCTGCACTTCCTGATCTTCGCGGCGATGGTCGGCACACCGTTCCTGCCCCTGCCGTACGCCGGCAAGGTCTTCGACCTGGCCCAGCGGCTCGGCGTGCCGGCCCTGCGCGGTGTGGAGCGGGAGGTCGAGGGCCCGCTGTTGGCCGAGGTCGACAGGCTGTGGGACGAGCGGGAGCAACGCGCCGAGGCCACCGCCCGCCGGGTGGCGGAGGTGTGCGAGCAGGCGCGGGGCACCTCGGAGGTCACCCGCGGCGTGTTGGAGGGCCTGCGCAGTCAGGCCCTGACCCGGGTCTGAGTGGGCGCTCAGACCGCGGGGCCGGTCCACCGGTAGCGCCACTCGCTGGCCTCTTCGTGGGCGGTCTCCAGCTCGTAGATCTGTGCCCCCGCCAGCCCACCCGAGCCGAGGTGGTGGTGGGTCAGCGGTGGTCGGCCGTTGCTGTCCAGTTCGACGGTGATGGTCTGCCCGTCCGCCGAGCCGCCGACGAGAGGGATTCGCACGGATGAAGCCATGCGCCCATCCTGCCCGTCGTGTCGCCCGCCCGCAGCGATAAGCGGGGCAGCGGGGAGACCCGGCCCGTGGCTAGGGTCGGCGGATGGAGCAGACGATCGATCCGACGCTCGGTCCGGTGCTCGCCCGCACCGGCGACGAGCGTGCCGTACTGGACTCGTTTCTCGACTTCCACCGTGGCGTGCTGCTGCGCAAGGTGCGCGGTCTCTCCGACGCCGACGCCGGCCGGCGGCTGGTGCCCTCGGCGACCACGCTCGCCGGGCTGGTCAAGCACCTGACCCTGGTCGAGCGGAACTGGTTCCCGACCCTGCTGGCCCCCGAGCCGGGCGACGTCCACCTCACCTCGGCGGAGGACGCGGCGGCGAGCTTCACCCTCGGCGACCAGGACACCGTCGCCGGGCTCACCGAGGCGTACGAGCGGGCCTGCGCCCGGTCCCGGTCGATCGCCGCGCGTTTCGACCTCGACCACGTGGTGCCGCACCCGCAGCTCGGCGAGGTGTCGCTGCGTTGGATCCTGGTGCACCTGATCGAGGAGACGGCCCGACACGCCGGCCACGCCGACATCCTCCGCGAGCTGACCGACGGCGAGTCCGGCGCGATCTGACCCTCCTTGATCAGGTGATGAAAAGTAGGTCAGGAACCGTCCCTGAACCTACTTTTCATCACCTGATCTTCGTTGGGTCGGTGCCCGGGCCGGTGGGGCGCGTGATCGCCCAGCGGGGCCGCATATCCTGGGCGCGGGCGGCGACGAGGGGGAGCAGGTGCTGGTCATCCACGGGCTGTGGAAGCCCGGCGACGGCTCGACCGGCGGTCTCGCCGTCTGGGCCGAGGACAGCGCCGCGCCACAAGCGTCGACCCGTCCCGGCCGGCCGCCCCGGGAGCGCCCGCACCCCTTCGCCGCCGGGCACGCCGACCTGGCCGCCGTCCTCGGCGACGTCGCCGAGCCGACCCGCCCGGGCACCGCGCTGCTGACCCTGCCCACCCGGGCCGGCACGCCCACCGACTCACCCGAGCTGATCCGGACCGCCGTCGCACCCCCGGCCCGCGGCCGGCTCACCCTGGCCGGGTGGCGGGTCCCCGTGCTGGTGTACGCCCCGGACGACGCGCTGCCACTGCTACGCGCCCTGGACGACCTCCCGGCGGTGCCCGGCGCCACCCTGCGCCACCTCGCCGAGTTGGCCGACTTCGCCGCCGACCTGGTAACCCGGGGCCGGGTGCTCCCCGGCGTCGCCGCGGCGACGGATTCACCGCTTGCCGCAGGGGCTTCGTCGGGCGGTTCCGCGCAGGTGTCGGCGCGTGCGGTATGGCGGCCGCTGTTGACCGGCACCGACGCCGGCTGGGCGCGATCACTGGCGCTGGCCCTGCCGCCGGCGTCCCGAGCCGCCGCCGCGCAGCCCACCCCGACCTCGGCAGTGCCGACCTCACCCGTCTCGGCCTCGGCCGATCCGGGTGGGGTTGAGCTGACGGCCGCCGCGCTGGTCGCGGACGCGCTCGACGCGTTGACCGACGCCGCCGCGCGGGCTGCTCTGGCGACCACCACGCTGGCCCGGGGACTGCGGCCGGGTGGCCCGGCACCGGCCTGGTTGGCCGCGCTCGCCGGCCCTCGGCGTGACTTCACCGTCGATCCCCTGGCGTTGGCCACGCTGCGCGAAGAGCTGGACGTCTGGCAGCGGGACGCCGCTGGCGGCCCGGTGCGGGCCAGTTTCCGGCTGGTGGAGCCAGCCCCCGACGAGGTCACCGAACCGATCCTCGCCACCCGCCCGGCGCCGGCCGACAGCACGCCACTGCTGGCCGACAGCACGCCGGTGCCGGCGGAGTCGGTCGGTGGCGGTCGGTGGCGGCTGGAGTTCGGGTTGCAGGCGGCGGACGAGCCCGGTCTGCACGTCGACGCCGGGCAGGTCTGGCGGGCGCCGCAGACGCTCGGCGGCCTGGCCGGTCGCACGAGCAGCCCGCAGGAGACGCTGCTGGCCGAGCTGGGTCGGGCCAGCCGGCTCTGGCCGGACCTGGACGCCGCGTTGCGCACCGCCGCTCCCGAGGCGATGGACCTGGATGTCGAGGGGGCGCACCGGTTCCTCAGCGAGGGTGCCCCGGTGTTGCACGCGGCCGGCTTCGGGGTGCTGCTGCCCTCGTGGTGGCAGCGCCGGTCGGCGCGGCTCGGCGCCCGGCTGCGGGCCCGCAGCCGCACCGCGCCGGGCACGGTCGGTGGCACCGAAACCGGTGTCGGTCTGGACGCCCTGGTCGACTACCGCTGGGAGATCGCCCTCGGTGACCAGCCGTTGTCGGCCGAGGAGTTGGCGGCACTGGCCGAGATGAAGACCCCGCTGGTGCGGCTGCGCGGCCGGTGGGTCGAACTCGATCCGGGGCGGCTCGCCGCCGGTCTGCGTCTGCTCCGCTCGGCGGGTGAGCTGAGCGTCGCCGACCTGCTCCGCCTCGGCCTGGACGACGGCGAGGCCACCGGGGCGCTGCCGGTGCTGGAGGTGACCGCCGACGGGGCACTTGGCGACCTGCTCGCCGGGGCGGTCGAGCGCCGGCTCACCCCGCTGGACCCGCCGCCGGGTTTTCAGGGGACGCTGCGGCCGTACCAACAGCGTGGACTGGCCTGGCTTGCCTTCCTGCGCTCGCTCGGCTTGGGCGGCGTGCTCGCCGACGACATGGGGCTGGGCAAGACCGTGCAGTTGCTCGCGCTGCTCGCCGGGGATCCACCGGACGCCGGGCCGACGCTGCTGGTCTGTCCGATGTCGCTGGTCGGCAACTGGCAACGGGAGGCGGCACGGTTCACGCCGACGCTTCGGGTGCACGTACACCATGGCGCGGAGCGCGCGCGGGGGGCGGAGTTCACGACTGCCGCGCACGGCGCGGACCTGGTCCTCACCACCTACTCGGTGGCCGCCCGCGACGCCGTCGACCTGGCCGGCATCGACTGGCACCGGGTGGTGGTGGACGAGGCGCAGGCGATCAAGAACGCGTCGACCCGGCAGGCCGAGGCGGTCCGCGCGCTGCCCGCCCGGCAGCGGGTGGCGGTGACCGGTACGCCGGTGGAGAACCGGCTCGCCGACCTGTGGTCGATCATGCAGTTCGCCAACCCGGGTCTGCTGGGGCCGGCGGCGACGTTCCGTAAGCGGTTCGCCGAGCCGATCGAGCGCAACGGCGACGTCGAGGCCGCCGAGCGGCTGCGCCGGATCACCGGGCCGTTCGTGTTGCGCCGCCTCAAGACCGACTCGTCGATCATCTCGGATCTGCCGGAGAAGCTGGAGATGGAGGTGGTCTGCAACCTCACCGCGGAGCAGGCCGCCCTGTACCGGGTGGTGGTCGACGACATGCTGGCCCGGATCGAGACCAGCGACGGCATCGAGCGACGCGGCCTGGTGCTGGCCACCATGACCCGACTGAAGCAGGTCTGCAACCACCCGGCCCAACTGCTGCGCGACGGCTCGGCGTTGGAGGGTCGCTCCGGCAAGCTGGCCCGACTGACCGAGATCCTGGAGGAGGTGCTGGCGGCGGGGGAGCGGGCGCTGCTGTTCACCCAGTACGCCGAGTTCGGGGCGATGCTGCGGGGTCACCTGTCGGCGCGGTTCGGCCGGGAGGTGTCGTTCCTGCACGGCGGTCTCGGCAAGGCCGAGCGGGACGCCCTGGTGCAGCGCTTCCAGTCGGCGGACGGTCCGCCGCTGTTCGTCCTCTCCCTCAAGGCCGGTGGCACCGGCCTCACCCTGACCGCCGCCAACCACGTGGTGCACGTGGACCGGTGGTGGAACCCGGCGGTGGAGGACCAGGCCACCGATCGGGCGTTCCGCATCGGTCAACGTCGGCGCGTGCAGGTCCGCAAGTTCGTCTGCGCCGGCACGGTGGAGGAGAAGGTGGCCGCGCTGATCGCGGACAAGCGCAACCTGGCCGAGCGGGTGGTCGGCACCGGCGAGCAGTGGATCACCGAGTTGTCCACCGGCCAGTTGCGCGACCTGTTCGCCCTGGAGGCCGGGGCGGTGGTGGAGTGAGCGAGCGGAGCGCGCGAACCATCAGGCACAGCGTGGTGCCTCACGCCGGCGTGGAGCGCAGCGGAGCGCTGGAGTGAGCCAGCCGAGTACCGACCGGTTCGCCGACTACGGGCGTCCCCGCCGGGTCGACGGGGGTCTGCGGGCGCGCAGCGCCCGGGGCGCGATCGGCAGTTCCTGGTGGTCGCGACGATTCCTGGAGGTGCTGGAGTCCTTCGCGCTCGGCACCCGGCTGACCCGTGGCCGTTCGTACGCGCGGGCCGGTCAGGTGCTCGCGCTCGACATCGCACCGGGGCGGGTCAGCGCGGTGGTGCAGGGCTCGCGCCCGCAGCCGTACCAGGTGTCGATCGCGCTGAGGCCGTTCCCGGCCGCACTCTGGTCCCGGATCGAGGCGGAGCTGGCCGGCCAGGCGTTCTTCAGCGCCCGACTGCTCGCCGGGGACCTGCCCGACGAGTTGGAGGAGCTGTTCGTCGCCGCTGGCGCGCCGCTCTTTCCCGCCGCCGTCGACGAGCTGACCCAGCGGTGCAACTGCCCCGACTTCGCGGTGCCGTGCAAGCACCTCGCGGCGACGTTCTACCTGTTGGCCGAGGCGTTCGACGCGGACCCGTTCGAGTTGCTGCACTGGCGCGGCCGGTCCCGTGCCCAGTTGCTCGACGAGTTGCGCGCCCGGCGGGTCGAGGCCACCGGCGCCGCGTTGCCACCCGCACCGGCCGGCCCACCGTCCGAACCGGACCGACCGGGGTCGACTGTGGACGTCGTGGCACCGGTCGGCGCGGCCCGCGCGCTCGCCGGGCTGCCGGCAACCCCGCTGGCCGAATCGGCGGACCGGTTCTGGATGCCGTCGGTGCCGCTGCCCGATCGGCCACCCCGACTGGCGACCGGCCCCGACCTCCTGCTGCGCCAGCTCGGAGCGCCAGCTCCGGCCATCGGTGGGCCGGGGCTGCTGGAACGCTTGCGTCGTGCGTACCGGGCCTTCGGCCCGGCCGACCGGTGAGCCGTCACGTCCACCGGCGGCGGAACCGCCACATGATCGCGGCGTTCGCCACGAGCACCACCGCGCAGATCGCGCCGGTCAACTGGCCGGCGAACACGGCTATCGCTGGCAGCGACGCCCACAGCACGATGGTCAACAACATCAGGTAGCGGCCCCTGCGGGCCCGGGCCCGGTGGTCCAGCCGGGCGAAGAAGGCCGGGTCACTCTCCCGGAGCTGACGGGTGATCTGGTCGAACCTGCGCTGATCCTCTTTGCTGAGCATGGCGCTGCCTTCCCCTCACGCGTTCAGCGGTTCGGCGGCATACCCGCCGTGACGGCGGCTCACGCCCGCCCGCTGCTGCTACTTTTCCGCCACGCGAGCGCACCTCATGTCCGGCTTACCCAAACCTTAAGTTTGTCTGTGGTGATGGGCGGCGCGGAACGTGTCGCCCACGGCGGGGTGGTCCGATCTGTGCCCGGCTGCCGCGCGTACGCCCTGCTGGGAGGGTCCGCGCTCGACTCCGACCCGCCGCCCGATCCCGACGACGCGCTGAGCGCTGTCTTAAGTGCCCTCCTGCGGGTGGTCGGCCCACCTTGAAGGCACCTGAGGGCTTGGCTACCTTGCCGTAGCAACCCCCTCAGGCAACAGTCGCCGCACCTGCCGCACCTGCCCGGTCGCAGTTCTCGGCGCTCATCAGAAATCGGGATTGGTACATGGCCGACCAGAATGTGCCACCACGTCGACCGCGGGACGACCGCGGTTGGGACGGACGCCAGCACCACAGCGCGGACGGCTACGGCGACCCCCACACGCCCGCGCCGTACGGGTACGACTCGCCCCACCCCTACCAGGGCGGCTACCCGGCGCAGGCCGACCCGCGTGAGCAGTACGGCGACGGTTACGCCCACGCCGGACAGCCGGCCCCCGGCCCGCGCGGACCGCAGTGGGTCGGCCCGGAGGGTCTCGGCCGGCCGGCGCCGGCGCGACCGGCCGGTGCCGGACTGCCCGCCCTGGACGATGACGGCGACCCGGGCCGCAAGGTCGGCCGGCGCAGGGCCATGGCCGCCCTCGGCGGCACCGCGGCCGTCGTCGCCGGTGGCGCGGCGATCGCCATGACCCCGCAGTTCCGTGGCCTCTTCGGCGACGAGGCGGCAGCGGCCGGCGACGCGACCGGCAGCACGGTGACCGACGGCACCGCGGCGCGGCCCAGCGGCCAGCAGCCCAGCACGGTGCGTACGTACACCGAGCAGAACGAGAGCTACATGGGCTCCCGGGCCGGTGAGGCGCTGAAGAAGAACGCGCCGACAAGTGGACGGACCCTGCCCGGCCCGGCCGCCGCCGCGGCGGCGACCAAGGTGACAGTCAAGACGGTGCTGGCCAAGGACCCGATCCTGCACCTGGCCCGGCGTGCCACCTTCGGGCCGACGCCCGCGGTGGTCGCCGACATCAAGAGCCAGGGCATCGACGCCTGGATCCGCGCCCAGTTGGAGCCGGACAAGCTGGAACCGAGCAAGGCCGAGCTGAAGCTCTCCGAACTGCCCACCCTGAAGCTCAACCCGCAGCAGTTGCGCACCCAGCGGGACCAGCTCAACGAGCAGGGCGCCCAGCCGGAGCGGGAGATGGTCGACGCCACCATCGCGCGGCAGATCTGGTCGAAGCGCCAGCTGTTCGAGGTGATGGTCGACTTCTGGAACGACTTCCTGCACGTCGCGGCCGACTTCGACGGCGGCGAGGTCTACCGCAACTCGTTCGACCAGGACGTCGTGCGCAAGCACGCGCTGGGCAGCTACCCCGAGATGCTCGTCGCCGCGAACAAGCACCCCGCGCTGCTGATCTACCTGAACCAGAAGGACTCCCGCAAGGACGCGATCAACGAGAACCTCGCTCGGGAGAACCTCGAGCTCTACTCGGTCGGCGTCGACGGCGGCTACGAGGAGCAGGACGTCCGGCAGGCGGCCATGCTGCAGACCGGTCGCGGCATCGACCGGGACGGCAAGTACGTCTTCAAGCCGGAACAGCACTACGTCGGCAAGGTGAAGATCCTTGGCTTCACCCACGCCAACGACTCACTGGACCCGAAGAAGGCCGACGCGGCGATCGACGCGTACATCGCCTACATCGCGCTGCACCCGTCGACGGCGAGGTACGTCGCGCAGAGCCTGGCGACCCGGTTCGTCTCGGACACCCCGCCGAAGTCCCTGGTGGACCGGCTGGCCAAGACGTACACCACCAACAACGGCCTGATCAAGCCGGTGCTGATGGCGCTGTTCAGCTCCTCGGAGTTCTGGGCCGGCGTGGGCCAGAAGGTGCGCCGGCCGATGGAGTACCTGGTCGCCACGTACCGCACCCTGGGCGTCTCACCGGACCCGTCGCCGAAGCACAACAACGGCGACAACAAGCGCACCCCGTACGCCCGCGGCCTGCGGCAGATCCACGACAAGCTGCGCGAGCTGGGCCACTACCCGATGGGTCAGCCCACCCCGGACGGCTACCCGGACGTCTACGTCGCCTGGACGTCGGCCGGCACCATGGTCAACGGCTGGAACGAGGCGGGCGAGATCATCGCCGGCTACCGTACCGCCTTCACGTACACGGCGCCCGAGAAGTTGATCGCCAAGCCGCCGGCCACCGCCGGGGCGTACGTGGACGCGCTCTCCCAGCGGCTGGTGGGCCAGCTGCTGAGCACGCGGGAGAAGAACCTCATCCTCGGTGTGGCCGGTGTGCCGGCGACTGCCAAGGTGGACGCCACGTTCAACGGGGCCATCACCGCCGTCGCGCGGGCGATCCTCGCTTCCCCCCAGCACCACCTCCGGTGAGGCACCCGATGGAGAAGACTGTGTACAACTCTTTCCCCCTGCACCCCGAATGCCCCGACGTGCGACGGCTGGCCGACAACCCGGCCGAGGCGTTGCTGCGCGCGGAGGCGGACATCGTCGCCGCCGAGAACGCCGCCGAGGCCGACCGCTACCGCACTCTGGAGAACCTGGAGGAGGCCCAGCAGGACGGTCGTGGCGTCACCCGGCGGACCTTCGTCGTGGGTGCCGCGGCCACCGCCACCGCCCTGGCCACCGCCCAGTTCGTGACCACGTCGGCGTCGTTCGCGGCGACCCCGACCGGCACCCTGATCCACGTCTTCCTCTACGGCGGCCTGGACGGGCTGAGCCTGGTCGCGCCGGACAACGAGCCGGTGCTCGCCAAGGCCCGCCCCGACCTGCTGCTCGGCAACGACTCGCTGGCCCTGGACCGTGGTTTCAAGCTGACCAGCGCGTTCAAGCCGCTGGAGAAGTGGCTCGCGGCCGGTCAGCTGGGCTTCGTCCCGGGGACCTCGGACCCGCGGTTGTCGCGCAGCCACTTCCAGGCCGCGGACGCCTGCAACCTGGGCGGCCTGCCCAACGAGACCGGTGGCCGGGGCTGGCTCGACGGTCTGGTCGACCACCTGGGCAAGGGCACCGCGTTCCGCAGCGTCGGCATCGGCAGCACCCTGCCCCGCTCCCTTGTGGGCACCAACGGCGCGCTGTCGCTGAACAACGTGGGATCGCTGCGGCTCAACGGCGACCAGAAGTTCCGGGCCGCCACCGAGGCCGCCATCAAGGGGCTCTTCACCGGGATCAACCACCCGGTCGAGGAGGCCGTGCAGGAGGGCATGGGCGCGCTGGCCACCGCCCAGCAGTTGGCCGCCAAGCCGTACGAGCCCGCCGAGGGCGTCAAGTACGAGGGCGTCGGCAACTCGTTCAAGCAACTCGCCCAGCTCATCAAGGGCGGCGCGAACGTCCGGGTCGCCACCGTCGGGATGGGCGGCTACGACACCCACGAGAACCAGGGCACCGCCGCCGGCGGCCAGTTGCACCGCCGGTTGAACGAGCTGGCCAGCGCGATGGCGGCCTTCTTCACCGACCTCGGCCCGCAGGCCGCCGACGTGACGATCATGGTGTCCAGCGAGTTCGGCCGCCGGGTCGGTTCCAACACCGGCGGCACCGACCACGGGCACGGTGGGGTGGTCACGATCCTCTCCGGCAAGAAGCTGGCCGGTTCGCTGCTCGGCGACTGGAACGGTCTGGACAAGCTGGACTCCGGTGACGTGCCGGAGTACAACAACATGTTCAACGTGTACGGCGCGGTGGCCCAGGGCCGGTTCGGGCTCACCAACGCGGAGGTCGAGAAGGTCTTCCCCCGCCAGAAGTACGCCCCGATGAAGCTGTACGCGTGACGCACTCGCACACCCACGCCGCCGGCCGTCGTACCGGGACCTCGTCCCGGCACGGCGGCCGGTCGGCTGCGCCCGTACCCCCGCAGGTGCCGGACCGGCGCGGACCCGGCGGCCGGCGGCTGCTCGGCCTGTTGCTCCTGGTCGGGCTACTCGCCAGCGTGCTGCCGTGGTGGCTGGGCACCCCCGCCGGTTCGTTGCGCAGCACCGCGTCCACCGTCACCGCGGCCGGCCGGATCACCGGCCTGATCGCCGGCTACCTGCTGCTGGTGCAGGTGCTGATGATGAGCCGGCTGCCGGTGCTGGAACGGTGGATCGGCGGCGAGCAGATGGCCCGCTGGCACCGCGACGTCGGCGCCACCCTGCTGGTCGCCGTGCTGGCGCACCTGTCGCTGATCATCGTCGGCTACGCCGACCTGCGGAACCAGTCGCTCCTCGCCGAGGTCGGCACGCTGCTCGGCGACTACGAGGACATGGTGTCGGCGTTCGTCGCCGCCGGCCTCATGATGCTTGTCGGGTTCAGCAGCATCCGGGGGATCCGCCGGGCGCTGCCCTACGAGCTGTGGCACCTGCTGCACCTGTCCAGCTACCTGATCCTGCTGCTCGGCTTCGGCCACCAGTTCACCCACGGCGCGCAGCTCTACAAGCCCGGCCCGGTCCGCACCGGTTGGATCGCGCTCTACCTGCTGGTGGTCGCCGCCCTGCTCTGGGGTCGGGTGCTCGCGCCGCTGGCGTTCAACCTGCGCTACAAACTGCGGGTCGCCGACGTGGTCGCCGAGAGTCCCGACACCATCTCCATCTACCTCACCGGCGAGCGGCTCGGCCGGCTGGCGATGCTCGGCGGCCAGTACTTCCGCTGGCGCTTCCTCACCAGGGGCTGCTGGTGGCAGTCGCACCCGTTCTCCGTCTCCGCCGCCGCGAACGGGCGCTGGTTGCGGCTCACCGTCAAGGTCGTCGGCGCGCACACCGGGGACCTGCGGGACCTGACCCCGGGCACCCGGGTCTGGGCCGAGGGCCCCTCGGGCACCTTCACGGCGGCGCACCGGGTCCGCGAGCGGGCCCTGCTGATCGCGGGCGGCAGCGGCATCACGCCGATCCGGGCGATGCTGGAGGAGTTGCCGCCGGGCGCGGCCCTGATCTACCGGGCCCGTACCCCCACCGACGTGCTGCTCAGCCGCGAGCTGGACTGGCTGGCGCAGGAGCGCGACACCTCGGTCTGGTACGTCATCGGGTCCCGCGACGACCCCGGCCCCCGGCAGCTGATGAGCCCGGACGGGTTGCGTCAACTGGTGCCCGACGTGGCCCGGCGCGACGTCTACCTGTGTGGGCCACCCGGCCTGGTGGAGCAGTCGGTGCGCGCGCTGCGCCGGGCCGGCGTGCCCCGACGGCAGATCCACCTGGCCACGTTCGAGTTGTAGGAAGGCATCAGATGCGTCGCGCGTTGCTCGCGATCACCGGCCTGGCCGCCAGCACCACCGCGCTCGTGGTGTTCAAGGGGTCGCCGGCCGCCACCCAGGTCGCCCAGAACCTGCCGACCGCCCAGCCGGTCGACCCCACCCCGCAGGACGTCGACCCGGCCGCCGCCCCGGCCCCCGGCGCCGCTGCCGATCCGGCCGCCGGGGCACCGACGCCGTCGGTGGCGCCCAGCGCGCCGCCGTCGGCCAAACCCACCAAGAGCGCCACCCGGCCGCCCAGCACCCCCCGCACCACCACGAAGGCTCCGCCCGCGCCGCAGCCCACCACCAAGGCGCCGCAGCCGACCACCCGCCGGATCACCGGGCCGGGCGTGGACAACGAGTACGGGTACGTGCAGGTGCAGATCGTGGTCTCCGGCAGCCGGATCGTCGACGCCGTCGCACTGTCGCTGCCCAGCGGGGGTGAGTCCGACATCCACAGCGACGACGTCAGCGGCCGGTACGACGGAAGCGGCGGCGAGGTGGTGCAGAAGCAGAGCGCCAACGTCAACACCGTCTCCGGTGCCACCGAGACCAGCAACTCCTACAAGCAGTCGCTGCGGGGCGCGATCGAGCAGGCGTTCTGAGGTGCCGGTGGCGCTGATCCGACCCGGGCTGTGCCGGGTCGAGCAGATCATGGGTACGGCGATCACCCTGGACCTCGCCGACGACCTGCCGCCGGCCACCCTGTCCGAGTTGGCCGACGACGTCTTCGCCTGGATGCGCGAGGTGGACGCCCGGTTCAGCACGTACCGGCCGGACAGCGAGGTGTGCCGCTTCGACCGGGGTGCGGTGCTGCTCTCCGAGGCGTCGGCGGAGCTGCGGTTCGTGCTGGAGACCTGTGCCGACCTGTGGGGTGCCACCGACGGGTTCTTCGACGCGTACGCCACCGGGCGGCTCGACCCGTCCGGCTTCGTCAAGGGGTGGGCCGCCCAGGTCGCCTCGGACCGCCTGCTCGCCGCCGGTGCCGTGAACCACTGCGTGAACGCCGGCGGTGACCTGCGGGTGCGGGGCCTGTCCCCGACCGGGGCACCGTGGCGCATCGGCATCCGGCACCCCTGGGACGCCATGGCGACCTGCCTGGTGCTCACCGGGACCGACCTGGCCGTGGCGACGTCCGGTGTCTACGAGCGGGGCCGGCACGTGTTGGACCCACGCCGGGGCACCCCGGCCAGCGGGTTGCGCTCGGTGACAGTGGTCGGCACGGACCTCGGCGTGGCCGACGCGTACGCCACCGCCGCCCTGGCCATGGGCACCCCCGGTCTGGGTTGGCTGAACAGCCTGGACGACCACACCCACGCGGTGGTGACCGACGACGCCCGCCAATACCATTCCGCCGGCCTGCCCCGAACCACCTAGCCCCCCGCCCCCCGTGCGGGGGCGGGGCGAGGGTTGGGTGGTCTAGCGGACTGGGCGGTGGGTGCCGGCTGGGCGGGAGCCGGTGGGGCGTGGGCGGCCGGGGCGCGAGCCGGACGGTCGGGTGCCGGCCCAACGGTGCCGTGGGTGGCTGCGTCGGGGCGGCTCGGTGCCGCCGGGATGAGGCGCTCTGTCGTCCGTGGACATCGTTCCCCCGTTCGTGGCGCGCGTTGCGCGCTGTCTCACCTGTCAACGAGGACCGGCGCCCCGGCGACGCTGTCGGGCACCGGATCGAATCGTCGGTCGGGCCGCTCTCATCGGCCTCGTCGGGGCAGCGGCAGGTGACCGGGGAGCAGGTCGGGGGCGAGGGTCACCCCGGTGGCGCGCAGCGCCCCGATCAACGTGTTCTGTACGAGGTACGAGTCCGGCAGTTGCCAGCGGGCCTGCTCGGGGGCGACCGCCCAGCGGACCGGCCCCTCCGGCAGCCGGGTGGGCGGCGCGGGGATCCACGAGCCCGGCCCGTGCCGGACCACGTGGAAGCAGTGCTCCAACTCCGGCCGGAGCGGGTCGCCGGGGCGGACCAGGAACATCCACCGCCCGGTGGGGGTGACGAGCACCGGGCCGCGTACGCCGGTGCCGGCCGGGTGGATCTGTACCGCGTCGAGGACGTGCCGGCCCAGGTGGGCGGGCACCTCCAACACGTCGAAGGTCCGGCCGGTGGGCAGCAGCACCCCGTGTGGACGGTTCCGCCACCAGGTGGCCACCCGGGCGGGGTCGGCGCTGGCGGCCAACTCCCAGTTCTCCAGGGCGGGGTGGCAGCCCACGGTGGGACATCCGGCCCGGCCACAGACGAAGCGACTTCGGGCCAGGCAGGCCCCTGGCGTGACCTCCCAACCGTGTGTGACGTATCGCATGGCGACCCTGCGCAGCCGGACTCGTTCCAGTGGTGACAGTTCGGCGACGCGCGGTCCGACGTTCCCCCACATGTGTGCCATCTCCCCTCGTCGGGCCCGGCGGTCGCCAGGTCGCATGTCGAGCACCGTCACTGCCGTAACCCACGATCGTTGAGGTTGACGAACGGCTCGTGCAACTTGCACGAAAGTACGAGGACTAGCCGTTCGACTGACGTACATCGTGTGCGACCAGCGAGAACCTGAAAGCGAACGGCGGCCGTCGCACCCGCTGACATCGCCCCCGCTCGATCTATCGGCGGCGGCAGAGGAGGATGGGCAGATGGACGAGCTACCCATAGGACGGCGAGTGGCCTACTGGCGGGGGCGCCGCAAAATGTCGCAACAGGTCTTCGCCGACCGGCTCGGCAAGTCCAAGAGTTGGGTGGACAAGGTCGAACGCGGCGTCCGCCGGTTGGACAAGTTCTCCGTCCTCTACGAGATCGCCGACATCCTCCAGATGGACGTGCAACTGCTGATGGGCAAGGATCCGGAACGGCGCGCCGACGCCCTCAACTGCATCGACCAGGTCGAGGTGCAGGAGATTCGTTCCGCGCTGGAACGCTACGACTCGATGAGCGCGTACTTCGACGCGGTGCCGTGTCCGCCACCGCTGGACGACCTGCGCAAGGCCGTCAACCACGCCTGGCTCACCTACCAGTACGGCCGCTACGGCATGCTCACCCGGGCCCTGCCGAAGCTGCTGCGCGACGCCCAGGCGGCCGACGCCGCCTACGGCGGTGAGCGGGCCGCCGAGGCGGCCCACCTGCTCGGCCAGGTCTACCAGATCGCCTCCTCGGTGCTGCGCAAGCTCGGCGAGTGCGAGCTGGCCTGGCTGGCCGCCGACCGGTCGATGGCGGTGGCCCAGCGCGCCGACGACCCCCTACTGGCCGGCATCGCCACCACCCGGGTGTGCAACGCGCTGGCCGCGATGGGTCGGGCCCGCCCCGCACTGGAGCTGAACGTCCAGATCGCCAACCGGCTGGCACCGGGCGGAAGCAACGAGGTCACCCCGGCCCGGCTCTCCGTCTACGGGATGCTGCTGCTGCAGGGCGCGATGGCCGCGTCCCGCATCGGCGACTCGGCAAGCGTCGACGACCTGATCAACGGTGCCCAGGAGGCCGCGACCCTGCTCGGCGGCGACCACAACCACTACTGGACGTCGTTCGGCCCGACGAACGTCGAGCTGCACCGGGCCGCCGCCGCGGTGGAGTTGGGCGACGGGGGTCGGGCGGTGGAGGTGCACCACCGCATCGCGGAGCACTCCTTCAACGCGCTGCTGCCCGAACGCCGCGCCCACCACCTGCTCGACATCGCCCGCGGGTACGCCCAGGTCGGCGACGTGGCGAACGCCGGCGAGATGTTGCTGATGGGTGATCGGCTCGCGCCGTCGGAGATCCGCTGCCGGCCGATCGCCCACGAGGTGATGTCGGACGTCCTTCGTCGCACACGTGGTGCGCCGTCTTCTCTGGTAGCGGAGTTGGCTGAGCACATGGGAGTAGGGGTATGACCGCGGAGCCGGTGTGATGGCCGGTTCGGCGCGCGGCAGCGGGCACCGTGCGGTGCTCTACGTCATCGCCTGTGGTTCGCCGCTGGCCCGCAGGGTCGGGCAGTTGGTCGACCTGGCGCAGCAGGACGGCTGGGACGTCTGCGTGGTCGTCACGCCGGACGGCGCCAAGTTCGTCGACCAGGCCGCCCTGGCCCGGCAGACCGGCCACCCGGTGCGGACGCACTACAAGAATCCCGACGACCCGGACGTGTTGCCCCCCGCCGACGCCATGATCGTCTGCCCGGCGACGGTCAACACGGTCAACAAGTGGGCGGCCGGGATCACCGACACACTCGCGCTGGGGCTGCTGGTCGAGGCGCAGGGCAAGGGCATCCCCATCGTGGCGGTGCCGTACACCAACGTCGCGATGGCCGCCCATCCGGCGTTCCGCGCCGGTGTGGCCCGGCTGGCCGAGTGGGGTGTCACGGTGCTCTTCGGTGACGACGTGGTCGCCCTGCACCCGCCCGGCACGGGAGAGCAACACCTGCACGCCTTCCCGTGGGCGATGCCGCTGGCCGCGCTGCACGCCGTCACCGTGGGAGCCGTCTAGGGCCCACGGCGCGACGCGACCGGGCCGGGCGTCACCGCTGGGCCGCCCCCGCGCCGGTAAGCTGGCCCGCCGTGAGCACTAGCAGATCCGTTCCCACGGTGACCGACGTGGTGGCCGAGCTGGAACGGCGCTATCCACCGGTCTGGGCCGAGGACTGGGACCGGGTGGGCCTGGTGCTCGGCGAGCCGACCGCCCCGGTTCGCCGGGTGCTCTGCGTGGTCGACGTGGTGCCCGAGACGGTCGCCGAAGCACTGGCCGCCGACGTGGACATGATCGTCGCGCATCACCCGCTGTTGCTGCGCGGGGTCTCGTCGGTGGCGCCGACGACCTTCAAGGGGCGGATCATCCACCAGATGATCCGGGCCGGGGTGGCGCTCTACGCGGCGCACACCAACGCCGACGTGGCCTCCCCGGGCGTCTCCGACGCCCTCGCCGCCCGATTCGGGCTCACCGATCTGCGCCCGCTCCAACGGCCCGCGCCCGGCTCGCCCGCCCACGGCGACGACCGGGGTTTCGGCCGGATCGGCGAGCTGCCCGAGCCGATGACCCTCGCCGAACTGACCCGGCACGCCGCCGTGGTGCTCCCCGTCACGTCCTGGGGAGTTCGCGCCGCGGGGGATCCCGGGCGTATGGTTCGTACCCTCGCCGTCAGCGGCGGGTCGGGGGACAGCTTCCTCGGCGCCGCGACCGCCGCCGGGGTGGACGCGTTCCTCACCGCCGACCTGCGGCACCACCCGGCCGGCGAGCACCTCGCCGCCGATGGTCCCGCCCTGATCGACGCCGCCCACTGGGCGACCGAACGACCGTGGCTGGACGACCTGGCCACCCTCCTACGGGAGGCGCTGGGCGTCGAGACGCTGGTGTCCGACCTGGATACCGACCCGTGGACCGTGCATGCCGCCGCACCCGTTGTGGACGACAAGGAGCCCGACCGTGAAGGCTGACCCTCAGGTGCAGCGCCGCCTGCTCGACCTCCAGGCGATCGACACCAACCTCGCCCAGCTCGCCCACCGCAGGCGAACGCTTGCCGAGCGGGCCGAGCTGGAGTCGCTGGCCCGGGAGCTGTCGTCGTTGGAGGACGAGCGGGTCCGCGCCCAGGTGGCGGTCGACGACCTGGACCGGGACATCGCCCGGCTGGAGAAGGACGTCGACCAGGTCCGCGCCCGCAAGGAGAAGGACGAGAACCGGCTGGCCGCCGGCACCGGCCCGGCCCGCGAGTTGGAGGCGCTCCAGCACGAGCTGGTCTCGCTGAACCGGCGCCAGGGCGACCTGGAGGACGCCGAACTGGAGCTGATGGAGCAGCGCGAGACCGCGCAGGGCGTGCTGGACGGCGTGGAGCAGCGGCTGGCCGACACCCGGGACAAGCGGGCCGCGACCGAGCAGCGCCGCGACGACGCGTTGGCCGAGATCGCCAAGGAGGAGGAGTTCAAGCGGGGGGCCCGTCAGCCGCTCGCCGCCGACCTCCCGAGCGATCTGGTCACCCTCTACGACAAGATCCGCGAGGACACCGGTCTCGGTGCCGCGCTGCTCACCGCGGGCCGCTGCGGCGGGTGTCGGCTGGAGCTGTCCGGCGCCGACCTGGCCCGCATCCGCAAGGCGGCCCCGGACGACGTGGTCCGCTGCGAGGACTGCCGCCGGATCATGGTTCGTACCAACGAGTCGGGCCTGTAGGTCGTGGCGCCGCGCGTGGTCGCCGTCGAGGCCGACGGTGGGTCCCGGGGCAACCCCGGCCCGGCCGGCTACGGCGCGGTGGTGCTCGACCCGGAGACCGGCGAGGTGCTCGCCGAGCGTTCCGAGTCGCTGGGTACGACGACGAACAACGTCGCCGAGTACCAGGGGCTGATCGCCGGCCTGACCGCCGCCGCCGAGCTGGGTGCCGCCGAGGTGGACGTCCGGATGGACTCCAAACTGGTGGTCGAGCAGATGTGCGGCCGGTGGCAGATCAAGCACCCCGGCCTGCGTCCCCTCGCCGCCCAGGCCGCCGGGTTGGTGGGCCGGTTCACCGCCGTCCGGTTCACCTGGATTCCGCGCGAGCAGAACCGGCACGCCGACGCGCTCGCCAACGCCGCCATGGACGCCGCCGCCGGCCGTCCCACCTCGTCCCGGAAAGCGGGCCAACCGCCGGCGACACCCGCGATCGGCAGCGACCCGGCGACCGCACCGGCCTCGTGGGAGCCACGGCCGACCTTCACCGCCACCCGGCTGATCCTGGTCCGCCACGGTGAGACCGAGTACACCGAGCAGCGGCGCTACTCCGGCCGCGGTGACGTGCCCCTGTCCGAGCGCGGCCGGGCCCAGGCCGGGGCCACCGGCGCCCGGGTGGCCGCGCTGGCCCCGTCCGTCGCGGCCGTGCTCAGCTCACCGCTGTCCCGGTGTACGGCCACCGCGGCGGCGATCGCCGAAGCGCTCGGCGGTGACGTGCCGGTGCGTACCGAGGACGACCTGATCGAGTGCGACTTCGGCGCGTGGGAGGGGCGCACCTTCGCCGAGGTGCGTCAGCAGTGGCCGGGGGAGATGGACGCCTGGCTCGCCTCACCCCGGATCGCCCCGCCGGACGGAGAGTCGTTCACCCATGTCGCCGAACGCGCGCACCGCGTGACCGCCGGGCTGCTCACCGCGTACCCCGGGGAGACCGTGGTGGTGGTCTCGCACGTCTCGCCGATCAAGCTGATGCTGCGCGACGCCCTCGCGGCCGGCGACGGGTTCCTGCACCGGCTCTTCCTGGACGCGGCCGGCATCTCGGTGCTCGACATGTGGCCCGACGGCGGCGTGGCCGTGCGCACGGTCAACGACACCGCCCACCTCGCCGCGCTCTGAGCCGCCGCACCCTCCGCTGCCAGGGCCGGCCGGTCGCGCCGTTCGGCGCAGCCGGCCGGCCGTTCGGCGCAGCGCCCTCCGGGCGGGCGAGGTGACGGCCATCACAGGGTCGTAGCCTCCGGCCGTTACATCGAGAGCCTCGACTCCCCGGAGGTGTGTCAGATGGCTGCACCCGAACCGGAGGCGCCAACCGCGGCGCCGGCCAGGGCGAAGGACCACAGCCCCTGGAACTGGTTGCTCTTCATCCCCATCGTCGTACCGCTGATCCCGGCCCTCTTCAACGGCGACTCGCCCCGGGTCTTCGGCTTCCCGCGCTTCTACTGGCTGCAACTGGCCTTCATCCTGCTCGGCGTCGGCACCACGACGCTGGTCTACCAGATGACGAAGAAGCGGGGTGGCCGCTGATGTGGCGCGACCATCTCACCGAGATCATCGTCTTTTCACTGCTGTTCCTCCTGGTCAGCGCAATGGGCTTCGTGGCCGCCCGGTGGCGGGCACCGAAGGACATGGCGCACCTGGACGAGTGGGGGCTGGGCGGCCGCAGCTTCGGCGGCTGGATCACCTGGTTCCTGGTCGGCGGTGACCTCTACACCGCGTACACCTTCGTGGCGGTGCCGGCGTTGATGTTCGGTGCCGGCGCGGCCGGGTTCTTCGCCGTGCCGTACACCATCGTCATCTACCCGCTGGTCTTCCTGGTGCTGGTGCGCCTCTGGTCGGTGTCGCACCGGCACGGGTTCGTCACGCCGGCCGACTTCGTCCGCAACCGGTTCGACTCGCCGGTGCTGGCCCTGCTGATCGCCATCACCGGCATCGTGGCCACCATGCCGTACATCGCGTTGCAGCTCATCGGCATCGAAGCGGTGCTCAAGACGATGGGCGTCACCGGCGACAACGCGCTGGCCCGGCACCTGCCGATCATCATCGCGTTCGCCATCCTGGCCGCGTACACGTACCAGTCGGGGCTGCGCGCGCCCGCGCTCATCGCGTTCGTCAAGGACAGCCTGATCTACATCGTCATCCTGGTGGCGGTCGTCTACCTGCCGTACAAGCTGGGCGGCTGGGGTGACATCTTCGCCGCCGCGGACGCGAAGTTCGACGCCTCACCCAACCCGAACGACGGCATCCTGCTCAACGGCAACAACCAGCTTCAGTACATGACGCTGGCGCTCGGCTCGGCGCTGGCGCTCTTCCTCTACCCGCACAGCATCACCGGTGTGCTGGCCAGCAAGAACCGCGACGTGATCAAGCGGAACATGTCGGCGCTGCCGGCGTACAGCCTGCTGCTCGGGCTGATCGCACTGCTCGGCTACATGGCCATCGCGGCCGGAGTGAAGCCACTGCCCGGCGCGACGGAGGGCACTGTCGACAACAACACGATCGTGCCGCTGCTGTTCGACCAGCAGTTCCCGGACTGGTTCGCCGGTGTGGCGTACGCCGCGATCGGCATCGGTGCGCTGGTGCCCGCGGCGATCATGTCGATCGCGGCGGCGAACCTGTTCACCCGCAACATCTACAAGGAGTACCTGAAGCGGGACGCCTCCCCGGCCCAGGAGGCGAACGTCTCGAAGATCACCTCGCTGGTGGTGAAGGTCGGCGCGGTGGCCTGCATCGTGTTCCTCGACCCGCAGTTCTCCATCGACCTCCAGCTGATCGGCGGCGTGATCATCCTGCAGACGCTGCCGGCGGTGGCGCTGGGTCTCTACACCCGCTGGTTCCACCGCACCGGCCTGATCGTCGGCTGGGTGGCCGGCATGGGCCTGGGCATGTGGATGCTCTACCAGGTGGCCAGCCCGACCCGGAAGCACTTCGGCGGCTCGGCGTTCCCGCTGTCGGAGTTCGGGTTCGACACCACCAAGACGATCTACGTCGGCATCGTGGCGGTGGCGGTCAACCTGGCCGTCGCGGCACTGGTGACGCTGGCGCTGCGGGCCGCCAAGGTGGACGAGGGAGTCGACGGCACCACGCCCGACGACTACTTCGCCGACGAGGGCGACCCCCGGGTCACCCCGGGCACCGAAAGCGACGCCGACTCGGCCCGCGAGCCGGTCGCCTGACCCGGGTACGCCCGGGTGCCGACGTGGGTCGGTGCCCGGGTGTACCGGTCATCCCGTCCTCGCGTGTCGCGCGCCGATCTTGCAGTGACGGCGCCCGTCCTGTGCGGATTCGCCCCCGTTAGTCCTCGCGCTGAGTGCAGGGTCGACGAGGCCGGGACGCGCCTCGCGCCGATCATGGACTTGTGGTGCCCGGTATGTGGTAACTCGCGCCGCTTGCCCCCCACCACAAGTCCATGATCGACGGGTTGGCGGGCGGGTCGGGGTGACGGGATGAGGGCTGGAGCGGGTGGGGTGGGAGGGCGGGGCGGGGTAGGTGGGTGGGGCTGGGAGGGCTAGCGGCGGTTGTGGGTTACCAGGGCCTGGTTGAGGCGGCCCAGGAGGGTTGCCAGGGCTGTGCGGTCCTCGGTGGTCCAGTCGGCCAGCATGTCGCCGTAGAGCCGGGTGCGGGCGGCCTGCACGACGGCCATCCGTTGGAGGCCGGCGGCGGTGGGGGAGATGACAGTGCCCCGGCCGTCGGAGGGATCCGGGGTGCGAGTGATCAGCCCGTCGCGTTGCAGGGCGGAGACCTGCCGGGTCACCGTCGAGCCGTCCAGGTTGAGCCGGGCGGCGAGCGCCGAGACGTTCTGTGGGCCGGCGTCGGCCAGGTGGCGCAGGATGACGTACGCCGCGCGGTCGAGCACCCGGTGCTCGGCGGTGCCGGTGGCCCGCCGGGTGGCCTCGCCGAAGCGCATCAGCAGGGCCACCTCGGTCTCGATCCGGCCGAGGGTGCTCTCGTCGTCGTCGCTCATAGCTGTATCCTACAGAATAAGTACCTGTACGATGCAGCTATCTGAGGAGTCGGAGTGATCCCGGCGACGCTGGCCAGCGGCCGGTTCGGCTTCAAGCCGGTGCTGATCACCGGCGTCTCAGCTCAGGGCGCGCCAGAGCAGGTAGAGGCCGATCGTCGTGCCGAACACCACGATCAGCGTCTTGAGCACCACCGGCGGCAGCCGGCGGACGAGCCGGGCGCCCGCGTACCCCCCAAGGAGGGTGGCCGGCGCGACCACCGCGACCGCCGCCCAGTTCACCGGGCCGAACAGGGCGAACACCACGAGCGTGGTCAACCCCACCAACGCGGAGAGCAGATTCTTGATCGCGCTCACCCGTGCCAGCGTCGCGTCCAGCACCAGGGCCAGCCCGGCGACAAGCATCACCCCGAGTGCCGCACCGAAGTAACCGCCGTACACCGCGCCAAGCGCGACCATCGCCTGCACCGTGACCGTCCGCCGGCGTGGCGACAGGTCCCGGGGGTGACCGACCAGCCGGCGCAGCGGGTCCTGGAACGCCAGGACCGCTGTCGCGCCGAGGACCAGAAAGGGTACGACCAGCTCGAACGCGCGGGCCGGGGTGGCCAGCAACAGCAGCGCCCCGACGATCGTGCCGACGATCGTGGTGGGTATCAGCGTGGCCAGCGCCCGGGGGCGCGGCAGGTCCATCCGGCTGCCCGCCACGCTGGCCAGGTAACCGGGGAACACCGCGATGGAGTTGCTGACGTTCGCCGGAACCGGGGGCAACCCGACCGCGATCATCGCCGGGAAAGTGATGAGCGAACCGCCACCGGCCACCGCGTTGACCGTGCCAGCGGCGAGACCGGCGGCGAGCAGCAGCGCCGCGTGGGAGAGATCCATAGCCCCACGAGGCTAGCCCGGCCGACTGGACCCCCACACGAGCGGTTGGCCAGTCGCCCGCGCGCCGACACCGAACGTCAGTGGGTGGTCGGCGTGACCCCGTCCAGCAGGTCGGCCAGTCGCTCGGTGGTCGCCGGTGCCCGCAGGTGCAGCCGGGCCACGTTGATGCTGTCCTGCCCGATCACGGCGAGCAGAGCGTGCCCGCTGACCGCGTACACGCTCAGGTAGCCGCCTGCGTTGCGAATCGTGGACTGCTGGAAGTCGCCCTGGCCGAGCCGGAACCCGATCTGTCGACCCAGCCCGTACGTCGTGGCGGCCAGCGCGGCAAGGTCGTGCGGGTCGGCGTCGGTCTGAATGTTGTGGGTGATGAGCAGGCCGTCCACGCCGCCGAGCACACACCCGTCCACTCCGGGGATCTGCACCCGCAGCTCGGCTAGCTCCTGCCCGATTGCCGGATACGGCAGCGCCGGGTTCCCGGCCAGCGAGGGCGGCAGGGGGCGTGGCGGCTCCAGGGTGTCGGCCCCCCTCGGGGTGCGGCGGGGAAGCCCGTCAGCTCCGCTCACAGCTCCAGGGTCTCCTCGATCACCCGCAGCTGATGGCGGGCCATCGCCAGGTTGGCCCGGCTCTTGCTCAGCATCAGGTAGAGGAAGAGACCCTTGCCCGCCCGACCGGTCAACGGCCGGATCAGGTGGTACTGCGTGCCGAGCGTGATGAGGATGTCCTCGATCTCGTCGTTGAGGTTGAGCATCTCGATGGTGCGCAGCTTGGCCCGGACCACATCTGTGTTACCGGCCGCGGCCACCGTCAGGTCGATCTCGCCGGTGCCGCCGGCCACGCCGAGCGTCATGCCGCTGCTGTGGTCGACGAGCGCGGCGCCGATCGCGCCGTCGATGCCCATCGCGCTCTTGAGGGCGATGTCGAGGTTCGTCAAGGTGTCTTCTCCCAGGTCTGACGGGTGGTGGCACCGTCGCACGCACGGGGTTACCAGGCCATGACAGGTGGTACACACCCGCAAAGGGGACCCTCCGGCGGATTGTTCCCTTTCCCGCTGAGCTGATACGGCCTGCAATACCGGAATCGGGTCTCCTGTTTCCGTGGGCGTCGTACACCGCCGCCATGGGCGTCGACCTTCGGGCGGAGCTGCTGACCCGGTATCGCTGTCGTCTGCTCCTGATCCACGGGCGGGGCCACGCCGCTGCTGTGGCACGCTTCGGTGATGATCGAGCTCGCGGACATCGAGGCGACCGCCGACCGGATCGCCGGCCATGTGGTCCACACGCCCACCGTGCCCAGCCCCGGCCTGTCCGAGCTACTCGGCGTGCCCGTCACCGCCAAGTTGGAGCTGCTGCAACGTACCGGGTCGTTCAAGGCGCGTGGCGCGGCGGCGAAGCTGCTCGTCCTGGACGACGCCGAGCGGGCGGCGGGCGTGGTGGCGGTCAGCGGTGGCAACCACGGCATCGCGGTCGCGGTGATGGCCGGTGCCCTGGGCGTGGCGGCGACCGTGGTGATGCCCCGGACGGCGCCGGCGCGTGCCGTCGAGGTGGCCCGCGCGGCCGGTGCCGACGTCCAGCTGACCGACGGCATGCCCGCCGCGTTCGCGCTCATGTCCCGGCTACGGGAGGACGGCCTGACCCTGCTGCACCCGTTCGACGACCCGGTGGTGCTCGCCGGGCAGGGCACTGTCGGATTGGAGTTCGCCGACGACGCCGGTGAGTTGACCGACGTGCTGGTCAGCGTCGGCGGCGGAGCGCTGATCTCCGGGGTGGCCGCGGCGCTGCGGGCACGCCGGCCCGGGGTACGGGTCTGGGGCGTGGAGACCGAGGGCGCGCAGGCGATGTCGCAGGCCCTGGCCAAGGGTGGGCCGGTCGAGGTGCCGCTGTCGTCGATCGTCACCACGCTCAGCGCGCCGACCGTCTCGCGGCTCACCTACGATCACGTGACTGCCCTGGTCAGCGACGTGCTCGTGGTCTCCGACGCCGAGGCGGTGCGGGGGACTGTGGAGTTGGCCGAGCACGCGAAGGTCTGGGCCGAGCCGGCCGCCGGATGCCTGCTGCCGGCCGCCCGCCGGGTACGGGAACGGGTGGGTGACGATGCCCGGTTGGGTCTCGTGCTCTGCGGCGGCAACGCCACGGTCGCCGACGTGGCGTCGTGGACGGCGCGCCTGAGCGCCCTCGGGTAATCGTCCCTGTGGCCGGTAGCAGGCCACCCCGCACGACCCAGCCTCCGTCTGCCGGTCGCGTCGGTCCGCCATCGGCCGAGCCGGGGCGGAACAGGGCGTCCCCATCACGTCGTTAGGATGGGAGCGCGACGGACGAGTCGACCGGGCGGTCGCGTCGGCGGGCTTCGGCCCGCCGCCGAGGAACGTCCGGACTCCACAGGGCAGGGTGGTTGTTAACGGCAACCCGGGGCGACCCGCGGGACAGTGCCACAGAAAACAGACCGCCGACCCCAACGGGGACGGTAAGGGTGAAACGGTGGGGTAAGAGCCCACCAGCACCCCGGGTGACCGGGGTGGCTCGGTAAACCCCACCCGGAGCAAGGCCAAGCAAGGGCCGTCACCGCAAGATGACGACCCGGCGCAGACGCTTGAGGGCTGCCCGCCCGATGTCTGCGGGTAGGCCGCTGGAGCCTGCCGGCAACGGCAGGCCGAGATGGATGGCCGCCGCCGGCGCAAACCCTCCGGGGTATGCGCCGCGCACAGAATCCGGCGTACAGGTCGACTCGTCCGTCGCCCACCAGCTCAGAGACCTGATCAAGGCTCTGAGCTGGTCGTTTATCTGGTGCCGTTGGTTGACCTTGGTCATCATTGGGTGGCGTTTGACGGCCTGGCCACGGCCTGAGACGGCCTGGAGACGGCCTGAGTGCTGGGTCAGTTCGCCTCCCTCGGTCCGGCGCACTCTGCCGTCTGAGGCCCTTCCAGGCCGGCGCTTGGTGACCTGAATCGATGGCCGCCGGCTGCGGAGAGGCCCCTAGGCCCTGGCGGTGGAGTTGGTGCCGCAACCCGGTGACCGGTGGCAAGCCAGTCCCGGGGTTGGACTGGCGCGGCAGGCGGAAGCCCAACCACACGACCAGGCCGAGCCGCTGGCTTCCGTAGCGGCCTCCGTGGTCCCATCCGTGGATGCGATGGGATGAGTGCGTGCCGGAGCTGCTGGCGCACCTGGGGGAGATGGGTCTGGTCGGGCTCGTCAAGATTGACGGGGAACGAGAGCACAAGCCCTGGACCGTGGTGATCTCGGGCCAGCGGCTCGATGGTGCCTCGATCAGGCTCGACGGCAACAGCCTTGACTACTGCCTGCGCCATGCGGTCGCTGCGCTTCGGGAGCGCTTCCCGGAGGAACTCGCGTTGGGCTGAGCTCCAGCTCAGATGTGGGGGCGGTGTCCCGGCGGCTCACCGCCCCGGTGCCGCAGGCGACCGGGGCGGGTTGCCGCCGGCCGGGCTTGCCGCCCCGCACCGCGCGGAGCGCGGTGCCTTGATCCAGAACAGAGGAAATCGGCAACAGCATGGGGGCGACGTTGGGGGCGACTGGTTCGAACTCTCCTGGGGGTGCAGGTCCAGTCCTCTCCAAGGGGGCCGGAATTGACCGACCGTTAGTAGCTCCGGCCGTGTCAGGGCTCGTCAGCACGTTTCTGTCGGGGCGGCTTGTCCCCGGTGTCGCTGGCTTCTGCTGGCTCGCTCGCCCGCTTAATCGACAGGGCAACAAATTCTTCTTGTGCGGCAAGGTCACCTGCCGCAGCCATAGCACGAAGTTCAACTTCTCGACCCTGCTCGGCTAGTAGCTCAGCGAGCAGCCTGCGAGCAGGAATACTGCCCTCGCCGGCGAGCCGTCGTAATTCGCTCTCGCATGCGGACAGTTGTTGACGTCTCTCGTCGTTCTTGTCATCGAGGACAGGAGACGAGCCATCTTTACCGCCGCGGCTTAGGATCTCTGTAGCGAGGGCGCTGGCGGCGGAGCGTTCCCGGCTAATGCGAACTAGCTCCCGCGGGCGAGTAAGCAGATCGTCGATTAGGAGATTCCCAATGCCTCCGTCTGAAGCTAATTCCTGGACCTCGCTATGCCTGTTCTCCGAAAGCAGGAAGAGTGTCAACTTCCACCGAGCGTCTAAATCCCCTGATTCGGAGAGCTTTCGTAGGTCGTTTTCGCGGCCTTGCTTGGCTAGAAGGTCGCTCAAGGCTCGGCGGGCATGGACCACGTCTCCAAGCGCAATCAGCTCTCGTAGTCGATCCTCCTGACCAGTTGCGGCTAGAAGCCCAGGGAGTCGCCTCCGTGCTATGGGATTCAATGCGTAAACTCGACGATATAGATCAATGGCGCTGTGGGGAGAGCCGCATTGCTCGGCATTCAGTGCAAGTTGCATCAAGACGTCCGGGGTGTCCGTATGTGCGGAGAGGAGTTTGCGGAAGTCGGGGGGGAGGGGTTCATAGTATCGGTGTATCGACGCATATTGCTGTAGGTAGTCTGCCACCTCGTATCCTGCAATTGTGCCCATATTCGGCCCCGGAATAGGGATTAGCGCTTGAACGGCTCCGTGAAGCTTTTTTGTCGAATGGGCAAGGGCGGTTTGTAACCAATCGCTACTGGCCTCCGCAATCTGCACTCCACTCAGATATGCCTGCGCGGTGGCACTGAGCATCTGGGCTGTCAGGGGTGCCCGGATGCCTATTCTCCGAATGTCGATCGCAGCCGTAAGGATGGCCCAACCATAAGGTTGGGAAACCTTTCCGTGGTTCCAATGAGTAATTAGTTGTGGAGCACCTGCCAAATGTTGGGTGAGCCCATACTGGCTGTCGGCTAGTGCCCCCACCAGCCGGCGGTCGCCGGTGGCATTGGCAACGCGGCTGGCCTGCTCGCGCTCGTGTGTACTAAATCGGTCGGGAACGTCAATGACTGCCTGTCCAGCGAGTGAGAGGACTTCTCGCGCATCTCGCCAGATGTCGCTTCCTTGAGCCTCCAGCCCCATCTGCGGAATCGTGCTTAGCTGCTGGTATGCCGCGGGCCAGAGCATGTCAACAACGACAACCGGACCATCAGCTTGGTGAATCAGCCCTACTATCTCAGTCTTTGTAAGGCCGCCAGGTCCTAAATACCGGATAGTGGGAGTGTCGTCTAGCCAGATCAGGGTCTTGCCCGGGATGCCATTTTTCGCTGCTTTTCGGATAGCGTCGACACCGTCGGTAAGCAACAACCGCCAGTCGGCGAAAACTTCTCGTACTGCTTCGTACATGCTACGCGACTTACCTGTGGAAGACGCGCCAACTACAACGAGAAGTCCTCCTTCTGAGGACAAGCTGCGCAGTTTCGAACGCAATTCCCGGTCATGGTCACGCAGAATGTATGGCGGAAGATGCAACCTTGTTTCTTCATCCGAATCGCTGCTTGCAGCATGGACTCCTACATGCTCGGCAAGGCAATCGTTTACAGCGATCAGCTGCCCAAAGTGCGGGTGCCTCGATTCAACGACTCCGTTAGCTGGGGTTTTTCGTTGTTCTCGCGCTTTTTGCCTCGGCTGCTTCTTACTGCTTGCGCCCAAAAGATTGAGCTGGCTGGACAAGTCGCGGACCAGCAAATTCCTGTCGACCGTTCCTGCGGTCTGTGCATATCGGGACGATAGGCTGACGAGCTTCCGCCACAAGGCAGCTGCTTGGGAAGTACCCCCGGCGACGGACAAGAGGCCAGCGATAGCTGCATCTTGGTCCGCAGGATCATCGCCTTCGAGCCGTAAATCTATTGTTCGCAGAGCCCTCAGCAATTGCCAAGTTAGCCGGTCGGCGGCATGAGAGGACTTCAACACAACCCCAGCGATGCTCGCGGCGTTGGACACCGCTTCGTCGAGCATTCGCAACCGTCCACGCACCTTCTGATTCGTGGCACGGGGAGCTAGCACCGCTGCGCGAAACCCCTTGTTGCTGCTGTGAGTGCGAGCGAACTGTCCTAATTGAGCAACCTCTTGGCAGGCAGTGTGAGGGCCGGCGACAGCCAGACCAAGCCGTATCCGGTCAGAATCGATATCCTCACGATGGTTGACGACCATGTGTAAGTAGTCGGTGATTAGCTTGATGAATTCTGAATTCCGAGAAGTGATTGAGGGGTTACGCCGGACGCCGATGTGGAGCCGTCGCTCCCCTGATTCGTGTTCACCGACGACCATCAGATCATCGACAGGGTGGCGTGCCCCCTGCTGAAAGCGAATTTCGACGGGAGTGACGTCCTCGCCCAAGCCGCGCACAGGGGACCCTTGCAGGAGAGCTGCGAGGAGGACCGCGCCATAGGTGTGTTCCAGCACGGTCCCTCCGCCGCCAGTGGAGTATGGGCTGGCGCCTCCTCTCGTTCGGGCGACAGGGGCCACGTTTGCGCACCTCCTCCTGTTTCGCTGAGGCAGCTGGGGGTGGGTCCATTCTCGTCCATCAGGTGCCAACGCTTTGGGGCCGCAGGTGTCGACGTCTATATCGGAGGTGGCTCCGGCTCTCTGTCGCCGCGTTGCTTGCTACCTGTAACCAGTGACGGTTGCCCCCCAACCGTCTTGCCTCTCTGCGGGGTAAGGCAGTCAGCAGTCTCGCTACGTCAGGCAGCCGAGTTTCAGACAGCAGCAAGGGTGGTCTGCGTGTCATCTACCGGGGCCAGCCAGCCGCAGGGAGATCTGGCACAAGCGATGCTATCCACAGCGAGTTCCCTGGGCGCACATCCGTGCGTCGGGGGCCGCTATCGTGGCGCGGCACGTGGCATGATGTGCCGTTCTCCAGAGTCGGCCATCGAGTGCAACATGCCGGCGGCGAGCGGGATGAGCCGGGCAAGGCCGGGTTGTCCATTGCGCCGGGCCAGTTCGGGCCCCAGCTTGGTCATCAGCCGGGTCAGCGCCGGCAGGGGGCGAATGAAGAGCGTGATCTCGGTGATCAGGCCGTCCGGGTGCAGGCGTAGTCGCTGGGCTTCACAGATGCGCCGGCCGTCGACCTGGGCTTCGTAGAACAGCGCCACGGTGCGGCCCTCGGCGACCTGGTCGGTGTAGGTGATGCCGTCGATCGCGGCCAGGGCCACCTCAAGCAGGTCGCGTACCTGTTGGCGACCCTGAAAAGTGAACCGCTCGGTGATCGGCGAGACAAGTGTGACCTCCGGGCTGAGAGCGGCGACCGCTGCCGCGGCGTCGCCTGCCTCGCCGGCGGCACGCCATGCGGCGACTGCGTGGTACGGCTGACTCACCGGTACTCCTTCCGGATGGGCGCCGCCGCTCGAACCAGAACCTGGCGACGACGCGCCTTCGACCCTGCGAACGACGCGGCTCATCGAGTATCGCCCTCGATGACGGCGGGAGGGGTCCCTCCATCGGGCCAGCCGCGTCCCCGGCATTGATGGAATCGCTGGACGCCAGGCGTACGGCCTGGCGCTGGCCGATCCGCCGTTACCCTGCGTGGCAGGATGAGAGGCATGGCCGAGGAGACCGCCGCCGTACAGCGGCTTTACGAGGAGTTGCTGACCGCCTGGAACGACCGCGACGCGCGCCGGTATGCCGCCTTGTTCGCCGACGACGCCTCGCTTGTCGGCTTCGACGGCAGCCAGGTCAGCGCGTCGGAGTTGGAAGGGCACCTGGCGCCGATCTTCACGGACCACCCGACCGCCTCGTACGTGTGGAGAGTGCAGGAGGTGCGTCCGCTCGGTGACGCGGTTGCGCTGCTGAGAGCGCGGGTCGGGATGGTCCCACCAGGCCAGACAGATGTGAACCCGGCGGTGAACGCGGTGCAGTCGCTGGTCGCGGTGCAGCAGAACGGGACGTGGCGTGTCGCGTTGTTCCACAACACCCCGGCGCAATACCACGGCCGGTCGGATCTCGCGGACCAGCACACAGCCGACATGCGCGACGCCCTGGCCGAGGCCAGCAGTCGTTCTTGACGCCAACTAACCGGCAACGGCATAGGCTCGACAGCTACCTGCCCGTCTAGCCCGGTCTAGGCGAACGCATCCCCTCTCAGGGCGGCAAGTCAGAGGCGAACCGGTGCTCCCACTGCCGCACGAATCCAAGGCGTGAGTACCAGGTCGCGGCGGCGTTGGCGTCGGTGGTCCTTAGGACGGGTGCAAGGTGTTTGGGCATCAAGGCAGTCTGGCACCGAGTTGCGATGATCCGGCGTCGGTTACTGCCGCTCGGCGACCTAGGGCCTGTGTCGAAGTCGGTGCCAGGGCGTGAGCTGTTGGGTGAGGATCTTCGCGTGTCGGTGTTCGAGATGTAGCGAGGTCTCCGGTATCT
>NZ_JBICUF010000027.1:0-55854 GCF_043198035.1 Micromonospora sp. NPDC048898
CGTCGTGCGTACGGTAGTTCGCCTCCTGCGTCGGGGCCGAATGCTGCCGTCAGCAGGCTGCGGGTCCCGCACTCGATCACCACGAGCAGCCGTAGTAGCGGGTAGCCGAACTCCCGCCGGTCTCCTATCCGTTTGCGGTAGTGCCAGGTGACCTGATCCTCGTCGGGGACGTGCAGGTGGGTGCCGTCGATCGCCACGGTGCGCAGGCCCCGGTAGAACACGCCGGGCTGGCCGGGTAAGCCGACGACACCGGCCAGGGTCTCGAACAGCCGACGAAGCGGCGCTACGCCGATTCGGCGGCGGGCGCGGGACAGTGAGGAGACACTCGGCCGGGTCAGGGGCAACTCCGTCAGGGCAGCAGTCAGCTTTCCCCAGGTCGCCCGGTAGGAACAGCGCTCGAACAGGGCAAGCGCGAGGACGAAGTACACCACGACCCGAGACGGCAGCAGCCGTAGCCGCTTCTCACATGTCCCGGTCTCCTCCAACACGGCGTCGACCAGGGCGAAGTCGATGATCTGCGTCAACTCGCCCAGATGGCCGGGCGCGTGCACACCCCCGGCCACCTCGACAGACCGGGCGATGACAGACTTCTCCTGCAACGGGACTCCTGAGACATGATCTTCTTGCTCGACACAAGTTGATCTATCAGGAGTCCCGTTCTCACTACTCAGCAGGGGTTGACCCGCCGATCACAGCCCTAACGCAACGGCGTTGACATCAATGGTCGAGCGCGATCGTGGGTTTTTCGGGGTGGGCCGACCGATCAGAGCTGAACTCCGGGCCACCGGGGGTCGCGACCGAGGTACGAGAGCAGGGTGGCGACCTCGTCGGCCTCCGCAGCGGGTTCGATCGCCGGGGCGTACGCGCCGTAGGCCCGCAGCGGCTCGACGATCTGCCGGGCCACCACCAGCAGGGGTCGGGCCAGGTCGGCGCCGAGCGGGGAGGGCTGGCCGGTGGCCACCGCGATGTCCCAGGCGTGCACTGCCGCGTCCAGGGCGCACGCTACGGCGCCCACCTCGGCCGGCAGCTTGCCCTGGGGCAGCGGCGTGGGCACCGCCGGGTCGTCGTCGGCTACACCGTTCCAGGCCCTGGCGGACGCGTCGAGGGCGGCGCGCAGGCCGGCGAGCTTGTCACCGTCGACCTGACCGGAGGGCGCGAACGGGTCCTCCGCCGGCCCCGGCCCGCCGTCGATCGCCGCCGCGAAGGCGAGCTGGTCGCCGGTCGCGTGCTGAAGCACCTGGGTGACGTTCCACCGCTCGCACGGGGTGGGCCGCTCCCAGGCGTCCGCCGGCACCCTCTCGACGGTCGTCCGAAGCGCCGTGTGCGCCTCGTCGAGCACGGTCCGCCACTGCCCCGCCGCCATCTCGCTCATCGTCCTGCCCTCTCTGCCGGATTCCAGCGAGCTGCCCCACTCGCTGTCGGAGCGGAACATTCCGCTCCGTTTGATGAACCCAGCATAGCAGACCGGAACGATCCGTTCCAATACTTTTCGCGGCTGGAAACGCGTCGAGCGCGGTACCCGTCCGGGTGCCGCGCTCGACGAAGTGGGATCTGGTCAGACGTTGAAACCGAGGGAACGGAGCTGGTCCCGACCCTCGTCAGTGATCTTGTCCGGGCCCCACGGCGGGAGCCACACCCAGTTGATCCGGATGTCGTTGACCAGGCCGCCGCCGGGGCCGGTGGTCAGCGCCTGCCGGGTCTGGTCCTCGATGACGTCGGTCAGCGGGCAGGCCGCCGAGGTGAGCGTCATGTCCAGGGTGGCGACGTTCTCGTCGTCGACGTGGACGCCGTACACGAGGCCCAGGTCGACCACGTTGATGCCGAGCTCCGGGTCGACGACGTCCTTCATCGCCTCCTCGATGTCGGCGATCATGGCCTTGCTGACACCGCCCGCAGGAGCGGCGGCGTCACCGGTGCCATCGGTCGTCGCGGCGTCGGTCTGCGGCACCACAGTGGTGTCACCGGCCTCCGGCGTCGCCTCAGTAGCGGTGTTCTCGCTCATGCCGTCCCTCCGCTTCGCTCCGTGACGCCATGAGGCACCACCGCGCCGAGCCACTGATTCGCTCGCTGACGCTCGCTCATGCCGTCCCTCCGCTTCGCTTCGTGATGCCACAAGGCACCACTGAGTCATTCGCTCGCTGACGCTCGCTCACGCCTTCACCTCCGGGCTCACGCCCACACCGGCGCGTGCCGCGGCGTCCTTGAACGCCATCCACGGCAGCAGCGCGCACTTGACCCGGGCGGGATAGCGGGCCACACCCGCGAAAGCAACCCCGTCACCGAGCACGTCCTCGTCCGGCGTGACCTGGCCACGTCCGGACATCAACTCCACGAACGCCTCGTGCACCTCGAATGCTTCCCCGGCGCCCCGACCGCGCAGCAACTCGTGCAGCACGCTCGCCGAGGCCTGGCTGATCGAGCAGCCCATGCCGTCGTACGAGATGTCGTGCAGCACGTCGCCGTCGGTGGCCACCCGGACGGTGACCTCGTCGCCGCAGGTGGGGTTGACGTGGTGCGCTTCCCCGACCCGGTCACTGGGGTCGTCGGCGTCGCGCAGGCCACGACCGTGTGGGCGCTTGTAGTGGTCCAGGATGATCTCCTGGTAGAGCTGGTCGAGCTGCACCATCAGTCGAACACCTTCCGCACCTGCTCCAGACCGGCCACCAGAGCGTCGATCTCCTCGGTGGTGGTGTAGAGGTAGAACGAGGCCCGGGTCATCGCCGGGACACCGAACCGGCTGCACACCGGCTTGGCACAGTGGTGGCCCACGCGCACCTGCACGCCGAGCGAGTCGAGCACCTGACCCACGTCGTGCGGGTGCACGTCACCGAGCGCGAACGAGATGGTGCCGCCCCGCCCGATCGGCACGGTCGGGCCGAAGATCCGCAGGTCGGGCACCGAGCCGAGGGCGTCCAGCGCGTACGCCGTCAGCTCCTTCTCGTGCCACTGGATGGCCGGCATGCCGATGCCGGTGAGGTAGTCCACCGCCGCACCGAGCGCGACCGCCTCGGCGATCGGCGGGGTGCCCGCCTCGAAGCGGGCCGGCGGCGCGGCGAACGTCGAGCGGGCCATGGTGACCGTCTCGATCATCGAACCGCCACCGAACACCGGCGGCATGGCCGCCAGCAGCTCGCCCCGACCCCAGAGCACGCCGATGCCGGTCGGGCCGAGCATCTTGTGCCCGGTGAAGACGATGAAGTCGGCGTCCAGGTCGACCACGTCGATGGGCAGGTGCGGCACCGACTGTGAGCAGTCCAGCAGCAGCAACGCGCCCACCTCACGGACCCGGGCGGTGATGCGGGAGGTGGCGTTGACGGTGCCGAGGATGTTGGACATGTGCACCAACGAGACGATCTTCGTCCGTTCGGTGACCAGGTCGTCCAGGCCCGACTCGTCCAGTCGACCCTGGTCGGTGACCGGGAACCAGCGCAGGGTCGCGCCGGTGCGCTCGCAGAGCAACTGCCACGGGACGATGTTCGAGTGGTGCTCCATCTCGGAGATCACCACCTCGTCGCCGGGGCCCAGGCGGAAACGCGGGTCGGCGTCCGGACGCAGCGAGGCGTTCGAGAAGGCGTACGCCACGATGTTGATCGCCTCGGTGGAGTTCTTCGTGAACACCACCTCGTCGACGCTCGGGGCGGAGATGAACGCGGCTATCTTGGCCCGCGCCCCCTCGTACGCCTCGGTGGCCTCGGTGCCCAGGGTGTGCACCGAACGCGACACGTTGGCGTTGTGCCGCGCGTAGTGCTCGTCGAGCACGTCGAGCACCTGGCGGGGCTTGTGCGAGGTGTTGGCGCTGTCGAGGTAGACCAGCGGGTGCCCGTTGATGTCCCGATCGAGGATCGGGAAGTCGGCACGCACCCGGGCCACGTCGAAACGCGGCACGTCGTCGTACTGCGGCATCCCCGCGGGGATCGCGATGCTGGTCATCTCGGCAGCGCCTCTCCCGCTCAGGCCTTGGCCGTGCCGGCCCCGGCGGCGTACCGCTCGTAGCCCTCGGCCTCGAGCTTGTCGGCCAGCTCCGGGCCGCCCTGCTCGACGATCCGGCCGGCGATGAACACGTGCACGAAGTCCGGCTTGATGTAGCGCAGGATCCGCGTGTAGTGGGTGATCAGCAACACGCCGGTGTCGCCGGTGTCGCGGACCCGGTTGACGCCCCCGCTGACCACGCGCAGCGCGTCCACGTCGAGACCGGAGTCGGTCTCGTCGAGGATCGCGATCTTCGGCTTGAGCAGCTCCAACTGGACGATCTCGTGCCGCTTCTTCTCACCGCCGGAGAAGCCCTCGTTGACGTTGCGCTGGGCGAACGCCGGGTCCATCTGCAGGCGCTCCATCGCGCCGCGCAGCTCGCCACCCCAGGTACGGAGCTTCGGCGCCTCACCGTCGATGGCGGTCTTCGCGGTCCGCAGGAAGTTGGCCACCGAGACGCCGGGCACCTCGACCGGGTACTGCATGGCCAGGAAGAGGCCGGCGCGGGCCCGCTCGTCGACGGTCATGGCGAGCACGTCCTCGCCGTCGAGGGTCACCGAGCCGCCGGTGATCTCGTACTTGGGGTGACCGGCGATCGAGTACGCAAGCGTGGACTTGCCGGAACCGTTCGGGCCCATGATCGCGTGGGTCTCACCGGACTTCACGGTCAGGTCGACGCCGGCCAGGATCGGCTTGAGCTCACCCTCGGGCAGCTTGACCGACACCTTCAGGTCGCGGATCTCCAGGGTGCTCATTATCGGGTCACTCCATTACTCGGCGTCAGGCTGAGGTAGATGTCGCCGTCGCGGACTTCGACGGGGTAGACGGGTACGGGTTCGGTGGCGGGCAGGCCGCTCGGTTCGCCGGTGCGCAGGTCGAAGCGCGAGCCGTGCAGCCAGCACTCCAGCGTGCAGCCGTCCACCTCGCCCTCGGAGAGGGCGACCGAGGCGTGCGAGCACTCGTCGTAGGCGGCGTAGAACTCGCCGTCCTCGCCGTGCACCAGCGCGATCGGGGTGCCGTCGACGTTCGCGCTGATCGCGGTGCCCTTCGGCACGTCCTCGGTGGCGCAGATGCGGATCATCAGGCGCCCGCCTTGGTGAGCCGGGCCTCGATCGCGTCGCCGAGGCTCTCGCGCAGCGACTCCACCGGGATCTTGTTGATCAGCTCGGCGAAGAAACCACGGACCACCAGTCGGCGGGCCTCACTCTCCGGAATGCCCCGGGCCATCAGGTAGAACAACTGCTCGTCGTCGAAGCGGCCGGTCGCGCTGGCGTGGCCGGCGCCGGCGATCTCGCCGGTCTCGATCTCCAGATTGGGTACGGAGTCCGCCCGCGCGCCGTCGGTGAGCAGCAGGTTCCGGTTGATCTCGTACGTGTCGGTGCCGGTCGCCTCGGCCCGGATCAGCACGTCGCCCACCCAGACGGTGTGCGCGCTCTCGCCCTGCAGGGCGCCCCGGTAACCGACGTAGCTGCGGCAGTCCGGCACGGAGTGGTCGACCAGCTGCCGGTGCTCCAGGTGCTGGCCGGAGTCGGCGAAGTAGACGCCGTACAGCTCGGCCTCGCCACCCCGACCGGTGTATTCCACGCTGGTGAACTGCCGGACCAGGTCGCCACCCAGGGACACCTGGATGTGGATGACCTTGGCGTCCCGGCCCAGCTTGATCTTCAGGTGCTGGGCCTGGACCGCGTCGTCGGCCCAGTCGGCGATCGTGACCAGCGTCAGCTTCGCGCCGTCGGTCACGGCCACCTCGACGTTGTCGGCCAGGGTGGCCGACCCGACGTACTCCACCACCACTGTCGCCTCGGCGAACCGGCCCACCTCGACGAAGGTGTGACCGAAAGCCGGCTGCTCGACGCCCTCGCCGACCACCCGCAGACGCACCGGCCCGCCGAGCACCACATCTTCGGCCACCCGCAGCAGCAGGGCGTCGGCGGCGGCACCGTAGGCCAGCGCGCTGACCCGGTCGACCGGGGTCAGGACGCTACCGACCCGCTCGTCGTCGCGGCCGATCCGGGTGATGGCGACGCCTTCGGGCAGGTCACCGTGCTCGTGCCGAACCGCGCCGGTCGCGGCCGGCGCGTCGTCCGACGGCTCCAGCTCGGCGCGGCTGGCGCCGCGCAGCGACCTGGAGCCGTCGCCGGTCAGCCCGCGGAGGCGCTTGAGCGGGGTGAAACGCCACTCCTCCTCCAGGCCGGTGAGGGCCGGGAAGTCGGCGACGTCGTACGAGCGCAGCGCCTGCGACTTGGTGCTGGGAGGCGGCGCGGAAGCCTGGGTAGTCATGTCTTCCTTGGTCTGTCTGTTCCGTGACGACGAGGTTGGGGCCGGGTGCGGGCGGGCCGACGTTCCGGCCCGCCCCGCGGGAGCGGCGGCGTCAGCCGACCGCGCCCTCCATCTGAAGCTCGATCAGGCGGTTGAGCTCCAGGGCGTACTCCATCGGGAGCTCCTTGGCGATCGGCTCGATGAAGCCGCGCACGATCATGGCCATCGCCTCGTCCTCGCTCAGGCCCCGGCTCATCAGGTAGAAGAGCTGGTCGTCGCTGATCTTGGAGACGGTCGCCTCGTGCCCCATCGACACGTCGTCCTCGCGGATGTCGACGTACGGGTAGGTGTCCGAGCGGGAGATGGTGTCGACCAGCAGAGCGTCGCACTTGACCGTGCTGCGGCTGTGGTGCGAGCCCTCCAGGACCTGCACCAGACCCCGGTACGAGGTGCGGCCGCCGCCACGGGCGATCGACTTGGAGATGATGGTCGAGGAGGTGTGCGGCGCGGCGTGCACCATCTTGGCGCCGGCGTCCTGGTGCTGACCCTCGCCGGCCATCGCCACCGAGAGCACCTCGCCCTTGGCGTGCTCGCCGGTCATGTAGACCGCCGGGTACTTCATGGTCACCTTGGAGCCGATGTTGCCGTCGACCCACTCCATGGTCGCGCCCTCGTGGCAGACGGCGCGCTTGGTGACCAGGTTGTAGACGTTGTTCGACCAGTTCTGGATGGTCGTGTAGCGGCAGCGCGCGTTCTTCTTCACGATGATCTCCACGACCGCGCTGTGCAGCGAGTCGGAGGAGTAGAGCGGCGCGGTGCAGCCCTCGACGTAGTGCACGTACGCACCCTCGTCGACGATGATCAGCGTCCGCTCGAACTGGCCCATGTTCTCCGTGTTGATCCGGAAGTAGGCCTGCAGCGGGATCTCCACGTGCACACCCTTCGGCACGTAGATGAACGAGCCGCCGGACCACACGGAGGTGTTCAGGGCGGCGAACTTGTTGTCGCCGACCGGGATCACCGTGCCGAAGTACTCCTTGAAGACGTCCTCGTGCTCGCGCAGCGCGGTGTCGGTGTCCAGGAAGAGGACGCCCTGCTCCTCAAGGTCCTCACGGATCTTGTGGTAGACGACCTCGGACTCGTACTGCGCCGCGACACCGGCGACCAGGCGCTGCTTCTCCGCCTCCGGGATGCCCAGCCGGTCGTAGGTGTTCTTGATGTCCTCGGGCAGGTCCTCCCAGCTGGTGGCCTGCTTCTCGGTCGACCGCACGAAGTACTTGATGTTGTCGAAGTCGATGCCGGTGAGGTCCGCGCCCCAGGCCGGCATCGGCTTGCGGCCGAACAGCCGCAGACCCTTCAGCCGCAGGTCGAGCATCCACGCCGGCTCGTTCTTCTTGGCCGAGATGTCCCGCACCACCGCCTCGTTGATGCCGCGCTGGGCGACCGCCCCGGCGGCGTCCGGGTCGGACCAGCCGTACTCGTACCGGCCCAGGGCGGCAAGCTGCTCTTCCTGGGTCAGGGGCTGGACGATCTGCTCGGTCATCTATCTGTCCTCACAGTGGTGACGGGAATACCGGATTGAGCACGCCCCGGCTGGGTCGGAATGTGCGTGGTGCACACCCCGTCGCCGTGCGCGATGGTGGCAAGGCGCTGCACGTGGGTGCCGACCAGACGGGAGATCACCGCGGTCTCGGCCTCGCACAGCTGAGGAAACTCGGCGGCCACGTGCGCCACCGGACAATGGTGCTGGCAGAGCTGACCGCCGGAGGCGATCGTGGTCGCGTTGGCAGCGTAACCCTCGGCGGTGAGCGCCGCGGCGAGTGCCTCGGCTCGGGCGAGAGGGTCGTCACCGGCGTCCTCCATGGCCGCCCGGCAGCGCGACTCCAGAGCGGAGACCTGCTCGGTGGCGAACGCCTCGACCGCGTCCGACCCGCCGCCACGGGCGATCCACCGCAGTGCGGCGGTGGCCATGTTGTCGTAGTGATGGGTGCCACAGCGAACCCGGCCAGCCTCGGTCAGCATGAACACCTTGGCCGGACGCCCCCGACCGCGGCTGCCCTGCACGGCCTGCTCGCGGGCGTACACGTCACCGTCGGCGAGCATCGCGTCGAGGTGCCGGCGGATCGCCGCCGGGCTGAGCCCGAGGGCCGCGCCGAGCTGCGCGGCGGTCGTCGCACCCCGCTCCAGCAGCAGTTGGGTGACCCGGTCACGGGTGGAGCTCTCCGCCGCCGTGGCACCGGCGGGTGCCGCCGACGCGGTCACGACCGGCGCGGACGCGGACGCACCGACGGCTTGGACAGCCGTCGGCTGGTGCCCGGAGAGCGCCGCCGCGTTTTTCACAACGCCAACGTTACGTAATTACCCGGAGGGTCGCAAACCGAGGCCCCGGTGATCCGAACCACCGAGCCGACGGAGTCGGACGAACCTCGATCACTACAGTGCGTAGGATTTGCGCCGTGAACCGAATCGTCCGTCCGGTCCCCGCCAGCCTGCTGCGCCGCCTCGCGCTCGCTTCGATCATCGCGAACGTGGGCATCGTCGTCACCGGCGGAGCCGTCCGACTGACCGCCTCGGGCCTCGGCTGCCCCACCTGGCCCCGCTGCACCGACGATTCGTACGTCACCACCCCCGAGATGGGTGTGTACGGGGTGATCGAGTTCAGCAACCGGCTGCTGGCCTTCGTGGTGGGTTTCATCGCGTTGGCCACCGTACTGGCCGTGCTGGTCCACCGGCCGCGCCGACCCGGGCTGCTGGCCCTCGCGGTCGCCGTCTTCCTGGGCATCCCCGCCCAGGCGGTGGTCGGTGGCATCACCGTGCTCACCAACCTCAACCCGTGGGTGGTCGGCCTGCACTTCCTGGCCTCGATGGCGGTGCTCGCCGCCGCGTACGCCCTCTGGCGGCGCATCGGCGACCCGGACGGCCCGACCGTGCCCGTGGTGCCCACACCGCTGCGCGCGCTGGCCCGCGTCACCACCGGCGTCGCCGTCGCGGTGCTGGTCATCGGCACCTGGGTCACCGGCAGCGGTCCCCACGCCGGCGACCACGGCGCGGCCCGCAACGGACTGGACCCGGAGTCGATCTCCCAGGTGCACGCCGACGGGGTCTTCCTGCTGATCGGCCTCTCGGTGGCGCTGATCTTCGCGTTCCGCGCCGTGGGTGCGCGCCGGGCCACCCGTGCCGCGATCGTCCTGGTCGCCGTGGAGCTGGGCCAGGGTGTGATCGGCATCGTGCAGTACTTCACCCACGTGCCGGCGCTCCTGGTCGGCGCACACATGCTCGGCGCCTGCCTGGTGCTGCTGGCCACCCTCTCGGTGCAGTGGTCGACCCGCGAGCGCCAGCCGGTCGCCCCGGCGGCCGAGGCCACCCCGGCCGACGCCGCCGTCCCCGTCCCGATCACCGCCTGACCCCCGCGCCCCCCGCGCCCCACGCCCCCCGCGCCCCGCGCCCCACGCGCCCTGCCGGCTGGCCTTGATCGACTCGGTTTTCAGGAAGCGGCGGTATCCGAGCCGGTCTGATGGGCCGACTTTCAGAAAGCCGAGTCGATCACAGCGAAGTCGCGTCGATCACGGCGCTCTGCGGGCGGCTGCGCCACCGTCGCCGGGCGGCGCGGAGGCGGGGGGCCAGGCCCGGCGGGTCAGCTGGGTGGCGATTGCGGCGGCAAGACGGTCGGGGGCCCGTCCGCGTACCCGATGAACGGTGACGGACCAGTCGACGTCGGGGTCGTCCCACAGCGCGGTCTCGACGGAGATGCCCCGGGCCGTCAGTGGAGCGAGGACCAGCCGGTCGTCCGGGTCGAGATCGACGAGGTCGGCACAGGTACGAGAGCGACCCGGGGTTTCCCCCGGGTCGACTGGTGGTGGGTGGTCAATTCGGTTGGCTGCTCAGCGAGCCATCGTGCGCCGGGCCATCGACCGCCAGAGGTCGTTGCTCGGGCGCATCTGGTCCATCAGTTCACGCTCCCAGGCGTTCTCGACGGTGACTCCCGCCTCGGCGCACGCCTCCCGCGCGGTGACGGTGTCGTCGGCGAACTGGTCGCCCCACTCGCCGTCGGAACCCACCAGGACGATTCGCGCGCCACGCTTGCCGACGTACTCGATGACCGCCTTCGCACCGCCGTGGCCGGCGGCGAACGCCCTGAGGCCCGCGACCAGGCCCTGGGGGGCCTGCTCGGCGGCGGTCTGCTCGGCCGTCATCGTCGTATCGGAACCATCTGCCATAACGCGAAGCCTAAGCAGACTCGCACCCTTCCGGGCGAGAACCATGAACCTTTTGTGATGCCAATTACCTAGAGGTTTGAGAACGATCACAGGTTTTCTGTCCGGTTATATCCGGACTTTCCCGCGCAAAGCGAGCGGGCAAACCATGCTCCAACCCGCGCAGTTGAGCCGATCCGGCTCATGCTGAAAGTTACTCTTATGTGACGTTAAACCTGGACAACTCATCCATGCCCATGATTAGCGCCGGAGAGTCCCCGGCGGCAGAGCCGCGGTCTGGGAGGCAGGTCAGATCAGCGCGTCGAGCGCGACGGCCGCGAACACGATCGTCAGGTACGTGGTGGACCAGTGGAACAGCCGCATCGGCCTGACCGCCTCGCCCCGCGTCGCACGCCGGCAGAGTCGGTGTGCCTCGACCACGAAGATGGCACCCACCACCAGGGTCGGCACCCCGTAGATCGCGCTGAGCCCCAGCGGCCAGACCGCGAGGGAGGTGAGCACGGTGAGCCACGCGAAGATCAGGATCTCGGCGTTGACCCGGCGGACCGAGGCGACCACCGGCAGCATCGGGATCCCGGCGCGGGCGTAGTCGTCCTTGTACTTCATGGCGAGCGGGTAGAAGTGCGGCATCTGCCAGAAGAAGACCACCGCGAAGAGCCCCCAGGCGGCCGGTGCCAGTGAACCGGTGACAGCCGCCCAGCCGATCAGCACCGGGGCCGCCCCGCAGGCGCCGCCCCAGAAGGTGTTGGTCGGGGTGGAGCGCTTGAGCCACAGCGTGTAGATGACGTCGTAGTAGACGATCGCGGCGAGGGTCAGCCCGGCGGCGAGCAGGTTGGTGAACGCCGCCATCAGGGCGATCGACACCGCCGCCAGCACCAGACCGAAGACCAGCGCGCTACGCGGTGACACGGTGTGCGCCGGCAGCGGCCGACGCTTCGTACGCCGCATCAACTGGTCGATGTCCCGGTCGATGTAGCAGTTGAGCACGCTTGCCGCGCCCGCGGCGAGCGAGCCGCCGATCAGCACGACGGCCATCAGCCACAGCGACGGGAGCCCCCCGTCGGCGAGCATCATCGCCGGGATGGTGGTGACCAGCAGCAACTCGACGATCCGCGGCTTGGTGAGCGCCACGTACGCCGAGAGGACCCCACGCACGTCCCGCCGGGCCACCGGACCCTCGGCCGCCCGTGCCGGGTGTTGCCCGGCCGGGTTGCTCGCGGGGCGCTCGGTGATCATGCTCACGGATTGGCACCTTCCGGCATCGGCACGGGGAGATTGGATCGGCGGGCCCGCTCGGGCCCGCACACCGACCCACACACTACGCGTTGTCGTTTTGGCTGCCCGGCCGACCCGACAACGGTGCGGGCCGTCACACCACCGAGGTGAGCCGAGCATCCGGAACGTCACGTCGCGCACACCATGCGGAGATCCCCGGGCGCAGGTTTAGGGACGCTCGATAAGGTCATCGGTGAGGGTTCCGCCCATCTGCCGAGGAGCACAACCATCGTGGCTGCCAAACGACCCGAGCACTCCGCACTGAACTGGTCCGACCTCGATCGCCGGGCCGTCGACACCGTCCGCGTGCTGGCCATGGACGCCGTAGAGAAATCCGGTAACGGCCACCCGGGCACCGCGATGAGCCTCGCGCCCGCGGCGTACCTCCTCTTCAACCGCGTCATGCGGCACAACCCGGCCGACCCGAACTGGCCCGGCCGGGACCGGTTCGTCCTCTCCGCCGGGCACTCCAGCCTGACGCTCTACATCCAGCTCTTCCTGTCCGGTTACCCGTTGAGCCTGGACGACCTCAAGTCGCTGCGGCAGTGGGGCTCGCAGACGCCGGGTCACCCCGAGCACGGGCACACCCCGGGCGTGGAGACCACCACCGGCCCGCTCGGGCAGGGTCTGGGCAACGCGGTCGGCATGGCCATGGCGGCCCGCCGCGAGCGCGGCCTGTTCGACCCCGAGGCCGAGCCCGGCGCGTCGGTCTTCGACCACGACATCTGGTGCATCGTCTCCGACGGCGACATCGAGGAGGGCATCAGCCACGAGGCCAGCGCCCTCGCCGGGCACCAGCAGCTGGGCAACCTCACGGTGATCTACGACGACAACGAGATCTCCATCGAGGACGACACCCGGATCGCCAAGAGCGAGGACGTGGCCGCCCGCTACGAGGCGTACGGCTGGCACGTGCAGACCGTCGACTGGCGTAGCGGCGACGCCGACCAGGGTGACTACCACGAGGACGCCGAGGCGCTGTACGCGGCGCTGGTGGCCGCCCGGGCGGAGACCGCCCGCCCGTCGTTCATCGCGCTGCGCACCATCATCGGCTGGCCCGCCCCCAACAAGCAGAACACCGGCAAGATCCACGGCTCGGCGCTCGGCGCCGACGAGGTGAAGGCCACCAAGCAGATCCTCGGCTTCGACCCGGAGCAGACCTTCCAGGTCGACGAGGACGTGCTCGCCCACGCCCGTTCGGTGATGGGCCGCGGCTCCGAGGCCGAGCAGCAGTGGACCACCTCGTTCGACGCCTGGAAGAAGACCAACCCGGAGCGCACCGCCCTCTACGAGCGGTTGGCCGGCCGGGTGCTGCCGGACGGCTGGACCGACGCGCTGCCGGTCTTCCCCGCCGACGCCAAGGGCGTGGCCACCCGGGCCGCGTCCGGCAAGGTGCTGGAGGCGCTCGCGCCGGTGCTGCCGGAGCTGTGGGGTGGTTCGGCCGACCTGGCCGAGAGCAACAACACCACCATGAAGGGCGAGCCGTCGTTCATCCCGGCCACGCACGCCACCAAGGACTTCCCCGGTCACGAGTACGGCCGCACGCTGCACTTCGGCATCCGTGAGCACGCCATGGGCGCGATCCTCAACGGCATCGCCCTGCACGGCGGCACCCGCCCCTACGGCGGCACGTTCCTGGTGTTCAGCGACTACATGCGCCCGTCGGTGCGGCTGGCCGCGCTGATGAAGCTGCCGGTGACGTACGTCTGGACGCACGACTCGATCGGTCTGGGCGAGGACGGCCCGACCCACCAGCCGGTGGAGCACCTGACCGCGCTGCGGGCCATTCCGGGCCTGGACGTGGTCCGCCCGGCGGACGCCAACGAGACGGCGTGGGCCTGGCGGCAGGCGCTGGAGCACACCGACCGGCCCACCGCGCTGGCGCTGAGCCGTCAGCCGCTGCCGACCCTGGACCGCGACGTGCTGGGCAGCGCGGATGGCGTGGCCAAGGGCGGTTACGTGCTGGCCGAGGCGTCCAACGGCAAGCCGCAGGTGATCATCGTCGGCACCGGCTCCGAGGTGCAGCTCTGCCTGACCGCCCGGGAGCGGCTGGAGGCCGACGGCACCCCGACCCGGGTCGTTTCGATGCCCTGCCAGGAGTGGTTCTACGAGCAGGATGAGGCGTACCGGGAGTCGGTGCTGCCACGCGGGGTAAAGGCACGGGTAAGCGTGGAAGCGGGCATCGCGATGTCGTGGCGTGGCGTCGTGGGTGATCTGGGCGAGAGCGTCAGCCTGGAGCACTACGGGGCGAGCGCCCCGCACACCGTGCTCTTCGAGCAGTTCGGGTTCACCCCCGACCGGATCGTGGCGGCGGCACACGCCTCGCTGGCCCGGGTGGGCGACATCACCGGTTTTACGACCGGCAACTGAGGGAGCGTGGACAGCATGACCGACAAGCTGAATGAGCTAACCGCCGCGGGCGTGGCGGTGTGGCTCGACGATCTTTCCCGGGTGCGGTTGAGCTCCGGCGGGCTGGACCAGCTCCGCCGCGAGAAGCACGTGGCCGGTGTCACCACCAACCCGACGATCTTCGCCAAGGCGCTGAGCGACGCCGACGAGTACAACTGGCAGCTGCACGACCTCGCCACCCGTGGCATCGGGGTCGAGGAGTCGGTGCGCATGCTCACCACCTACGACGTGCGGTGGGCCTGCGACGTGATGCGTCCGTCCTACGACGGCAGCGACGGCGTCGACGGTCGGGTCTCCATCGAGGTGGACCCCCGGGTGGCGCACGACAGCGACAAGACGGTGGCCGAGGCCAAGGCGCTGTGGTGGCTTGTCGACCGCCCCAACCTCTACATCAAGATCCCGGCCACCGAGGCCGGCCTGTCGGCGATCACCGACACGCTCGCCGAGGGGATCAGCGTCAACGTGACGCTGATCTTCGGTCTGGACCGCTACTCGGCGGTCATGGAGGCGTTCCTCTCCGGTCTGGAGCGGGCCAAGGCCAACGGCCACGACCTGTCGAAGATCGGCTCGGTGGCGTCCTTCTTCGTCTCCCGGGTCGACTCCGAGGTCGACAAGAGGCTGGAGAAGGTCGGCTCCGACCAGGCCAAGGCCCTGAAGGGCAAGGCCGCCGTCGCCAACGCCCAGTTGGCGTACGAGCGCTACACCGAGGTGTTCTCCTCCGACCGGTGGAAGGCGCTCGCCGCCGCCGGCGCGCACCCGCAGCGGCCGCTGTGGGCGTCCACCTCGACGAAGAACCCGGACTACCGCGACGTGATCTACGTCGAGGAGCTGATCGCCCCCGGCACCGTCAACACCATGCCGGAGTCGGTCATCCACGCGTACGCCGATCATGGCGAGACCCGCGGCGACACCATCACCGGCGCCTACGACGCGGCCCGGAAGGTCTTCGCGGACCTGGAGTCGGTCGGGGTGGACATGGACGACGTGATCGTCACCCTGGAGCGCGAGGGCGTGGAGAAGTTCGAGGCCAGCTGGCAGGAGCTGCTCGACGGCGTCCGCAAGTCGCTGGAGGCGGCGGCCAAGGGCAAGGGTGCGCCGAACAAGGCCGCCAAGGGCAACGCCAAGGGCGCCGAGAAGGCCGGTGGCGCATGAGCGAGCGCAGCGAGCGAATCAGCAAGCTCAGTGCGGAGGTGCCTCATGACGGCACGCAGCGAAGCGGAGTGACGGCATGAGCGAGCGCAGCGAGCGAATCAGCAAGCTCAGTGCGGAGGTGCCTCATGACGGCACGCAGCGAAGCGGAGTGACGGCATGAGCGATCTACCTGCGGGGCCGGTGGAGGCCGCTGCCGGGCTCTCCGTGTACGGCGCGGACGCGGTCGACAAGTCCGCGCCCGCGTCGACCCGGGAGGCGCTGGTCAAGGCCGGCGTCCCGGGCAGGTTGGCGGGCAAGGACGCGAGCCTCTGGGGTCCGGACGCCGAAGCCGAGGCGAAGGTCCGACTCGGCTGGGTGGACACCCACCGGCGCAGCCGGGAGCTGCTGGCGCAGTTGGCCGAGCTGAAAGCGGAGCTGGCCGACCTGGACCACGTGGTGCTGGCCGGCATGGGTGGCTCGTCACTGGCCCCCGAGGTGATCACCCGGACGCTGGGTCGCCCGCTGACCGTGCTGGACACCACCGACCCGGGCCAGGTCCGGGCGGCGCTCGGTGACCGGCTGGAACGCACCGTGGTGGTGGTGGCCAGCAAGTCCGGCTCGACGGTGGAGACCGACAGCCACCGACGTGCCTACTGGCAGGCGTTCCTGGACGCCGGGATGACCGAGGCGGAGGCCGGTCGGCACTTCGTCATCGTCACCGACCCGGGTTCGCCGCTGGAGGCCACCGCCGCCGAGATGGGCGCGTTCACCGTGCTCGCCGACCCGAACGTGGGCGGCCGGTACTCGGCGCTCACCGCGTTCGGGCTGGTGCCCTCGGCGCTGGCCGGGGTGGAGGTCGCGGAGCTGCTCGACCAGGCCGACGCGCTGGCCGCGTCGTTCGGCGGGGACCGGGACAATCCGGCGTTGGCGTTGGGTGCCGCCCTGGGTGCCGCGGCCACGCTGGCCCGGGACAAGGTCGCCCTGGTCTCCGACGGCACCGGCATCGACGGGCTCGGCGACTGGGCCGAGCAGCTGATCGCCGAGTCGACGGGCAAGGCCGGGGTGGGCATCCTCCCGGTGGTCGTGGAGTCCCCGCGGAGCCCCGGCGCGACCGGGGCCGACGTGCTGACCGTCAGCTACGGCGGCTCGCTCGCCCCCGGTGACGCGCCGGGTGGCGGCGTCACCCCGGACGTGGCTGTCAACGGCCCGTTGGGCGCGCAGTTCCTGGCCTGGGAGTACGCGACAGCGGTGGCCGGCGTGGTGCTCGGTATCGACCCGTTCAACCAGCCGAACGTCACCGAGTCCAAGGAGAACACCAACAAGATCCTGGCCTCCGGCCTGCCGGCGGAGTCACCGTCGTTCACCGAGGGCGCGATCGAGGTGTACGCCCCGCAGGGCGCTCCGGGTGACCTGGCCGGGGTGCTGCGCTGGCTGCTCGACGGGCTGGGCGACGACGGCTACCTCGCCGTGATGGCGTACCTCGACCGGTTCGCCGACGCCGACGCGGCCCGGCTGCGGCCGCTGCTCGCCGAGGCGCGCGGCCGGCCGGTCACCTTCGGCTGGGGGCCGCGGTTCCTGCACTCCACGGGCCAGTACCACAAGGGCGGCCCACAGGTGGGCAGCTACCTTCAGGTGACCGGCGCGGTCGCCGAGGATCTGGCGGTGCCGGGCAAGCCGTACACGTTCGGTGTGTTGCAGGCGGCGCAGGCCGCCGGGGACCGGCAGGCCCTCGCCGGGCGGGAGCGTCCGGTGCTGCGGCTGCACCTGACCGACCGTGCCGCCGGTGTCGCCCAGCTGCTCGACGCCGCCGGTGCGCTGCGGGCGTGAGGATGGACGACGTGACTGAGGCGAGAGCGAGGGTGGCACCGTGAGCGCGAGGAGTGAGCCGGGTTCGCGAGCCCCGCAGTCGCGAACCGAGGGTGACACGACGAACCCACTGCGCGACCCACAGGACCGCCGGTTGCCCCGGATCCCGGAGCCCTGTGCTCTGGTGATCTTCGGGGTGACCGGCGACCTGGCCCGCAAGAAGCTGCTCCCGGCGGTCTACGACCTGGCCAACCGGGGGCTGCTGCCGCCCGGTTTCGTGGTGCTCGGCTTCGCGCGCCGCGACTGGGGTGACGGCGACTTCGAGACCCTCGCGTGCGAGGCCGCCCGCAAGCACGCGCGTACCCCCTGGCGGGACGAGGTGTGGGCGCGGCTGGCCGGCACCATCAAGTTCGTCGGCGGGTCGTTCGACGACGACGACGCCTTCGACCAGCTCGCGTCGACGCTCGACGACCTGCGCCAGACGCACGGCATCACCGGCAACGCGGCGTTCTACTTCTCCATCCCGCCGGCCGCGTTTCCCGTCGTGCTCAAGCAGTTGGCCCGCACCGGGATGGCCGACAACGAGAAGTCCGGCGGTTGGCGTCGGGTCGTGGTGGAGAAGCCGTTCGGCAACGACCTGCCCTCGGCGAAGTCGCTCAACGACCTCGTCGACGACGTGTTCACCCGGGAGGACGTCTTCCGGATCGACCACTACCTGGGCAAGGAGACAGTTCAGAACATCCTCGCCCTGCGGTTCGCCAACAACCTGTTCGAGCCCCTGTGGAACTCCAAGTACGTCGACTCGGTGCAGATCACCATGGCCGAGGATGTCGGCATCGGCACCCGTGCCGGCTTCTACGACACGGTCGGCACCGCCCGCGACGTGCTCCAGAACCACCTCCTGCAACTCCTGGCCCTGGTGGCGATGGAGGAGCCGACAAGCTTCGACGCCGACGAGATCCGGGCCGAGAAGCTGAAGGTGCTCAAGGCGATCACCCTGCCCAAGGACGTGGCGCGCGACACCGTGCGCGGCCAGTACCTACCCGGCTGGGTGGGTGGCGAGCGCGCGGTCGGCTACCTGGAGGAGCGGGACGTGCCCACCGACTCCACCACGGAGACGTACGTGGCGGTGCGGCTGGGCATCCAGAACCGCCGGTGGGCGGGGGTGCCGTTCTACATCCGGGCCGGCAAGCGGCTGCCCCGGCGGGTCACCGAGGTCGCCATCATGTTCAAGAAGGCACCGCACCTGCCGTTCAACGACGCCGACATGGAGTCGCTGGGCAACAACCAGTTGGTCATCCGGGTGCAGCCGGACGAGGGCGTGGTGCTCAAGTTCGGTTCGAAGGTGCCGGGCACCACGATGGAGGTCCGCGACATCGCGATGGACTTCCAGTACGGCGAGGCGTTCACCGAGTCCAGCCCCGAGGCGTACGAGCGGCTGGTGCTGGACGTGCTGATCGGCGACCGCACCCTGTTCCCGGACGCGGCCGAGGTCGAGCAGAGCTGGCAGGTGATCGACCCGCTGGAGCATGCCTGGGCGGGCACCAAGCCGGAGCCGTACCGGGCCGGCGAGTGGGGGCCGCGGGCGGCCGACGAGATGCTGACCCGCGAGGGCCGCGCTTGGAGAAGAGCATGATCGGGCTGTGGGACACCACCGGCAACGAGGTGGTCAAGGCGCTCGCCGCCGAGCGGCGCAGTGCTGGCGGCGTGGCCAGCGGAATGGCGCTCACGCTCATCGTGGTGGTGGACGAGAGGCGGGTTCGTGAGGCGGAGGCGGCGGCGACGATCGCCGCCGCCGCCCACCCGTGCCGGCTGGTGGTGGTGGTTCGCGCCGAGATCGAGCGGGACCGCAACCGGTTGGACGCGGAGATCGTGGTCGGTGGCCGGCTCGGCCCGTGCGAGGCCGTGGTCACCCGCATGTACGGCCGGTTGGCCCTGCACGCCGAGTCGGTCGTGATGCCGCTGCTGGTTCCGGACGTGCCGGTGGTCACCTGGTGGCACGGCGAGCCACCGGCGGAGATCGCCACCGACTTCCTCGGGGTGGTCGCCGACCGCAGGATCACCGACTCGGCGCAGGCCGCCGACCCGGTGGAGGCGCTGCGGCAGCGTGCCCGGGACTACGCACCTGGCGACACGGACCTGGCGTGGACCCGGATCACCCCGTGGCGGACCCTGGTCGCCGGGGCGTTCGACACCGCCAGCGAGCGGGTCGTCGAGGCGACGGTGGTCGCGCCGCCCACCGACCCGACGGCGACGCTGATGGTTGGTTGGCTGTCCAGTCGGCTCGGCATCACCCCGCACCGGGTGGACACCGACGAGTTCCCGCGGATGCGGGAGGTGCGGTTGAGCTGCGCCAACGGCGACCAGCTGACGCTGACCCGCGAGGACAGCATGGCGGTGTTCCGGCGTACCGGCCAGGACGACCGGACGTTGCCGCTGGTCCGCCGGCCCCTCGGTGACGAGTTGGCCGAGGAGCTGCGGCGTCTGGACGCCGACCAGGTGTACGCGGAGGCGCTTGGCGCGACGGTCGGGCTACGCGGCCTGGACCAGCGTCCCGCGCAGCGGGTGCACGTGTGGAAGGATCCGGCCACCGCGCGGCGCGCCGAGGCCGGGGTCGCCGCGCACTCCGGCACGAGTGGCGAGAGCTGACGCCCTGCCGGGGCACGACGTCGGGGTAGGGGTCGGTGCGGACCGACCCCTACCCGCGTAAACACACCATCTCGGGCATCGCGGCCCGGGCACGACGCGACAGCGACCGCCGGGCGGTCGGGAAACGAAGGCGCATCCCATGAGTGAGGCGAGTGTCGCCGTCCACGCCGACGCCGACCTGCTGGCGCAGGCCGTGGCGGCCCGGTTGCTGGTGAAGCTGCTCGACGCCCAGGCCGACCGGGGTGCGGCCTCGGTGGTGCTCACCGGTGGCCGGATCGCCGCCGCCGTGTACCGGGCGGTGGCGACACTGCCCGCCCGCGACGCGGTGGACTGGTCCCGGGTCGACGTGTGGTGGGGCGACGAGCGGTTCCTGCCCGCCGGTGATCCGGACCGCAACGAGACCCAGGCCCGCGCCGCCCTGCTGGACGTGGTGCCGCTGGACCCGGCCCGGGTGCACCCGATGCCGGCCTCCGACGGCCCGGCCGGCAACGACCCGGAGGCGGCGGCAGCGCTGTACGCGCAGGAGTTGGCGGATGCCGCCCGGCCCGGGCACGCCGCCCTGCCGCACTTCGACGTGCTGATGCTGGGCGTCGGCGAGGACGGGCACGTGGCGTCGGTCTTCCCCGAGCACCCGGTGCACTACGAGACCCGACCGGTCAGCGCGGTGCGGGGCAGCCCGAAGCCGCCGCCGATGCGGACCACGCTCACCCTGCCGGCGATCAACACCGCCGAGGAGGTCTGGCTGGTGGCCGGAGGGGCCGACAAGGCCCGCGCGGTGGGTATGGCGTTGGCCGGCGCCGGGCCGGTGCAGTTGCCGGCCGCCGGGGTGCACGGCGTGGGCCGCACCCGCTGGATGCTGGACCGGGCGGCGGCGGCCGACGTGCCCGCACGACTGCGCAGCCTGCGCTAGCAGCCCGCTACTCGCCGCGGCGGCGGCGCAGCGCCGCCAGTGCCTCGTTCAGCAGCGCCTCGCCCTCCTCGGCGGTGCGCCGCTCCTTCACGTACGCCAGATGGCTCTTGTACGGTTCGGCGCGGACCCGGCCGGGCGGGTTCTGCGCGTCCCGGCCGGCGGGTAGGCCACATCGGGGGCAGTCCCACCGGGCCGGCGCCTCGGCGTCCGCGGCGATCCGGATGTCGATCCGGTGATCGTTGCGGCACCAGTAGGTGACGTCCTGTCGGGGGGCGGGTTGGTGCCGTTCGTCTGGGCGCATGGGTGCGGACCCGACTCGGGCGCCACGGATGACGTTGCCACTGGGCACGGCTGCTCGCTCCTGTCGTCGGAGGGGACCCGCCGTCAAACAGGGGTGGACGGCGGGCGACGCGGTGCAGCGGAGAAAAGCCTGCGCGCGGCCCGTCGTGGTGACGGACCGCGCGCAGATTGTACGACTCTACGAGCTCGCTCAGGTGCCGCTGTTCATTTGGAGGCGCAACCACAGCCCGAGCCCGACGATGGCGGCGAACCAGACGACGCTCACCAGCACGGTGTAACGGTCCAGGTTTTTCTCTGCCACGGAGGAGCCGGCGAGGCTGGAGCTGACGCCACCGCCGAACATGCTCGACAGACCGCCGCCCTTGCCGCGGTGCAGCAGGATCAGCAGGGTGAGCAGAATGCTCGTGATGACCAGCAACACGATCAACGTGTATGCGAACCAGATCGGCATGGCTGGGGTCAGTTCCTCTCGTAGCGATCCTCGCCCGGTCTGATCGGGCACGGCGGCACCGACCGGCGGACGGGCGGTGTCAAGGATACCGAGCGATCAGCGGGCGATGTGCTCCGGGAACCTGCAGATCTGAGCGAATTCCTCCGCGTCCAGGCTGGCGCCCCCCACCAGGCCCCCGTCCACGTCCGGCTGGGCCATGATCGAGGCGACGTTCGACGCCTTGACCGAGCCGCCGTAGAGGACCCGGACCTGGTCGGCGGTCTCCTGGTCGAAGCGGTCCGCCAGGCGCTGACGGATCGCCCCGCAGACCTCCTGGGCGTCCTCCGGCGTCGCGGTCTTGCCCGTGCCGATCGCCCAGACCGGCTCGTACGCGATCACGACCTGCCGCACCTGCTCGGCGGTGAGCCCAGCCAGGCCCCCGTCGAGCTGGTCGGCGCAGTGCGCCACGTGGGTGCCCTGCTCGCGGATGTCCAGCCCCTCCCCCACGCAGAGGATCGGCGTCAGGCCGTGCGTGAGCGCCGCCTTGACCTTGGCGTTGACCAGCGCGTCGTCCTCGTTGTGGTAGGCCCGCCGCTCGGAGTGCCCGACCACCACGTAGGTGCAGCCGAGCTTGGCCAGCATCGCGCCGGAGATCTCCCCGGTGTACGCGCCGGACGCGTGCGCGGAGAGGTCCTGCCCGCCGTAGCCGATGAGCAGCTTGTCCCCGTCCACCGCGGTCTGCACGGTCCGCAGGTCGGTGAAGGGCGGCAGCACGACCGTCTCGACCTCGGTGAGCTGCTTCTCGGTGAGGCTCGCCGCCAGCTTCTGCACCAGCAGGTTGGCCTCGAGGTGGTTGAGGTTCATCTTCCAGTTGCCGGCCATCAGCGGCCGGCGGGTGGTGCTCGACATTCAGTTCTCCAGGGCCGCGATGCCGGGGAGGGTCTTGCCCTCGAGGTATTCCAGGGAGGCGCCACCGCCGGTGGAGATGTGCCCGAAGGACGTCTCGTCCAGCCCCAACGCACGGACCGCGGCAGCGGAGTCACCGCCGCCGACGACGCTGAACGCGTCGGCCTTGGTGATCGCCTCGGCGATCCCCCGGGTGCCCGCCGCGAAGGCCGGCATCTCGAACACGCCCATCGGGCCGTTCCAGAAGATCGTCTTCGCCGGGGACAGCGCGGCGGTGAAGCCGGCCACCGTCTCCGGGCCGACGTCCAGACCGAGCCGGTGGCTCGGGATGCCGTCGACGCGGACCGTGTCGTGCGCGGCGTCCGGGGCGAACGCGTCCGCGACCACCACGTCGACCGGGAGCAGGATCTTGCCGTTGGCCCGCTCCAGCAGGTTGCGGCAGGTCTCGACCATGTCCTTCTCCAGCAGCGACGTGCCCACCTCCAGGCCCTGGGCCTTGAGGAAGGTGAAGCACATCCCGCCGCCGATGAGCAGCCGATCGACAGTGGGCAGCAGGGCCTCGATCACGGCGAGCTTGTCGGACACCTTCGACCCACCGAGCACCACCACGTACGGCCGCTCGGGGTCACCGGTGAGCTTGGAGAGCACCTCGACCTCACGCAGCACCAGTCGGCCCGCGACGTGCGGCAACCGGGCCGGCACGTCGAAGACACTCGCGTGCTTGCGGTGCACCGCACCGAACGCGTCGTCCACGTACGCGTCGCCGAACGCGGCGAGCTGGTCGGCGAACGCGCCCCGCTCGGCCTCGTCCTTGCTGGTCTCACCGGCGTTGAAACGCAGGTTTTCCAGCAGGGCGACCTGGCCGTCGGCCAGGTCCGCGACAGTGGAGCGGGCGGAGTCACCGACGGTGTCGGTGGCGAAGTGCACAGGCGCGCCGAGCAGCTCACCGAGCCGCCCGGCGACCGGGCGGAGGCTGAACTGCGGGTCCGGAGCGCCCTTCGGGCGACCCAGGTGCGAGCAGACGACCACCTTCGCGCCGGCCTCGACCAGCGCGCCGAGGGTCGGCAGCACCGCGCGGATGCGGCCATCGTCCGTGATGGCACCGGACTGCTTGTCGAGCGGGACGTTCAGGTCGGCGCGCACCAGCACGCGCCGACCTGCCACCCCCTCGGCGAGCAGGTCGTCGAGGGTCCGGATGCTCACAGCGACGAACCGACCAGCTTGACGAGATCGACGAGGCGGTTGGAGTAGCCCCACTCGTTGTCGTACCAGCCGACGACCTTGACCTGGTTGCCGACGACCTTGGTCAGCGGCGCGTCGAAGATGCACGACGCCGGGTCGGTGACGATGTCGCTGGAGACGATCGGGTCCTCGTTGTAGACCAGGATGCCCTTGAGCGGGCCGTCCGCGGCGGCCTTCAGCGCGGCGTTGACCTCGTCCACGGTGGTCTCGCGACCCACGTTGACGGTGAGGTCGGTGACCGAGCCGGTCGGGATCGGCACCCGCAGCGCGTACCCGTCGAGCTTGCCCTTGAGCTCCGGCAGGACCAGGCCGATCGCCTTGGCCGCGCCGGTGGAGGTCGGGACGATGTTCAGCGCGGCGGCGCGGGCCCGACGCAGATCCGAGTGCGGCGCGTCCTGCAGGTTCTGGTCCTGGGTGTACGCGTGGATCGTCGTCATCAGACCGTGCTGGATGCCGAACGTGTCGTGCAGGACCTTCGCCATCGGGGCGAGGCAGTTGGTGGTGCACGAAGCGTTGGAGATGATGGTGTGCTTCGCCGGGTCGTAGGTGTCGTGGTTGACACCCATGACGACGGTGACGTCCTCGTTCTTCGCCGGGGCGGAGATGATGACCTTCTTGGCCCCGCCGTCGACGTGCGCCTTGGCCTTGGTGGCGTCGGTGAAGAAGCCAGTCGACTCGATGACGACGTCGACGTTCAGGTCGCCCCACGGCAGCTTCGACGGGTCCTTCTCGGCGTACGCCTTGATGGTCTTGCCACCGACGGTGATCTCGTCGGCGGTGGCCTTCACCTCGTACGGCAGGCGACCCAGGATGCTGTCGTACTTGAGCAGGTGCGCGAGCGTGCCGTTGTCGGTGAGGTCGTTCACCGCCACGACCTCGACGTCGGCGTCGGACGCCAGCACTGCCCGGAAGAAGTTACGGCCGATTCGGCCGAAGCCGTTGATGCCAACCCGGATGGTCACAGGTCCCATCTCCTCGCGTTCTGGTCCGCCGGCTGCAGACAACGCGCCGGCGGGAATGGTGTGCGCCGACCGTTGGAGCCGGCCGCTGACGGTTCATCTCGGCCACCCCGCCGCGCGGTCTGCGGACCTGACCGCCCGAGGCGGTGGGCACAGCGAGGAGTGCCGGTGTCGGCCCCCTTGCCGTACGCAGCGACCCTATCCGAGCGTGCGAGACCACGCTGCGCCGGGGCGTGCTCCCGGGCACACCGTGCGGCCCCACCGTCCTATCAGACCACGAGCATGTCCGGCGTGACTGCCGCTTCGGTATCCGGGATGCCGAGGTCCCGGGCGCGCTTGTCGGCCAGCGCCAGCAGCCGGCGGATCCGCCCGGCGATGGCGTCCTTGGTCAGCGGCGGGTCGGCCAGCGCGCCCAACTCCTCCAGGGACGCCTGCCGGTGCTCCAGGCGCAGCCGCCCGGCGTCGGTCAGGTGGTTGGGTGCCTCGTCGGCGAGGATCTCCAGTGCACGGGTGACCCGGGCGGCGGCGGCGACCGCCGCGCGCGCCGAGCGCCGCAGGTTGGCGTCGTCGAAGTTGGCGAGCCGGTTGGCGGTGGCCCGCACCTCCCGGCGTACCCGGCGCTCCTCCCAGGCCAGCACGCTGGAGTGCGCGCCGATGCGGGTGAGCAGCGCGGCGATCGCGTCGCCGTCCTTGACCACGACCCGGTCCACGCCGCGCACCTCGCGGTTCTTGGCGGTGATGCCGATCCGGCGGGCCGCGCCGACAAGCGCCAACGCCGATTCCGGCCCCGGGCAGGTGATCTCCAGGGCGCTGGAGCGGCCCGGTTCGGTCAGCGAACCGTGTGCCATGAACGCCCCCCGCCACGCGGAGACCGCGCAGCAGACGTTCGCCGCCACCACGTGCGGGGGCAGCCCGCGCACCGGGCGGCCCCGCACGTCGAGCAGGCCGGTCTGCCGGGCGAGGGCCTCGCCGTCCTTGACCACCCGCACGATGAAGTGGCTGCCCTTGCGCAGGCCACCGGAGGCCAACACGTGGATCTCGCTGGAGTATCCGTAGACCTCGGCGATCTCCCGGCGTAACCGCCGGGCCACCGCCCCGGTGTCCAGTTCCGCCTCCACCACCACGCGACCGGAGACGATGTGCAGCCCACCGGCGAAGCGCAGCAGCGCGGCCATCTCCGCCCGCCGACAGCAGGGCTTGGGCACGTCGACCCGACTCAGCTCGTCCTTGACCGCGGCCGTCATCGCCATTGTGCGTCCCCTCACGGACCGGTTCCGGCGTGTCGCCGGTGATTACGTACGTGTCTAACGATCGGCGCCCAGGACAGGCACCAGCGCGGCGCCCAGGGCAGCCGGATCATGGCGGGGAGTGCCGTCGGTGACGGCGACGGGGGCGAGGACCAGGCGGGCACCCAGCGATTCTGCCGCACGTTCGACCGGTTCGGGGTCACCCACCGCCCTGGCATCGGCGAGCACGGTGTCCACCTTCAGCTCGGGCAGGTACCAGTGCAGGGCCGCGAGATGGTCGGCGACGGAGAGCCCGAGGGTCTCCTTCTCCGCGGCGAGGTTCAGTGTGACAAGCCGCCGGGCCGAGGTGGACACGATCGCGTCGGCCAACTGCGGCACCAACAGGTGCGGGAGCACACTCGTGTACCAACTGCCCGGCCCGAAGATCAACCAGTCCGCCGCCATGATCGCCTCGATGGCCTCGGCGCAGGCCGCCGGGGCGGCGGGCGTCAGGCGCAGCGACTCGACCCGCCCGGTGGTGACGGCCACCTGGTGCTGGCCACGCACGGTGTGCACCTGGTCGGGGGCGGTCGGGTCGACACCGCGGACCCGGGCCTCGATGCCGACCGGCTGGCGGGACATCGGCAACACCCGGCCGACCGCGCCGAGCATCGCGCCGGCGTGCTCCAGCGCCGCCACCGGGTCGCCGAGCAACTCCATGAGGCCGCAGAGCACCAGGTTGCCCACCGCGTGCCCGGCCAGCCCGTCGCCGCCCGCCGCGCCGAGACCGTCCGTACCCTCGCCGCCCGAACCCTGGTCGCGCCGCGCGGGGCCGACGGTGCCCTGGTCGCGCGGAGCGGGGCCGACGGTGCCGTGGTCGCGCGGAGCGGGGCCGACCGCGCCGTGGTCGCGCGGGCCGGGACCGTCGGTGGCCGCCGGGTCCGGGTCGGCTTCGCCGAGTTGGGGTACGCCGGCCGGCACGGCGGCGAAGCGGTGCTGGAACAGGCCGGCACTGCGCCGGGTGGCCGGGTGGTCGCCGGCCAGCGCGACGAGGGCCTGGCGCAGGTCACCCGGGGGCAGGCCACCCCGCTCGGCGCGCAGGCGGCCGCTGGAGCCGCCGTCGTCGCCGACGGTGACCACGGCGGTGATGTCGAGGTCGAGTTCGGGTGCGCAGTGGCGCAGCGCCCGCAACGAGGCGGAGAGCCCGTGCCCACCGCCGAACGCCACCACCCGGCGGGCCGTCACTCGCGCCCCAGGTCGCGGTGCTGGGCGTTCGCCGCCAGCCCGGAGTGCCGCAGGCGCGCGGCCAACTCCTCGCCGATGGCGACGCTGCGGTGCTTGCCGCCGGTGCAGCCCACGGCGACGGTCAGGTAGCGCTTGCCCTCCCGCTCGAAGCCGGTCGTGGTGGCGTTGACCAGATCGGCGTACGAGGCGACGAAGGCGTCCGCGCCCTCCTGACCCAGCACGTACGCGCTGACCGCCTCCTCCCGACCGGTGTGCTCCCGCAACTCCGGCACCCAGTACGGGTTCGGCAGGAACCGGGCGTCCAGCACGAAGTCGGCGTCCGGCGGCAGGCCGTACTTGAAGCCGAACGACAGCACGGTGACCCGCAGCCGGCGGGCGTCCTCGCCACCGAACAGCTCCTCGATGCGCCGACGGAGCTGGTTGACGTTGAGGTGGCTGGTGTCGATGATCACGTCGGCCTGGTCGCGCGCCTCCTCGAGCAGCCCGCGCTCCACGGCGATGCCGTCGGCCAGCCGCCCGTCGCCCTGCAACGGATGCGAACGGCGAACGCTCTCGAACCGCCGGATCAACACCTCGTCGTCGGCGTCGACGAACACCACCCGGGGCGAGAACCCGCGCTCCTTGAGCTCCCGGATCGCCCCGGCCAGGTCGGTGGAGAAGGCCCGCGACCGCACGTCCAACACCATCGCGGTACGCCGAGCCGCGCCACCTGCCTTGAACGCCAACTCCGCCATGTCCAGCATCAGTGCCTGCGGCAGGTTGTCGACGACGTAGTAGCCGACGTTCTCCAACGCTCGGGCCACAGTGCTGCGGCCACCCCCGGAGACGCCGGTGACCACCACGAGTGTGGTTTCCGACTCGACCGCCAGCTGCCCGTCCCCCGCGGCCGGACCGTCGATCCGTCCGCCGCCTGCACGCGCCTCGCTCACCCGTACCCCCAAGCTGTGGCGCCGCGGCCCCCTCGGCCACGTTTGGTCAATCAGCGACTCTATCCCGCCGGCCGGCCGAGGGGCCGGCACCCGTCGCGGGTCGCGCTCCCGACAGTCAGCCCTCTTGATGACGATCAGTAACTGTCAATACGCTCTTCGTGATCGTCGCAGGTCAAACCGACATCTGGGAGGGTGCGATGCACGACCTTGCGGACAAGAACAAATACATCGGCTTCCTGTTCATGCGGATCAGTCCGGAATACTTCGCCCTGGGCCGGGAGGGCATCCACGAGGTCTCCGCCGAACACGCGCGGGACATGGGCCGCTTCGCCAAGCAGCTCACCCACGTCGTGACGACCGGGGTGAACGGCAAGTACGACCAGGTCACCATCGTCGAGGGCGACACCCTCGAGGAGATCAACGCGGCGGCCACCGCCTTCCGGATGGGTGCCAAGGCCCGCTACATCGAGATCGTCGACATCGTCGTCGGGATGAAGGCCCCGCCGCGAGGTCTGGCCAACCGGTCCAGCCAGCCCAGCTGACCGCGTCGCCCGCTCGGCGCACCCGCGCACGGGTGTGCCGGGCGGGTCCCCGGCCGACGCCTGCAGCGCCTTCCTGGACGCACAGCCCAACGAACTCAACCGCACTCAGGCGGACCTGCCCGCCTGGCAACCGCCGACCGCCCGCGGCCGGCGACGCGGATCATGACAACCATCAGCGGCGGTGCCGAAGCGCCTTGACCCGTTGGTGACCAAGCACGGCGAGGTAATCGTTCGGCTCATCAAGGCACGAGTCGACCTCGGCCGCCTCGACGATCTCGACCAGTCGGGCGGCCAACTCGTCGGGGTCCGGCTGCACCTGCTCGCAGAGCTGCACGTGGACCGCCCGTAGCGCGCCGCCGATCTCGGCCGGCTCCTCCTCGTACGTCTCCCAGGCGTCGTTGAGGTAGCCAGCGAGGCCGTCCCACGCGCGGGCGGCGCGCTCGACCAGCAACAGTGCCTCCTGGGTCGGCGGCCGTTGGGCAAGCACCTCGATCTCCTCGACGATCGCCCGACCGGCCTTCTCCACATCGTGCAGGTCCCAGCGGCTGCCGCTGGTCGCCTCGTGGGCGAGGTTGTCGATCGTCCGACGGAGGTCGGCCAGTTCGGCAGCGGAGAAAGGCGCGAGTTGGCCGGCCCGCGCGCGAAGCCGGTTTTCCAACACACGGTCCGTGGCTGCCCACTCGGCGACCAACAGCGCCAGGCGTCGGGCGGGGATGCTGCCCGCGACTTCGGCCAACTCGGCGACCCTCGGGTCGACCGCCAGGGCCGACGGCGGGGTGGCCGCCGACGACCACGTGAAGCCGTCGTCCAGGGCGGTGGCGGTGAGGGCCACGGCGTGGGCGCACAGCTCCTCAGCGGCTGCGCAGTCACACTCGGCGGTGAAACCGTCAGCCGTGACGCCCACCCAGACCTCGAACGGAGGCTGCCCGGCCTCGCGGAACACGTAGGAAACTCCCCCGCCGACCGGCCTCGGCACCACCGGCTGACCAGATGCTCGAAGCTTGTCCGCTGCTGCACAGACCACAGGTCCGGCCGCGTCCCGAAGTGCGTCGATGTCGATGCGTACCGCCATGGGCCCATCCAACCGGATGGAGGTGATGCCGCCGGCATCAGGGCGGCCGAAACCTCGCCGCAGGCGTCAGCCGAGCGGGCCGCGCCGCAGACCTGTCACGAACGACGACCAGGCGCCCGGGTCGAAGAGAAGCGCCGGCCCGCCCGGATCCTTGGAATCCCGCACGGCCAGCCCACTCGGCACCTCGCCCACCTCTACGCAATTCGAATCGTTGGCACCGCTTCGGCTGCTCTTGCGCCAGGCAACCTGTGCCAGATCCGGGAGGGTCATCGCTAGCGCTCCTAGTAATCGGACTCAGTCCGGGAACTTGGCAGCAACCCGCGTAAGAAGGTCCGCAGACCGGTCAGGGTCGAGCGCCTTGGCCCGAAGGTGGTCGAACATGAGTCTATAGCGGGCCACCTGTCGGTCCTCCTCCAGCAACAGCGCGCTGGTGTCGTTGCTGAGGTAGACCACCGCCGGATCAAGCATCGGGTCGGCGTAACCCAGCAGCGTGAAAGCTCCACCCATCGCCGCGTGCGCTCCTGCCGCGAACGGCACGACCTGTATCTCCACAGTGGGCATCTCACACGCCTCGACCAAGCGCGCGAGCTGCGCACGCATCACCGTCGGGCCACCAACCACCCGGCGCACGACCGCCTCGTCCAACACGGCCCACAAGGACGGCGGCGCGTCACGGGCCAACAGAGCTTTGCGCGCAAGTCTCGCCGCCACTACGCGATCGGTCTCGTCCTGGTCGGCGGTGCTGCGGCCCGCCCTGACGATCGCGCGGACGTACTCCTCCGTCTGCAACAGGCCGGGGACGTACAGACTCTCGAACGCGCTGATCGACGTGGCCTCCGCCTCGAAGCCGACGTAGTCGTCCGGCAACACGTCGCCGTAGGCGCTCCACCAGCCTTTCTGGCGAGACTGCCGCAGCAACGCGGTCAGCGACTCGCGTTCCTCTTCGGAGGCGTCGTAGAGGTCGAGCAGCGGAGGCATGTCCTTCGGCATCACCCTGGAGTGGCCGAGTTCGAAGCGGATGACCTTGGTCCGGTGCCACCCCAGGATCTTGGCCACCTCCTCGGCGGTGTGTCCGGTGCGGTCCCGCAGACGACGCAGCTCGCGCCGCAGACGACGGGCCCTGATCGTCGGACTTGGCAGCTGTGACATCGCCCGCACCACCTCCACTGTGAGTAATCGATTCTTGCCCAGGAGCAACCGCAGATCAAGCATCTGGCGGAAGAAAACACGACGTTGCATTTCTATTCGCCGTGGTCCAGTCTCTTGGTAATCACTCGCTACGGAGAGGCAGGGACTGGTGACTGACAACCGATCGTCGCGGTGGGAGCGGAAGCCGTGGCAGCACAACCGCTTCCCGGAGGATCTGACCGCCGTACTCGACGGGGCCGACGTGTCCGAGCGGGTCCGGGCGGCCATCGCGCACGCGCTGGCGAACCCGGGTGCTCTGTCCACGTACACCAGTTCTTTGGTCAGCCGCCACCCGGCGGAGCGCGAGCGGCGCTCGGGCCGCAACGGGCCGCCGGCCGGCGGGTTTCGGATGCCCCGGCGCTGGACGCTGCACCTGACCTACCTGGCGACCGACCTGACGGAGGCCCGCGACCAGGCCGTCGTCTACACGGAGGGGTTGACGATCCTGCGGCCCGAGATGCCGGCGGGGGCCGCGCTGCTGTCTCGGGCCGATGCCTGGAACCACGTCGAGCCGGTCTTCTGCGGCCGGGTCGGTCCCGACAGAGAGGTCTGCATGGACGTCACCGGGCACCCCGGCTTCCACAGCGCGGCCGGCATCGGCGGGCTCTGCTGGGGTGACGGGGATGGCGAGACGGGGCAGTGACGGCCCCACCAGTGCGAGACGCGGTAGACGCGTCGGGCGGGTGTGCGGGCACTGATGTCGGGGGCGGCTCGTAGACTCCGCGGATGGCTTCCCCCACCGATCTGCGTACCGAAGGCGCGCTGCCGGTGCTGCGCCGGGTGTTCGGCTACGACGCCTTCCGCGGTTTCCAGCAGCAGGTGATCGACCATGTGGTCGCCGGTGGCGACGCGCTGGTGTTGATGCCCACCGGTGGTGGCAAGTCGTTGTGCTACCAGATCCCCGCCCTGGTCCGCGAGGGCGTCGCGGTCGTCGTGTCGCCGCTGATCGCGCTCATGCAGGACCAGGTGGACGCCCTCACCGCGGTCGGCGTCCGCGCCGGCTTCCTCAACTCGACCCAGACCCTGGACGCCCGACGCCGGGTCGAGGCCGCCTTCGTGGCCGGCGAGTTGGACCTGCTCTACCTCGCTCCGGAGGCCCTCGGCGTCCGGTCCACCCTCGCCCTGCTGGACCGGGGGCGCATCTCCCTGTTCGCGATCGACGAGGCGCACTGCGTGTCCCAGTGGGGTCACGACTTCCGCCCCGACTATCTCGCGTTGTCGATGCTGCACGAACGCTGGCCGCAGGTGCCCCGGATCGCACTGACGGCCACCGCGACGAGCGCCACCCGCACCGAGATCGCCACCCGACTCAAGCTCGACGACGCGCGACACTTCGTGGCCAGCTTCGACCGGCCCAACATCCAGTACCGCATCGTGCCCAAGCGGGAGCCGCGCAAGCAGTTGCTGGCCCTGCTGCGCGACGAGCACCCCGGCGACGCCGGGATCGTCTACTGCCTGTCCCGCGCCTCGGTGGACAAGACCGCCGAGTTCCTCGTCGCCAACGGCATCGCCGCCCTGCCGTACCACGCCGGGTTGGACGCGGCCACCCGCGCTCGGAACCAGCAGCGCTTCCTGCGTGAGGACGGCCTCGTCATGGTGGCCACCATCGCCTTCGGCATGGGCATCGACAAGCCCGACGTCCGGTTCGTCGCCCACCTCGACCTGCCCAAGTCCGTCGAGGGCTACTACCAGGAGACCGGCCGCGCCGGGCGCGACGGCCTGCCGTCCACGGCCTGGCTGGCGTACGGGCTGCAGGACGTGGTCCAGCAACGCAAGATGATCGAGACGTCCGACGGTGACCTGGCGCACCGCCGCAACCTCGCCGCGCACCTGGACGCGATGCTCGCCCTGTGCGAGACGGTGCGCTGCCGCCGCGTCCAACTGCTCGAATACTTCGGCGAGACGACGACGGCCGCCTGCGGCAACTGCGACACCTGCCTCAACCCACCAGAGTCCTGGGACGGCACGGTCGCCGCCCAGAAGTTGCTGTCCGCCGTCTTCCGGCTCGACCGCGAACGCAACCAGCGGTTCGGCGCCGGGCACTGCATCGACATCCTGCTCGGCAAGCAGACCGACAAGATCAGCCAGTACGGTCACGACTCCCTGACCGTCTTCGGCATCGGCTCGGAGCTGAGTGAGGCCGAGTGGCGGGGCGTGGTCCGCCAACTGCTCGCCGAGGGGCTGCTCGCCGTGGAGGGCGACTACGGCACGCTGGCCCTGACCGAGGCCAGCGCCGAGGTCCTGGGTCGCCGCCGCACGGTCACGATGCGCCGCGAACCGGAGAAGCCCGCGTCGAGTCGTTCGTCGAAACCGCGCGGCTCGGCCACCGTGGTGGCCGAGCTGACGCCGGCCGCCGCGTCGCTCTTCGAGCGGCTACGCGGCTGGCGTGCCGCCACCGCCAAGGAGCAGGGCGTCCCCGCGTACGTGGTCTTCCACGACGCGACGCTGCGACAGATCGCCAGTGACGCGCCGAGCACGCTGGCCGACCTGTCCCGCGTCAGCGGGGTCGGCGAGAACAAACTCGCCAAGTACGGCGAGCAGATCCTCGCCGTCCTCGCCGACACCTGACCTGGACGTGCCGAAGGGCCGGGCCCCGTGGTGGGGTCCGGCCCTTCGGTGTGTGCGGGTGTCAGCTGGTGGCGTAGCCGCGGGTGGCGATCCAGTCGGCGAGGTGCTCGACGCTGATCTGGTAGGAGGCGGTGTTCGGGTCGGCGGAGTCGGCGATGGTGACGGTGGTGCCGTTGTCGCGGTAGCCGACGACGCTGATGTAGTGCCCGCCCTCGTAGGAGTGCGTCGTTCCGGTGGTGTCGGTGCTGGTGCCGGCGATGTTGGCGACCACGGCCCGACCGTTGTCGATCGTCTTGACGATGTCGGCGCGCAGCGTGTCGGTCTGCTTGGCGTCGGCATCCGGGCTGCTGATCTCCACGCTGTGGTAGGCGTCGGCCTTGCCGGTTTCCTTGTTCAGGACCGGGGTGATGTCGTTGATGCTGTTGGTGCCGGCCTCGGTGGTGCCCATCTCCTTGGCCATGTCATCGACGTTGATGTTCTTGCCCTGCACGCTCAGGGCGTTACGGGTGGCGGCGGGGCCGCAGTAGTAGAAGTTCGGCTGCGCCTCGTAGCGCACGCCCAGTTCCCGCTCACCGTGACCCTTGCGGTCGGTCTGGGTCTGCGTGGCGGGCTTGGCGCTGGGTGCGGCGAAGGCGGTGGTGACGGGTCCGGCGATGGCGCCGCCGGTGAACGCGAGCCCGGCGGCGGTCAGAGCGGTCTTGCGGATCAGATCGGTACGCATGATGGCGTGCTCCTCTGCATGTCGGGGGTGCCCGCACAACGCACCGGGGGGCGCGTGGTCGTGCGGGGGAAGTTCGCGGCAACGCCGGCGATCCCGGGGGACCTGCTCGTAGCGTTGCGGGGGATGTAACGACCCCCGGCGGCGAGGCATTCCACCGCACTGATCCCGGGGGACGGCCCTACCCATGCTCACGGGGTCGGGGGATGTAACCGTGGCACCCCGGCGGGTGTTCCCGGGGGCTGCCGCACACCAGAGCCCGGGGGGCTACGGCGGCATGCCAGGTATAACGACCCCGCCCGGCCCCCCATTCCGCCGCCGGAGTGGCCCCGACCACCCAACACCGATGGTCAAACCCGACAATTCACCCACGCGGGCCACCCCGGGCACGGTGAAGTCGGCATGATCCACTCGGGTTTGCTGAAATCGCGGTGTCCGAGTGCCGGGGATACCCCGGCTTCATGAAACACGAGTGGATCATGCCCGTCTGCGCCGTTCGCGCACCACCACGCACACCCCGTCCGACGTGACCCCGGTGGCAGATCGTCACCCGGACCAGCCCGAGCCGCGATCGCGCAGACCCCCTGAGCCGCGATGTCGTGGATCAGTGATTGGCCGCCCCAAGGCCGGGCATCGGACCACATTCAGCATGTGCTGGTTGGGCGCCCCAGCCCGGGCGAACGACGACACTCAACGTGAACCGACAGCCGCCCCCAGGCCAGGCGATCGACGACAGCGCTCAGGTGGCGTTGGGCTTTGCCTCCGCCTTGTCGCCGGCCTTCGCGTCCTTGTCGAGGGCGGCCAGGATCGCCTCGGCGGTACGTCGACCAACCCCGGGGACCTCGGTGATCTCCTCGACTGTCGCGGCGGAGAGTCGTTTGAGTGAGCCGAAATGCCGCAACAACGCCTTGCGCCGCACATCGCCGAGGCCCGCCACGTGGTCGAGTGCCGACTCGGTCATCCGCTTCGAGCGGCGCTGCCGGTGAAAGGTGATGGCGAACCGGTGGGCCTCGTCGCGGACCCGTTGGAGCAGGTAGAGCCCCTCCGAGGTGCGCGGCAGGATGACCGGGAACTCGTCGTCGGGGAGCCAGACCTCCTCCAACCGCTTGGCCAGGCCGCACAGTGCCACATCGTCGATGCCCAGGTCGGCAAGGGCCTGCGCGGCGGCCGCGACCTGTGGGGCGCCGCCGTCGACGACCACCAACTGCGGGGGGTACGCGAACTTGCGCGGCCGGCCGGTGGTCGGATCGATCAGCACGCCGACCTGCGGCTCAGCCGCGTCTTCCGGGGCGGCCGGGTCGTCGGCCGACTCCACACCGACCTCGCCCGTCTCGGCCCTCGCGTCCAGGTAGCGGGAGAAACGACGGCGCAGCACCTCGGACATCGCGGAGAGGTCGTCGGTGGCGCCACGGACGATGAACCGCCGGTATTCGCTCTTGCGGGGCAACCCGTCCTCGAAGACCACCATGCTGGCCACCACGTCGGTGCCCTGGATCTGGGAGATGTCGAAGCACTCGATGCGCAGCGGCGAGGTGCGCATGTCCAGCGCTTCGCTGATCTCGTCAAGTGCCTTGCCCCGGGTGGTGAGGTCACCGGAACGCTTCAGTTTGTGCCGGGCCAACGCGTCCTTGGCGTTGCGCTCGACCGTCTCCATCAGTGAGCGCTTGTCACCGCGCTGCGGCACCCGCAGCGACACCCGGCTGCCCCGGTGGTTGGAGAGCCAGTCCGCCAGCGCCTCGGCGTCGGCGGGCAGCTCGGGCACCAGCAACTCCCGGGGCACGTCGGTCTCACCGTGCTCGCCGCCGTACACCTGGGTGCAGAAGTGGTGCACCAGGTCGCCGGTGGTCAGATCCTCGGTCTTCTCCACCACCCAGCCGCGCTGGCCGCGGACCCGGCCGTCACGAACGTGGAAGACCTGCACGGCCGCCTCGAGCGGGTCGTCGGCGAACGCGACCACGTCGGCGTCGGTGCCGTCGCCCAACACCACTGTCTGCTTCTCCATGGCACGGCGCAGGGCGGCCACGTCGTCGCGCAGCTTGGCGGCCCGCTCGAACTCCAGTTGCTCGCTCGCCTCGGTCATCTCCCGCTCGATCTTGCGGACCATGGTGTCGGTGCGCCCGGCCATGAAGTCGCAGAACCCATCCACGATGGCGCGGTGTTCGTCGGCGGAGACGGTGCCGACGCACGGCGCCGAGCACTTACCGATGTAGCCGAGCAGGCAGGGACGACCAACCTGGCCGGCGCGTTTGAACACGCCGGCGGAGCACGTCCGGGCGGGGAACACGCGGAGCAGCAGGTCGAGGGTCTCCCGGATGGCCCAGGCGTGCGAGTACGGACCGAAGTAGCGCACCCCCTTGCGCTTGGCGCCACGCATCACCTGGAGCCGTGGGTAATCCTCGTTGAGGGTGACGGCCAGATAGGGGTACGACTTGTCGTCGCGGTAGCGGACGTTGAACCGCGGGTCGTACTGCTTGATCCAGGTGAACTCCTGCTGGAGCGCCTCGACCTCGGTGCCGACGGTGATCCAGTCCACCGACTCGGCGGTGGTGACCATCTGGCGGGTGCGCTCGTGCAGGTTCCAGACGTCGCCGAAGTAGGAGTTGAGCCGGCTGCGGAGATTTCTCGCCTTGCCGACGTAGATCACCCGGCCGGTGCCGTCGCGGAAGCGGTAGACCCCCGGTAACTCCGGGATGGTGCCGGGTGCGGGGCGGTAGGTCGAGGGGTCAGCCACACCAACAAGCCTAGTCCGCACCACCGACAGCCCGTGGCAGGCGCTAGATCCACTCAGTGCCCGGGAGGTCGGGGTGTCGGCAGGCCGCGGACACCCCGACTACCCAGAACACGAGTCGATCAAGCGGCGACGAGCCGGCCCGACCAAGCGGCGACCAGGCAAACCCAGCCGGCGGCCGCAACACCCCCGGCGACCGGGCGAGCCCACCCAGCGGCCGAGCCGGAACCCGCGCCGCCAGGGTCTGGGTCAAAGCCCCTGGCCGGCCTGCGGCGGGCCCAGACGACGACCGGCCGCGTTGGACCGCCGCCTGGACTCCGCCTCGGCTCGACCGAGTGCTTCGACGCAGATCGAAGGCGGTCAGGCCAGCGAGATCTGGTCGCCGGTGACCTTGATGTTCTTGGGCGGCAGCGGCTTGGTGGCGGGGCCGGCCTTCACCGAGCCGTCGTCGATCGAGAACTTACTGCCGTGGCACGTGCAGTTGATGGTGCCGCCGTCGACGTTCGTCACCGGGCAGTTCTGGTGGGTGCAGATCGGGCTGAAGCCCTTGAACTGCCCGGCCACCGGCTGGGTGATGACCACACCCTCGGCGGCGAGGACCTTGCCGCCACCGACCGGGATGTCGGCGGTGGTCGCCAGGGACTGGGCACCCTGCCGGTCCCCGCCGCCGGCGTCACCGCTGCTGGGCACCGCCGGGCCACCACTGGTGGGGGCCCCGCTGCCGTTGCCGTTGGCGTTGCCGCTGCCGTCGTCACTGCCGCAGGCAGCCAGGACGACGGCAGCGCCGACAGCCCCGACGCCGGTGAGCAGGGTGCGACGTGTGTGCGTGCCCGGACCGGTCAGCGCCTGATCGTCACTCATGCCTCGCCTCTCTCTAGCCCGCTGCGCCGGTCAAGACCCGGCCACACCTAGTCCACACGGGCAACTGTGCCGGATGGTTCACCACAGCATGCGTGTGACCCCGAATTCGGACGCGGCGGCCCCACCGACAGCCGCACGCCGTGCTGCGCGCACGCGACAGCAATCGTGCACCGCCGCAGCCGGACCCGACCGGACGGACCGCCCCGCCCCGCACGAGCCCGACCGGACCCGCCCCGCACGAGGCCGACCGGACCCGGCACGAGCCCGACCGGCACGAGCCCGACCGCCCGCACGAGCCCGCACGAGCCCGACCGGCACGAGCCCCACCGGACCGCACGAGCCCGACCGCCCGCACGAGCCCGCACGAGGCCGACCGGACCGGCCCGCACGAGGCCGACCGGACCGGCCCGCACGAGGCCGAGGTCAGCGCGCGGCGGCGGGCACCTTGCGGCTGGCCCGCGTCTTGGTGACGCCGTTGGCCTTGGCCGCCCGGGTGGTGGCGCCGGCCGCGCCCTTGGCCGCACCGTCGAGCTTGAGCACCTGGCGCAGGAACTGGCCGGTGTGGCTCTCGGTCACCTCGGCGACCTCCTCGGGGGTGCCGGTGGCGAGCACGGTGCCGCCCTGGTGGCCGCCCTCCGGGCCCATGTCGATCAACCAGTCGGCCGTCTTGATCACGTCGAGGTTGTGCTCGATGGTGATCACGGTGTTGCCCTTGTCGACAAGCCCTTCCAACACCATCAGCAGCTTGCGGATGTCTTCGAAGTGCAGACCGGTGGTCGGCTCGTCGAGCACGTAGACCGTCCGCCCGGTGGAGCGCTTCTGCAACTCGGAGGCGAGCTTGACCCGCTGCGCCTCACCGCCGGAGAGGGTCGGCGCGGGCTGACCGAGGCGGACGTAGCCGAGGCCGACGTCGACAAGGGTCTTGAGGTGCCGGTGGATGGCCGGGATGGCGGAGAAGAACTCGGCGGCCTCCTCGATCGGCATCTCCAGCACGTCCGAGACGGTCTTGCCCTTGTAGTGCACCTCCAGGGTCTCCCGGTTGTACCGGGCGCCCTTGCAGACCTCGCAGGGGACGTACACGTCGGGCAGGAAGTTCATCTCGATCTTGATGGTGCCGTCGCCGGAGCAGGCCTCGCAGCGCCCGCCCTTGACGTTGAACGAGAACCGACCCGGCCCGTACCCGCGCACCTTCGCCTCGGTGGTCTCGGCGAAGAGCTTGCGGACGTGGTCCCAGACCCCGGTGTAGGTGGCCGGGTTGGAGCGTGGCGTACGGCCGATCGGCGACTGGTCCACGCCGACGACCTTGTCCACGTGCTCCAGGCCGGAGACCCGGGTGTGTCGACCGGGGACCAGCCGGGCGCCGTTGATCTGGTTGGCCAGCACCGCGTAGAGGATGTCGTTGACAAGCGTCGACTTGCCCGAGCCACTCACCCCGGTGACGGCGATCAGCTGGCCCAGTGGGAACGGGACGGTCAGGTTGCGCAGGTTGTGCTCACGCGCGCCGTGCACCACCAACTCCCGGGCCGCGTCCTGCGGGCGGCGCGTCGTCGGCGTCGGGATCGACCGCTTTCCGGACAGGTACGCCCCGGTGATCGATTCCTTGTTCTTCAGCAGTGCGGGCACCGAACCGCTGTGCACGATCTTGCCGCCGTGCTCGCCCGCGCCGGGCCCGATGTCGACGATCCAGTCGGCGGTGCGGATGGTGTCCTCGTCGTGCTCGACCACGATCAACGTGTTGCCCAGGCCCCGCAGCCGGATCAGGGTCTCGATCAGCCGGTGGTTGTCGCGCTGGTGCAGCCCGATCGAGGGCTCGTCGAGCACGTAGAGCACGCCCACCAGGCCGGACCCGATCTGGGTGGCGAGCCGGATGCGCTGCGCCTCACCGCCGGACAGGGTGCCGGCCGGCCGGTCCAGCGAGAGGTAGTCGAGGCCCACGTCGAGCAGGAACCGCAACCGGGCGTTGATCTCCTTGAGGACGCGCTCGGCGATCAGCTTCTGCCGGTCGGTCAGCTCGATGCCGGCGAGCAGGTCGGCGCACTCCCCCACGGACAGGTTGCAGACCTCGGCGATGCTCTTGCCGGCCAGCGTGACCGCGAGCACCTCGGGCTTGAGCCGGGCACCGCCACAGGCCGCGCACGGCACGTCGCGCATGTAGCCCTCGTACTTGTCGCGGGACCACTCGGACTCGGTGTCGGAGTGCCGGCGCTCGATCCACTGCACCACGCCCTCGAAGCCGGTGTAGTAGGAGCGTTCGCGCCCGTACTTGTTGCGGTAGCGCACGTGCACCTGGTCGTCGGAGCCGTGCAGGATCGTCTTCTGCGCCCGCGCCGGCAACGCCCGCCACGGGGTGTCGACGTCGAAGTGCTGGGCCTCGCCGAGCGCCTCCAGCAGGCGCAGGAAGTATTCCAGGTTGTGCCCGGTCGCCCAGGGCTGGATGGCGCCCTCGCGCAGGCTGCGCTCCGGGTCGGGGACCAGCAGCTCCGGGTCGACCTCCTTCTTGGTGCCCAGGCCGGTGCACTCCGGGCAGGCGCCGTACGGGGCGTTGAAGGAGAAGACCCGGGGCTCGAGATCCTCGATGGCCAGCGGGTGGTCGTTGGGGCAGGCCAGGTGCTCGGAGTAGCGGCGCTCCCGGTCCGGATCGTCCTCCGCGAGGTCGACGAAGTCGAGCAGCACCAGGCCGCTGGACAGGCCCAGGGCGGCCTCGACCGAGTCGGTCAGCCGCTGCTTGGCGCTCGCCTTGACGGTGAGGCGGTCGATCACCACCTCGATGGTGTGCTTCTCCTGCTTCTTGAGCTTCGGCGGCTCGGTCAGCGGGTGCACCACGCCGTCGACCCGGGCCCGGGCGTAGCCCTTGGACTGCAACTCGGCGAAGAGGTCGACATATTCGCCCTTGCGGCCACGGATGACCGGCGCGAGCACCATGAACTTGGTGCCCTCGGCCATCGCGAGGACCCGGTCGACGATCTGCTGGGGGCTCTGTCGGGAGATGCGCTCACCACAGACCGGGCAGTGCGGCTCGCCGATGCGGGCGTAGAGCAGGCGCAGGTAGTCGTAGACCTCGGTGATGGTGCCGACTGTCGAACGCGGGTTGCGCGAGGTGGACTTCTGGTCGATGGAGACGGCGGGGCTCAGGCCCTCGATGAAGTCGACGTCTGGCTTGTCCATCTGGCCGAGGAACTGCCGGGCGTACGACGAGAGCGACTCGACGTAGCGGCGCTGCCCCTCAGCGAAGATCGTGTCGAAGGCCAGGCTCGACTTGCCCGACCCGGACAGCCCGGTGAACACGATGAGTGCGTCCCGGGGCAGGTCGAGACTGACGTCACGCAGGTTGTGCTCGCGCGCGCCACGGATGATCAGTCGGTCGGCCACGGTGCGTGTACTCCCGGAAGAAGACGAAGCGAAGGATCTGTCCCGCTCTGAGATGATCTGAGCGGTCGTGCGGGCGCGGAAAACACGCCTCGGCAACTCTAGCCCCGAGGTATGACAGTTTCCCCCGCCCGCACATTCCCCCAGCTCAGCCCGGTCGGCCGCACCGAGCCACAGCTCGCCGCGCCGCCCGCAGCGCACCGCCGACAACGCACTGCCGGCAGCGCAGGCAGCGTCTCTCCGGCAAGCTCCGGCACACGCCCCGCCCGCCAGCGCCCCGCCCACCCCCTGACAGGCGCGGCCACACGACGCCGGTCAGAACCCGCCCGGCGTCGGAGGCCGGGTGGCCCGCCGCCGGGCCGAACGCCACCCACCGCGCCGTTCCGCCGCCACCCGCGACTCCCGCCGTCGGCTCTCGTGCGACAGCTCCCCCTGTAGGCGCCGCCAGCTCTCCCACCGGCGGGTGGGGAGTTCGCCGGTCTGCAACGCCTCGCGGACCGCGCAGGCGGGCTCGCCGTCGTGGCCGCAGTCCGCGTACCGGCAGCCCTCGGCCAACCCGGCGATGTCGGCGAACGCCCGGTCGAGCCCGACCGCACCGTCCAGCAGGCCCACCGCACGCACCCCGGGCGTGTCGATCACGGCGCCGCCGCCGGGGATCGGGACGAGCGCCCGCCAGGTCGTGGTGTGCCGACCCTTGCCGTCGACGCGCCGGATCGACTGTGTGGGCATCATCACCGCCCCGACCAGGGCGTTGACCAGACTCGACTTGCCGGCACCGGACGGCCCGAGCAGGCCGAGCGTGCGGCCGGGGGTCACTTCGGCGCGCAGCGGGTCCAGCCCGACGCCGTGTTCGGCGCTGACCGGCAGCACCGGCACCCCGGGGGCGACCGCGGCGAGCTGGCGGGCCAGCGCGGCCGGGTCGGCCGCGAGATCGGCCTTCGTCAGCACGACGAGTGGCCGAGCGCCGGACTCGTGTGCCAGCGAGAGCAGCCGCTCGATGCGGCCCACGTCCGGCTCGGGGTGCACCGGCTCCACCACCGCGGCCGCGTCCAGGTTGGCGGCGAGCACCTGGCCGCTGGCGTCCTTGCCGGCGGTACGGCGGATCAGCGCGCCCCGCCGTGGCAGCACCGCCTCCACCGTCACGCGGCGGTCCGGCCAGTGGGTCAGCAACACCCAGTCCCCGGCGCAGGGCAGCGCCGACGGGTCCCGGGCGGCGGTGGCCAGCACCGCGCCGCCCAGGCTGGCCCGGACCGGGCCGGCCGCCGTGAGCACCGTGCAGACCCCCCGGTCGACCCGGGCCACCCGGCCCGGGTGGTGCTCGCCGCGTCGTGCGGCGTACGTCGCCCGCTCGGCGTCCCAGCCGAGCGCGGTCAGATCGATCGTCATGGCATCCTCATCGGTATCGAAGCTGGTGATGGCGGAACACGCGTGCCACGTCCGGCATGATCACCACCTCCGTCCGATGTCCCGGTGCCGCGTCTGCCGCTGACGGTAGGTCGCGCGCCGACGCGCCGAAAGCGATTTCCCCGGCGACGGCGCGGGCGGCGGACCGCTAGGGTCGACGGGTGACCACGGATCCGCTCCTACTGATGGGCGAGGTGGACGCGGCCACCAGCCGACTCCTGCGTACCGCAGCGTCTTTCGACGCCGCGGACCTGGCCGGCGCGTCGCTGCTGCCGGGCTGGACGCGCGGCCACGTGCTGGCGCACCTGGCGCGCAACGCCGACGGCTTCGTCAACCTGCTCACGGCGGCCCGCACCGGCGCGGCGCTGCCGATGTACGCCTCGCTGGCGACCCGCAACGCGGACATCGAGACCGGCTCGGGCCGGTCACCCGCCGAGCACCTGGACGACCTGCGGCGCACCGCGGACCTGTTCGTCGAGGCGGTCGCGGCGATGCCGGCCGAGGCGTGGGCGGCGACGGTGCAGGCACGGCTGGGCCCGTGGCCGGCCACGCTGCTGGTCTGGGGTCGCCTGCGGGAGATCGAGGTGCACCACCTCGACCTGGCCGCCGACTACGGCGCCGCCGACTGGTCGGACACGTTCGCCCACCGGCTGCTGCGTGAGGCCGCCAGCCATCACGCCACGGGGCCGACACCGCCGTCGATGGTGCTACGCCTGGACGGCAGCGAGCACGACGTGGTGATCGGCGACCGTGCCGGCGCCCCGATCGTCACCGGTCCCGTCTCCGACCTCGCCGCCTGGCTGATCGGCCGTGCCGACGGCGGCGCGCTCTCCGTCACGCCCGACGGTCCCCTGCCTACTCCACCGGAATGGATCTAGAAACGTCATGACATACAGCGGAGACGTCACCCACGGCGGCGTGCCGGCGGTACGCGAGCTGGACGGGCTGACCATCAGCAAGCTGTCGGTGGGCCCGATGGACAACAACGCCTACCTGCTGCGCTGCACGGGCACCGGTGACCAGGTGCTGATCGACGCCGCCAACGAGGCGCCCCGGCTGCTGGAGCTGATCGGCGACGGCGGGCTCACCGCCGTGGTGACGACCCACCAGCACATGGACCACTGGGTGGCGCTGGAGGAGGTGGTCGCCAAGACCGGCGCGCGGGCACTGGTGCACGCCGACGACGCGGACGGGCTGCCGATCGAGGCGGAGCGTCTCGCCGACGGCGACACGGTGCCGGTCGGCGACTGCGCGTTGGAGGTCATCCACATCAAGGGGCACACGCCGGGCTCGATCGCACTGCTCTACCGCGACCCGGCCGGCACCCCGCACCTTTGGACTGGCGACAGTCTTTTCCCCGGTGGTGTGGGCAACACCGACAAGGACCCGGAGCGCTTCGCCGCGCTGATCGACGACGTCGAGCACAAGCTGTTCGACAAACTCCCGGACGACACCTGGTTCTACCCCGGCCACGGCAAGGACAGCACCCTGGGAGCGGAACGCCCAGCCCTCCCCCAGTGGAAAGCAAGAGGCTGGTAGACCACCTCACCACCCCACCAAGAGCCAAACGCCGACCGTTCACCCTGAAGATCAATAACCCATCGACGGCGGCGGCACGCTCGCACGAGCCGGAACCGCGACGGGGGCGGGGCCTGCCGTGCCCGGCGCAGGGATCAAGCCTGACCGCCCGGAGCCGGGCACGGCAGGCCCCCCCCCCCCCCGCCCCCACCCCCCCCCCCCCCCCCCACCCCACCCACACCCACCAACACCGAACAACCGCCGCCGCGCCCCCAGCAGCACGACGGAGGCCAGCACCATCCCGACCCCCATGGTCACCAGCAGTGGACTGGGGTCCCCCGGCAGCAGCCCGGCCAGCGACCGGGACGCGGTGCCCAGCGCGAGGTAGAGGCCGGCCCAGGCGGCGGCGCCGAGCGCCGCGCAGCCGAGGAATCGGCGGTACGACATCCGTAGCCCGCCGGCGGCCAGCGGCAGCAGCGCGTTGAACACGGGCAGGAACGGCGCGACGACCATCATCCGACCGCCGCCGCGACGCAGGATTCCCTCGGCCGCGGTCCACCGCGTCTCGCCGATCCAGCCGCCGATCCGGCTGTGTCGCAACCGCTCGGAGTAGCGGCGGCCGATCACGAAGCTCAGCGACCAGCCGGCCAGGCAGCCGACCAGCACCGCGGCGAAGGTCGCCAGCCCGGTGGTCGGGCGACCCACCCCGACGGCGGCCAGGATCGCCACGTCGCCGGGGACCAGGACACCCAGCAGGGGTACGGCGTCGAAGAGCATGACGAGCCCGAGCGCACCCATCAGCAGCAGGATGGGCAGGTCGCCGATCTGGGCCAGCCATTGCGTCATGTCACCCACGGTATGGCCGCCGCACCACTTCGGACATCGGGTTTGAGCCCCAGGGCCCCCTGGTATCGGTCTCGGGGTCGTCCCTGAGGTGGGCGTCCGCACTCAGACGGGTCGCAGCACCCGCACCCGGCGTAGCGACGAGTCCACCGAGGGTTCGGTGGTGGGCACCGGGTAGTCGGCCAGGACCGCCAGGCGGTCCGCCGGCAGGTGCCCCCGGTCGGGGTCGCCGACCAACACGTCGGCGCCCCTGGCGGCGGCCCTCTGCAGGAAGGGCAGCATCCGGTCGGCCATCACGCGGTCGTAGAAGACGTCCCCGGCGACCACCAGGTCGGCCTCCGAGTCGGTGTCGTCGAGCAGGTCGTCCCCGAAGACGTCGACGGCGACGCGGTTGGCCCGGGCGTTGAGGGTGACGGCGGCGACGGCGTACGGGTCGATGTCGTTGGCGACCACTTCCGTGGCACCGGCCAGCGCGGCGGCGATGGCCACCAGCCCCGAGCCGGAGGCGAGGTCGAGCACCCGACGCCCGGCGGCCAACTCCGGGTGGTCCAGGAGGTGGCGGGCCAGGGCCTGGCCGCCGGCCCAGGCGGACGCCCAGTACGGGGCCGGCAGGGGATGCCCGACGGCGGCCTCCATCCGAGCCCACCAGACGATCGCGTCCTCGGCCAGGTGCAGCCGCACCTCGGGAACGAACGGGGTGGGCACCAGCCGGAGCCGGTCCAGGCCGCTGCCGGGCGCGTCGATCTCGCGCTCCAGCTCGGTCAGCGCGTCGGCTGCGGCACCCTTCATCGGCGCAAGCATGCCCCAGCGGCGGGTGGTCGGGGCACGTTTCGCGTGCCGGCGCGCAGAGTTCACCCGACTTCACCCGAAGACCTACGGCACTTCGGCCAGCGGATCCGGGTTTTGCCCGTTACTGTCGGACAGGTACGGGCGATCATCGGCCAGAGGCCGAGGGTCAGCCGCTTTGAACAGGGAGAGATGCATGGCAACCGGCACGGTTAAGTGGTTCAACTCGGAAAAGGGCTTCGGTTTCATCGAGCAGGACGGTGGAGGGCCGGACGTGTTCGTCCACTACTCCGCCATCGCCTCGAGCGGCTACCGGGAGCTCAACGAGGGCCAGAAGGTCGAGTTCGAGGTGACCCAGGGGCAGAAGGGTCCGCAGGCGGACAACGTCCGCCCGATGTAGCTCCGTGCCGGTGACGGCGGCCGGTCTCCGGCCGCCGTCGCAGCGCACTCAAGACGCCGCCGGGGCGGCGGGCAGGTCCCGCCGCCTCCGGATCGGTCCGATCAACAGGATCAACGGGGTGAGCGCCAACCAGGCGGTCATCACGAATATCGCTCTCCCGACGCCGTAGCGCGCGCCGAGGGCTCCGGCCAGCACGGCCGCGAGCGGGATCGTGCCGTAGTTGAGCAGATGCATGCTCACCGTCACCCGGCCGAGCAGGTGGTGCGGCGTGTAGGTCTGCCGGAAGGCACCCTTGACGACGTTGCTGATGGCCACGCCGAGGCCGATCAGCACCCCACCGAGGGCTGGCCAGACCAGCCCGACGCCCGGTGCGGCGAGCGGGATGAGCAGGGCTGGCGGGCCGGTGAGCACCCCGGCGATCAGCAGTGCCCGTGCGGTGCCGCAGCGGCGGCCCACCGTGGTGGCGAGCAGCGCCCCGATGATCCCTCCGGCGCTCATCACCGCGACCAACGCGCCCACCAGGCCCGGTTCGAGCCGAAGCTCCCGGACCAGGAAGACCACCAGGACGGCCTGGTAGCCGATCAGCCCGATGTTGCTGGCCGCGCCGAAGACCGTCAGCACCCGCAGGTACGGGTCGCGGATGACGAAGCGCAGCCCCTCGGCGATGTCGCGGCGCAGTGAACGGGACCGGTCCGCCCGGCGTGCGCGTGGTTCGACGGTGCGGATCCGCAGCAGGAGGATCGCGGAGGCCAGAAACGTGAACGCGTCCAGCACCAGCGCGGCGACGGCGCCGGTGAGCTGGGCGATCAGGCCGGCGAGGCCGGGGCCGACGACGTAGCTGACGGTCTGGGTCGCCTGGAGCTTCGCGTTGCCCTCCGGCAGTTGCTCGGGTCGCAGCACCACCGGCAGGTACACCTGGTCGGCGGTTTCGAAGAAGACCCGCGCGGCGCCGGCGCTGAGGGCGACCACCAGCAGGTGCGCCACGGTCAGCCGGTCCAGCACGGCGGCCAGTGGGATGCTGAGGAACGCCAACGCGCAGAACACGTCGCACACCACCAGCACCGACCGGCGGGGCAGCCGGTCGACCCACGCGCCGGCCGGCAGGCCGATCAGCAGCCAGGGCAGCCAGGCAGCGGCGGTGAGCACCGCCACCTGGAACGTGCCGGCGTCGAGCACGGCGACCGCGACAAGCGGCAGCGCGACGGTGGTGACGTTGCTGCCGATGCTGCTGACGGCCTGACCGGCCCAGAGCAGCCGGAAGTCCCGATGCCGCAGCAACCCGCCGGCCGGGCGGACCGGCCCCGGGGCGGTGCGGGTGGCCGCGGTCACGGCCGGGCCGGAATGCCGTACGCGAACACGAACACGGGTTGGCGCTCGCCCTCGTCGTCGGGGACACCGCGCTCGCCCCACCGAGCCAGGAGGTCGATCATCTCGCGGCTCAGCTCGGCCAGTTCCTCGGGAGTGAGGTGCAACCACCTGTCGGTGGAGAACGGGCCGTCCTGCCAGGCGGCCTGCGCCGCGTCGTCGGCGGCGTGCCAGGCTCGGGCCAGGGCGACGTGCCGGTCCAGGTTGAGCGAGGTGGCGGCGTCGGCGACCGCGCGGGCGGCCGGGTCGGCGTCGAAGTCGGTGTTGGACCAGCGCACGCCCCGGGTGACCGGTCGCCACCACCGCTCGCGCCGGTCGCGGGCCAACTCGGGGGCCTCGGTGACCAGGTCCGCGGCGGCGAGGACCTTGAGGTGGTGACTGACGTTCGCCGGCGCCTGGCCGGTGCGCTCGGCGAGCAGGCCGACGGTCGAGGGCCCGTGCACCTTGAACACGTCCATCAGCCGGCGGCGCAGCGGGTGGGCCAGGGCCGCCAGCACCCGCGAGTCGGTGACCTGGCGCACATCGGGGTTGTCCATGCCCCCACCCTGACATCCGCAACAGTTATTGCGCAACAGCTATTGCTCAACAACTGTTGCGGATGAGGAGTGCGGAGAGGGGCGGCCCGGCGGCTACGGGCCGCCCCTCCGCTCAGGCGACCAGCCGGCGGGACAACTCGTCGGCGACCTGTTTGGCGATGGTTGGCGGAATGGCCGCGGCGATCTTCTCCGGCGTCAGTGAGGCCAGCACACCCTGGACGATCGCCGTTTCGTCGGTGTCGTCCTGGTTGGACAGCGCCGACTGCAACGCGGTCAACTGCGCGCCGAGACTCTTCAGGTTCGGGTGGCCGGTCACCGGCGCACCGGTGTCGTCCCGGCCCTCGGCCAACCGCAGGTAGACCTGGCCGATCGGGTTGCGGCCATCCAGCACGGTGAGGTTCTTGTGGACGGTGGCCAGCCAGTTGTGCTCTTCGGGGGTCATGTCGTCGTCCTCCAGGAGTCCGATGGAGCTGAGGTAGCGGCGGAACAGCGGCCGCTGGTCGCGACCGGCCTTGGTCGCGTCGCGAAAGAAGCTGAAGTGGGTGTGCCAGCGGTGTGAGCTGTCACCGGTGGTGCGTTTGCCGAGTCGGTCCCACCGCTTCACGGTCGAACCGTCGGGGCTGTAGATGATCTCCCGGATGTCCCGGGTGTCGGCCGCGTTCGCGGCACACTGGGCCACACACCAGACTGAGAAACTGGCCAGGGTGTGCGTACGGCCACCGGAGCGGACCTCGAAGCCGCCGACGTCCAGCGCGGCCGCGTCCAGGGTCAGTCCGGCTCGGTCCCGGGGTGACTCGACCACCGAGTAGTCGCCTGTGACCACCCGGTCCGAGCCGCAGTGGTAGCCGCCGCGGTGGGCCGGGTCGCCGACGATGCCGACCTCGTCCGGCTCCAGGTCGGCGGTGCGGACGGTGTTCGGGTCGACGTTCAGGTAGGTAAGAAGAAGGCTTCGGACGGCCAACAGGTTTGCCGGGGCCCGAGTCATGGGTCCCCCTCTCAGGTGGGGCGGGGACCGGGTACGACGTCACACCGCGTACGCGGTGTTGGGCTTCGGGCGATCCCGGTCTGCTTACTGCACGGCACCGGGCGTTGACCCAACCATAGCCCGCAGTATCGATGAATGCCCAGCTCAGGAGGGTTATTTTTAGATTGGGGGTTCGGTCAGGATGAGTGGATGGTCGGCAACAGCACCACCGACGGATGCGCCGGGTCGTGCAGAACCTGCCGCCAGCCGGCACGCAGCGTCACCGCGGTGCCGAGGGGTTCGCCGGTGCCGGGGTTGCGCGCCCACCGTGGATGGGCGCCACCGGCGACCTGCACCCGCAGCCGGTGCCCGGCCGCGAACCGGTACGCGGTCGGCCAGAGCGCCACCGGGACCCGCAGCGCCCCGGACGCGTCGGCGGGGAAACGCTCGGGGGTCACCCGCACCAGGCCGTCGCACACGTTCCACGAGCGACCGCGCTGGTCCACATCGCACAGTCGCACGAAGACGTCCAGGTGCGGCAGCTCGCTGCGGACGTGGATCTCGGCGCGTACCGGGCCGATCACCTCGACCGGCCCGGTCAGCGGGGCGCTGGTGTAGGTCAGCACGTCGGCGCGGGCCTCGACCGGGCGGTTGTCCACCGGCCCGGCCTGTTGGGCGACCAGCAGCGGGCCGCCCCGCGAGGGGGTGGGGTCGGTCGGGTCGTACCGGAACTCGTCAGGTGCCGACGCGACCGGAGGGCGGAGCGCCAGCTCACCGCCCGGATGCAGGTGCCAGGCGGTGTGGGTGGCCGGTGGGGGCCAGTCCGGCAGGTCCCGCCAGCCGCCGCCGGGACCGCCCACGTGCAGCCGGACCGGGGCCAACGCGGCTCGGCGCGACCGCCCGTCGGCCGGTGTAGCGGCCAGCAGGTGTTCGTCGAGCCAGGCCAACCCCTCCCGCAGGGCGCCCACGAACAGCCCGGGGCTGCCGTGCGTCCAGGGGCCGATCACCAGGCGCGGTCGTGCGCCGGCGGCACGCAGGGTGGCGTGGTCGTCGAGTTGGGCGGGCAGGAAGATGTCGTGCCAACCGGTGACCATGAGCACCGGCGCCCGCACCCGGGCGACCCGGTCGGCGAAGACGCGCTCGCGCCAGTACGCCGCCTGCGGGGTGTGGTGGCGCAGCCACTCCTGGAAGAACGGGATGGTCACGCCGGTGGCCACCCGGTCGGCGTCGGCCAACGGGAGGTGCGCGAGCGCGGCGGCCAGCCGGGGCTGACCACGTTTGAGCTCCCACTGCCGGGCCAGCCACGGCACGGTCTGCGCGTGCAGCAGCTCCGCCCAGGTCAGCACGGTGTCCAGGGCGAAGGACTCCCCCGCGTACGTCGAGTCCCGGGTGGCCGAGGCGGTCACCACCGCGACCATCGCCCGCAGCTCGGCACCGGCGTCGGCGGCCAGCGCCCACTGCGCGAAACCCTGGTAGCTGACCCCGAACATGCCGAGTTGGCCGGACCACCAGGGCTGGCGGCGCAGCCAGTCCAGGGTGTCCACCCCGTCGTCGCGCTCGTGCACGAGCGGGGCGAACGTCCCACCGGACCCCCCGGTGCCCCGGCAGGCCTGGATCACCGCGTGTCGGCCCCGCGCGGCGAGCAGCCGGCCGAGCAGCCGCAGCGGTCCACCCCGCCCGTACGGGGTACGGATCAGCACGGTCGGCGCGTCCCGCACGCTCGGGGCGTAGTGATCGGTGCGCAGCACCACACCGTCGCGGACCCGGACCGGGATGTCGCGGGTGACCCGCACCGGGGCGGGGCGGGTCGGTGGCAACCGCAGGGCGACGCCGGCGAGGCGGGAGACGAGCCGGTCGGGCACGCTCAGCCCGTCGGCCGGCGGGGCGACTCGGGCCGGGCGGCGCGCACCGCGTCCCGGTGCCCCCGCAGCGACTCGCTCATCTCCGCCATGAACCGGTGCACCACCTCCAGTTCGTCCTCGCCGAAGCGGGCCATCACCGTGTCGGTACGCGCGCCCAGCGGCTGGAAGAACTCCATGGCCAGGGCGGCGCCCTGGTCGGCGTAGTGCAGCAGCACCTTGCGGCGGTCGACGGTGTCCCGGTCCCGGCGGATGTGACCGGCCCGCTCCAGCCTGTCGACCAGGGCGGTGACCGAGCCGGAGGAGAGGTTGAGCTGTTCGCCGAGGCGGCCCGGGGTGTTCGGGTCACCGAGCAGCTCGGCGTCCATCACCGCGATCAGGGCCTGGAGGTCGGTCGGGTTGAGGCCGTGCAGGTTGGCGAAGGCGTGGCCGACGTGTTGGGCGTCCACCGCGTACCGCCGGAGGTTGTTGGTGATCTCGGCGACCAGCTGCTCGCGGCGCGTGTCGCGCCGTCGGTACATGCCGTGAGTCGCCACCTCGCGTCGCTCTTCCCGTCGTCGGTCCCCCGGGTTGCAGCATAGAACAGCCCTCTCGGCTATCAAGATACTTGGCTTCCGAAGGATCTGCGACTCATCCTGCCGATCATCCTGTTGCTGGTCGCCGGGGTGCTCGTGCTGCTGCTGCGCGGCCTGCTCGCACCGGTGTTGCTGGTGCTCACCGTGATCGCGTCGTTCTTCGCCGTGCTCGGCGTGCTGCCACTGATCACGCTGACCGACCACGCGCCGGGGCCCGCCGAGGTCAGTACGCCAGGCAGACGCACTCGGTCATCAGCGCCCGCACGTTGCGCACGTACGACGGGTTGGGGATGGCCAGGGGTGCACCCTCCCGCGCCACCGCAGCGTGCCCGACGTTGTACGCGGCGATGACCGCGTTGAGCAGGCACGAATTCAACTCGGCGGTGCACAGGGCCGGGTCGAGGCGGAAGTCGGACTCGAAGTACATGTCGCCGATGTACTTGGTGGTCCAGGCCAGGTAGGTGGCACCGAGGCTGGCGTTGTCCCGGTAGTCGTCGATCTGGTAGCTCTGCTCGAACCGCTGGTTCATCCAGGTCGCCGTGGCCGGCATCACCTGCATCAACCCCACACCGCCGTCGCAGGCGTGGATGTTGGACTGCCAGCCGCTCTCCTGCCACGCGGTGGCCTTGAGCAGGTTGAGCGGCACGGTGATGTCCGGTGCGGAGACCGGCCAGTAGGAACGGCCGGCCGCGTCGGTCAGCGCCGCCTTCACCTCGGCCCGGGCCGCCTGGGCACCCTGGTAGGTCGGCTTGCAGGAACTCGGTGCCGGCTTCGGCGGGGCCGGCGGGACCATGGTCTCGGTGGGCGGCTTCGCCACCGCGAGTGGCTTCGGCGCCGTGCGGGTCGGCTTCTTCTTCGGCTTCGGGGACGGGGACGCCGACGCGCGACGACTCGGCGCGGCACCCATCGACTCCACGGCGCTCACCGACGGGCTCGGCTCCGCGCTGGCCTCGTCGGTCGGGGTTTCCGACGGCGCGTCGGCGAGCGCGACCGGGCCGGTCTGGTCCTGCGGGCTCTCCCCCTCGGTGGCGCACCCGACCAGCGCGCCCGACAACAGCAACCCGGCGAGCAGCACCGCGCCCAAGCGATCGGTCCGTCGAACCATCCCGGTGCCTCCCCGTGTGACAGTCGTCGCACCCTAACAAGGTTCGACCGGTCGGCGGTGCCCCTGCGGCGGCGTCCGGGCCTGGTCGTCCGGCTGCTCCAGGTCACCCACCGCCCGGTCCCGGGTGGCCCAGGCGACCATGAACACGACAGTCCAGAGCACCCCGAGCAGCACCGCCGCGGCGGTGCCGCTGGCCGTGTCCAGGCCGAGGTAGAGCCGTGCACCGCCGATGCCGAGCATCCCCGCGGCGGCGGCCGTCCACGCGGCCACCGCCACCGGCCAGCGTGAACTGCGTGACACCAGCCAGGCCAGGGTGCAGAAGCTCGCCGCGACAACGGCGTTCTGGGTGGAGAGCGAGGCCACCTCGGTGACGCCCGGCGCCGTGCCGTGCGCACCTGTCACCTCGGCGGCCACGGCCAGCACCACCAGCGGCACGAACGCACCCACCGTGCCGACCACGCTGAGCAGGTCCGCACGCCAGGGCCGGTTGCGCCACGCCAGCACCGCGGCCACCAGCCCCACCAGGGCGATCAACACCGACCCGCGGACCACGGACACCACGAGCATCGTGGCGTCGGCGGCGTCCGGGGTACGCCGGGCGGCGAACCACCCCGCGATGGCGTCGTCCAGCGCGGCCAACCCGCTGTTGCGGATGGCCACGGCGAGCAGGCCGGCGATGGCGAGCCCGGCGGCGAACAGCAGCAGGAGCCCCGCGGCCAGATTGAGCAGCAGCGTCCAGGCCGGCCCGATCCGCATGGCCACCAGGAAGAACAGCACCCCGTAGCGGGCGGTGAGCCAGCGCACCGGGGGCAGCGCGCCGGCCCGGGACAGCAGCGCGCGGACCGGGTCCGGGTTGCGACCCAGCCACCGGCCGACGAGCACGACCCCCACCAGGCCGGCCAGCAGCAGCAGCGCCACCCCGGTGGCCCGGCCGAGCAACCGGGAAACCGTGTTGTACGACTCACCGGCGAGGTGACCGAGCAGGACCGACCCGCCCACCCAGGTCATCACCCCGGCCAGGTTCCACGGTGCGAACCGCCGGTACGGCATGCCGGCCGCACCGGCCAGCCGGGGCACCAGGGTGCGGGCGAAGGCCACCCACCGGGCGGCGAACACACCCCGCCCACCGAGCCGGGCGAGCATGGCATCGGCCCTGGCCCAGCGCGCGGGGCCGACCCGGTGGCCCAGCCCGGCGCGCAGCCGGGGCCCGTAGCGCCGTCCGGCGCGAAAGGCCAGCCCATCACCGAGGACGGCGGCGACGATCATCGCGAGCAACGCCGGCCCGAGCCGCAAGGTACCGTTGTAGGTGAGGAAGCCGACGAGCAGCAGGGTAGCCTCACCCGGCACGAGCAGGCCGAAGATCACCGCGGTCTCGCCCGCCACGATCAGCGCGGCGACCAGGTAGATCCACAGGGCGGGCAGACTCTGCACCCAGGTCAGCAGGTCGTGCACTCAGGCCCCCGGAACACGGGAGTCAGCATGCCAGCCGGGGGAACACCCGGGACAGCAGTTTCACCATAGATCAGGGGCCCCTGGGGGGTGACCCCGACGCGGCCTGCGCGAGCGCAGGCGGAAGGATAGAGGGTATGCAGCTTCGCACCGACCTCCGCAACGTCGCCATCATCGCTCACGTCGACCACGGCAAGACCACCCTGGTCGACGCCATGTTGCGGCAGGCCGGGGCGTACGGCGCCCGGGGCGAGAACACCGAGCGGGTGATGGACTCGGGTGACCTGGAGCGGGAAAAGGGCATCACGATCCTGGCCAAGAACACCGGCGTGCGCTACCTGCCGGCGGACGGCTCCGACCCGGTCACCATCAACATCATCGACACCCCCGGCCACGCCGACTTCGGTGGTGAGGTGGAGCGCGGCCTGACCATGGTCGACGGCGTGGTGCTGCTCGTCGACGCCAGCGAGGGCCCCCTGCCGCAGACCCGCTTCGTGCTGCGCAAGGCGCTGCGGGCCCGGATGCCGATCATCCTGGTGATCAACAAGGTGGACCGCCCCGACGCCCGGATCAAGGAGGTCGTGGACGACACCTACGAGCTCTTCCTCGACCTGGACGCCGACGAGGAGCAGATCGACTTCCCGATCGTCTACGCCTGCGCCCGCGACGGCATCGCCTCGCTGACCCAGCCCGCCGACGGTTCGGTGCCGGAGGACAGCACCTCCCTGGAGCCGCTGTTCCGCACTCTGCTGGACACCATTCCGGCACCCTCGTACGAGGACGGCGCGCCGTTGCAGGCGCACGTCACCAACCTGGACGCCTCGCCGTTCCTCGGCCGGCTGGCGCTGTGCCGGGTCCGCCAGGGCACCATCAACAAGGGTCAGACGGTGACCTGGTGCCGCACCGACGGCAGCACCCAGCGGGTCCGCATCTCCGAGATGCTGATGACCCAGGGCCTGGAGCGCACGTCGGCCGAGACCGCCGGCCCGGGCGACATCATCGCCGTCGCCGGCATCCCGGAGATCATGATCGGTGAGACGCTCGCCGACGTCGAGAACCCGGTCGCGCTGCCGCTGATCACCGTCGACGAGCCGGCCATCTCGATGACCATCGGCACCAACACCTCGCCGCTGGTCGGCCGGGTCAAGGGCTCCAAGGTCACCGCACGGATGGTCAAGGACCGGCTCGACAAGGAGCTGATCGGCAACGTGTCGCTGCGGGTGCTGCCCACCGAGCGGCCGGACGCCTGGGAGGTGCAGGGCCGCGGTGAGCTGGCGCTGGCCATCCTGGTCGAGCAGATGCGCCGGGAGAGCTACGAGCTGACCGTCGGCAAGCCGCAGGTGGTCACCCGCGAGATCGACGGCAAGACCTGCGAGCCGGTCGAGCGGCTGACCATCGACTCCCCGGAGGAATACCTGGGCGCGATCACCCAACTCCTCGCGACCCGTAAGGGTCGGATGGAGCAGTTGGTCAACCACGGCACCGGCTGGATCCGGATGGAGTGGCTGGTCCCGGCGCGCGGCCTGATCGGCTTCCGCACCGAGTTCCTCACCGACACCCGGGGCACCGGCATCCTGCACCACGTCTTCGAGTCGTACGAGCCGTGGTTCGGCGAGCTGCGCACCCGCAACAACGGTTCGCTCGTCGCCGACCGGTCCGGTGCGGTCACCGCCTTCGCGATGATCAACCTGCAGGAGCGCGGTCAGCTCTTCGTCGACCCGACCACCGAGGTGTACGAGGGCATGATCGTCGGCGAGAACTCCCGCTCCGACGACATGGACGTCAACATCACCAAGGAGAAGAAGCTCACCAACATGCGGGCCTCGACCTCCGACGAGACCGAGAAGCTGATCCCGCCGCGCAAGCTCTCGCTGGAGCAGGCCCTGGAGTTCTGCCGCGAGGACGAGTGCGTCGAGGTCACCCCGACCGCGGTGCGCATCCGCAAGGTGGTGCTCGACCAGCAGCAGCGGGGCCGGGCCGCCGCCCGCCGCAAGCACGCCGGCTGAGCGCACCAGCACCCGACACCGGGCGCGGGGGGCGCGGGGGGGGGCCCCCCCCCCGCGGTGGGGGGGGGGGGCGCGGGGCGGCCCCGGGGGGCGGCGCCGATGGGGGAAGGTGACCCGCCTGTCCGGGGGTGATTTAGACGCG
>NZ_JBICUF010000028.1:0-45762 GCF_043198035.1 Micromonospora sp. NPDC048898
ACTGCGCCCCCGGTCCGCGCGGCCGGGCCCCCCGGGGGGGGGGCCCCCCCGCGGGGGGTTTTTGGGGGGGGGGGGGGGGGGGGGGGGGGGCCGCCCCCCGGGGCCCCGGGGGGGGGGGGGCGCGGGGCCCCCCCCCCCCACGACCGTGTCGTTCATCCGTGGTCGACCACCGGACGGATCTCCACACCGCTGTGTGCGGCGCGCACCTCGGGCAGCAGTGCCGCCAGGGACAGCACCTCGTCCAGGTCGGCCGCCTCCAACAGGTAGTAGCCGCCCAGCGCCTCCTTGGTCTCCAGGAACGGCCCGTCGGTCGTGTCGAGCTGGCCGAGTGCGTCCGCCCGCAGCGAGGTGGCCGTGGGCGCCGGTTCCAGCTGCTGCCCGCCGAGGATCCGCGCGCCGGCCTCGGCCACGAACGCCACGTGGGCCGCGTCGTGGGCCTTCCACTGCTCGTCGGTCATCGCGTCCCACTGCTGCGCGTCGCCGTAGATGAGGATCATGTACTTCGCCATGTCTGGTATCCCATCGTGTGCTGGCCCCGTCGGTGGTGGCCACTACCTAGACGACGAGCTCGCGCAGCCGCGGATCGACAGCCTGGCGAAATTTTCTCCGTTCGACGACCGGGGAGTCATCGTAGGCGTCCGGATCTCTCTCACCGTGCCTGCGCTAGGCCATTCCGGTCAGGTACATCCGACGTCGTCGAGGCTCGAACTTCTCGATCGCGTACCGCAGCATGACCCGTGGCATGACCTGGTAGCGCCCGGCGAGGAACCGCTCCTCCGCCGCTCGGTCACGGTTGCCCACCTCGCGCAGCATCCAGCCCACCGCCTTCTGCACGAGGTCGTGGGGGTCGCGTAGGAGTTGGTCGCCGAGCCGGAAGGTCCACTGGAAGTCGCCGGCCCTGATGAAGGCGAACGTCGCCATGATCGCGATGCGCCGGTCCCACACGAGGGTCGACGCGGCCAGCCGATCCAGGACGCCGCGGTCCTTGTCGAGCAGCCAGGGCCCGACGATGTACGGCGCGGACGAGTCCACCAGGTCCCAGTTGTCGATGCGGTCGGTGTTGGCCAGGACGATGTCGAAGATCTGGCCCCGGGCCTGCTCGTCGCCCCTGGCGAACTTGCGCACCAGGACGAACAGCGCCGTCAGCCTCTCCTCGTGTACGTCGCCGGCCAGCAGGTCCGCCGTCGCCGACAGAGGAAGATCGCGCCAGTACCGGGCGGCCACCGTGCGCTGTTGTGGCACGGAGACGCCGATGGCGCGGTCGCCCTCGGCGTACCCGCCCGGGGTCATCTGGAGAAACCGGCTCGACGCCGCCGCTCGGTGCGGGTCGGCGAGGCTGGCGAGCTCGGCACGGACGTCGGCGGTCGTGGCCATCACCGCCCAACCTACCGGGACCGCCGGTCCGGCCATGACCTCCGACCGCGCCCTGGCGGTGCGGCACCGCCGGCGGTGCCGCCTCCGTGCGTCTCGCGGAGGCGGCACCGCCGATCGGGTGGTGGTACGGATCAGCTGCGGGTGGACCAGCGCTGGTTCTGTTGCCCGTTGCAGGCCCAGAGGAGGAGCTTGGTGCCGTTGGCGGTCCCGGCGCCGCTGGCGTCGAGGCAGAGCCCGGACTGGACGCCGGTGATGGTGCCGTTGGAGTTGATGTTCCATTGTTGGTTGGTGCCGCCGTGGCAGTCCCAGATGATGGCCTGGGTGCCGTTGGTGGTGCCCTGGCCGTTGGCGTCGAGGCACTTGTTGCCGTACACCTGGAGTTGTTTGCCGGCGGTGTGGGTCCAGCGCTGGGCGGTGCTGTTGCTGATGCAGTCCCAGAGTTGGACCTGGGTGCCGTTGGTGGTGGTGCCGTTCGGCACGTCGACGCAGCGGTTGGACTGGCCACCGACGAGTTGGACGCCCTGTTGCGGGTTACCACCGGACGGCGCGTACCCGGCGGCGGCGATGTTCGCCTGCACCGCGTCCTCGGTCGCCGCGGTCGGGTAGCCGGAGGTCATCACGCCCTCGAAGAAGGTGCCTCGGCCGGTGTTGCTGTTGTCGCCGCCGATGCCGAGCAGGATGGCGCCTTCCTTCTTCATCGGGTGGTAGCCGTTGGGGCGGCGCCCGTCGAAGTAGGTCGTCAGGCCGCCGGCCTGGGCGTTTCCGCCCCGGATGGCCCAGTGGTTGGGCTCGCCCTTGACGATGGCCGTCACGAAGCGGTGGTTGATGGGCGGCATGGGGTTGTACCGCGCGTTCACCCCGGAGAACAGTCCCCACTCCATGTCCATCATGATCCAGGGGCCGTTGCCGTCCCCGTAGCCCCACACTTTGTTGTTGCCGAAGTAGATGGTCTCCATGATGCCGATGTCGTCGGCCATGGCGTTCGTCTGCGCGTTGCCGTAGTCGAAGCAGCACCCGTTGTTGTAGTGCGTGCCGTCGAGGACGGCGTAGATGCCCTCGGGCTGGTCGCCGGTCGCGATGCCGTTGGTGTTGTTGTTGCGGTAGCCGGTGCCGGGAGCGATGTAGACGCCGTACGCCTTCTGGCCGCCGATCGTGATCGGCGCCGCCTTCGCGTCGGCAAGGTTGTCCGACCCGCCAGGGCCGGGGCCCGGCACGCCGCCACCCAAGGCCTGGGTGAGCCGGTTGTTGCGGCCGGACTGGTCGTAGAGGATGGTGATGACGCAGTTGGTGTTGGCGCAGAACGAATCCTGCGTGGCGGCGTTGACGTAGCCACCCTCGCTCAGCACGCCGATGTCACGGGTGGTGTTGTCCGAGGACCGCCGGACCTGGTAGAGCGGGCCGTTGTACGCGCCGTACAGCGCGCGGGTGGTGCTGTGCGCGGCCACGCAGGGGGTGCCCCCCGAGGCGTAGATGTCGCACGGTCCCGTGCCGGCGGCGCGGGCGACGCCCGGCGCGTCCGCGACCACGTAGATGCTGGCACCGACAGCGAGAACCAGCAGGGTTCCCGCAGCGGCCATCATGCGACGCAAGCGTCTCTTCACATTCATCGGATCCTCTCGGCGGTGTGGTGGGGTGCGGTGGTAAGCGACATCACACGTCACACCTTTTTACATTAATGTGCATCCATCTATTGCGCTACCTTCCGCAGTCCGCGCGTCCGGTTCGGCGACCACCGACATCCACCTCGTCACGCACCGGTTCCACGACGTGTTGGAATCGCCGGCTGTGCCCGTGCTGGCTGCGGAACTTCCGGACTCGGACCGGGGATTCCGGACGGATATGCTCGTCAGGGACAGATGGTGCGTGCCCGTGTCGGGGCAATAATCGATTCGAGGGCGCGGTATGAACATCGGGGAGATCGCCCGTCGGGCGGGGGTGTCCCGCAGCACCGTGTCCTACGTCCTGAGCGGGAAACGGACCGTTTCGGAGGGGACCCGGCAGCGGATCCAGGCGGTCATCGACGAGCTGGACTACCGACCGAACGCCAGCGCCCGCGCGTTGAAGGAGGGACGCACCCGCACCCTCGGGCTGGTGATTCCCCCGGCGAGCCAGCGGTTGACCGACATGCAGTTGGGTTTCGTCGCCAGCGTCGTCGAGGCGGCCGCGCGCCACGACCTCGACGTGCTGCTGTCCCCGTCCGGGGGTGACCATGACCGGTCGTTCGAGCGGATCGTCACCGGGCGCCGGGTGGACGGTGTGGTCCTGATGGAGATCCGCCTGGAGGACGACCGGGTGACCCGCCTGACCAAGACCGGTCTGCCGTTCGTCACGATTGGGCGGATCGCCGAGCCGCACGACATGAGCTGGATCGACATCGACTATTCCGGGCTGATCGCCCGCTGCGTGCACCACCTGGCCGACCTGGGGCACCGGCACGTGGCCCTGGTCAACCGCTCCGCCGAGTTGGTGGCCGCGGGTTACGGGCCCAGCCATCGAGCGCTCACCGGTTTCCGGGCGGCGGCGGCGGACCGGGGGCTGACCGGCGTGGAGGTCTGCTGCGGCGACGACACGGCCGCCGGCGAGGCGTGCGTGGAACAGCTGCTCGTGACACATCCCGACGTCACGGCCGTCGCCACCATCAACGAGGCCGCGCTGCCCGGCATGCAGCGCGCGCTGACCAGCGCCGGCCTGTCCGTGCCGCGCGACTTCTCCGTCACCGGTGTCGCCGCCCAGCACTGGGCGGAGGACTTCCGCCCGCCGTTGACCGCCGCGGACGTCCCGATGGTCGAGATGGGCGCCGAGGCGGTGTCGCTGCTGCTGGAGAGCATCGCCGCCCCGGGCGCCGTGCCACGGCACCGGCTGTACAGCCCGCCCATCTCGCTGCGCTCCAGCACCGGTCCGGTGCGGGCTACCCCCTCGTGACCCGCCGTTCCTCCTGACCGGCGGCGAGAATGAGATAGCTGCTGGCGGTCCAGGTGTACGCGCGGTCCCGGAGCCCGGCCCCGGTTTCGGCGTCGAAGTTCTCCGCGAACCCGGACTTCTCGCACAGTGCGAGGAAGCGTCGGCTGATCTCGTCGGCGACCCTGGTCTGCCCGGCCCGCCGCAGGCCGTCCTCGACCAGCACGGTGGAGGGCGCCCAGATCGGGCCACGCCAGTAGCCGTCGGCGAGGTAGTGCGCCGAGTCGATCGGCTCGGTGGCCAACCCGTGTGTGGTCAGGTGGGTTTCGACGCCCCGGGCCAGTGCGACGGCGACCGGAGCGGGTAGGTCGGCCCCGAGCGCGACGGGCATCAGGTCGAGCAGGCTCCGACTCGTCCGCCGATGGCCGGTGTGCGGGTTGCGGGCGGCGAAGCGTTCGCCGTCCCACAGGTCCCGCAGCATGGCGCCCTGGACCCGGTCGGCCTCCCGGGACCACTGGTCGGCGGGCTCACCCAGCTCGGTGGCGAGGGCGGCGAGGCAGCGAAGCTGGGACACCAGGAACGCGGCCAGGTCGGCCGTCTGGAGGACCCGGCTGCCGTCGAAGGTGGTCGCGTTGTCCCAACCGCTGTCGTTGCCGTGCTGGTAGTGGGGCAGCTCCTGGCCGGGGGCCCGACGGGCGTCGAGCCAGAACCGGGTCCAACGGGCCAGCCGGTCGTACGTCTGCGCCAGCGCCGCCCGGTCGAGTGGTTGGGGAAGGCGTCGACGCAGGTGGTGCAGGGCCCAGCCGTGGATGGGAGGCTTGACGTAGTTGTGCAGGACCTCGGAGTGCGTGACCGAGTCGGGGAGCGCGCCGGCCTCGTCCTGGTGGTCGAAGGGCAGGTGGAACTGGTGCCAGGCCAGCTCCGGCTCGCCGGCGGCCAGGGCGATCGCGTTGAAGCAGTGGTCCCAGCTCCACACCTTGTCCATCCAGTGCTTGGACATCAGGACCGCGGGCCGGGTGACGAAGCCCGCCGGGCCGACGGTGGCCGACCACAGGACGTAGGCGGCCAGCTCGGCGGCCGGGGTCTCCGCACCACGCCACGGCGCGACCGCGTCGACGAACGCGGTGAACTCGGCGGCCCGGTCGCGGCACAGCTGGTCGAAGGAGACGGATCCGACGTACGGGCGGCGGGCGGTGGCGTACTCCTCGATCGCGATCTCCCAGGGCTGGTCGCCGGGGAGGTCGACGGATCGGTCCGCGGTGCCGAGTGCCTCGACACCGTCGGTGCGCTGGAGCGCACCGGAGAGCACGGTGATCCGGTAGCGGCGCCCGGTCTCGTACGAGGTGAACACGTGGGAGCCGTCGACCGGGTCGTGGTAGAGGTAGGTGCCGCTGAACGGGGTGAGGGTGGCGGCGGCCGCGGCCACCCGCAGGCCGAGCCGTCGACCCCGGATCCGCAGGGTGTCCGGCCCGTCGTAGACCGCCTCGATCCGGTCGGCGCCGTTTCGCCAGGTCAGCAGCGCGGGTGTGGCGACGACAGTGGTGCCGGCGACCGCGGGGGAGAGCCGGAGCACGGCGTGGAGCCCGGTCTGGTGGGAGACCAGGTGCAGATCGTCGGCGTACGTCTTCTCGGCTACCACCGGGGAGATGTTGAACCAGGATCCTCGGTAGCTGAACGGGATGTCCTGGACGGGGAACTCCGGACCGGACGGGACGACGGTCATGGGTGGCGGGTGCCTTTCTGTGCTGCGGGTGGTCAGTCCTTGACGGCGCCGGCGGTCACGCCCATCGAGACGTAGCGCTGGGCCAGGATGAGCAGCACCGCGGCCGGGATGGAGGCGACGACAGCGGTGGCCATGATGGCGTTCCACTGCTGGTTGTTGTTGCCGATGTAGTGGTAGATGCCGAGGGTGATGGGCTGCTGGTCGCCGCCGCCGGCGAGTGTCGAGGCGAAGATGAAGTCCGACCACGACCACAGGAACGCGAACAGCGACACCGTGACGATCGAGTTGCGGCTGATCGGGAGCACGACCGACCAGAAGGTCCGCAGCCGGCTGGCGCCGTCGACGACGGCGGCCTGGAGCAGCTCGTCGGGAATTCCGGACATGAAGGCCGTGAAGATCAGCACGCCGAACGGCACCGCCAGTGTCGAGTCGGCCAGGATCAGGCCGGGCAGCGTGTTGAGGATGCCGAGACTGAGATAGATGGCGTAGAAGCCCATCGCCATGATGATGCCGGGGATCATCTGCGCGATCAGGAGGACGAAGCTCAGTGCGGTGCCGCCGGGTGGCCGCAGCTTCGCCAGCGCGTATCCGGCGGGGGCGGCCAGCGCCACGGTGAGCACCACCGTGCCGAGACCGACCAGGAAGCTGGTGCCGAGGTACGGCAACTGTTGGTCGAGGACGGCCCGGTAGCCGTCCAGCGTGCCGTTGGTCGGGAACAGGTGCGGCGGGCTGGCCCGCATGTCCTGGTCCCGGGTGAACGACACGTTGATCATCCAGTAGACGGGGAAGAGCATCAGCCCGGTCAGCACCAGGCCGACGGCGGTCTTCCACCAGACCCGGGGTGTGGAGGTGGTCATGACAGGTTCTGCCTCCGCTGGATCCTGATGTAGACGAGCCCGGCGACCAGGGCCATCACGATGAGCAGGTTGCCGACTGCCGCACCCGGACCGAACTCGGGCAGCAGGTTGCCGAAGCCGAGCCGGTACGACCAGGTCGCGAGCGTGGCGGAGGAGTCGCTCGGCCCACCCTTGGTCATGATCCAGATGATGTCGAAGACCTTCAGCGTGTAGACCAACCCCAGCAGCAGCGTGATCGCGGAGACGGGGCGCAGCAGCGGGAAGGTGATCCCCCAGAACCGTTGCCAGCTCGATGCGCCGTCCAGCGCGGACGCCTCGTACATCTCGACCGGGATCGCCTGTAGCCCGCTGTACAGGACCACCAGGTTGAACGGGATGCCGATCCAGATGTTGGCGATGATCACCGAGGTGAGCGACCAGCCCGGCGAGGTGAGCCAGTTGACCTGGTCGATCCCCACGACGCCGAGTGCCGCGTTGACCAGCCCCGAATCGCTGTTGAGGAGCCACGACCAGGTCGAGGCCGAGACGATCAGCGGCAGCAGCCACGGTACGAGGAACAGCGCCCGCAACGTGCGGGACAGCGGGAAGTGCTGGTGGAAGAAGAGCGCCAGCGCCATGCCGATGCTGAACTGGAAGACGAGCGACGCGGCAGTGAAGATCAGGGTGTGCGCCAGGGTGGATCCGAACGCCGGATCGGTCAGCACCGTCCGGTAGTTGTCGAAGCCAGCGAAGGGCGCACCGCCCTGCACGAACGAACGGACCGTGTACTCGCGCAGGCTCAGGTCGAGGTTGCGGTAGAGCGGGTAGGCGTAGAAGGCCGACAGGTAGAGGGTGACGGGCGCCAGGAAGGCCCACGCGAGCCATCGGCTGGGCCGGCGGGTGCGGGACGGGGGAGGCCCGGGCGGGGCGGCCGTGGCCGCCCCGCCCTGGTCCGGTGCGGCAGTGGAGCTGTGTGTCGTGGGGAGCATGGTGTCGGTTCGGCGCGGCTACCTGGTCGCGGCCTGGGCGGCGGTCAGCGCGTCCTTCGGTGACTTCCCACCGCTGAGGGCTGCCTGCACCGCGGTCCACAGGGATTCCGAGATCTTCGGGTACTTCGTGCCGAGGTTGTCACCGGTGCGGCCCTTGGCTGCCCGGACCGCCTCCACCCAGACCTTGAGCTTCGGGTCCGCGGTCGCCTGTCGATCCTGCACGGCGGCGACGGGCGCGACGTAGGACAGCGTGGTGTCGGTGGTGAGGAGGTTGTCGGCGTTGGTGAGGCAGGCGACGATCTTCTGCGACGTCTCGTACCTGTCGGTCTTCTTCTGCACCGGGATGGAGACGAACTCACCGCCGGTGGGTGCCGGTGCCGGGCCGCCCGCGTTGGCCGGGATCGCGATGGTGCCGTAGGAGAAGCCGAGCTTCTCCGCGTTGGCCAGCTGCCAGGTGCCGTTCTCGGCGAACGCGAAGTCGCCGGTGGCGAACTCCTGCCAACTCGTGGTCTGGGTGTTGTTGATGACCGAGTTGGGGGCGAGGCCCTGCTTGAGCCAGTCGGTCCAGAGCGTCAACGCGGACACCGCCTGCGGCGAGTCCAGGCTGGTCAGCTGGGCTCCCGAACCCCAGAACCAGGGCAGGAACTGGAAGCTGCCCTCCTCGGTGCCGATCGCGGAGAAGGTGATGCCCTTCTTCCCCTTGGCCTTGACCTTGGTCAGTGCCGTGGTCAGCGACGGCCAGTCCGTGATCGAGGCCGGATCGACGCCGGCGGCGGTCAGCAGGTCCTTGTTGTAGTAGAGGGCGAGGGTGTTCGCCCCGATCGGCACCCCGTACGTCTTGCCCGCGCTCTGACCGGCGCCGAGCAGGTTCGGGGCCATGGCCGAGACGTCGAGCTTGTTGTCCTCGGTGGTGGTGAGCGCGCCGGCCTCGGCCAGTGTCGAGATGACCGGGTTGTCCACGATCAGCACGTCCGGCGAGTTGCCCTGCTGGGCGGCGAGCAGCGCCTTGTTGGTCAGGTCGGTGGTGTCGTAGCCGGTCCGCTCGACAGTCGCCGCACCTGCCGAGGTGCCGCACTTCTTGAGCAGTGCGACCCACTCGGAGTCGTTGGCGAACTGCGGATACGGGTCCCAGACGAGGTAGGCGCCGCCGCCGTCGCCGGACCCTCCGTCGGACGACGAGCAGGCACTGCCTGTCACTGCGGCGAGCGCTATCACGGCGACGGCGGCCAGGCGCCGTCGACGACTGAGTCCTGTCATGTGGTGCCTCACTTCAGTCGATGTCAGGTGGGGTGTGCGGGTTGACCGTCGCGGGTCGGAAGCCGTCCGACCATGAGGCGAACCGATTCGACAAATCGGTTCGCACGAAGATAGGTCCGCCCCCGGCGCGTGGTCAAGGGATGCGCGGAGGTTCTGAAGGTTGCGCTGTGAAACGCCACCTTCACCGCGTCGTCACTTCATTGACATCGTTCAGTTCCTGGTCCTACGATCCGTGCGAATCGATTCGCAAGCAGCCTCCGGAGAGCGTCCCCCGCGCCCCACCAAGGAGCCGCCCGTGAAAACCCCGTCCCCCGGCAGGTCAGGCCGAGCCCGCGCGCTCGCCGCCCGACTCGTGGTTGGCCTGCTCGCCGCCACCGCCGCCGTCACCGTCGCCGCGCCCCCGGCGCAGGCCGCCAACGAGTCGATAAGCGTCAACTTCGCCACGGACAACGGCGCGCCGACCTACCGCGCGTCCGGCTGGATCTACGGCATGACCGAGAACGCCAGCGGTCCGGCGGACCACTTCTACCGTGACGTCAAGTTCCAGGCCATGCGGGCCGGCGGCGCGCAGCTGCCCGGCAGTGGCTGGGTCGGCGGCACGTACGACCGCCGGTGGAACTCCACACTCGCCCAGGCGCGTCGGACCACCGCCCTCGGCGGGAAGTTCATCCTCCTGCCGCACGACCTGTGGGGCGCCGACGGCGCCGGGATCTCCCGCTTCCCCGGCGACAACGGCAACTGGACCGACTACGACAACTTCCTGACCCGGCTCATCAGCGACGTCCGGGCCTCCGGACTGAGCGTGCAGTGGGACATCTGGAACGAACCCAACATCACCATCTTCTGGAACCGCCCGATCTCCCAGTACCTCGAACTGTGGCGGCGCACCTACCAGCGCATCCGGACGGAGTTCCCCAGCCAGCTCATCGTCGGGCCGAGCTGTGCCTGCGTCCCGTCGACGAACCACGCCTTCTGGAACCAGTACCTGGACTTCGTCCGCTCGACCAACACGGTGCCGGACATCATCAGCTGGCACTCGCTGCCGGGTGACCCGGTCGCGAACGTCGCCGCCGCCAACGCCACCCTCGACCCGCGCGGCATCGCCCACCCGCGTCCGTACCAGATCAACGAGTACGGCGCGCCCGACGAGCAGAACCCGGCCGACGGCGCCTGGTACATCGCCCGTCTGGAGCGGGCCCGCGCCGACGGCCTCCGGGCGAACTGGGCCAGCGGCGGTAGCCTGCACAACGACCTCGGCAACCTGTTGATCCGCAACTCGGCCGGGCAGCACCAGCCCAAGGGTGAGTGGTGGAACTACCGCTTCTACGCCTCGCAGACCGGGCAGATCGTCGGGGTCACCCCCAGCCAGTCGTACGACGCGTACGCCACGAAGGCGGCCGGGGTCGCCAAGATCCTGATCGGCGGTGGTCGTACCACCGGGAACCTGACCGTCAACCTGCAGGGCCTGGACACCACGAGCGGCATCGTGCAGAACAGCCAGGTCCGGGTGCTCACCCAGCGCATCCCGCACAACGGTGGCGGCGCCGTGCCGGGGCCGATCACGGTCTCGAACAGCGTGGTCGGCGTGTCCGGCAACAACGCCACCGTGACCCTGCCGTACACCAACCAGACCGACACCTACGCCGTCACCCTGCTGCCCCCGGCCGACGCCAGCTTCCAGTCGGTGGCGGTGGCCCAGCACTCCCAGCAGTGCCTCAACAACGTCGGGCTGAGCACCGCCGACGGCAACGTCCAGCAGCAGAACTTCTGCGACGGCGGCGACCAGCAGCTCTGGAACTTCCGCCCGGTCGTCGGCGTGGCCAACACGTACACCGTGGTCAACCAGCAGAGCGGTAAGTGCCTCGACGTCAGCGGTGTCTCCACCGCCGACGGCGCGGCCGTGCACCAGTGGACCTGCCTGAACAGCACCAACCAGCAGTTCACCCTCCGCAAGGTGACCTACTCGGGCAACGACTCGCACGACTACCAACTCGTGGCGCGACACAGTGGCAAGTGTGTCGACGTCAGCGGCGTCTCCACGGCGGCTGGCGCGCTGGTCCACCAGTGGACCTGCAAGGCGGTCAACCAGAGCGGCACCCTGAACCAGACGTGGCGGCTCCTGGGGCGGTAGTCGTCCCGGGGAAGGTGACGCGCTGGCTGCCCGCCCCGCGGTCAGCGCGTCACCGGACGCCGCATTCATTGACATGAATAAAATAAAGGTCATACGATTCGCTGCGAATCGATTCGCCATCGCCACCACCGCCCGTGGCGCTCGACGACCCCCCTGCGCTTCCACGACTCCGAGGAGCCACCTCGTGCGAATCCCGTCCCGTAGTGGGCCAGGAACAGCCCGCGACCTCATCCCGAGACGCCAACGCGTCCGACGTTTGACCCTCCTGGCCGGTGCCCTGGCCGGGGTGCTCGTCGTCGTCGGCGTCGGTGTCGGCGCCAACCCCACCAGCTCGCCCTTCGCCGCCGGGGCCGCCGCGGCGGCCACCATCCAGCCGGGGCAGAGCACCCGGATCGTCGGCACGCCGTCCGGTCGCTGTCTCGAAGTGCCCAACTCCAGCACCACCAACGGCACCCAGACGCAACTCTGGGACTGCAACGGCGCCGCCGGCCAGACCTGGACCTGGACGTCGAGCAAACAACTCCAGGTGTACGGCAACAAGTGCCTGGACGCCTCCGGCCGCGGCACCACCAACGGCACCCAGGCGATCATCTGGGACTGCAACGGCCAGAACAACCAGCAGTGGAACGTCAACAGCAACGGCACCATCACCGGCGTGCAGTCCGGGCTCTGCCTCGACGCCAACGGCGCGGCCACCGCGAACGGCACCAAGATCATCCTCTGGGCCTGCAACGGTGGCGCCAACCAGCAGTGGGCCTCGCCGAACACGCCGCCGACCTCCGTACCGCCGACCTCCGAACCGCCGACCAGCCCGCCGCCGAGCGGCGCGCGCCCGTGCGACATCTACGCCTCCGGCGGCACCCCGTGCATCGCGGCGCACAGCACGACCCGGGCCCTCCTCGCGTCGTACGCCGGCAACCTCTACCAGGTGCGACGCTCGTCGGACAACACGACCCGCAACGTCGGGCTGACCGGCACGGGCGGCACCGCCAACGCGGCGACGCAGGACTCGTTCTGCGCCGGCACCACCTGCGTGATCACCGTTGTCTACGACCAGTCCGGGCGCGGCAACGACCTGTGGTACCAGGGGTCCAGCGTGGTTCCGGGCAGCCCGCAGAGCAGGCCGGCGATCGCGACGACCGAGTCGCTGAGCGTGGGCGGCGCCAAGGCGTACTCGCTCTACATCAACCCCGGCAACAGCTACTGGCGCGACGGGCACCTCACTGGCGTGCCGACCGGTGCCGCGCCCGAGGGCATGTACATGGTCACCAGCGGCACCCACGTCAACAGCGGCTGCTGCTTCGACTACGGCAACAGCGAGACGACCCGCAAGGCCGACGCCGCCGGTGCGATGGACGCCATCAACTTCAGCAAGCAGTGCTGGTTCGGTGGCTGCTCCGGCAGCGGGCCCTGGGTGCAGGCCGACCTCGAGTGGGGTCTCTTCCCCGGTGGCAGCCAGAGCTGGAACCCGAACCAGCGCGCGTTCACCAGCAAGTTCGTCACCGCGACGCTGAAGAACAACGGCACGTCCCGCTTCGCCATCAAGGGCAGCGACGCCACGGCCGGCAGCCTCTACACGCTGTACGACGGCTCGCTCCCGCCGGGCTACAGCCCGATGAAGAAGCAGGGTGCGATCATCCTGGGCAGTGGCGGTGACTGCTGCAAGCCCGACGGCGGCGCGAACCTGAGCGCCGGCACCTTCTACGAGGGAGCCATGGTCGCCGGGTACCCGTCCGACGCGACCGAGAACGCGGTGCAGGCCAGCATCGTGAGCGCCGGCTACCGCTGACCCGACAACACGTGCGCCGGTCACCAGAAGCTGGTGACCGGCGCACGTACTCGTCGATGCCGCCCTCTCGGCTGCGGGGCAGCCGACACTCCGGGGTGGGGTCCCCATCCCCGGAGTGCCAACCGGTGTCAGGCCACCGAGCAGGAGGCGCCGTTGAGGGTGAACGAGGTCGGTTTGGCGGTGTTGCCGGTGTGCGTGGCCTGGAAACCCACGGTCACTGACCCGTTGCTGGGGATGCCGCCGTTGTACGCGACGTTCCTGGCCGTCACCTGCCCGGAGTTCGGGGAGTAGGAGGCGTTCCAGCCCGACGTGATGGTCTGACCGCCGGGCAGGGTGAACACCAGGGACCAGCCGTTGACGGCGCTGGTGCCGGTGTTGGTGACGGTGATGTTCTCGGTCAGCCCGTTGTTCCAGGCGTTGACGGCGACTGTCACCCGGCAGGCACCGAAGTCCGGCGGCGGCGTGGTCGGGTTCGGCGGCGGCGTGGTCGGGTTCGGCGGCGGCGTGGTCGGGTTGGGTGGCGGGGTGGTCGGGTTCGGGGGTGGCGTCGTCGGGTTGGGCGGGCTGGTCAGGCCGAAGAACCCGATGGCGGACGCGGCCATGCCGCTGGCGGGGAGGCTGTGCCCGGCGCCCTGGATGCTGTACGCCTCGACCTGAACCGTGCCGCTACTGTCGGCGTACCTGCGCCGGTTCCAGTTCGGCTGCGGCGTGTCGGTGGAGGTGGGCGTCTGGCTCAGCCCGAACACGTTCGTCCACTGCTCGATCGTCTCCTGCAACAGCGAGTACGGCACCAGGGTGTCGTTGGTGCCGTGCCACAACTGGACGCGCGGGCGGGGCCCGGAGTAGCCGGGGTACGCCTGGCGGACCGCGTCGCCCCACTGTTGCGGTGTGCGGTTCATGTTTCCGCCGGTGCACTGGCTGTTGGTGGGTGGGAAGTCGGCCGCGTTGGCGAAGCAGTTGTACGGCACCCCCATGAACGCGGCGCCGGCCTTGAACACGTCGGGGTAGAGGGCCAGCATGTGGTTGGTCATCATGCCGCCGGAGGAGCTGCCGGTGGCGTAGACCCGGTCCGGGTCGGCGGCGTACTGCTGTTGCACGTGGCGGACCATCGAGATGATCGACACCGGGTCGCTCCCGCCGCCACGCCGCTTGGCCGCGTCCGACCAGACGTCGAAGCATTTGCCGAACCCGGCCTGCTGGGTCGCGGACGGGTAGATGACGATGAACCCGTACCGGTCGGCCAGGCTGGCGAACTCGCTGCCGGAGTAGAAGCCGGGGCCGGACCCGCCGCAGCCGTGCATGGCCACGATCGTCGCCGGCCTGGCCGGGCGGGTGTCCGGCACGTAGACGTGCATGCGCATCCGGCCCGGGTTGTCACCGAAGCTCGTCACCTCGGTCAGCGATGCCGCGTACGCGGGTTGGATCGCGGGGATGGCCAGGCCGGCCGCCACCAGCGACATGGCCAGGGTGAGCAGCAGTTTCCTTCTGATTCTCAACGGACGACTCCTTCGATTGCCTGTGCAGGCTGTGGTTGGCCGCGCGATCCGGTCGCGGGTGTGCCCGATGCCCGCGGTGACCGCGCGATGCCCGCTACCGGTGGCTCGCCCCGCCCGACTGGAGGACCTCATCGCGTGACGATTAGTGTTCTCCTCGGGCCAACAAGTGTCAATCGATCCCCTTCTATCGATGATTGGCCGTTCCGGCCGGATCGACAGCGGTCCGTCTACAGTCGTCGTACCGTCCCTGAAGAGCACGGAGCGCCTGTGGCAAGCCCCTTCGACATCGACGAGATCTATCCCGACGACGGAGACCACCCGCTCCGGCTGCCCCGACGTCAGGTCGGCAACTCGCCGCAGGGTGTCGCGGTCACCCTGCTGGCCGACTACACCCTGCGGACCCGTGCCGCGCTCCCGTCCGGGGCCATCGTCGCGCTGCTGGCGGAGACCGGGGTGACCACGGCGGGCGCGCGTACCGCGATCAGTCGGCTGGCCCGCCGCGGCGTCCTGGAGGGCAGCCGGCTGGGGCGGCGCAGCTCCTACCGGCTCAGCCGCGCGGCCGCCGCCAACCTCTCCGCCGGCGGCCACTGGATCCTCGCCTCGACCAGCTCGACGGTGCCGTGGGACGGGTGCTGGACGGTCGTCGCCTTCTCGCTGCCGCAGCAGCTGAGCACGCAGCGGCGGGCCCTGCGTGCGCAACTGCGGTGGCTCGGCTACGCGCCGTTGTACGACGGGCTGTGGATCTCGCCGGACGACCTGACCCCGGCGGCCCGGGCGCAGCTCGACCAACTCACCCTCGGCGCCGTCACGGTGTTCCGCGGCCGGCAGACCGCCCTGGAGTCGGCCATCCACCGCGCCCCGATCGAGGCCTGGGACATCGAGGCGATCACCCGCAGCTATCGGGCGTTCCTTCAGCGTTGGACACCGTTACTGCCCCGGGTGGCGGCCGGGGAGATCGACGGTGCGGCCGCGGTGCGGGCCCGGACCGAGGTCATGGACACCTTCCGGCGTTTTCCCGTCCTCGATCCGCAGCTGCCTGTGGAACTCCTGCCGAAGAAGTGGCTCAGGAGGCCGGCACGGGAGTTGTTCGAGGCCGTCTACGACGGCCTCGCGGCACCCGCCGAGCGGCACGTCCGGGCCGTCGTCAGGCGGTTCACCGACGGCGAGCAACCGGGCATCGAGGCCCACACCACCGCCGACATCCTCGCCGGAGTACGCCTCGACGAGGGCCCGGCGGGTTCGGCGCACGGCGCAGCCGTCTGTTGATGGTGGGGTCACGCTGCGCTGTTCTGTGAGCGATAACAGTTTCACCGGGAAACGCGCGTCGGCGAGGTGCCGGTGACACGGATCAGCCCCTGGCCAGAGCTGCGCACCGGGTGGCGATGACGAGGCAGGCGACGGCGGAACCCGAGCCCGACAGCATCGATCCGGGCTTATGTTACGTCTTGACGAACGGCATGTTATCGCTCACCCTCGATATTGAGGACGCCAGCGATGGCTCACCGGGCGAGCCGCTGTCGCACCTCACGATCACGACGTCCCCCAGGGCATGCGGACGTCGATCGAGCACCCTCGGCAGCGGCGTCAGCCCGCCGGACGACAGGTGTCAGTGCGCCCGTCGACGCGGTCGACACCGACAGCACCGCCGCCAACCGCTCTGCGCGCGTCGTGATCAGGGCCAGCCTTCCCGGACCGACTCTGGCAAGAAAGTGGCACGTCACCACCACCGTTGCGACCACCACTGAGAAGGAACCACATGAAACCCAAGAGAACTCTGCTGGCGGCGGCGTCCCTCGCCGTCGCACTGACCGCGGGCATGACGGCGGTGCTCGCCCCCACGGCCAGCGGCGCCGGAACGACCCTGAAGGCGGCGGCGGCCGAGAAGGGCCGTTACTTCGGCGCGGCCGTCGCGGGGCAAAAGCTCTCCGACAACCAGTACGTGACGATCCTGAACCGCGAGTTCAACAGTGTCGTGGCCGAGAACGACATGAAGTGGGACGCGACCGAGCCGCAGCAGGGTCGGTTCAACTACACAGGTGGTGACCGGCTGATCGCGCACGCGCAGGCCAACGGTCAGAGTGTGCGGGGCCACGCGCTGTTGTGGTATCAGCAGCAGCCAGGCTGGGCGCGGGATATGTCCGGTAGCGCGTTGCGCAGCGCGATGATGAACCACGTCACGCAGGTGGCGACCCACTTCAAGGGGAAGATCCATTCGTGGGACGTGGTGAACGAGGCGTTCGCCGACGGTAACAGCGGTGCGCGGCGTGACTCGAACCTGCAGCGCACCGGCAACGACTGGATCGAGGCGGCGTTCTACGCGGCGCGGGCGGCGGATCCGGCTGCGAAGTTGTGTTACAACGACTACAACACCGACGGGATCAACGCGAAGTCGACCGGGATCTACAACATGGTGCGGGACTTCAAGTCCCGTGGTGTGCCGATCGACTGCGTGGGGTTCCAGTCGCACCTGGGCACGTCGTTGTCCAGTGACTACCAGGCCAATCTGCAGCGTTTCGCCGATCTCGGCGTGGACGTGCAGATCACCGAGCTGGACGTGATGACCGGCAGCAACCAGGCCAACATCTACGCCGGCGTCACCCGGGCCTGCCTGGCCGTTGCGCGCTGCACCGGCATCACCACCTGGGGCGTGCGCGACAGCGACTCCTGGCGCGGCGACGACAACGCCCTGCTCTTCGACCGGTCCGGCAACAAGAAGGCGGCGTACAACTCCGTCCTGGACACCCTCAACGGCGGCTCGACCCCGCCCACCACGCCCCCGCCGGGCACCGGCGTGGACACCAGCGCCTGGTACGTGTTGCTCAACCGCAACAGCGGCAAAGCCCTGGACCTGTACGCCTCGGCCACCAACGACGGCGCCCGGATCAGCCAGTGGTCGCGCAACAACGGCGCGAACCAGCAGTGGCAGTTCACCGACTCCGGTGGTGGCTTCTACCGGGTGAAGTCCCGGCACTCCGGCAAGGTTCTCGACGTCAGCGGTCGCTCGACCGCCGACGGCGGGGCGATCGTGCAGTGGGCCGACCTCAACGGCACGAACCAGCAGTTCCGGCTCGCCGAGTCGAGCGGCGGCTACGTGCGGCTGATCAACCGCAACAGCAACAAGGCCGTCGAGGTGCAGGGCTCGTCCACCGCCGACGGGGGCAACATCGTGCAGTACGCCGACTGGGGCGGCAACAACCAACAGTGGCAGCTGGTCCGCATCGGATAACAGCCGTCACGAGGCAGCTCGGTAAGCGTGGTGGCCCGTCCCATTCATCGGGGCGGGCCGCTACGGCGTCATTTTCCACACGCGGGCGGCGCGGCCGCACGGTCGACTGCCAGCAGCGCCGGGCAGGTGCTCCGGTGGCCACGCGTCCCGCCCACACCCCCACGTGCCGACGCCACCACCAGACGCTGGCACACACCCCCAGGGCACGCGCGTGCGTTCTGCTCGTGGGTGACCCCGATCGAAGGAGTTGGACCATGAATGCCACCGGTGAGGTTCGTCCCGCCTCTCCACCGAGACGTCGCTGGCGGTCAGGGTTGGCCGCGGCGGCGGCAGCGATCATGGCGGCCGGCACGCTGGTCGCGGTCGACGCGGCGCCCGCGGCGGCGGCGACGGTGGACACCAGCGCCTGGTACGTCCTGGTCAACCGCAACAGCGGCAAGGCGTTGGATCTGGTCTCCTCGGCCACCAACGACGGCGCCCGGATCAGCCAGTGGACGCGCAACAACGGCGCGAACCAGCAGTGGCAGTTCACCGACTCCGGTGGTGGCTTCTACCGGGTGAAGTCCCGGCACTCCGGCAAGGTTCTCGACGTCAGCGGTCGCTCGACCGCCGACGGCGGGGCGATCGTGCAGTGGGCCGACAACAACGGCACCAACCAGCAGTTCCGGCTGGCCGACTCGGACGGCGGCTACGTCCGGCTGATCAACCGCAACAGCAACAAGGCCATGGAGGTGCAGGGCTCGTCCACCGCCGACGGCGCCAACATCGTCCAGTACGCCGATTGGAACGGCTCCAACCAGCAGTGGCAGCTCGTGCGCACCGACGGCAGCAACCCGCCGCCGACGGGCGGCAGCGGGTGCGGCAAGGCACCGGCGCTGGCCAGCGGCACGCACACGATCCAGAGCAACGGGAAGACCCGCAGCTTCATCCTGCGGGTGCCCGCCAACTACAACAACAGCAACCCCTACCGGCTGATCTTCGCGTTCCACTGGCGCGGCGGCACCATGCAGGAGATCTCCTCGGGTGGCACCAGCGGCACCGCGTGGTCCTACTACGGGCAGCAGGAACAGTCGAACAACAGCGCGATCCTGGTCGCGCCCCAGGGGCTCGGCAACGGCTGGGGCAACTCCGGCGGTGAGGACATCGTCTTCGTCGACGACATGATCAGTCGGATCGAGAGCAGCCTCTGCGTCAACCCGAGGCAGCGGTTCGCCCTCGGCTTCAGCTGGGGTGGCGGCATGAGCTACGCCATCGCCTGCGCGCGGGCCAACGTCTTCCGCGCCGTCGCGGTCATCTCCGGTGGGCAGATCAGCGGTTGCAGCGGCGGCACGCAGCCCATCGCGTACTTCGGGCTGCACGGCATCTCGGACAACGTCCTGAGCATCTCCGGGGGCCGGGCGTTGCGCGACACGTTCGTCCGGAACAACGGCTGCACCGCGCAGAGCCCGCGCGAGCCGGCCGCCGGCAGCCGCACGCACGTCACGACCACGTACTCCGGTTGCCGGTCTGGTTACCCCGTGCAGTGGGCCGCGTACGACAACGGTCACATGCCGGGCCCGGTGGACGGCACCTACGCCGAGAGTGGCATCACGACCTGGACCAAGGGTGAGATCTGGAGGTTCTTCGCGCAGTTCTCGTGAGGCCGATCGGCCTCAGCTGGCGGCGCCTGCTCCCCGTACCTCGGGGGCGGGCGCCGTCTCGTTGCCCGCGACGGTCAGCGTTGCAGCCGGACCGGCTTGCCCGAACCGCTGCGGCGGACCAGCCAGGCCTCGGTGATGTGGGTGAACATCGCCTCGGCCGCACCGTCGGAGTCGTGCGCGGCGATGCGCTCGTAGATGCGCCGGTGGCCCCGGTTGGACGCCACGCACAGGGACCGCTCGGTCCGGCCCATGTAGCGGGCGGTGTTGATGACCTGGCTTTCCAGCGCCCGCACCACGCCGCGGGCGATGCGGTTTCCGGAGGTCTGCATGATCGCGTCGTGGAAGGCCCGGTCGTGCTCGTGGTAGGTGACGTGGTCGTCGACGAGCTCGTCCATCCGGTCCACCATCGCGCGCAGCCGCTCGATCGTCGCGACGTCGGCGAGGCGGGCGGCGACGTTCGCCATGTCGGACTCCAGCACCCGCCGGGTGACCACCAGATCGTCGAGGATGTCGAGGCTGTCGTCCTCGGCGATGGTGGCCCCGAGGACGAGTTCGTCGAGCATGTCCCACTGCGCCACCGGGGTGACCATGGTGCCCGCGCCCTGACGAACCTGCACCAGCCCCTTCTCCTGCAGGATCTTCACTGCTTCCCGGACGACGGTCCGGCTCACGGAGAACGTTTCGCAGAGGATCGGCTCGGGAGGTAGGGACGTACCGGACTTATGGACGCCACGGACGATGCGCTCCACCAGCTCGGCGGTGACCGCCCTGGCGAGGTTGGTCGGCCGACGCACCCACGCCGGTGTTACCGGGCTGCTCAGGGCTGTCTCCTGCGATAGCGTCATGTCCCCTCCGAAAGGCTCGCCGTGGCACGACGTCTGGCTCAGTGTACGGCTGAGTATTGACGTCACACGTCATACGAGTTACGTTCCGGGCAACATTGGCACGGCGGCACGCCCGCCGGCCACCCCACTTTCTGAGGTGACAACTGATGAGACAGCGCGCGATATGGTCGGCCGTCCTCGTTGTGGGCCTAGCCCTGGCCGGTTGCGGAAGTGCTAGCGATTCGAGTTCGTCGAGCGGGTCCGACAGCAAGTTGGTGGTGTGGGACTGGAAGTCCGGTGAGCCGTTCGCCAAATCCTATCTGGACAAGGCCAAGGCTGACTTCAAGAAGAAGCACCCAAAGGTTGAGGTCGAGTTCGTCGCACAGCCCTTCGACCAGTACTACACGCTGCTCGGTGCGGCGATCCAGTCCGGCAAGGGCCCGGACGTCATGCTGTTCAACGGCGGTGGCCAGATTCGCGACCGGGTGGACGCGTTGGTGCCGATCACCGACTACGTGGCCGAGGACAAGCAGCGGCTGGCCGGTTGGGACGCGTTCACCAAGGACGGCAAGGTCTACGGCGCCCCGGTGACGCTGCAGGGCTATCCGATCTACTACAACAAGGAGATCTACCGCAAGGCCGGCCTCGACCCGGCGACCCCCGCCGCCACCTGGGACAAGTTCGTCGCCGACTGCGCCGCTATCGCCAAGGCCGGCGCCAAGTGCTTCGCCCTCGGCAACAAGGAGGGCGTCGGCATCCAGTTCTGGCTCTCCAGCATGGGGTCGGTCACCCTCACCGCCGCGGAGTACGACGCCTGGATCACCGGCAAGCGCGACTGGAACTCGGCAAACGTCAAGCGGATCTTCCAGCTCTGGAAGGAGACCGGCGACAAGAAGATGAACAGCGACGGGGCCAACTCGACCGCGATGTTCAACGACTCCTTCGCACTCTTCCAGTCCGGTAAGGCCGCGCACGTCATGGGTCTGATGTCGGACGTGGGGCACTGGCAGGACTTCAACGAGTTCCTCACCCCGGAGAAGCTCGGCGTCATGAAGGCCCCGGTCGTCACCGCTGGCACCACCCCGAGCCTCCCGTACGACGGTGGCATCGGCTACGCGGTCGCCAAGTGGACGAAGGACCCGAAGGTGGCCGCCGACCTGGTGCGCTCCCTGAGCTCGGCCGACGCGTTGAAGGCCTTCTACGCCGACGCCGGCGCGATCGCCGCCGACACCACCATCGACGTGTCCGCGGGCGGGGCCGCGGTCTCCACGATCGTCGGCGAGCTGAAGAGTGGCAAGCCCGCGCTGCACGTCGCGCTCTCCTCGAAGACGCTCGACCTGATGGGCCGCCTCTCCCAGCAACTGCTCAGCGGTTCGATCACCGTCGACGAGGTGGTGAAGCAGTTGGCCGCTTCCGACCAGGCGGGCTGACCTCGTGTCAATTGGAAACACGCAACCGTCGGTCCGTCTGGCTCAGGCCGGACGGGCCGGCGGGGCGGAGCCCACCCCCGCCACCCATCGGCATGGTGCGGAGCCTCGTCGCACCCGCGGCGGCCTGCGGGCCGAACGCTTCGCCCCCTACGTCCTTGTGGCTCCGGCCATCCTGATCATCGTGGTGCTGCGGCTCTATCCGCTGCTCCTCGGCGTCAACTTCTCCTTCACCGGCGACGGTGCGCAGAACGGGACGGCTGTCGGATTCGGCAACTACCGCGAGCTGTTCCACGACCCGCTGTTCCGGACCGCGCTGAGCAACGTCGGGCTGCTGGTGCTGTTGCTCCCGGTGGCGGTGGCCATCCCCGGCCTGCTCGCGACGTTCATCTACCTGCGGGTGCCCGGCCACCGCTTCTACCGCAGCGTCTACTTCTTCCCCGCGGTACTCTCGCCGGTCATCGTCGGCGCGATCTTCAACCTGCTGCTCGCCTTCGACGGCCCCCTCAACGCCATCCTCGGGTCGTTCGGCATCACTCCGGTGGACTGGCTCGGTGACCCGGACCTGGCGATGTTCATGGTGGTGGGCGTGCACATCTGGGCCACCTTCGGGATGGCCCTGGTGGTGTTCCTCTCCGGCTTCGCCACGCTGGACCCCGCGCTGCTGGACGCTGCCCGGGTGGACGGGGCGTCGCTGCGCCAGGTGGTCTGGCACGTGATCGTCCCGGCCCTCTCGCGCACCATCCAGTTCGTCTTCGTGACCACGATGATCGGGATGCTGACCTCGATGTTCGGGCTGCTCTACATCATGACCAGCGGCGGGCCGGAGGGGTCGACGTACCTGCCGGAGTTCTACATCTGGAAGCAGCAGGGCCAGATGAACCGTCCCGCTCTCGCGTCGGCCGCGTCGACGATCCTCTTCATGATCATGCTCGTGGTGGGGCTGTTGCAGATCAAGCTGCTCGAACGATCCGGAAAGGAGGATTGATGTCTCGGGCCCGCCTGGGATGGTGGCTGATCGCCATCCCCATGTCACTGCTCGCGCTGGCGACGATCTACCCACTGCTCTTCACCGCCAACGTCGCGATGAAGACCCGCCGTGACTACATCCTCGACCGGTTCTCCCTGACCGACGCCCTGCGCTGGGAGAACATCAGCACGGCGTGGAACAGCGTCGGCATGGGCCGCTACTTCGTCAACTCGCTGCTCGTGGTGACGGTGTCGGTGCTCCTGCTGCTGCTGCTCGGGTCGATGGCCGGCTTCGCGCTGAGCCAGCTGCGGTTCCGTGGCTCGTCGGCGTTGTTCCTGGGCTGCCTCGCGGGGCTCTTCATCCCGTTCCAGGTGATCATGGTGCCGCTGTCGCGGATCATGGCCGACACGGCGCTCATCGACACGTACCCCGGTCTGATCCTCGTCTACGTGGCGCAGTTCCTGCCCTTCACCGTCTTCCTGATGACGAGCTACTACCGGGGCATCCCGTCGGAGATCGTCGACGCCGCCCGGATCGACGGCAACACCGTGTACGGCGTGTACCGCCGGATCATGTTGCCGCTGGGCACCCCGGCACTGCTGTCGGTCGGCATCCTCAACGCCCTGTTCTGCTGGAACGACGTCCTCATGGCGCTGGTGATGATGCCCTCCGCGGATCACCGGACGCTGATGATCGGTGTCACCTCGTTGCGGGGTCAGTACTCCGACAACATCCCCACCTTCGCCTCCGGGGTGCTGATCGCCGCCATTCCCGTCCTGTTGGTTTACCTGTTCCTCCAGCGCCAAATTGCCGACGGTGTAGCCGCCGGTTCCACGAAGGGTTGACATGCGGATCACGGGATATCGGACGCTCTCCACGGTCCAGGAATGGGGGCGGCCCGTCGGCGACGCCAACGGGGTGTTCGCCGACGGGGTGGTTCCGGTCTCGATCGTCATCGTCGACACCGACGAGGGCATCTCGGGAGTCGGCCTCGGGCCGCACGTCGAGATCGAGCGGATCTTCGCAGCCATCGAGGGCGAAGACCCCCGTGCCGTGACAACGCTGTACGACCGCATGCTGCGGCACACCTTCAAGGCCGGTCACGCGGGCCCGGTGTTCGGCACCATCGGCGCACTGGACACCGCACTCTGGGACATCAAGGCGCAGGCGGCCGGCGAGCCGCTGTGGCGGCTGCTGGGCGGACGTGACCGGCGGGTCAACGCCTACGCGTCCGGCCTGGACATCGGGCTCACCGACGACGAACTCGTCGCGGAGTACGAGGTCTACGCCAGCCACGGCCTGCGTGCCGCCAAGCTCAAGGGCGGTCTCGACATCGATCGCGACCGGCACCGCCTGACCCTGGTCAGGGAGGTCCTGACCGAGGCCGGGCACGGCCGGCGACCGGGTCTCATGCTCGACGTCAACGAGGCCTGGACCCGCAAGCAGGCCGTGCGGCACGTCTGCGACCTCGAACGCACCCTCGACCTCATCTGGATCGAGGAGCCCGTCCGACGCTGGGACGCCGAGGGCCTCGCCGTCGTCACCCGGGGGGTCTGCGCGTCGGTCGCCACCGGCGAGAACCTCACCGGCCTCGAACAGTACCGTCCACTGCTCGCCGCCGGCGCGGTCGACATCGTCCAGATGGCCGCCGTCTGGGGGGTCACCCACTTCCTGCGGGCGTCCGCCCTGGCGCACGCGTACGACCTGCCGGTCAGCCCGATCGGCAACAGCCCGATCGGGCTGTTGCACGCCGCGACCTCGGTGCCGAACCACCTGACCAGCGAGTTGCAGGACCTGCATCCACCGGTCGGCGTCTCCGTCGACCTGCACGTCGAGGACGGCGCGTTCATCCTCGGCGACGCACCCGGCCTGGGTGTCCGGGTCGACGAGGAGCAGATCCGCGCGGCCAACCACCGCCCGCAGGCGCAGACGGCCGAGAGCCCCAACGTTCGGCCGGAGCGGGCCGGCCGGCGGCTGCTGGGCGGAATCGACGGGGTGGTCCCCGCCCGCCAGGTGCCGGTCGTGCCACTGAACTCCCGTAACGAGGGTGTCGCCCACCGCACGGCACTGAGCTGACCGCCAGAAACAGAGAGAGAACGTGGGTGCACCGCCACCGCGGTGCACCCACGACCATGTCCGGTCGCCACGCCCGACGTGCCGACCGGCGAGATGGAGGATCGATGAAGGCAGTCGTCTACCGGGGGGCGCGAGACCTCGGAATCGAGGATCGCGACCCGGTGCCGCCGGGCCCGGGCCAGGTGCGGATCGAGGTGGCGTACACCGGGATCTGCGGCACCGACCTGCACATCTACCACGGAGACATGGACGCGCGGGTCGGTGACTCCGCGATCATCGGGCACGAGATGTCCGGCCGGATCGCGGCCGTCGGGCCGGACACCACCGGCTGGAGCGTCGGCCAGCCCGTCACCGTGCTGCCGACCCGGCCCTGCGGAAAGTGCCCCGCCTGCCAGCGTGGGCACTCCCACGTCTGCCACGCCATGAACTTCCTCGGCATCGACTCGCCGGGCGCCATGCAGTCCTACTGGACCGTACCGGCGGACCTGGTCCTGCCGCTCCCCGAGGACCTGCCGCTCGACCACGCGGCGCTCGTCGAGCCGGTCGCGGTCGCCGTGCACGACGTCCGCCGGGCGAACGTGACCGCCGACGACCAGGTGGTCGTGGTCGGCGGTGGCCCGGTGGGGACGCTCATCGCCGTCGTCGCGCGGGGCTGCGGCGCGCGGGTGCTCCTGGTCGAACCGGACCCGTTCCGACGCGAGGTGGCGGAGGGCATCGGGATCGAGGCCGCCGACCCGAACGCGACAGACGTCGTGGCACTTGTCAACGAACGCACCAACGGCGCGGGCGCCGACATCGCCTTCGAGGTGTCCGGCTCCGCCGGCGGCGTCACCACGGCGGTCGACGTTCTCACCACCCGTGGCCGGCTGGTGATGGTGGCGATCCACCCCAGGCCCCGGGAGGTCAACCTGCACCGGTTCTTCTGGCGTGAGCTGGAACTCCTCGGCGCCCGGTTGTACCAGCGTGACGACATGGTGGAGGCGATCCGGTTGGTCGCCTCGGGCGCCATTCCGGCGCAACAGCTCATCTCCCGGGTGGAGCCGGTCGAGGCGGCCTCCGCCGCCTTCACCGCACTCGAGGGTGGCGGCGTGATGAAGGTGCTGCTCGATCTGCGGGAGGGTAACAAGTGACGGCCCTGTTCGACCTGTCCGGACGCGTCGCCGTCGTCACCGGGGCCCGGCGTGGTATCGGCCTCGCCATGGCCGAGGCCCTGGCGCTGGCCGGTGCCGACATCGTGGGCGTCTCCGCCCAACTCGAGTCGAGTGGAAGCGAGGTCGAGCGCCGGGTGCGGGCCGCCGGCCGGCAGTTCACCGGGCTGCGTGCCGATCTCGGCGACCGGGCGGCCGTACACCAACTGGCCCGGGATCTCACCGCTCTCGGGCCGATCGACGTCCTGGTGAACAACGGCGGCACGATCGCCCGTACGCCGGCCGCCGAGCACCCGGACGAGATGTGGGACCACGTGATCGAGGTGAACCTGAGCAGTCAGTTCATCCTGAGCCGGGAGATCGGCCGGACGATGGTCGAGCGTGGCCGCGGGAAGATCATTTTCACCGCCTCGCTGTTGAGCTTCCAGGGCGGCATCACCGTCCCCGGCTACGCCGCGTCGAAATCGGGCGTCGCCGGGCTCACCAAGGCTCTGGCGAACGAGTGGGCGGCCCGCGGGGTGAACGTCAACGCCATCGCCCCCGGCTACATCGCCACCGACAACACCCAGGCGCTGCGCGACGACCCCGATCGCAACGAGGCGATCCTCTCCCGAATTCCGGCTGGCCGGTGGGGTCGTGCCGACGACCTCGGCGGCGCCACGGTGTTCCTGGCGTCGTCGGCATCGGACTACGTCAACGGGGTCGTGCTGCCCGTCGACGGCGGCTGGATGGGGCGATGACGGGCGGGCCGGTGCCCCCGGTGGGCGTCGTCGGCGTCCACCCGGGCCGGCTCGTCCGCCGCGTACCCGGGCCGGAGGCGTCATGACGGCCCGAGCGCTTCCGCGTCGCCCGGACGTGCGTCTCACCGAGCTGGGCTTCGGCGCGGCCCAGGGCGGCAACCTGTACCGGGCGACCTCGGACGAGGAGTTCGCCTCGGCGGTCGACGCGGCGTGGGAGGCGGGCGTCCGGTACTACGACACCGCGCCGCACTACGGCCTCGGCCTGTCCGAGCGCCGCCTCGGCGCCGCGCTGCGTCATCGGCCACGCGACGAGTACGTGGTGTCGACGAAGGTCGGGCGGATCCTGGTGCCGTCACCCGAGGACGCGCACCGGCGCGACTCCGACGGGTTCGACGTTCCCGCCAGCCATCGGCGGGTGTGGGACTTCAGCCGCGACGGTGTCCTCCGCTCGATCGAGGCCAGCCTCGACCGCAGCGGACTGGACCGGATCGACATCGTCTACCTGCACGACCCGGACGACCACTGGGAGCAGGCCGCACACGAGGCCGTGCCAGCCCTGGTCGACCTGCGTGACCAGGGCGTGGTGGGTGCCATCGGTGCCGGCATGAACCAGTCGGCGATGCTGACGCGGTTCGTGCGGGAGACCGACGTCGACGTGATGATGTGCGCCGGGCGGTACACCCTGCTGGAGCAGGGCGCGGCCGACGACCTGCTGCCCGCCGCCGACAACCGGGGGGTGGGCATCGTCATCGCGGGCGTCTACAACTCGGGGCTGCTGTCGCGGGACCAGCCGCCGGCCGATGCCGTCTACAACTACCAGCAGGCCCCGGCGGAGCTGATCGAGCGGGCGCGGCGGATCGCGGCGGTCTGCGAGACGTACGGGGTGACCCTGCCGCAGGCGGCACTCGCCTTCGTCCGTCGGCATCCCGCCGTGGTGTCGACGGTGGTCGGCGTCCGCACCGAGGCACAGATGGTCGAGACGGTCCGACGGTCCGAGGCCGTCGTACCCGAGGATCTGTGGGACGCCCTGGCCGCGGCCGGGCTGCTCGCCGCGCTGCCCGGCCCGGGTTCCCGGTCCAGCTGAGTTGACAACGACGTCCCGGCCGGGACCGGCTCCGATTCTCGGACACCGGTCCCGACCGGGACGTCATCTGTTACCGCGACAGCCGAAGGTCAGACCGCGGTGAACCGCCACTGCTGGTTGGCCGCGCTGTGGCAGGTCCACTGCAACAGTCGGGCGCCGTCGGTGGTGGCCGCGCCGTTGACGTCGACGCAGAGGCCGCTCAGCACACTCTTCACCGTGTACACGCCGGAGGTGCCCGTCGCGGTGGCGGTGAACTTCTGCTGGTTGCCGTTGTTGCAGGTGGCCTGCTGGAGGAAGGCACCCGCGGCGGTCGAACTGCCGACCACCTCGACGCACTTGCCGCTGTGCACCGCCTTGAGGTTGAGCGCGCCGTTACCGGCGTCGACGGCCTGCCACCTCTGGTTGTTGGCGCCGGTGGACGCCCACTGGGTGATCTGGGCGCCGTCGGCGGTGGAGACACCGCTGACGTCCATCAGCTTGTTGCTGTGCTGCGCCGTGAGCGTGTAGGTCTTGCCCGCCAGGCCACCGCCGGTGCCGGGTGTACCGACGCCGTTCCCGCCGAAGGTGTGCGAGTCCAGATCGAACGAGTTGCTGCTGCCCTTGAACACCATGTAGAGCGTCTGTGTCCCGCTGGAGGCGGCGACGCTCACCGGAGTCGTGGACTGGTAGTTGTCCCAGCCGCCCGTACTGGGCACGGTGGTGGTGGCCAGCAGGGTGCCGGTCGGCGAGCCGGCGCGCAGCTCGATCGAACCGCCGCCGGAGGGCGACGACACCCGGTAGCTGACCGTCGAGATGCCCGACAGGTTCATCGGGCTGAACGCGATCCAGTCGTTGGTGGAGATGTCGCCGATGCGCTTGGTGCTCTCCGCCGCCGCCTGGTCGATGACCCGGATGCCGGACTGGCTGCTGAAGTACTCGGACTGCTTGTGCTTCGGCTGGAGGATCGCCTGGGCGGTCCCGGTGAGCGGCGCCGCGCCACCCGCACCACCGCTGTCGGTGTACCGCGCGTTCAGCACGTAGAACAGGTTGGCGCCATCGGGGTGCCCACCGAGCAGGTCGGTGGAGATGGTGCCCGAGCAGCCCGGGTACTCGGTGGTCTCGTGGGCGTGGTCGTCGTGACCCAGCGCCGGGTTGAGGATGACCTTCGAACAGTCGACGGTGCCGCCGTCCGGATCGGTCACGGTGATCTGGTACGACACCTTGTCACCGAAGGTCAGCATGCCTCCGTTGCCCGGTGTGGTGATGGTGAGCACCGGGGCGGTGTTGCCGACGGTGATCGGGACGTTGGCGAAGCCGGTCTTACCGGTGCTGTCGGTGACCTTCAACTGGGCCGTGTAGTTGCCGTTGGCGGTGTACGTCTTCGACGGGTTGGCCGCCGTCGAGGTGGTGCCGTCGCCGAACGTCCACAGGTAGCTCAGCGTGTTGCCGTCCGGGTCGGACGTGCCCGCGCTGCTGAACTGGACGGTCAGCGGCGAGGAGCCGCTGGTGGGTGTGCCGGTGGCCTTGACGATCGGTGACCGGCCGCCCTGGATGTAGTCGATCCGGTAGAGCCCGGAGTCGCTGTTGCCGCCACCGAAGTTGGTGCCCCACTCCAGCAGGTAGAGCGAGCCGTCCTTGCCGAACTCCATGTCCATCGGCTTGTTGAAGTTGCCGCCGGGCAGGAACGAGTTGGTGCGGGTCACCGCCGTGGAGGAGTCGAAGTGCACCTCCTTGATGTAGTTGCGCGACCACTCGTAGAAGAAGTGCACGCCGTCGTAGTAGGACGGGAACTTCGTCTGGGACGGGTTCGCCGCGTCGTACCGGTAGACCGGGCCGCCCATCGGCGCGGAGCCGCCGGAGCCAAGCTCCGGGAAGGTCGTCGAGGCGGGGTAGCCATACCAGATGTTCGGCATGACGACCGGCTTCAGGTTGACCAGGCCGGTGTTGTTCGGCGAGTTGTTGACAGGGGCCGAGCAGTTGAACTTCGCGCCGACGACGCCGGTGCTCGGGTTGTACGGCGCGTAGGGCTGGTTGTTGCCGTGGCAGAACGGCCAGCCGTAGTTGCCGGGTGTCTTGATCACGTTGAGCTCGACCAGGCCCTCGGGACCACGGTTGGTGGTCGGCGGGTTGCGGTCCGGTCCGTAGTCCGCCAGGTAGACCCAGCCGTTGGCGGGGTCGATCGAGAAGCGGAACGGGTTGCGGAAGCCCATGGCGTAGATTTCCGGCTTGGTCTGCGCCGTGCCCTGGGGGTAGAGGTTGCCACTCGGGATGGTGTAGCTGCCGCTGGCTCCGGGACGGATGCGCAGCAGCTTGCCGCGCAGGTCGTTGGTGTTGCCCGCGGTCCGGGCGGCGTCCAGGTTGGACTGGCCGGAGCGCCAGTCCAGCGGGGCGTAGCCCTGCCAGTTGGGGTCGAGGTTCGGGGGCGTGTCGTCGCCGGTGCCGATGTAGAGGTTGCCGTCCGGACCGAACTCGATGTACCCGCCGGTGTGGCCGGGCTCCGGGAAGGTCCGGTCCCGGTACGCCGGGATGTCGATGATCGTCACGCCGCTGGACGTGTTCAGCGTGTCACCGCTCATCGTGAAGCGGGAGACCCGGTTGATGTCGGTCGAGCTGCTCGCCGGCGAGTGGTACAGGTAGACGTACCCGTTGGTGGCGAAGTTGGGGTCCAGCGCCATGCCGGTGAGGCCGTCCTCGCCCCCGGTGTAGACGCTCAGCGTCCCGGCGGTCACCGTGCTGTTGGTGGAGGGCTTGAAGATCTTCAGCTGCCCGCCGCGCTGGGCGTAGAACACCCGTCCGTCCGGGGCCACCGCCATCGCCATCGGGTCGACGGTGTTGTCGTCCAGGGTGCGCTTCTCGAAGTTGCTCCAGACGGTGCCGCCGCAGTCGCCGGGAAGGTTGCCGGCGGCCCACTGGATTCCGCCGAGGACGTGGTTGCGGAAGTTCGTCTCGCTGTAGGAGGCGATCGCGTGGCCCATCGCGGTGGCCCACACCCGTCCGCCGCCGGTGTTGCGACACCAGGAGATCGGGTGGTCCGGGCCCATCGCCCGGGAGCCCGGGTTGTACGTGCGCTCGTCGGCGGTCACCAGCACGTGCACCTTGCCGCGCGGGTTGGAGTCGAAGTTGTACCACTCCTCGCTGCGGTTCCAGCGATCCGGCAGGCCGGCCGTCGACGGGTGTTGCTTGTCGGCGACGATGGCGGTGCCGGGCAGCACGCCGGGGGAGTGCTCGGGCATGTGGGCGCCGCCGTTGATGGTGTTGTCCCACCACGGGTATTCGCCCTCGATGCCCATGTCGGTGGCGTTGTGGACGGCCACGATGCCCTTGCCGCTGGCGAGGTAGCCCTCCACCGCCTGGCGTTGGGCGGTCGAGGTCCAGACCATGCCGGAGGTCTGGAGCATCACGATGACGTCGAAGGTCGCCAGGTTGGCGGCGGTGAAGACGCTCGAGTCCTCGGTCGCCACCACCTCGAAGTTGTTGGCGGTGGCCTGCTGCTGGACCATGGCGATCGCGGCGGGGATCGAGTCGTGCCGATAGCCGGTGGTCTTGCTGAACACCAGGGCGCGGAAGGCCGGGGCGGCCGACGCCGGTGGGGCGAGTCCGAGGGCCAGTAACAGGCCCGCGATCACCGAGATGATCATCGTATTACGACGCATGGCGTCTCCTAGGTTGGACGGGTAACTCCGATTGCGCCCGCGGGCTCACCCTGCGTCAGGTTGTACCTGGACGCATCGATGAGTACGAGTGCGTTGGTCTGTCCTCGTGCCGTTCGCCGAAACGGCAGTCAGGCCCGCGGGACATCACGGAGGGTGATGGCAGCCGTGGTTCGCGTCCCGTGGTCCACAAGGTCAGGATGAGCTAGGAATAAACGGGTGTCAATGAATGGAGTGACGTCCGACGTCTTGCCCTGATGACGACGGCCATGTCCGAATCTCTCGGGCACGGCGTCGCTGCCGGCCGAGTGACGGCCCTGGCAATCAGCCCCGGTCGAGGATTGCGGACCTGCATCCAAACATCTATGTTCTTCATACGTGTGATGTTTCGTCGATGTCAAGAGAATGTTCGCAACATAAAAACGTAAGTCTCCGCAGCTAGCTGCGAAAGTTCGTGGTCCGGCCACGAGCGGGTCGGTCGCCGACCCGTGCACCTTGTCGATGACTACTATCTGTGAGGGCCTTCGGGATGTCAGACCCATTGCCGGCGCCACTGCTCACCCTCCGGGGCATCGGTAAATCCTTCCTCGGGGTGCGCGTCCTCGACGGTGTGGACCTCGATGTCGCGCCGGGCGAGGTGCACGCCGTCGTCGGTGAGAACGGCGCCGGGAAGTCCACTCTCATGAAGATCGTCTCGGGCGGGTACGCCCCGGACGAGGGCACCGTCGAGTTCGCCGGTGAGCCGCGCACGTTCCGTGGACCGCGCGACGCCCAGCGGGTTGGCGTCGGCATCATCCACCAGGAGTTCAACCTGCTGCCGGAGCGCACCGTCGCGGAGAACGTCTACCTGGGGCACGAGCCGGTCCGGCGCGGTCTGGTCGACCGGCGGGCGATGCTCGACAACACCACGCGGTTGCTCGCCTCGATCGGGGAGACCACGTTGCCGGCCGACGCCCGGGTGGGGCAGCTCGGCGTCGCGCAGCAGCAGGTCGTCGAGATCGCCAAGGCGCTCGCCTTGGACGCCCGGCTGCTCATCATGGACGAGCCGACCGCGGCGCTGGCCGACCACGAGGTCGAGCTGCTCTACGGGTTGGTGCGCCGACTCCAGGAACGCGGCATCGGTCTGCTGTACGTCTCGCACCGTCTCGCCGAGGTGTTCGACCTGTCGAGTCGGATCACCGTGCTCAAGGACGGCCGCCGGGTCACCACCGTGGACACCGCGGACACCACCGGCGACGAGTTGGTGCGGCACATGGTCGGCCGGGAGTTGTCCAGCTACTACCCGGACCGGGCCGCCCCCGAGGACCGGGGTCCGGTGCGGCTCAACCTCCGCGACGTGGGAAACGGAAAGCTGAGTGACATCAACCTCCAGTTGCGCGCCGGCGAGGTGCTCGGCATCGGCGGCCTCCAGGGCTCCGGGCGGTCCGCGCTGGCCCGTGCGATCTTCGGGGTGTCGCCGTTCACGACCGGTGACGTCACGCTCGACGACCGGCCGGTCCGACTGCGCTCACCCCGCACCGCGATGCGGGCCGGCATCGCCTACGTCACCGAGGACCGCAAGGGCGAGGGGATCGTCCCCCGACAGTCGGTGCTCGACAACGCGCTGCTCGCCAGCCGGGCCGTCTTCGCGGCCCGGTCCGGCCGCGCGGCCCGGACCGTTCGGGTGCGCGAGCTGCTCAACGCCGTGGAGGTCCGTGGTGCGGGCGACGACCAGGAGATCCGCTTCCTGTCCGGCGGCAACCAGCAGAAGGTCGTGCTGGCCCGCTGGCTCGCGCTCAACCCGCGGATCCTGCTCTTCGACGAGCCGACCCGCGGCATCGACGTGGGTGCCAAGTCGGCCATCCACGACCTCGTCCGCCGCCTCGCCCGCGACGGCGCGGCCGTGCTGATGATCTCGTCTGATCTGCCGGAGCTGCTGGGCATGAGTGACCGCATCGTCGTCATGCGGGACGGCCGTGTCGCGGGCGAGCTGCCCGCCGGCGCGAGCGAGGAAGAGGTCGTCACCCTGGCTGTCGGCGCCGTGCCGGAGGCCGCCCGATGAGTGCGCTGTCGCTCCTGCCGGCCCGCCGCGCCGTACCGGGCGTCTTCGTGGCCCTGACCCTCACCCTCGCGATCGGCTGGCTGGTCGTCCTCGTCGACGGTGGCCAGCTCTTCAACCAGTCCACCACGGTGAGTCTGCTGCACGTGGCGGCCGGCCTCGGGCTCGTCGCCGTCGGCCAGACACTCGTCATCCTGGGCGGGTCGCTGGACCTCTCGGTGGCGTACGTGATCAGCCTCAGCACCCTCGTCGCCGCCGAGACGATGAACGGCAGCGACGGCGCGGTGCTCCCGGCGATCGGCCTGGTGCTCGTCGTCAGCGCCGGCGTCGGGCTGCTCAACGGGTTCCTCGTCACCAAACTCCGGGTCAACGCGTTCATCGCGACCCTCGGCGTCGGGCTGCTGCTCAAGGGTTACCTCGACAACGGCTACGACGGGCCGGCCGGCACCACCGCGCCGTCGCTCGTGCAAGCGCTCGGCTACCAGCGCATCGGCCCGGTGCCGGTGTCGTTCCTGCTGCTGGTCGCCGTGACCGCGGCGGCCTGGTTCGCGCTCTCGAAGACCCGCTTCGGTCACCACCTGGTCGCCGTCGGCGGCGACCCGGAGGTCGCCCGGCTCTCCGGCGTCCGCAACGACCGGGTCCTCGTCACCGCCCACGTGCTGTGCTCGATGTGTGCCGGGCTTGCCGGCATCTACCTCGCCAGTCGGCTCGGCTCGGGCGCGCCCCGGGTGGGCACCGAGGGCCTCTACGACCTGGAGTCGATCGCCGCCGTGGTGATCGGTGGCACCGCTCTCGCCGGTGGGCGCGGCGGCGTCATCGGCACGGTCGGGGGAGTGCTGCTGCTCGCCAGCATCGACGCGATCTTCAACCAGCTCGAGGTCGACGCGTTCTTCAAGCAGGTGATCCGGGGCGCCATCATCATCGCCGCGGTCGCCGTCTACGCCCGCAGGGCCATGCGAAAGGCGGCTGCCTAGCCATGCAGACCGTTCAGCGTCGTACGCTGCCGCTGCGTCTCCCGCGGATCCGCCCGGGTGGCCTCCTGCCGATCCTCGCGATCCTCGCGGTGCTGGTGGTGCTCGTCGGCATTCGACAGCCCGACTTCCTCGCCCCTCCGTCGCTGATGTCGTTCCTCGGGCGTTCGGCGCCGATCATCCTGCTCGCCGCCGGCCAGTACTTCGTGATCGTCTCCGGCGAGTTCGATCTGTCCGTCGGCTCCCTGGTCACCGCGCAGGTGGTCGTGGCGGCCCGGCTCATCGACAGCGACCCGACGCGTACCTGGCCCGTGGTGCTGCTCCTGCTCGTCTTCGGCGCACTCGTCGGGTTGGTCAACGGCGTGATCACGACCCGGCTGCGGGTGCCGTCGTTCATCACCACCCTCGGCATGTTCCTGATCCTGGTCGGTGCGGTCTACCTGTGGTCCGACGGTGCTCCGAAGGGTGGGCTGTCCGAGGAGTTCCGGCGGTTCGGCCGGCGGGCCTTCGAGGACGTGCCGGTGCTCGGTCGCGTGCCGTTCGCGCTGCTGGTCCTGGTGGCCCTGGCGGTGGTGGCCGTGCTGCTGATGCGCTCCGACTTCGGCCGCACGCTCGTCGCCGTCGGCGACAATCCGCGCACCGCCGAGTTGAGCGGCGTGAGCGTCTGGCGTACCCGGACGATCGCCTTCATCCTCAGCGGCCTGGCGGCGGCGGTCGCGGCGATCCTGCTGGGCGGCTACAGCGGCGTGTCGTTCCAGGCCGGCGCGGGGCTGGAGTTCGGTGCGATCACCGCGGTCGTGCTCGGTGGCGTCGCGCTGGGCGGGGGTCGCGGTTCGGTCGTCGGCGCGATGCTCGGTGCGCTGACCCTGGAACTGCTGTTCGCCCTCATGAATTTCTACGGCGTCTCCGGCGCCCTCAGGTCGACCGTCCAGGGCGGGATCATCCTGCTCGCCGTGGCGGTCTCGGCAACGCGTTCTTCGTCGAGATAAAGGGGAATCCATAGTGCGACGTTCCATGGCGGCCTTGGCCGCTGTCACCCTGCTGTCCCTCACCGCCTGTGCCACCGACGAGCCCTCCGCGGGCCCGTCCGGCGGTGCCTCCACCGCCGCCGGATCGGGCACCGGCGAGCAGTCGAAGTTCTTCGTGCAGGCCGACTACGACGCCGAGCTGGCACTGCTCAGCGCGACCGCGACGGGCCCGGCCGACAAGCCGTGGGAGCAGGTGCTCAACCCGAAGCTGGTGGACACCGCCAAGTTCAAGAAGAAGGGTCCGCACAAGATCTGCTTCTCGAACGCGGCGTTGAACAACCCGTGGCGGCAGGTCGGATTCAAGACCATGCAGGCCGAGGTGGAGGCGCAGAAGAGCCGCATCAAGGAGTTCGTGCACGTCGACGCCGAGGGCAAGGACCAGAAGCAGATCGCGGACATCAACGACCTGCTCGGCAAGGGCTGCTCCGCGCTCATCGTCTCGCCGAACACCACAGCCACGCTGACCCCGGCCGTCGAGGCGGCCTGCCAGGCGGGTCTGCCGGTGGTCGTCTTCGACCGGGGCGTCAACACGAAGTGCCCGGTGACGTTCATCAACCCCATCGGCGGCTACGGGTTCGGCCACGTCGGCGCCGAGTTCGTCAGCCAGAAGATGAAGCCGGGCGGCAAGGTCCTCGCCCTGCGGATCCTGCCCGGTGTCGACGTCCTGGAGACCCGCTGGTCGGCGGCGAAGGTGGCGTTCGACAAGGCGAAGGTCGACGTCGTCGGGGTCGAGTTCACCGACGGTGACCCGGCCAAGACCAAGAAGATCGTCGACGACTACATCCAGCGGTACGGCACGATCGACGGCGTCTGGATGGACGCCGGAGCGGTGGCCGTCGCGGCGGTCGAGGCGTTCCAGGACGCGGGCAAGCCCGTTCCGCCGATGAACGGCGAGGACCAGCTCGACTTCCTGAAGATCTGGAAGGACAAGAAGCTCACCGCGATCGCGCCGACGTACCCGACCTACCAGTGGCGTACGCCGATCATCGCGGCGCTGCGGATCCTCGACGGCGAGCAGGTGTCGAACCCGTGGAAGCTGCCGCAGCCGACAGTCACCCAGGACAACCTGGACACGTATCTCGACGCGGGCATGCCGCCGCTGCACTACGCGATGTGCGGCTGCACCGACCTGCCCGGCTACCCGCAGCGCTGGAAGTAGGGTCCTGATGTACACCATCGGCGTCAACCCCTGGGTGTGGGCCTCGCCTGTCGACGACGAGGCCCTGGCCGAGCTGATCCCGCGGATCGCCTCGTTCGGCTTCGACGCGGTCGAGTTGCCGATCGAGCAGCCGGGCGACTGGGACCCGGTCCGCACCCGGGACCTGTTGGCCGAGCACGGCCTCGTCGCCGCCGGCGTCTGCGCGGCCCTCTCGCCGGGGCGGGAGCTGGTCGACGCTGCGCCAGCGGTGGTCGAGTCGACGGTGGCGTACCTCAAGGGCTGCGTGGTGAGCGCGGCGGCCGTCGGCGCTGGGTGCGTCGGCGGCCCGGTGTACGCCTCGGTCGGCCGCACCTGGCGGATGTCACCGGCGGCTCGCGCGGCCTGCTACGCGGATTTCCGGCGGGCCCTGGCGCCGGTTGCCGAGCAGGCCGGCGAGTTGGGCGTGAGCATCGGTGTCGAGGCGTTGAACCGCTACGAGACGAGCGTCGTCAACACGATCGAGCAGACGGTCGAGTTGATCGACGGGCTCCCGCCGAACGTCGGCATCATGATCGACACGTACCACATGAACATCGAGGAGGCCGACCCCTACGCGGCTCTCGCCGTCGCTGCCCCGCACATCAAGCACGTGCAGGTCAGCGGCTCCAACCGCGGCGCTCCCGGTGCGGACCACTTCGACTGGCCCCGCTTCTTCACCGTCCTGCGGGACACCGGTTACCAGGGTGCGATCTGCATCGAGTCGTTCACGGGGGAGAACGAGGCCATCGCGGTCGCCGCGGCGATCTGGCGTCCGCTGGCCCCCTCACAGGACCGTCTCGCCACGGACGGCCTGCGCTATCTCCGGGAGATCCTCAGCTGACCACCACGCACCATTCCCCCTCCGCCCCTCTCATGTCAGGAGCACCGTCCCGTGTCCATCTCCCCCGTTCCGCCGCTGCGGCGAATGTTGGCCGGCGTCGCCGCGTCAGCGTTGACCGCCGCGGTCGCGGTGGCCGCCGCGTCGTCCCCCGCGTTCGCGGCCACCACCACCCTCTACGCCTCGCCCTCCGGCTCCGGCACCAGTTGCTCGGCCAGCCAACCCTGCTCGCTGTCCGCCGCACAGACCGCGGTGCGGGCGGCCAACAGCGCGATGTCCGGTGACATCGTCGTGGAGTTGGCCGACGGCGCGTACCGGCTGTCGTCGCCGCTGCGGCTGACCGCGGCCGACTCCGGCAACAACGGCTACCAGGTGATCTGGCGGGCTGCCGCCGGAGCGCGTCCGTCGATCACCGGCGCCCGGGCGGTCACCGGCTGGACGCAGGTCGACGCCGGGAAGAACATCTGGCGGGCCAGCGTTCCCGCCGGGATCGACTCCCGTCAGCTCTACGTCAACGGGGCGGTCGCCACGCGGGCGCGTACCGCCGTGAACCGCGCCGACTTCACCTTCACCACGTCCGGCATGCGGTTCACCAACAGCGCGCTCAACTACCTCAACAACCTCGGCAACCAGAACCGGGTCGAGGTGGAGAGCGTCGGCTCGTTCACCGACCGGTACTCGCCGGTGCAGAGCATCAGCGGCAACTTCCTGACGATGCAGCAGCCGGCCTGGAACAACAACACCTTCGGCTTCGACACGCTGTCCAGCCCGCACCGCGCGGGCCCGTTCTACCTGGCCAACGCGTACGAGTTCCTGGACTCGGCGGGGGAGTGGTATCTCAACCCGACCAGCGGCCAGCTCAACTACATCCCGCTCGCGGGACAGAACATGAGCTCGGTCAGCGTGGAGCTGCCGCAGTTGCAGTCCCTGGTGAACGTCGGCGGCACCTACGACGCGCCCGCGCACCACATCTCGTTCAGCGGGATCACCTTCACCGGCACCAGCTGGCTCGGCCCGAGCAGCAACAACGGCTTCGCCGACCAGCAGACCGGCGCGCACATCACCGGCACGTGGGCCCGCCCGTCCGACGCGCTGACCTCCTGCCAGGCCGGCTGCCCCCAGTTCGAGGCGACCCGGCCGAACTGGAACCAGATGCCCGCCGCCGTGCAGGTCTCCGCCGCGAACACCATCAGCTTCAGCGACTCCCAGTTCGTCAACCTGGGGCAGACGGCCATCGGCATCGGCAACGACGCCAACGCCCACGCCAGCGGTGTCGGCCTGGGCACCAACAACATCACCGTCACCCGCTCCGAGATCGCCCGCAACTCCGCCGGTGGCATCGTGGTGGGCGGCGTGCGCGCCGACGCCCACCACCCCACCGACCAACGGATGGTCAACCGCAACGTCACCATCAGCAACAACAAGGTGCACGACCTCGGCCTGGAGTACCGGGGCGTGGTCTCGATCCTGACGACCTACGTGAACACCTCGCTGGTGTCGCACAACGAGGTCTACAACATGCCGTACACCGGCCTGTCGATCGGCTACGGCTGGGGCGCCAACGACGCCGGCGGCAGCCAGCACTACGCCAACCGGGGTCTGTACAACTACCAGCCGCGGTACACGACGGCGACCACCGCCGCCAACAACCAGGTCATCGGCAACTACGTCCACGACGTGATGCAGCAGATGACCGACGGTGGCTGCATCTACTCGCTGTCGGCGAACCCGGGCGGATTGATCGCCGAGAACTACTGCCTGCGGACCAACGGCTGGTTCGGTCTCTACTTCGACGAGGGCTCCCGCTACTACACCGCCCGAAACAACGTGTTCTCCTCCACCGGCACCTGGGCAACCGCCAACTACTGGTACGCGGAGAACATGGGCAACTTCACCGTCACCAACAACTGGTCGACGAACAACAGCACGAACGTGACGAACGGTGACCGCGGCAACGTCGTCAACGGCAACGTCACGGTCAGCAACGGCAACTGGCCGTCCGGCGCGCAAACGGTGATCAACACCGCCGGCGTGCAGAGCGGTGGCAGCACCAACCCGACGAACGTGCAGCTGGTGGGCGTCCAGTCGAATCGCTGCGTCGAGATCGGCAACTCCAGCACGACCAACGGCACGCAGGCCCAGATCTGGGACTGCATCAGCAATGCCACCAACCAGCGGTGGACCCACACCGCGAGCCGGCAGCTCATGGTCTACGGCACCAAGTGCCTGGACGCCTCCGGCCAGGGCACCGTGAACGGCACGAGGGTGGTGATCTGGGACTGCAACGGTGGTGCCAACCAGCAGTGGAACATCAACTCCAACGGCACCATCACCGGCGTGCAGTCGGGTCTCTGCCTCGACGCGAACGGCGCCGCGACGGCGAACGGCACCAAGTTGATCCTGTGGGCCTGCGGCGGCGGCGCGAACCAGCGCTGGCAGGTACGCAGCTGACCTAGGGCAGCAACGGATCCGGGCTGGGGCGGTCTCGCCCCGGCCCGGGTCTTCGTGGTGCGTCCTGACCGGCCTGAGGTTACGCGGACACTTCGGGCAGGTTTCATTGATGCTCTTGACAGGCATTGTTAGCGATAACACGATGGCTTCACGCCGCTCTCGCGTCTGGAGTCCACCTTGGCCGTGTCGATCCGCCCGCGAGTTCCCCGCCGCTTCCGCACGCTCGCGTCGGTCGCCGTCCTCCTGGGCGCGAGCCTGGTGAGCACACCCTCCGCCGCCCACGCCGCCGAGGGCTGGTCACCCCGCTCGTCGTACACCTCGACCGACACCGGCGCCGGCACCTACTCGGTGCCGCTGCTCAACGCCGACGTGCCGGACATCAGCGTCGAGCGGGTGCCCGCAGCCGAGAACGACGAGGGCCGCGACACCTACTACATGATCAGCACGACGATGCACCTGAGCCCCGGCGCGCCGATCATGAAGTCGTACGACCTGGTCAACTGGGAGATCGTCAACTACGTCTTCGACCGGGCGAGCATCGGCGACTCGTTCTCGCTGCGCAACGGTCAGAACTCGTACGGCCAGGGTCAGTGGGCGTCGTCGCTGCGCTACCGCGACGGCATGTTCTACGCCGTCTTCAACACCAACAACCTCAACGGGGCGTACCTCTACCGCACCGACGACATCGAGAACGGCGCGTGGCAGCGCACCGCCCTCGGCCGTGGCCTGCACGACCCGTCGCTCTTCTTCGACGTCGACGGCACGCCGTACATCTTCTACGGCTCCGGCGGCACCAGCGCGGTACGCCTCAACGCCGACCTGACAGCCATCACGCAGGACTATCCGAACATCTTCACCGCGAACAACTACGCGGGGCAGCCGTTCATCGGTGGGCTGTTCGAGGGCGCGCAGGTCTACCACATCGACGGCTGGTACTACGCCGTCATCATCACCTGGCCGTCCGGGCAGGGCCGCCAGGTCGTGATGTTCCGGTCGAAGGACCTGCTCGGGCGCTACACCTCGGCCGGCGGGGTCAACACCTACGAGGCGCGCGGCGTGCTCAACTCCAACGGCTTCGCGCAGGGCAGCCTGGTGCCGATCAGCCGGGCCGGTGGCGGCACCGACTGGCACGGCATGTTCTTCCGCGACACGTTCCCGATCGGGCGGATCCCGGCGCTCATCCCCGCCACCTGGCAGGACGGGTGGCCGACCTTCGGCGCAGGCGGGGTCGTGCCGGTCAACGGCGTGTTCGACAAGCCGATCCGGCTCAGCCCGGCCGAGGAGGTCTTCGAGCGGCAGAAGAGCATCGTCGCCTCGGACGACTTCGTCAACGACGCGCCACACAGGGCGTACCAGGACGAGCAGTGGACGGTGCCGGCGCCGCTGGACCCGGCGGAGATCGCCCCCAACGGGTCGCGGCTGGACCTGGCGTGGGAGTGGAACCACGCACCGGACAACCGGTACTGGTCGCTCACCGACCGGGACGGCTGGCTGCGGTTGACGGCCGGCAAGGTGGTGACCGGCCAGTACGTCTACACGAAGCTGTCCAACCGGGCCGAGTTGGCCTGGTTCGAGGAGGCCCGCAACACGCTCTCGCAGCGGACGTTCGGGCCACGGCAGTCGGTGCAGACCCGGATGGACATCTCCGGAATGAACAACGGCGACGTCGCGGGCCTGGCGGCCTACAACCGCGGCTTCTCGTACGTGGCGGTCAAGCGCGTCGACGGTGTCAACACCCTCGGCGTCGTCAACCGGTCGCAGCCGTTCGCGGTCGACCTCGACCAGTCGACGCTGGAGAGTTTCGTGGCGGGCACGACCGTGGCGTTGGGTGACGCGACAGAGGTGCACGTGAAGGCGGACCTCGACTTCGCCTCGCCGGTCGGCCAGTTGTGGACGACGTTCTACTACAGCCTGGACGGGTTGACGTGGACCCGGCTCGGCAACCGCGTCGGCCCGCAGACGCTGGACGGCAGCCTCGCCCACTTCATGGGTCACCGGGTGGGCCTGTTCAACTACGCGACCCAGGAGACCGGCGGGCACGTCGACTTCGACAACTACCTGCTCAGCGACGTGCTGACCGCGCAGGCCCGGCCGCTGGACACCGTCGCCCTCGACGCGGCCATCGCCCACGCGCACACGCTCGACGCGCGCCACTACCCGCCCGACGCCTGGGCCGCGACGCAGTCCGCACTCGCGGCGGCGACGGCGGCACGGGCCGGCCAGTTCGGCACCCAGAACCAGATCGACGCCCCGGAGCGCGCACTCAGCTACCAACTGGCCCGACTCGGCATGCTCGCGGCACTGCCGGTCACGGCCAGCGCCGAGGTGCGGTGCCTGGCTGGCCGGGCGTACCTGGCGGTGCGGGCGCGCAACGACTCGGACGGGCCGGTCGGGATCACCCTGGAGACCCCGTACGGGAACCGGTCGTTCGCGACAGTGGCGCCGGGGGCGAACGTCTACCAGTCGTTCCCCACGCGTGCGGCGTCGGTGGCGGCCGGCTCGGCGACGGTCCGGGTCACCGGCACGGTCGCCGGCCGGGACGTGACCACCGCACACTCCGTGCCGCACCCCGGCGCCACCTGCGGCGGATAACCCCACCACGAGCCCTCGGCTCGGCGACCAGCACCACCGGCGACCGGCCGTGCGGCGCGGAACAGCAAACCTGTTCCGCTCCGCCGGCCGCGGTCGAGCCGGTGGCGGCGGTCGACCCCTGCTGTCCGGACCACCCACCGATCCCCCGTACACCGATGACCGCACGTCAGAGATGAAGGAGGACGTTTCGTGGAACAACGAATGCGACGGGCGACCCGAGGACGGGTCGCGGCGCTCGCGACAGTCGGCCTGCTGCTGGCCGCCGGGTTCGGCGCCGGGGCCGCGCCGGTCCAGGCCGCCGACACGAATCTCGTCGTCAACGGCGGGTTCGAGGACGGCCTGGCCAACTGGTTCGTCAACAACGGAAACGCCAGCGACGGCGCCCAGTTGTCGGCCACCTCGGATGCCTACGCCGGTGCGAACGCCGCCCTCGTGACCAGCCGGACGACGACGGGGTCCGGGCCGATGCAGGATCTCAGCGGCAAGGTGCAGGCCGGTCAGGCCTACACCCTGACGGCCCGCATCAAGTACGAGAACGCGAACGGACCGGCCACCAAGCAGTTCTTCGCCACCATGCACTACGGCGGCGGCACCTACACCAACCTCGTCAGCGTGACGGCGACGAAGGGTCAGTGGGCGCAGTTCAACGGGACGTTCACCATCCCGGCGACGCAGACCGTGTCGACGGCGCGCCTGTTCTTCGAGACCCCCTGGACGGCCACCCCGTCCACCGACCCGGACCTGCACCTCATGGACTTCACGCTCGACGACGTGTCGGTGGTCGGCGCCGCGCCGCCCGCACCGGCGTCGAAGACCATCGAGGTCGTCGGCAAGCTGCCGGGGGAGCACAACCCGTTGATCGGGCACAAGTTCGGCGCCGACGGCTTCGGCCTCGTGCACGACGGCCGGGTGTACATGTACATGACGAACGACACCCAGGGCTACGCCCCGAACCCGGCCACCGGCGTCTCGCCGGGGATCAACTACGGCGACATCAACCAGATCACGGTGATCTCCTCGGCGGACCTGGTGAACTGGACCGACCACGGTGAGATCCAGGTCGCCGGCCCGAACGGCGTGGCCCCGTTCACCGCCAACTCGTGGGCTCCGGGCATCACCAAGAAGATGGTGAACGGGGTGGAGAAGTTCTTCCTCTACTACGCCAACGGCGGTGGCTCCAGCAACGTGATCACGGGCGCCTCACCGCTCGGCCCGTGGACCAGCGAGCGTACGAGCACGCTCATCGACGGTCGCACCCCCGGTGCCGAGAACGTCGCGTGGAAGTTCGACCCGGCCCCGTTCGTCGACGACGACGGTCAACCGTACCTCTACTTCGGTGGTGGCCCCGCGTCGACGAGCATGCCGCCGGCCGAGCGCTTCAACAACCCGAAGAACATCCGGGCCATCGAACTCGACGACACCATGGTCGCGACCCAGGGCACGGCCGCTGTGGTCGACGCCCCGGTGGCCTTCGAGGCGGGTCACGTCTTCAAGCGGCAGGGAAAGTACTACCTCTCGTACTCGTCGCACTTCGGCGGGAACGACTTCGGTGGCAGCCAGCAGCCGCTCCCCGGCTACCCCGGTGGTGGCCAGATCGGCTACCTGATCTCCGACAACCCGATGTCGTGGCCGAAGGAGACCTACGCCGGCGTGCTCTTCCCGAACCAGTCGCAGTTCTTCGGGGCTGGCACCGGTGGCAACAACCACCAGTCGGTCTTCGAGTTCGAGGGCAGGCACTACTTCACCTACCACGCGCCGACGTTGAACAAGCGCATCAACGGCAACACGACCCAGGGGTACCGCAGCCCGCACATCCAGGAACTTGCGTTCAACCCGGACGGCACGATCCAGCAGGTCGTCGGCACCTACGCCGGCGTGAACCAGGTCCGCGACTTCGACCCGTACCGCGTCTTCGAGGCCGAGACCTTCGGCTGGAGCAAGGGCGTCGCGACCACGAAGGTCGACGGCGGCTCCGCCCAGTTCGGCGGCGCGGCACCGAACCTGGCGGTCCGCGACATCGACAACGGCGACTGGACGGCGTTGTCGTCGGTGAACTTCGGCGACAACGGCGCGCGGAGCGTGACGGCGAAGGTGCGGGCGCTCGCCGCCGGCGGGCAGATCCAGGTCCGACTGGGCTCCGCCACCGGTCCGGTCGTCGGCACGGCCGCCGTCGACACGCCTGTCGGCCAGTGGGCCGAGGTGACCGCCGAGCTTGCCGGCGTCAGCGGCGTGCACGACGTCTACTTCACCTACACCGGCCCGGCCGGTGTCGACCTCTTCGAGATCGACACCTGGGCCTTCCAGGCGGCCACCCTGGAACTGCCCGTCACCCTCACCGCGTCGGCGCGGTGCGTGGGCGGCAGGGTCTACGTGGCGGTGCAGGCGCGCAACGACCATGGCGCGCCGGTGGGGATCGCGCTGGAGACCGCGTACGGGGAGCGTTCGTTCGCGGCCGTCGCGCCAGGCGCGAACGCCTACCAGTCGTTCAACACGCGCGCCGTCTCGGTGCCGGCGGGTTCGGCGACGGTCCGGGTGACCGGGGCGATCGGTGGACAGGACGTGACGACCGTCCGCACCGTGCAACACCCCGCCGGCACCTGTGGCGGATAACCCCCTTCTGGACGAGAACGGAGATCACATGAACACAGACAAACGGCGGCGGATGCTCGCAGCCGGTGCCGTCGGCGCGGTTCTGGTCGGGGCCGCGGTGCTGCCGTCGCCCGCCCTGGCCGAGCCCGACGACGACGCCAGCGTGCGGGTGACCGTCGACATCGACGAGGTCGAGGAACCGGGCGTCCTGGCCCTGTCCATCGCCGGCGACGCCGTCGCGCTGTCCGAGGACGGCTCGACCCTGCTGGTTCGCCAGTTCGTCGGTACGCTGCCGACGGTGACGGTCACCGACACACGCGTCGCCGACGAGGTTCCCGACGGTGCCGGCTGGGCGGTGCTCGGCAGCGCGACCGACTTCACGGGCACGTCCGGCCAGGCGCCGATCACCGCCGACCACCTGGGGTGGAAGCCCCGCCTGCTCGACGGCGGCGACAGCGGCCTGGTCACCGAGGGCGAGGAGGTCGTGACCACCCTGGACGAGGAAACCCTGCCGGGTAACAACGTCGGCCTCGTCGACCAGGAGCTGTTGGTCTCGGCCTTCGACTCCGAGGCGGTCGCCAGCGACTCGTACTCCGTCAACGCCGACCTGTACCTGCGTACCCCGGCGGAGGTCGCCGCCGGCGCGTACAACTCCACGCTCACGCTCTCACTGTTCGAGTAGTGGTGTGGCGGGGGGGCGGCCCCCGGCCCCCCCCCCCCCCCCCCCCCCCCGCCCACCCCCGGCGCCCCCCCCCCCCCCCCCCCGGGGGGGCCCCCCCCCCCCCCCGGGGCCCCCCCCGGGGGGGGGGCCCCGCCCGCCG
>NZ_JBICUF010000029.1:0-40453 GCF_043198035.1 Micromonospora sp. NPDC048898
CCGCGGGTGGCGGGCGGCCGGGGGGGGGGCCGCCGCGGCCCCAAAAAACCCCCCCGGGGGGGGGGGGTTTGTTTTGGGGGGGGGGGGGGGGGGCCCCCCCCCCCCCCCCCCGCCAAGCCCCCCGCCGAAGGGCCATCCGCATGACCGTCTCCCCGCTGCGCCGGGTGCTCACCGTCCTCGCCGTCGTGGCCCTCACGGTTGGGGCCGCGCCGGCCGCGGCGGCGGCGGAGCCAGACCCGAAGGCCCTGACCTGGACGGTCCAACCGGCCACCCCGAGCGGCCCCGACCAACGCCGGTGGATCAACGCCAGCCTCGACCCGGGGGCGGTCGTGACCGAGCACCTGGCGGTCCGGAACTTCAGCCGTACCGCTGTCGCCTTCTCCCTGAAGGCCGCCGACGGATATCTCACCGACAAGGGCCGTTTCAACATGCTCTCGTCCGACCGCCCCTCGGTCGACGGCGGCACCTGGATCGACGTGCAGGAGAAGGTCACCGTCGGCGCGAACGAGACAAGGGTGGTGCCGTTCACGATCACGGTGCCCAGGAACGCCACGCCGGGGGACCACCCGGCCGGCATCGCCGCGACAGTCACCAGCACCGGTGGGACGGTCAACGTCGAGAGCCGCGTGGGTTTCCGGGTCATGGTCCGGGTCAACGGGTCCGCCCAGGCGACCCTGCCCGTTCAGGGCCTCACCGCGACGTACACGCCGTCGTGGAATCCCTTCGCCGGTGGCACGCTGCGGGTCCGCTACACCGTCGGGAACGCCGGCAACGTCTGGGTCGGCGGAACGAGCCGGGTGGTGGTGTCCGACCTCTTCGGACGGACCAGCCACGACGCAACAGACGCGGTCGAGGAGTTGCTCCCGGCCGGCAGCCGGCAGGTGCGGACCCGCGCCGACGGCGTCTGGGCGCTGGTGCGCCTTCGCACGACAGTCACCACGTCACCGGCCCTGCTCGGCGACGCCCAGGTCGGTGCCGATCTTCGGCCGGCCTCCGCCACCGTCACCACCTGGGTCGTGCCGTGGGCACAGCTCGCGCTGCTGGTTCTGCTCGGCGTACTCCTCGTCGGTCTGCGGGCGGTGGTCCGTCACCGCCGTCGTCGGCTGGCGCGGCTGCTCGCCCGTGCCCGCCAGGAGGGCCGCCAGGAGGGGCAGGAGTCGGTGCTGGTCGGAGGCGGGCCCTCCGGCGCTGAGCCCGACCCGGGCGACGCCCCCCGGTAGTCCGCCGCGCGCCGCACTCGCGTCGTCGGATCGTGGGCGGCCCGCGCGGGCCGGCGTGGCTGCAACAAACCTGCAAACGCTAACCCTTGCCTTCGGGGAAAACGCTTTCCTACCATTGCTGTACATCGATGTTCTTTTTGTGAGCCGGGCGATCACACATCGATCAACGCCACCTCGGGTGCACCGCTTGCGCGGCAGGTTCCCTGCGCTTTCCAGGGCGAGGCGAGATGCCGACAGACCTTCGGTGCTGTCGAGCGGTCGGCAGGGTCTCCACCGAACAAGCGGGCGGTCTGACGGGCCGCCACCCCGGCGGTGGACCTCTCGAATGTGAAGGTGAGGCGAGATGAAAAGACATGTCGCTCTGCGACTTCAGGCAGTGCTGGCCACGGCCGCCGTCGGGATCGCGGTCGCGGTGGCCCTGCCGACCCCGCAGGCGTCGGCGGCGGCCGGCAACGCCACCGGCTACGCCACCCAGAACGGCGGGACCACCGGCGGTGCGGGCGGGCAGACCGTACGCGCCACCACGGGCACCGCGATCCACGCGGCGCTCTGCGGTCGCCCCAGCAGCAGCACCCCGATCACCATCGAGGTCACCGGCACCATCAACCACGGCAACACCGCCAAGGTGTCGGGATCGAGCTGCAACACCACCGCCGGCGTGATCGAGCTCAAGCAGATCAGCAACGTCACCATCATCGGCGTCGGCAGTGGAGCGGTGTTCGACCAGCTCGGCATCCACATCCGCGACTCCAGCAACATCATCATCCAGAACGTGACGGTCCGGAACGTCAAGAAGTCCGGCTCGCCCATCTCCAACGGCGGGGACGCCATCGGCATGGAGAGCACGGTCCGCAACGTCTGGGTCGACCACGTCACGCTGGAGGCGTCGGGCGGGGAGTCGCAGGGGTACGACGGCCTCTTCGACATGAAGGACAACACGCAGTACGTCACGCTGTCCTACAGCATCCTGCGCAACTCCGGGCGCGGCGGCCTCGTCGGGTCCAGCGAGACGGACCTCTCGAACAGCTTCATCACCTACCACCACAACCTGTACGAGAACATCGACTCCCGGACGCCGCTGCTGCGCGGCGGCACGGCCCACATCTACAACAACCACTACGTGAGCCTGCGCGAGTCGGGCATCAACTCCCGGGCCGGTGCGAAGGCGAAGGTGGAGAACAACTACTTCCGGAACTCCAAGGACGTGCTGGGCACCTTCTACACCGACCAGCGCGGCTACTGGCAGGTGAGCGGCAACATCTTCGACAACGTCACCTGGTCCGGCGCCGGCAGCGACAACTACCCCGCCGGGCCCAACCCGACGTCCAACACCACTGTCACCATCCCGTACGCGTACAGCCTCGACGGGGCGAGCTGCGTGCCGGACGTCGTCCGGCAGACGGCGGGCCCCAACACGGGTCTGCGGGTGTCGAACGGCAGTTGCTCACCGCAGAGCCCGTCGCCGACCACACCGCCGCCGACGAGTGCCCCGCCGACCTCGACCCCGCCGCCGACCACCCCGCCTCCGGGCGGCGGGACCAACCTCAGCCTCGGTGCCGGTGCCGACGGGTCCAGCAAGGCCAGCGGGACCAGCTACGGCAACGTGCGCGACGGCGACCTCGGCACCTACTGGTCGCCGGCCGGAGCGACCGGCACCATCTCGATCAAGTGGGGCTCCCCGACCCGGGTGTCCCGAGTGGTCATCCGTGAACCGTCCGGGACCCAGGGCTCCATCGGGGCCTGGCAGCTCATCAACAACGACAACGGGGCCGTCCTGGCCTCCGGCAGCGGGGCGGGCTCCAGCAGTTTCTCCTCGACCTCGCTAAGCAAGATCAACTTCAGGATCAACAGCTCCGGCGGTACGCCGCGGGTCGGCGAGTTCGAGACGTACGCCAGCTAGCGTGCGGGGCGGGCGCGGCGGAACCCGTCGCTCCCGCCCGCGCACGAGCACCCGTCAGTCGAACACCTCGGCGGTTGCTCCGAGCTGATCGCCACCGACACCGTCACGGTGCACGTCTTCCCGGACGAGACGAGCGCCGCCGAGCGCCCGCGCTACGAAAAGGTGCTCAACGGCCTGCGCTGAGCACCGAGCCCGACATCGACGCGGCCGGGGGCATGTCGTTCTGCTGAGCGTGATGCCGGTGAGTCATCTTGATGACTCAGCGACATCAAGGTCTCCGCGGCATCGCCCGACAAGCATTGGCTGGCTGGCTGGCTGGCTGGCTGGCTGGCTGGGTGGGCCGGCCGGGCCGGGTGCGGCTGGCGGGCGTGGCCGGGCGAGAGCTCTGCTCGGTCTCCGGCGCGCACTCACCGCAGACTGCCCGCCCCCAGCGCCAGGCGGGCCAGGAGCGCGTCCAGGGGCAGGTCCGCCGCGCTGGGCAACACCAGGTCCGCGGCCGTGAAGCGGGCGTGGTCCGTGTGGCGGTTCGGCACGGCAACGCACCGGAGCCCAGCGGCCTGTGCCGCCGCCACCCCGTGCATGCCGGGCGCGGGCGTCAGCGCCGCATTCAGCTCTGCCCGGTACGCCATCCGCAGCGTGTGGCTGGACGTGCGGTCGTACGCCGGCCCGACCGCCGCTGCGAGCGCCACATACCGGGCGTCGTTCGCGTCGCCACCGTGGTCGGCGAAGAAGCCCGTCGGGCCGAGAGTCACCGCTGGTTGTCGATGAGAGCCAGGAGGGCGGCGTGCGTCCGCTCGTCGGCGGCGACGACAAGACCCTTCCCATCGGGGTGCACCGGCCCGCCGTCGATCCCGGTGACCACACAACCGGCCGCCTGCCCGAGGGCGATTCCGGCCGCGAAGTGGACGCTGTCGCACAGGTGCTCGCCATCGGTGACGTAGCCGGCGCGGCGACCGGCAGCCACCCAGGCCACGGCCAGCGTGGTGGAGACGACGCGTGGGCGGAACTGGTCGATGAACCCGTCGTCCGCGAGCATCCGGGCGGCCAGGAAGACATGTCGGTTGGGAAACGGCGGGTCGAGATTGACGTCGACAAGACGTGACTCGGCCGACGGGGTGAGCGGCTCGTCGACCCCGCCACGCCTGACGTACGCGGCGGTGCCGTCGGTCCAGAACACCTCGTCGGCGAACGGGTCCGCCGAGGCGGCCACGGAGACGCGTGCCCCTGCACGCAGGGCGACGTTGACCGAGGTCAGCATGGTCCGCACGGCGTAGTTCAGCGTTCCGCACAACGGGTCGACAAGCCACGTGCGCCCGTTCTCGCCGGTGCCGGTGCGACCGCTCTCCTCTGCCAGCACCGTGTCATCGGGGCGGGCGGCGCGCAGGACGTCGAGGATGGCCTTCTCGGCCTCGACGTCGGCGGTGGTGGCGAAGTCGTCAGCGGTCTTCAGGAAACGGGCCAGCGATGATCCGTACTGCGAGCGGACGACCGCGGCTCCGGCTTGCGCCGCCTCGACGGCCAGCGCGTGATCGGTGATTGGCATGTCCGACATGATGCCGCCCGCCCGTTGTCCGGGCGGGCGGCATCACCACCGCATCAGCAATCGCAGTCCGGTGGCACGATGTAGAAGAAGACATGTCCGGTGGTCGCCCGGTACGTGGCGGTGCCGGACCAGGAGAACTCGTACTGGAACTGCGGGTAGGTGCTGGCGTCCATGGTCGGCAGCGAGTCGCGGTAGGAGAAGTTGCCGTCGGCTGCGGTGGTCACGCCCGGGAGGGTGACCTCGGAGCCGTCCGGGCCGATCCGCCGCACGGTCAACTTCCACCGCCCGCCTATCGACTCGCCGTCGAGATCGGTGACCCTGCCCTCGATGACCGCCTGCTGCCCGTTGAGCAGCGTGCGGTCGGGCGAGGTGGCCTCGATGTAGGACGGCTGCTTCTGCACAGTGCCGGAGATGGTGCCGGTGGTCCTGCGGTGGGTGGCGTCGCCGTCCCAGGTCACGGTGTAGGCCACCGGCCCCGTCCTGCTCACGGTGTCGTCGAAACCGAAACCGCAGGAGGCGTCGGTGGTGACGTCCGGCAGTCGCGTCGCCGCGCCGCCGTTGACCCGCCGGCTCACGTGCACCACGGTCGGGCCCTGGCACGCGCCGACGTCGTAGGTCACGGCGCCGGTGACCCGGAACGGCACCCCGATGTACGCGGGCTCCGCCACCTGCCCCGCGAGGTGCGAGTCCGTGGACGACACCGTCACCTCGTGGCTGGCGGACGGCGACGCGTACACCGAGTCGCCGTGCCAGGTGACGGTGTAGACGTACCGGCCGCCCTGGCTGGGCGTGTCGAGAACGGTGAAGGCGCCGAGGCTGTCGGTGGTGACGTTCGACAGTTGTTCGATGGCACCGTCGAGGCGGTTGTTCCAGATCGTCCGGGTCACCGCCAGGGTCTGCGGTTGCGCGGGAGCCCTGCCGTCGAGGCCCAGGACGCCGGAGAGCGACAGTTGCCTGCCGTCCCTGCCGTTGCCCGGCCCGCCGAGGGTGAGCATCGCGGCGCGCCCGGCCACCGGAACCGTCGCCGAGGCCGTGCTGCCGTGGTAGTCACCTGTCGGACTCCAGTAGACGTCGTAGCGGAGGTGCCCGCTCAGCGGGGGGACGTCGGTGAGGGTGAAGTTGCCGTCGGCCGCCGTGGTGGCCGAGAGGGTGACCCAGGTGCCGTCCGGAACGGTGCGGGTGACCTGCAGCTCCTGCACCCCCGGGTCGGTGCCGTCGGCAAGGGTGAGCCGGCCGGTGATACGCAGCGGGTCGAGCGCGGTGCCGGAGTCGGGCGCGGTCAGGGCGATGGCCGACGTCGGAAGCGTCGCGTCGACCACGTGCCAGAGCCGGAACGCGCCTTCGCGCTCGATGACCGCGAAGACGTCCCTGCCGAGGACGGTCACGGTGCCGAGCACCATCTGACCGAACTCGGTGCTGGCCGTGTTGATCACCCTGCCGCTGGCGGTGTCGTGGACCATCAGCGCCGGGCCTTCGCCGACGTAGTGACCGACAGCGAGGTGTCGACCGTCCGGGCTGAACGCCACCGCCCTCGGATATCCTGAGGAGCCGCCGTAGCGGTGCACCTCGGCGAGGGTGGCGGTGTCGTACGCGAGAGCCTCGGACCTCCCGCCCCAGGCGGCGACCAGCACCGAGCCGTCCGGATTGAGCGCCAGGTCGCCGAGCACGGGCACCTCGATCGTGCCGCGCTCGGTGGCCTCCTGGCCGTCGACGGAGTAGACGTGGACCGTCGACGGATGCAGTTCGGTCTCGCCGAGGGCCAACACGCCACCGGCCACGGCCAGGGCCGGGGCACCGAATTTGTTGTCGGTGATGCTGACGACGGTGGGGGAGGCCGCGGCGAGGTCCAGCGTCAGTGCTCCGCCCGCCCCACTGCGCTCGCAGCCGTAGCCGACCCAGACCCGGCTGCCGGTGAGCGCGAGGTGCTGGGGGCAGGGCTGCCCGATGTCGATGCTGCGGACGACCTCCCCGGTGCTGGTGTCGATCTCCGCCACCGTACCGCCGTCGTACAGCGCCACGTAGAGGCGGTCTCCGCTGGGTGTGATCGCGAGGCCGCGCGCGCCGGCGAGCCCCCGCACCGTGTCGGTGATGGTGCCCGTCGAATCGGCGACGATCACCCGGTCCGTCGCGGAGACGAAGACCCGGCCGCCTGCGGCGGCGGTGTCGAAGACGGCGGTGACGTCCGGCAGGCGGGTCACGCTGTCCGCGGCGGCGGGGGGGGGGGGCGCCCCCCCCCCGGCGCGGGGGGGCCCCGCCCCCCCCCCCCCCGGGGGGCCCCCCCCGGGGGCCCCCGCGGGGGCGCCCCGCCCCCCCGGGGGGGCCCCGGGGCGGGCGGGGAGCCGAAGACCCGGCCGCCTGCGGCGGGGGTGGCGATGACGGCGGTGCCGGCCGGCGGGGGGGGCCCGGGGGCCGCGGGGGGGGGGGGGGCGCCCCCCCCCCCCGCGGCGAGGGCCGGCCCGGCCACGCCGACCGCGGCGGCGACGACCAGGGTCACCACGGCGGTCGCGCCGGCAACCCGGCGTGACAGTGCGGCGCGGGTGCCGACGAATGATGGTCTGTGAAGCATTGTTCTCCCCGTCTGGGGTGACGGGTCGTCACCCCGCACGGGATCATGGCCGGCCCTTCCGACGGGAATCCACCCGTCTCCGCCAGGCGACGGGGCATTTTCACATGTCGATAACTGCGACATCGTTCCGATGCCTCGCGGGACACCTCGCGGCAAGGGGGACGACGGTCAGGAGATCGCCGCCTGCACCAGCTCGACGACCTTCTTCTCCACCGCCGGGCTCCACTTCTGTAGGGCGTACGCCACCGGCCACAGGTCGCCGTCGTCGAGGTTGGCCGCGTCCTGGAAGCCCAGGGTCGAGTAGCGGTAGTTGAACTTGCCGGAGTCCTGGAAGAAGACCACGATCTTGCCGTCGGCGTTCGCGTAGGCGGGCATCCCGTACCACGTCCTGGGCGACAGGTCCGGGGCGGCGGCGGTGACCGTCACGTGCACGCGCTCGGCGAGCGCCCGGTCGTCCGGCTGCATCTGCGCGATCCGGTCCAGGATCGCCTGTAACCCGTCGGCCTTCTTGGCGCCCTTCTTGCCCTCGGCGCGCAGCTCGGCGGCGCGCTCCTTCATCGCGGCCCGCTCCTCGGGGCTGAAACCGTCGGACTCGGTCGTGGCGGTCTTCGCGGACACTCGTGGGCTCCCTCTCGTCGTCCAGTCTCGGCGTGCTGCCGGTGACCTGGGAAAAGGCTAGACCGGGTGACACCGGTCGGACTTCTCGATTCCTGACCGACCTGCCGCGTCCGCACCACACCAGCGCTGACCGCGGTCAGGCGGCGGCCACCTTCCGGTACGCCCACGGGGCGCGGTACCTGATCAGCGACGCCACGAGGATCAGGCTGAGCGCCGCCGCGCCGCCATCGGTCACCCAGGAGGGCAGAAGGCCCAGCGTGCCGAAGCGCTCCCGGGTCACCTCGAACACCTCCGGCGGGATGGCTACCACACCGGCCGCCTGGGTCACGTTGACCAGGAGGACGACCCAGAACAGCCATCCGCGCCCGCTACGGGCCAGCAGCCCGAGCGCGTTGCCGACGATGTAGGCACAACCCACCAGACGGAATCCGAGCAGGAAGGCCGGCGCGTCGGCCGCCGCCTGCTCGGCCGACGCGCCGGCCCTTCGCATCATCCCGACAATGGCGTGCTCGTCGATGATCACGAAGTTCTGGATGGTGGTGCCGACGACGAAGACGACCGAGCAGACGACGACAAGTGTCTGTAGCGGCACGGTGAAGCGGGTCGGGGCCCGGCGTGCGGTGTTGGCCATGGGCGTGACGCTAGGCCGGCGATGGTGCCGGGACATCCGTGCAGAACCCGGATCCGCTCCCGTAAGGGCGGCAGCCCGGCGACTACGACGCAGCCCGGGCGGCGGCGATGGTCCGTCCACGCTCGGACTCCGGGAAGCGGTCGAGCATGGCACGCACCTCGTCGGCGCTCACGTTGGCACCGAACAACTCGCTGCCGGGTTCGAGTCGGACGCCCTCGGCCAGGCGGCCGGCGACGACCGGATCGAAGCCCAGCGCGTCCACCAGAGTCGCGACCGTGGCGAGGTCCGTGGCGTCGTCGCCGGCGATCGCGATGGCCTTGCGGCCGGCCGATCCCGCCGGCCGTGCCTCGTCCTCGAGATCGTGGTAGCCCATGTGGTTGAATGCCTTGACGACCCGGGATCCGGGCAGGAACGCCTGGACGATCTCGCTCGACGAGGTACGCGGGTCGGTGAGGTCGTCGCGGATGCCGTCGATCTCCCACCAGTAGTTCATCGCGTCGACGACGAGCTTGCCGCGCAGCGCCTCGGCGGGAACGCTGCGGTACTTACCCAGCGGCAGGGCGAGGATCACGATGTCGGCGGCGGCCACCGCGTCGACCGACGTGGTGGCCGCCGCCCCCGGGGCGAGCACCTCGACGGTGAGGGCGATCTTCGCCGGGTCGCCGGAGCCGGCGACCAGCACCCGGTAGCCGGCGGCGACGGCGAGCCGGGCGAGCACCGTGCCCACCTTCCCGGCCCCGAGCACGCCAAGGGTCTGGGGCCGATCGTTGTCGAACATGTCGTCCTCTCGGTTCTGACGTGCTGATCAGGCCAGCAGTTCGCGGACCATGGGGATCACCCTGGAGCCGTACAGTTCCACGGCCCGCATCCGGGCACTCACCGGTTGCGCGCCGGCCGAGTAGATGAGGTCGAACCGGCCGACACCGAGGCTGCGGATCGCACGGGCCATCCGGCGGGCCACGGTCTCCGGCGAGCCGATGTAGAGCGAGCCGTTCTCCACCTCGGAGTCGAACTCCTGGCGGCGGATCGGTGGCCAGCCACGCAGCGCGCCGATCCGGTTGCGCATGACGCGGTAGTGCGGCCAGTACACCTCCTTCGCCTCCTCGTCGGTGTCGGCGATGAAGCCGGGCGAGTGCATCCCGACCGGGTGCGCTGTCGTACCGAGTTGGTCGGCGGCCCTGCGGTAGAGGTCGATGTAGGGCGCGAAGCGTTCGGGAGCACCGCCGATGATGGCGAGCATGAGTGGGAGCCCGTACTGGGCGGTGCGGACGACCGACTGTGGTGAGCCGCCCACGCCGACCCAGGTGTCCAGGTGACCCGACTCGGTCTTCGGGAACACGTCGGCGTTCTCCAGCGGGGCACGCAGGGTGCCACTCCAGGTGACCGGCTTCTCGTCGAGCAGCTTCACGAACAGCTCGATCTTCTCCTCGAACAGCGTGTCGTAGTCGCGCAGGTCGTAGCCGAAGAGGGGGAACGACTCGGTGAACGAGCCGCGACCGAGGATGACCTCGGCCCGGCCGTTCGACAACGCGTCCACCGTGGCGAAACGCTGGAACACCCGGACCGGGTCGTCCGAACTCAGCACGGTCACGCCGGAGGCCAGTCGGATCCGCGAGGTACGGGTGGCGATGCCCGCCAGCACCGTCTCCGGCGTCGACACCGAGTACTCCGGCCGGTGGTGCTCGCCCAGCGCGATGACGTCGACGCCGAGGTCGTCGGCGAGCACCGCCTCGTCGACGACCTGGCGGATCGCCGCGGCGTGGGAGACGAGCTTGCCGGCATCGTCCTCCGGTACGTCGCCGAACGTGTCGAGGCCGAACAAGAGATCAGACATGTGTGGGCTCCTTCGCCAGCAGCTCCCGGACCCGCGGCGCGACCGCACTGCCGAGCAGTTGGATCGTGCGCGCGCGTGCCTCGCGGGGCAGGTGCATGATGTCGTACTTCAGATCGAAGCGGCTCAGCCGCAGGTCGCGGGCGACCGTGGCGATCTTCTGCGCCACCGTCTCGGGCGATCCGACGAAGAGCGCGCCGTGGTCGATTTCGGCCTCGTAGCGTGCGCGGTCCGGTTTGTAGAAGCCACGTTCCGCGGCGAGCGCCGCCGCGACCGGCTGCCAGTACCGCCACCACGTCTCCACCGCCTCCTCGTCGGTGTCTGCGACAAGGCCGAGGGAGTGCTGCCCGATTGGCTGCGGGGTATGCCCGAACTGTTCGAGCGCTTTGGTGTACAGGTCGACGTGGCCGGCGAAGCGCTGGGGACGCCCACCGATGATCGCCATCATGAGCGGAAGTCCGTGCCGGGCGGCGCGGATCACCGAGTTCGGGCTGCCCCCGACGCCGATCCACGTCGGGATGCCGCCGGGCCGCATCCGTGGATGCAGGCGCTGCGCGGTCAGCGCGGTTCGTACCGTTCCGGACCAGGTGACCGATTCTTCGCGTTGCAACCGTAGGAAGAGGTCCAGCTTCTCCTCGAACAACCGCTCGTAGTCGGCCAGGTCGTAGCCGAACAGCGGAAACGACTCGGTCGCCGACGCGCGTCCGAGGACCAGCTGGGCGCGGCCGTTGGACACGGCGTCGAGGGTGGCGAACTCGTGGTAGAGGCGTACCGGATCGTTCGTGCTGAGCACCGTGACCGAGGTGCCGAGGCGAATCCGCTCGGTCGCCGTCGCGGCTGCCGCGAGCAACACGGGCGTGGCCGAGTCGTTGTGGCCCTCCCGGTAGTGCTCACCGAGGCTGAACACGTCGAGTCCGACCGACTCGGCGAGTCGTGCCTCCTCGACGAGGAGCCGTACGGTCTCGGCGTCGCTCAGGGCCCGGTCGCCGTCGGTGGCCACCTCCCCGAACGAGTTGAGCCCCAGCTCGAAACCTGCGGCTGTCATCGTGTCCTCCTCGGTGCTCCCCGTCGGCGATCCGCGGAAGCGGACCTACTGGTTGACGTGTCAATGATGCTAACTTGGCGATTGACACGTCAATTCCCGGGAGAGTGGCATGACGGAGACCACACCTGTCCGGCGGGGTGGGCGCCAGCTACCGACGGCGGAGGAACTGCGGATCTGGCGGGACTTCATCGAGACGACGGCGGCGCTGGGTTCTCGGCTGGAATCCCGTCTCCAGGGCGACTCCTCCCTGTCGACGGGGGACTACGCCGTCCTGCTCGCTCTCAGCGAGGCACCGGAGCAGGCGATGCGCTCGTCCGCACTCGCGTCGCACATCGGCTGGGAGCGCAGCCGCCTCTCCCACCATCTGGGGCGGATGGAGCGGCGCGGCCTCATTCGCCGCCAGGAGTGCGCGACAGTCCCCCGAGGGGCGGAGGTGCTGCTCACCACGGCCGGTGCGGAGGCGTTCGGCAAAGCCACATTTCCCCACCTGCGCGCCATTCGTGAGCTCTTCGTCGACGCCCTCACGCCGGACCAGATCGCCGCGGCGGGCGAGATCGCGGCGGCGCTCCGAGCGCGCCTCGACGCCCTACGCGAGGATTGACCACCCACGACAGTGCGGGGTGGCGTCGATCGCCGGGAGAGGAGTGCTCATGCTCAGGGGGCTGCTGATCAGTGAGAGTCTGCGAACCGGCGGAGAGCTGACCGTGCCGCTGGAGGTGGTGAAGATCTGGCGGGTCGACACCGCAAGCGCCACCGCCGCGCAGCCCTCCACCTGGACACTTGTCGAGTTCACCGCGTCGGACGCCGAGGTGGAGCGGCTCGCCACGGCGCTCTCCGACTGCCTGTCGCCGACGGGCGGCTGGTACGCCGACTTCCGAACCGACGCCGAGAAATTCGTGGTCTTTGCCGGCAGGGTGTTTCGGTACCCGCTGGGCGATCCCGCCGGGCAGGCCGAAGCCAAGGCGTACGGCAGGTCGGTCGGTGTGCCCGAACCCCAGCTCGACTGGGGAGACTGAGCCCGGCTGCCGCCGGTTCGGGCGGTCGTTGGCATGCCGTCGGGACGTCAGGCTTCGCTGGCACTGCCGGTGGTGGTCGCCTCTTCCGCTGACTCAACGAGCCGTGGCCAGCAGGAACGCCTGGTCGTCCCTCTCCGTGCCCCGAGCACGTCGCACCAGGCGGCACTCCTCCCGCAGGCCGGCGGCCTCGACCTCGGCGGCAACCCGATCCGGCGGGTAGCGGTGTCGCGCCAACCGGATGTCGTGGCCGAAGCGGCGACGGTAGGCCGCGGACAGGTCGCGTTCGCCGTCGCCGGCCTGGAATCCGACGAGCAGGTGGCCACCCGGGCGAAGCACCCGGGCCGCCTCCGCGAAGACGCGCGCCTGCCCGGCGGGAGGTGTGTGGATGGTGGAGTACCACAGCAGCACGCCGGCGAACCGGGCATCCGGGTAGGGCAGGGCGGTCAGTGAGCCCACGGTGAACATCAGGTCGCGGTGGTCACGCCGGGCGCGGGCGATCATGCCCGGCGACAGGTCGACGCCGTGCACCAGACACCCACGGTCGGTGAGGTACCTGCTCATCCGGCCCGGGCCGCACCCGGCGTCGAGGACTCGGGCGTCACCGCCGGACGTCACCGCCTCGGCGAACGCGTCGACCATGGCGAGGTCGAGTGGTGCCTCGGCACGGGTGTCCGGCAGGAGGGTGGCGTAGTCCTCGGCGACGGTGTCGTAGGCACGTCGTACGCCGCGCAGGTCGAGCGGATCGAAGGCCGCGGAAGTCACGGGCCGCATCATCGCACCGGGAAGCCACCACCCGGACTACCCCTGCCAGGCGTCGATGGTCCGGACACCCTCACGCAGGGCCCGGTCCACGACGGCGGGGTTGCCGCTGGTGCCCTCCCAACCCTGGTCGTCGAACACGGTCACCACGGTGTCGACGCGTGCCACCGCGATCTGACTGGTCGCCTCGCGGCCGGTGTGTTCGCCGTTCAGGCTCGTCTCGGGCCACGTGCGGGTCAGCAGCAGCGCCTCGTCGCCGACACCGGGCACGGCCTTGCTCTTGACGGTGGCCCGGTTTCCGAACTGCTGGTAGGTGGGGCATGCCTCCAGGGCGGTACGCAGTCGTGTCATGTACGCCGTGGCGCCGTCACCCTCGAAGGTGAAGATGGTCTGGTGGATCGTCCCCTGCGCCACGTCGGCGGCGGTGGCACCCGCCGACTGGTACATGACGGTCATCGCGGCGCTCGCCGTCACCTGCCGGCCTCCGGTGCCGAACTCGTTGGCACACAACTTCGGCAGGGCGTCCTCGACGGACAGCGTCCGACGCGGAGACTTCCGCAGTTCGGCGGGCAACTCGAAGAAGGCCGACGTCGGGATGGTGGTCGGGGCGCTCACGCTCGGCGACGCCTGGCCGGTCGGATCCAGTGCTGCCGACGCGGACGTCGGCGCCGCGGTGGACGGGGTCGCCCCGGGTTTGTCCCCGGTGCTGGTGCAGGCGGCGGCAACGGTGATGGTGCCCAGTAGCGGGATCAGTGCAAGCACGCGTCGCATACGGGCGGGCGATGGTGGTGTGTGTCGGCTCATGATCACCTTTCGTTGATGTGGGGGCAGTTCCCGATGGGGCACCGTCCCAAACGACGGTTCGCGGCCGTCGGACGCTCACCCGACCGGTGGTAATCGGGATGTCGACACATCCGCGGCCGGATAGGCTGCCCGCATGACCAGCGTGATCGCCAAGTGCACCGGAGCGTCCTCTGACGTCCAGGTCGGTGCGCGGCGACGCCGGCGATCCGTCGCCCGCCCGCGCTGACCTGTTCCCGCGACCGGCGGATCGAGCCGCCGGTCGTGCGCCTGTCGTCCTCGGTCCGCCCCGCATCTCCTGTCGTCAACGGCTCGCGTGACAGCGCGGGTCCGAGTGAGATCGGCGTACTCATGGATCTTGAAAGATTGTTGTCCGACCGGCTGGCACCGGCGTTCGCGGCGGTGGCCGGCGGCCCGGTCGACCCGCTCGTGCGGCGCTCGCCGCGAGCGGACTTCCAGTCCGACGCGGCGCTGGCGCTGGCCCGGCGGCTCGGCCGCCCGCCACGCGACATCGCCGCCGCGGTGCTGGAGCACGCGGTGCTCGACGACGTCTGCGTGTCGGCGGAGGTCTCCGGGCCGGGCTTCATCAACCTCACCATCGCCGACCCGGCACTTGCCGACCTGGTCGCCGGGCTGGCCGGCGACGCCCGGCTCGGCGTGCCGGCGACGGCGGCCCCGCAGACCGTGGTGGTCGACTACTCGGCGCCGAACGTGGCGAAGGAGATGCACGTCGGGCATCTGCGCTCCACGGTCATCGGGGACGCGGCGGTCCGGCTGCTGGACTGGCTGGGGCACCGGGTCGTGCGGGTCAACCACCTGGGTGACTGGGGGACACCGTTCGGCATGCTGATCGAGCACCTGGCCGACCTCGGCGAGGCCGGGGCGGCGCGCGAGTTGTCGATGGGTGACCTGGACGGCTTCTACCGGGCGGCGCGGGTGAAGTTCGACGCCGACGAGACGTTCCGGGAACGCTCGCGGCTGCGGGTGGTCGCGTTGCAGGGCGGTGACGAGCGGACGCTGCGGTGGTGGCGGCTGCTGGTGGGGCAGTCCGAGCGGTACTTCCTGACCGTCTACGACCTGCTCGACGTGACGTTGTCCGCGGACGACTTCCGGGGCGAGAGCGCCTACAACGATCTGCTCGCGGGGGTCGTCGACGACCTGGACCGGTTGGGCCTGCTGGTGCCCAGCGGTGGGGCCGACTGCGTCTTCCCGGCCGGGTTCAGCGGCCGGGACGGCGAGCCGGTGCCGCTCATCGTGCGCAAGAGCGACGGGGGATACGGCTATCCGGCCACCGACCTGGCCGCGTTGCGGCAGCGCGTCGGTGAGCTGGGCGCGACCCGGCTGCTGTACGTGGTCGGGCTGCCGCAGCGGCAGCACTTCGCGATGGTGTTCGCGGTTGCCCGGGCGGCCGGTTGGCTGTGCCCGCCGGCCCGGGCCGAACATCTGGGGTTCGGGTCGATCCTCGGCGCCGACGGGCGGATGCTGCGTAGCCGGGCCGGCGAGTCGGTGAAGCTGGTCGGGCTGCTGGAGGAGGCGGTCGCCCGCGCCACCGACCTGGCCCGCAGGAGAAACCCGGAACTGGACGCCGATGCCGCCGCCGAGATCGGTCGCGCGGTGGGGATCGGCGCGATCAAGTACGCCGACCTGGCCACCGACCGGACCAAGGACTATGTCCTGGACTGGGAGCGGATGCTCGCCCTGGACGGCAACACCGCGCCGTACCTGCAGTACGTGTACGCCCGGATCCGGTCGGTGTTCCGGCGCGCCGGAACACCCGCGCGGCCGGACGCGCCCATCGTGCTCACGTCTCCGGCGGAGCGGGCGCTCGCGGTCGAGCTGCTCGGCTTCGCCGCGGTGGTCGGCGAGGTGGAGCGCAGCCTCGAGTTCCATCACCTCGCCGGGTACCTGCATCGGCTCGCCACCGCGTTCAACGCGTTCTACGAGCGCTGCCCGGTGCTGCGGGCCCCCGACGAGCTGCGGGAGAGCCGGCTGCTGCTGGCCGAGCTGACGGCCCGGACGCTGCGGCAGGGGCTGCACCTGCTCGGCATCCGAACCCCTGCGCGGATGTGAGGGGTCAGCGGGTCCTCTTCGTCGCCCGCTTTCGGGGCGGCGTCAAGAGGTCGGCGATCTGGGCGATCGCGGCGGGCACCAACCGGTAGTAGGCCCACACCCCGCGCTTGTCGCGTTCGAGTAGCCCAGCCTCGGTGAGGATCCGCAGGTGATGACTCACCGTCGGCTGGGAGAGGTTGAGCGCCCCGGTGAGGTCACTGACGGACGCCTCACCTTCCGGCGCGGACTGGATCAGACTCAGCAGTCGCAGTCGGGCCGGATCGGCGAAGGCCTTCAGCACCCCCGCGAGCCGTTCGGCATCGGCCCGCTTGATTGGATCGCCGGTCAGCGGCGAGATCGCAGGCATGGCAGTTTTCGCAGTTCCCACGCCTGCCATAGTGACACCAACTCGATCGATAAGCAGGTAGAACCGGCATCAATACTCCGATGGCGTCCGTACGGCCGCACCGGGACGACCGAACGTGGACACGTAGCGGCCGTGTGGGGCTCCGCCGCGCCCCACACGGCCCTACGCCGACGGACACGCCGTCGAGTCCGCCGCGACCGGAGGTCAGCGGCGAGGTCGGGGTGTCAGGCGCGGCTGGACGTACGGCGGGCCAGCGAAGATCAGATCCGACTTCAACTCGTGGTACGCCCGCTTGGGCTGGTAGTTCTCGTCGTAGATCGTGGCCAGGCCCTCCGGCGGGTCGTCGAACCAGCCCGGCACCCAGGAGTGGTTGTCGCTGAAACCCCAGACCGTGTACGACAGGCAGCTGCGCACGGCGAGGCACGCCTTCATCAGCACGCTGAAGTTGGCGGCCGACGCCTGCAGACGGGGGTTGATCTCGTCGGCGTTGCCGGCCCGGACGGCCTCGGTCATCTGGCTGCGGACGTCGACCTCGGTGAACGCGGTCGCGACGCCGAGCCCGCTGAACTTCTTCAGCGCGGCGGTCACCTGGAGGGTGTCGAAGTTGCCGTACTGGGTGCCCAGGTGACCCTGGGCGCCGACGCCGTCGATCGGCACGCCCTGGGCGAGCAGGCCCCTGGTCATGTCGTAGACGAACTGGGTCTTGTCGTCCGCCGGGTTGCCGGAACCGAACGCCTCGATGTTGTAGTCGTTGTAGAACAGCAGGGCCCTGGGGTCGGCGGCCCGCGCCCAGCGGAACGCGTCGGCGATGTAGCCGGGCCCGAGGTTGTCGGCCCAGAAGCCCTTGTAGTGCAGGGTCGACGGGGTGTCCCAGGGGTCGCTGACCGCCTCGTTGACCACGTCCCACTGCCAGATCTTGCCCTTGTACCTGTTGACGACAGTGGTGATGTGCTTGCGCAGCAGCTCGCGCAGCTCCTGCTTGCTGATGGAGCCGTCGGCGACACCACTGGTCAGCCAGCCGGGCAGCTGGTTGTGCCAGACCAGCACGTGCCCGCGCACGCTCTGCCGGTTGCGCTTGGCGAAGTCGACGAGCTGGTCGGCCGCCGCCCAGTTGTAGGTGCCGCGGGTGGGCTCCAGGACCTCCCACTTCATCACGTTCTCGGCGGTGACCGAGGTGAACTCGGAGGAGGCCAGCGCGCGGTACTGCGGGTCGCCGGCGTCGTTGAGGGCATCCGTGTTGACCGCGGTGCCGACCTGGAGGCCGTGGCGCAGGCCGAGGGCACCGAGGCTCTGCGCGGTGGGGTCGTACGGCCGACTCGCGGTGGCCGGCACCGTGTTCAGCGCCGCGACGGTCGCGACGGCGACCACGCCGACGGTCGTCCACTGTCTCAGCTTCATGTGCCTTCCCTTCCAGACCTTCGATCGACAGTTGTCGATCAACAAGGTGCGGGTCCGGTGTTGGCGGATGGGGAGTGGGGTTCGCGATCGAGCGTCCCGGCTCGGTGCGGGGGTCAGTAGTTCCGGCCGGTGACCGGAAACCTGCTCGAAACGTTAAGGCCGTCGATGTCCGGGCGTCAACGCTGAAAACTTCCGGAAATTCGTCATATGACCTGCGGGGGCTGATCGGAGATGCCCGCGAAACTTCCGGAGACCGTCTAGCGGTGCCTGCCTGCCGACCAGGTGCCGACGATGAAGCGCCCGCCTCCGATACCGGGGGCGGGCGCTTCGTGCGTCTGGCGTCGCTTACGACCGCTCGGCGACCTGACCGACGAAGGCCCGCCAAGACTCCGGCGCGAAGACCAGCGCCGGCCCGGCCGGATCCTTCGAGTCCCGGACGCCGACGACGCCGGGAAGGTTGTCGGCGACCTCTACGCAGGCCCCTTGATTGCTGCCGCTGCGGGTGCTCTTGTGCCAGCGTGCGCCGGTTAGGTCCATGACTTTGCCACTTCCGTTATCAGCTCGGTGGACTGTTGCAGGGTCAGCGCCTCGGCGAGGATGGCTTCCCACTGCTCACGCAGGGCCGCTACCTCGGCAGTCCGCTCGACCACCTGACCCCGCAGCCGGTTGTCGAGGTAGCCCACGTCAACCAGATCCGGCAGGGTCGCGAGGACGAACGGCCCGTCGAGGCCAGCGTACGCGCCGACCCCGCGTGGAACGACATGGATTCTCACGCGCCGCCGGTCCTGGTTGAGCTGCGCCAGGTGGAACAGTTGCTCACGCATCACCGCCGCGCCGCCGACGGGACGCCGAAGAACGGCATCGTCCAGGACGGCGACGAGGTGCGGTGGGTCGTCACTGGTGAGGATCTGTTGCCGGGCAAGCCTTCCCGCTACCCGCGTCTCGACCTCCTCGGCGCTGATCCTGCCGTCGCTGGCGAACACGGCACGGGCGTACGCCTCGGTCTGCAAGAGACCCGGCACCCACGCGACCTCACACCATCGCAACGTGCGGGCCTGCTGCTCGAAGGTGATCCACTCACGCAGCCAGAGCGGCGCGGCGTCAAGGTCGGAGAGCCGATCGAGCAGCCGACCGAACAATCCTCCGGTCTTCAGCGCTCGATCGATGGCTATGGCGTAGTCGCCCGTCGGCGGCCGCGAACCTGTCTCAACGGCGCTGACGTGCGTACCTGAATAGCTGATGAGCCTGCCAAAGTCGTCCTGACTGAGCCCACGTGAGGCACGAGCGTGCCGTAGCTCGTCGAGCAGGATCTCGGCAGCCGTCATGCCCATGTCCCCAGCCCTTCCCCACCTCTAGCCCACGTGCCCCGCAGAAGAGTGGAACCAGGCGGCGCGGCCGGTCGGCACCCGAATCCGGCGGACGCGTTCGCACCGGGGCCGCCCCTGCGGGCGAGCGCTCATGCGGCGGCCCCTTCCCAACGGAAGCGCCGTTTGACCCCTGGCCGCCCGGACCGATGATCCCGCCCGCTGGCCTGCCGCCGCCGGCCGATCGCCGCGCCCGCCGCTGGACCTCTCGCGTCGCCCGCGCCCATATCCCGATGCGCCCCGCGTGGCTGTGCCGCAACTGCGCCGCGCCCTGGCCGTGCAACCCGGCGCAGCTACACCTCGCGACCGAGTTCTACGGCCACTCGATCGCCCTCTCGTTCTACCTGGCGGCGAACCTGCAAGACGCGATCGACGACCTGTACGCCCTCGGCGCACGTCCCGACGTACGAGCGCTGCACCGCCGCTTCCTCGGGTGGCTGTCGATCTCCCGCCGACCCCGCCGACCCCGCCGCGCCGAGGCGCCCTGACCGGTCAGCGCAGTCCGGCGAAGAGGTCGTCCTCGGGGAGCGGCGCGTCGGTGCGGTCCCGGACCCGGACGAAAGTCTCCACACCCATCAGCTCGGTGAACCGGTCCCGGCCCAGTTGCAGGAAGAAGATGTTCTCGGTCTGGCTGGCATGGGTGGCCAGGGCGTCGAACTTCTGCGCCCCGAAGGCGCTGGTGTCCACCCAGGTGCTGATCTCGTCGTCGGGCAGGCCGAGTTCCGGCGTCGGCTCCGCCTCCGGGTCCGGTGCGTCCCACTCGACGCCGAGTTCCCGCATGATCTGGCCGAACTGCTCGAACGCGGTACGCGGCACCGTGGTCCAGTACACCTTCGCCGGGGTGTCGGTCTGCTCGACGGCGGCCATGGTGATCCGGTGCGCCTGGATGTGGTCCGGGTGACCGTAGAAGCCGTTCTCGTCGTACGTGACGATCACGTCCGGCTGGTATTGCCTGATCAGCTCCGCGAGGCGGCCGGCCGCCTCCGCCACCGGCGTCGTCCAGAACGCGCCGGGCTGGTCGTTTGTCGCCCAGCCCATCATGCCGGAGTCGGCGTACCCCAGGGTCTCCAGGTGGCTGACCTTCAGCACGGCGCAGCTGGCCTCCAGCTCGGCCTGGCGCATGGCCACGACGGCGGCCGGGTCGTGCCCCGGGTCGCCCGGCTTGACCCCACCGGGGCCGTCACCGCACCGCCCGTCGGTGCAGGTCACCAGCACCGTCGTGATCCCCTCCGCGGCGTAGCGGGCAAGGACGCCACCGGTGCTCGTCGCCTCGTCGTCGGGGTGGGCGTGCACCGCCATCAGGGTCAGAGGTCGCTCAGCCATGCCATCACCCTACGGTCGGTTCCCCGCCCAGGGGCGCGGAGGGCGGCGTAGTCGCCGGAACCGGGCGCATCATAGCCAGCCCGGACCGGGTGCCGCCGATCATGTGTGAACCCTGCTCACCCGCGTGGCCTCGGCTCTACGGTGAGACGTGGCCAGCACAGCCGAGAGGTCGGAACGCGGGGAGAGGTGCGATGGCGGGGGCCGGCATGGGGACGTCGTTCGATGACGTGAGACAGGTCGACGCGGGGGTCCTGACCATCGGGTACGTCGACGCGGGGCCGCCCGACGGCCCGGCGGTGATCCTCCTGCACGGCTGGCCGTACGACATCCACAGCTTCGTCGACGTCGTGCCGCTGCTCACCGACGCGGGCTACCGGGTCGTCGTGCCGCACCTGCGGGGCTTCGGCACGACCCGGTTCCTCTCCGACGACACCATGCGCAACGGCGAACCGGCAGCCCTGGGGCTCGACCTCATCGCCCTCATGGACGCCCTGCAGATCGACACCGCGAAGCTGGCCGGGTTCGACTGGGGTGCGCGTACGGCCGACGTCGTGGCCGCGCTGTGGCCCGAGCGCTGCCGAGGGCTGGTCTCGGTGAGCGGCTACCTGATCGACGGCCAGGCATCGGGCAGGGTGCCATTGCCCCCGAAGGCGGAACTGGCCTGGTGGTACCAGTACTACTTCGCCACCGAGCGCGGCCGGGACGGGTACGACCGGAACCGACGGGACTTCGCCCGGCTGATCTGGCAGACCGCGTCCCCGAAGTGGTCGTTCGACGATGCCACCTTCGACCGCAGCGCGACAGCGTTCGACAATCCCGACCACGTGGACGTCGTGATCCACAACTACCGGTGGCGGCTGGCCCTCGCCCCCGGCGAGTCGCAGTACGACGAGGTGGAGAAACGGCTGGCCGCCAAACCGAAGATCACGGTGCCCAGCATCTCGATGGAGGGCGACGCCAACGGCGCGCCGCACCTGGAGCCCAGCGTCTACGGCAAGCAGTTCGCCGGGCCGTACGAACACCGGACCGTCGGCGGCGGAGTCGGGCACAACCTGCCGCAGGAGGCCCCCCGGGCGTTTGCGGACGCGGTGCTGGACGTCTGACCCCCCGTCGCTATCCCCGGCGGCCCGTCCGCTGGGGCTCCGGACGCTCCACCCGCACCGGGTCGCCGCGAACGAGGTCGTCGTGCACGCGCCACCGGGCGGTGGTGACGGCACGCCGGGCTGCCTCGTCGCCGTGCTCGATGCGCTGCCGCAGCAGGTGCAGGGCGATCCGGCGGTTGAGGCTGAACTGCCGTTCCTCGTCCACCACGACGACGATGCCCGAGGGGCGGTGCGTCGCCCGTACCGCCGTGCTGGCCTTGTTGCGGTGCTGACCACCCGGGCCGCCGGTCCGGCAGGCCACGATGTCGACGTCCGCCTCGGCGAACGTCGTCGGCGTGGCGTCGGGCTGCGGCGGCTGGGCGGTGACGTACCAGTTCTTGCGGCCCGTGCTCGCCCGGTAGGGGCTCGGGGCCTGCCAGCACAGCGTCCCGGTCCAGGAGGCCGCGAACGCGTCGGCGTCCGCGCCGGTGATCCGGATGAGCGCCGACCGGTAGGTGCCGGGCCGCTCACCGGGTGACACCCGAACCTGGTCGATGGTCAGACCTCGGCGGGTGCCGTCCCCGGTCAGGCGGTGCAGGAGCTGGGCCACTGCCCAGGCGCACTCGGCGGGGCCGCGACCGGCGGACAGCAGCAGGAGCACGCTCACGACCGCCCCCGCCCGCCGCGGTGGCCCCGCCGCTCGGCGCGGGCGGTGGACCCGAGATCTGGCGTCTTGTAGGTGACCAGGGGAGTCGTGCTGACCACCGGAGTGGCCAACCGGTGCTCGACCAGATCGGCGATCACCTGCTCGATGCGCTTGTACGCCGTGGGCGCCTCCTCGAAGAGCAGCTGCCGGTCGCCACACACCACAAGCGAACCCACCGGAGTACGGCGAAGCTCCTCGACTGTGTGCTTGGCCCGGCCCCGCCGCAGCGCGTCGGCGCGCGACATCTTGCGGCCGGCGCCGTGCGCCACCGAATGGTTGGCCTCCGGCCCGGCGTGGGCGGCCACCAGATAGGAAGCCGTCCCCCGGGTGCCGGCGACGAGGACGTCCCGTCCGTCGCCCGGCGCCGCGCCCTTGCGGTGCAGGTAGACCCCGTCGGAGAACTCGACCAGGTTGTGGCACTGGTCGACGATCGGTGCGGTGGGCTCCGCTCCCAACGCGTACGCGACCCGGGCCGCGAGCACCCGGCGGTTGAGCGAACCCCAGCGCACGGCCTCGTCGTGCATCGCCAGGTAGGCGGCGGGATCGGGAGCGGCACCGGCGCCGTGGGCCTCGGTGTGCGCCCGCAGGATCCGCTCGCCCAGACCGCGGGAGCCACTGTGGACGATCAGCACGAGATCGCCGGCGTCGAGCCCGAGACGACCCGCGTGGTGCGCGTCGAGGATGGTGTCGACCCGCGCCAGTTCGACGAAGTGGTTGCCACGGCCGACCGTCCCGAGGCCGTCCAGGTGACCGGCCGGGACGTCGTCGGGCACGTGAGCCCAGGCCGGGTCGTCGGCGTCCCGCTCCGGGTCCAACGCGTGGTCGAGGTCGGGGAAGCGGGAGGCGAGCCGCTCCGGCACGGCACGCTTGAGTTTGATGGGGAACACGGCGATGCCGCAGCCGATGTCGGAGCCCACCAGGAACGGGTACAGCACCGTCGAGGCCATGGCCGCGCCGATGGGCGCGCCCTTGCCGGGGTGCAGGTCCGGCATGGCCGCGACGTGGATCATGCCGTCGAGGGCGGCGACCTGCTGGCACTGCGCGAGCGCGGCGGACTCGATCCAGCTCGCGGGTGAGGCGAACACCGTGACGGTGGCCGGGGTGGACGGGGGCAGGGACTCCCCAGGGGAGTGGTGCTGGAGCAAGGAGGCTCATCTCTCACGCAGACGCGGGAACGGACGACGGCACGGCATCCCGGGAGGGGTCACCGGGGGCGGGTGCGTGGGGGTGGTTCCGTCAGTACGTCATGGACGCCACTCTCGTGCAGTCCGTCGCGTCCGACAAGTGATTTTCCGTCGCACCGGCGCTGCCGTGCGGGATCGCCGGGCCGGGCACTGACGGTAGCGCGACAGGTGTCGGATGACTGATCGCCCCTGGCCAGTCGCTCGTCCACTATCCGTTCATGCTGACTGGGCGTGACGGCCTGCTCGTGGAGGCCCGTGCCGCGCTGGTCCGGGCCGCCGGTGTGGTGCTTCTCGGCCCGGCCGGTGTGGGGCGCACCGCCCTCGCTCGGGCCGCCGTCGCCGACCTGCCGCCCCGACTGTTCCGCGAGGTCTGGATCACCGCGACCGCGGCGAGCAAGGAGGTGCCGTTCGGTGCGCTCGGTCAACTCCTCAGCGGCGGTCACCCGGCCCTGCACCCGGCCCTGGTGCACAACACAGTGCTGGCCGCCCTGCGTGAACGGTGCGGCTCCGGCCGTACCCCGGTGTTGGTCGTCGACGACGCCCACCTGCTCGACGGGCCGTCCGCCGGCGTGCTGCTCTCTCTGGTCCAGGCCCGTGCGGTCCGCGCGCTGGTCACCGTCCGGTCCGGGGTCCCGGCCCCGGACGCGGTGGTCGCGCTGTGGAAGGACGTCGGGCTGCCCCTGCTGATCGTGCCGGCCCTCGCCGAGGACGCGGTCGGCACCCTGGCCGAACAGCGTTTGTCCGGCCCCGTCAGCCGCTCCACCACCCAACTGCTCTGGCAGTGGACGGGCGGGCTGCCGCAACTGGCGACCGCGTTGATCGACCACGGGCGGGAGGTCGGTTCGCTGGTGCGCGACACCGACCAGTGGCGGTGGCGCGCCCCCCTCGCGGTGCCGGCACAGGTGGCCGACCTGCTCGACCGGGAGCTGGACCGCGTCGGCCGCCTCGGCGAGGACGCCCTGGCCGCGTTGGCCCTCGGTGGGCCCCTGCCGCTGTCCGTCGTGGAGGCGGCCGCGTCACCGGAGTTGATCGCCGATCTCGAACAGCTCGGCCTGGTCCGCAGCGAACAGAGCGACGACCAGATCCTGGTACGACTACGCCACCCGATGCTCGGTGCCGTGCTGCGCCGCCGGATGTCACCGGCCCGGCGTCGCCGGGTGTCCGCCGCTCTGCTGGCCAGCACGCCCCCGGGCACGACCCGGGGCGCATCCGCGATGGCCAGCGCGCTGTGGGCCGTGCACGCCGGTCAACCGGTCGGATCGGCCGAGCTGCTCAGATCGGCCAGCCTCTGCCTGTACGCGGATCCGACAGCCTCGGAACAGCTGGCCCGGCGGGCCCGGGAGCGCGGCGGCGGGGCACCGGCGGCGGTAGCGCTCGCCGCCGCCCTCGTCGAGCAGAGCCGCACCGCCGAGGCGTACGAGACGCTGGCCGCCGCACTCCGCGATGCCGAGGCCGCCGGTGACCGAGGGGCGCAGGTGACCGTCCGGGTGGCGTTGGCCAGGCACCGGGCGTGGGTGGGGCGGGAGCCTCGGCAGGCGTACGACGATCTGCTGCGGATCCGCGCGGACGCCGAGGCCGCCGGTGACGTGGCCGGTCGGGCGGAGGCGGCGGCGGTCGCCGTGGTGGTCCAACTCTTCAGCGGGCAGGCGGCGCGGGCGCTGCACGATGCCCGCGAGTTGCTGGGTGCGACACCTCCGCCGGCCGGGCAGTTGCGGGTCACGCTGGCGTCGGTGGCCGCGCTGGCCCTGACCGGGCGCACCGAGGAGGCGGCACGGGTGGGCCGTGCGGCGGTGCGCAGGTCCGGGTCGTCGGCACTGCCGTTCGCCCGTGGCATGGCCGCGGCGGCGCTGGCGTTCGCCGAGCTGTGGCGGGAGCCCGTCCCGACCGGGCCGGTCACGGACCCGGCGGCGGGACGGTGGCCGATGCCCGACGATCCGCTGGTCTCCGGGCTGTCCCACACCGCGTGGCCGATCTTCGACGGTTACGCCCAGCGGGTCAGCGGTGACCGGGCCGGCGCGATCAGCCGGCTCCGGGACGCCGTCGCGCAACAGGCCGACGGGGAGGGGCTGTTCCGGTCCGAGGCCACCGGTTGGCTCGCGATCACGCTGGCCGAGGACGGCCGCCCGGACGAGGCCGAGGCGGTGCTGCGGGAGCACCCCGTCGACGCGGTCGCGTTGGTGCCGGGTCTGCGGCCCTGGGCGACGGCCGCGGTGGCCGCCGCGGCGGGTCAGCGAACGCGGGCGGCCCGGTTGATGGACGAGGCGATCGCCGTCGCCCGGACGTCCGGGTGCTGGCTGGTGGAGTTGGGTTACCTCATCTACGCGGCACACCTCGACCCGGTCGCCGGGCCGACCAGGTACGCGGGCCGCATCGCCGAAGCGATCGGGCACGTGGACGCCGAACGCCTCGTCACCGCCGGTCGGGCGGTGATCGCGCTGGCCGGCCGGAACCCGACGGTGCTGCTCGAGCACGCCCACCGCCTGGTCGACGTCAACATGAGCGGTGAGGCGCTGAAACTCGTCGACGAGGTCGCCCGGCGTACCGGCACGCCCGACAGCGCCCGGCTCTTCGGCGACCTGCGCACCCGACTTCGGGCCGCGGCGCCCGGCGACCCGGCGGTGGCGGCGGGGCTGACCGCACGGGAGACGCAGATCGCCGGGTTCGCCGCCCGTGGCCTGTCCGACCGGGAGATCGCCGACCAGTTGGTGCTGTCGGTGCGGACGGTGCAGACACATCTGGGTCGGGCGTACCGCAAACTCGCGGTGACGTCCCGGCGTGAGCTGTCCGACGCGTTACGCCTGGTCGGCTGAGCCGGGGAACGGCCGTGGCGCGCGACGCACCACGGCCGTCACCGTCCGGGAACCGCTAGGTGTTCTTCGTGTAGCAGGTGACGTGCCCGTTGGAGTCCTCGTGACACTCCGCCCCCTTGGCGCCGAGAACGTTGATCGTGCCGACCAGGACGGTCACCCCGAAGGCGGTCAGGATCCCCATGCCCACCTTCTTGGCCAACTCCGCGAAGTTGGCCGTGACGTCCAACCGGAACGTGACAGGCGCGTACCGGATCTGGTCCCACAGCTCGGCGATCCGCGGATCGTGACCGGTGATGCTGAAGTCGTCGCTGCTGTGCTCGTCGGTCACCCGACCGCTCGCGACGGCCACGAAGACGTTCTTGTTCTGGTCCACCACGTTCGGCGCGGCGGCGAAACTCCAGCTGTGGCTGAGCAGCCCGTTCTCGTGCACGTGCCCCTGGAACCAGTAGTGGCCGTCGCTGGCCATCCGCAACCACGCGGTGCCCTTGACGCTGGACGGCAGCAGACTGCCGGAGAACGTGTTGCTCCACTCCTGCTCCAGCCGGTCCATGGTCGTCCGGGTCGACCCGCCCGGGTGACCGACCTGCGCCCCGACCTGCCGCAGGGTCAGCGGCGCCTGGATGTCGAGGTACCGGGTCGCGGCCGTGCGGACGCTGGTCATGGCGTCACTCCCTCGACTTCCACATGTGTATGGTGCCGTTCTCGTCCTTGTAGGTGTGGACCTTGCCGGGCTGACCGAAGAACGCGACCCACCCGGCGACCACCGCACCGACGATGACCAGCGGGATCCACTTCAGGATGTTGGTGATCAGCTGCCCGACGTTCATCGTCACGCTCAGCCGGAAGTTCACGCTGGCGTTGCTGAGCTGGTCCCAGTACTGCCCGATCCGCGGATCCTGGCCCAGCTCGGCGAAGTCGTCACTGCTGCTGTTGTCCGACACCGTGCCGCTGGCGGAGAAGACGAAGGCGTTGCCGTCGGCGTCCACGAAGGCCGGCGTGGCCACCAACGACCACCTGTGCGTGACCGCGCCGTTCTCGTGCACGTGGCCCTCGAACATGTAGTGGCCGTCGCTGAACAACCGCAGCCACGCGCTGCCCTTCACGCTGGAGGGCAGCAGGCTGCCGGAGAACCACTCGCTGGACGTCTGGTCCAGCTGCATCAGCAGCCGTCGGCTGGACCCGGTGGGGTGGCCGATCTCGCCGCCGACCTGCCGCATCGTCATCGGCGCCTGGAAGCTGAGATACTTCCCGGCCGCCTCACGCAGGCTGGTCATGACGTGGTCACCAGGATCGGCACCAACGCCCGACCGGTCGGCAGCGGACCCAGCGCCTTACCCAGGATCGCCCCGACCGCCTTGAGCGGGTCGGCCACCCGCATGGCGTGCCCGCGGGTGGGGGAGGTGGTCAGCAGGTCACCGGGACGCACCGGGCCGTGTGTCGCGTCGACCAGGCAGTACACCTTGCCGGCCAGGGCCAGCGGGCGACGCCTGTCGCTGTCCGGCTGCCGGTCCAGCACCATCGCCGGGGCGAAGCTGCCCGCTCCGGAGACCACGCCGGCCACCGCGCTGTCGTACGGCTTGTCGGCCAACTCCAGCGCACCGGTCTCGCCGATCACCAGCACCGCGCCGGGAATCGCCGCGGTCAGGTGGGTGTCGGCGACGTCGAACTCCTCGGCCAGGTCCGCGTTGCTGAGCGAGATGTCGCCGTGCACACCGTCGATGACCACGGTGTACGCCCGGGTGTCCGGGTTGGCGAAGGCCATCGAGCTCTGGTCGCCGTTGATCGCGACGGTGTACGTGCGGGTCTTGCTGTGGCAGAACTTGATGTGGTTGTTGGTGCCGTCCAGGTCGACCTGGTTCGCCGCGACGATCTTCGAGCTGACCGCGTTGGTCGCGGACATGTTGGTCGCGGTGACGCTGGGGCTGTTCACGTTGTTGGCCGCCCACAGGTCACCGGTGGTGCCGTTGAGCAGCAGCTTGTACTGCCGGGTGTCCGGGTGCGCGAACGACATCGAACTCTTCTCACCGTCGATCCCGACGGTGTACGTGCGGGTCTTGCTGTGGCAGAACTTGACGTGGTTGTTCGGCCCGTCCAGGTCGACCTGGTTCGCGCTGAGGCTGCGGCTGTTGACGTTGTTGGCCGCCCACAGGTTGCCGTTCTGCCCGTCCAGGATCGTGGTGTAGGCGCGCTTGTCGTTCGCCAGGCTGATGGTGCTGGTGCCGCCGTTCATCCCGATCGTGTACGCGCGGGTCGTGAAGTTGGTGAGCACCAGGGCGTTGTCGGCGCCGTCGAGCACGACGGCCCGCGCGGCCACGGTGTCGGCGGTGATGGTGGTCGGCGGCGACGGGGTCGGCGTCGCCGGTGCCGCCTGGGCGTCACCCTTGACGACCGGAGCGGCCGTGGCGGGCGGCCCGTCGGCGCGCTGCGCCTGCTCGGTCTGCCGGGCCTGCTCGGGTGCGCGGACCGGCGGCGGCGCCGGTGCGGCGGTGTCCGCCCTGGCGCGCGCGTCGTCCGGGGTGGTCCGCTGCGGCGGTGTGCTCGGTGGGGTGGTGGGCCGGGCGATCGCCTCGGCGCTGTCCGGGTTGCTGGCCTTCGCGGCCTCGTTGTTTGCCATACGTCCATTGCACCGGCCAGCAGGCCGCCAATCGTCGGTAGTCACTACGCAGGTTGGTCCACCCGACTACGTAGCGCCGACGGCGTACGCTGCCGCGATGACCGCACCGCGTCGCATCCTGATCTACGGGGTGCACGGCGCGGGCAAGTCCACTCTCGCCGCACGCCTGGCCGAGCGACTCCGGTTGCCCTGGTATCCGGTGGACGACCTGCTGTGGCTGCCGGGGTGGGTCGAGGTGCCGGTCGCCCAGCAGCGCGGCCGGATCGAGGAACTCTGCCGCCGGGACACCTGGATCCTCGACGGCGCGTACCACGGCTGGCGGGACGTCCCGCTGGCGCGCGCCGACCTGGTGGTGGCCCTGGACTACCCGCGGTGGTGCTCGTTCGGGCGGTTGCTGCGTCGTACCCTGCGCCGCCTGGGCTCGGGCGAGGTGATCTGCAACGGAAACCGCGAATCAGTGGGCAGTGTGCTGTCCGGTGACTCGATCCTGGTGTGGCACGTCACCGCGTTCGGGCGGGAACGGCGGCGGATGCGGGCCTGGCAGGCCGACCCGGCCGGGCCGCCCGTACTGCTGTTCACGAGCCCGACCGCCCTGGACGACTGGGTGGCGGGCCTGCCAACCACTGACCCACGGGTGCCACCTGCGGCAGGCGAATGGCGGTGCTGAAGCGCGGGCCGCCGCACCGGACATCGCCTGGCATACTCGCCGCACCGGGCACCCGAAGGGACTGCGCATGAAGTCTGCCGAAGCACCCGTACGCGACTCGATCACCGCCTTCCTGCACGCCTACGCGCGGGCCGTCGAAGCCGGCGACAACGCCAGGATCGCCGCGAGTTACGCCGCGACCTACATCGAGGGTGACCCGAGTACGGCGACCGCCGTCACCAACGACGCGGCATACCGAGCCGCTCTCGACGAGCGGCACGCCGCGATGACCGAGCAGTTCGGCCTGCGCCGCGCCCAGGTGACGGTCCTGGACGTGCTCGACCTCGCACCGGGGTACGTCCTCGTCCCCACCCGGTGGACGTTGGACTTCGCACCGCCCGGCGGCGAGGCCGGCAGCGCACGGTTCGCGCAGACATATGTCGTGCGGCTGGGGGACGACCGGCCGCAGATCCTGCTCTACCTCTCGCACGAACGAGAGGACGACGCCCTACGGGAGCTGGGTCTGACCGACTGACCCCGCCCCTGCGCCACCCGTCGGCCCGTCCCCGGCAGGGGGATGGGCCGACGGTGTCCAGGCAGGCCCGTGTGGAGGGGGCCCGGCCGGTAGGTCACCGGCCGGGCCACCGATCAGGACTCCTGGGTACGACGTCGGGCCAGGAGGAACGCGAACGCGCCCAGCACGACCAGCGCACTCCCGATGCCCGTCAGGGCCGGGACTGTTCCACCGCCGGTGACCGGCAGGATGGGACCCCCGCCGTCAGGGCCACCGCGTGCGCCAGGCGCTCCGGGGCTACCGGGTGCGCCTTGCGGTCCGGCTTCGCCCTGTGCGCCGGGTGCTCCCTGCGGTCCGGGTGCGCCTTGCGGTCCGGGTGCTCCAGGGCTACCGGGTGCTCCAGGACTGCCGGGCGCGCCAGGCGCTCCGGGTGCGCCGGGGCTACCGGGTGCTCCAGGACTGCCAGGTGCGCCGGGCGCTCCGGGTGCGCCGGGGCTGCCGGGTGCGCCGGGCGCTCCGGGTGCTCCGGGTGCTCCGGGGCTGCCGGGTGCGCCGGGGCTACCGGGCGGACCGGACGGGCCGGGTGGCCCGGTGGGGCCGGGTGGCCCGGTGGGGCCGGCGCACAGCGGTGCCGTGATGACGTTGGTGTCGAGAGTGACGGCGGCGGTACGTGCCAGCGCGCGGCCCTGGAGGGTCGCGCCGGTGGCCATCGTGATCGCCGCCTGGGCCATGATGGTGCCCACGAAGGTGGTTCCCGTGCCGATCGTCGCCGAGCTGCCGATCTTCCAGAAGACGTTGCAGGCCGAGGCGCCGTTGATCAGAACGACGCTGCTGTTCGACGCCGTCGTCAGCGAGGAGTCGATCTGGAAGATGAACACGGCCGCCGGGTCGCCCTGGCCGTTCAGCGTCAACGGCCCGGTGAGTTGCGCGGCCCCGATCCGGTAGACGCCCGCGTTGAGCGTGTTGCCACCGAGTTCCGCGGGGAGGTTGGTGAACGGTGTCCGGCCGGCGGCGTCGTTGAAGGCGATGGTCAGGTCGTTCTGCGCCTGGAGAGCGACCGCGTCGCCGAGGTGGATCTCACCGCCGATGGTTGCCGTTTCGAAGCCCGCCGCGGTGTTTCCGGGGAATCGTCCGAGGCTCTGCCCCAGGAAGCTCGCGCCGGTGTTTGTCGGCTCGGCCCCGGCGAGGACGGAGAAGTTTCCCGCTGTGCCCAGGTTTACCGGTGCGTCGGCGGCACTGGCCGGCGTCGAGCCGAGCAGCAGGAAGCTGGCCGCGACGGCGGCGGCCGCGGATGCCGCGAGCGCCGCCAGGAGCCCTCGGCGAAGACGATGGTGATGGGGCTTTGCTGTCACAGAACACCCTCCGTGGGTTCTTACTTCGCAGGAGGGCTCGGTAAAGCCAAGACCTGCGTCAGACGGCCTGGATGGCACTGACAAAGTGCGGTGACCACCACATCACGTCCGAGCCGCCGATACCCACAAAACGACACAATAGGTGCATAACACGTCTAATACGTATTCACCTTCACATTGCTCTGAACCGCACGAATGATCGACTGACCACCCTCGCTCAGAGCTGGGCTGCCGCCGCGGGCCTGATCGCCCGGCCGTGCACGCAGGGCGCGGACGGGCTGTTGCTGGAGGCCGGGAATCGGAATCGGCGCAGCTCCTCGATCACGAACCCTGCGGCGCTGATGGCGGCGACGGTGTCGCGGTTGGTGTGGCAGCCGCCGAACAGCTTCGGCCACAGTGTCGCGTCGAGCAGTCGCTGGGCGCGGTGCAGACCGCTGTGCTCCTCGGCGGCAACGTGCTCGAAGAAGCGCAACTGGCCGCCGGGACGCAGCACCCGGCTGACCTCCGCGAGCGCGCTCTCCTGGTCCGCCACGGTGCACAACACCAACGCGACGACCGCCGCGTCGAACTCGCCGTCACCTGCGGGCAGCGCCTCCGCCAGACCGTCGACGACCGTGACCGGCACCGGCGCGCTCGGTGCCGCCCGCTCGGCGGCGGCGCGCAGACGACGTTCTGGCTCGACCGCGACGACCTCGGTCACCCCGGACGGATAGTGGGCGAACATCCTGCCGTTGCCCGCACCGATCTCGATCACCCGGCCGGAGAGGTCGGCGACCAGGTCCCGTCGGAACTCCGCCGTGCCGGCCCGGTCCATGGCGACGCTGAGCCGTTCGTACACCCGGGCGAACACCGGGTGGGACACCACGGCCATGTCGACCTCCAGAAAATGGGGATCCTCGTTGACCTGTTCTCGAGCGATTGTGCTGCATCGGCGCACGGTTTCCGTCTTACTGGTGTGGCAGCGACTCATCCCACGCAGACAGGACGTGGTTCGACCATGAAGATCGTCGTCATCGGTGGCAGTGGCCTCATCGGCTCCAAGCTCGTGGACAATCTCGGTGCCCGGGGGCACGAAGCGGTGCCCGCCTCTCCGAAGACCGGCGTCAACACACTGACCGGCGACGGGGTCGCCGAGGCGATCGCCGGTGCGGACGTCGTCGTCGACGTGTCGAACTCGCCGTCGTTCGAGGACACCGCCGTGCTGGAGTTCTTCGAGACGTCCACCCGGACGCTTCTCGCCGCCGCGTCGGACGCCGGGGTGGGCCACTACGCGGCGCTCTCGATCGTCGGTTGCGACCGGATCCCGGACAGCGGCTACATGCGGGCGAAGGTCGCCCAGGAGAAGCTCATCGTCGCGGCCGGCATCCCGTACTCCGTGGTGCACGCCACGCAGTTCTTCGAGTTCGTCCAGGGGATCATCGACGCCGCCACGGACGGCGACACCGTGCACCTCGCGCCGGTGCTCATCCAGCCGATGGCGGCGGACGACGTCGCGGCCGAGGTCGCCGACGTCGTGGTCGGTGCGCCCACCAACGCGGTGGTCGAGATCGCTGGCCCGGAGCAGTTCCGCCTCGACGAACTGGGCCGCACCATCCTCGCCTCCCAGCAGGATCCCCGATCGGTGGTGGCCGACCCGGGCGCCCGGTACTTCGGCGCCACGCTTGGCGAACGCTCGCTCGTCCCGGCCGACGGCGCTCGTCTCGCCGCCACGCGTCTCGACGACTGGCGTACGCGGGCGGCCCGCGCCACGTGACCGACCCGGCTACCCGGGTGCCACGGGTGGTTTCGTCCACCCACCGAGGCGCTGCACCAACTCCCGTACCGCCTCGGTGAACGCCTCGTCCGCCTCGTCCGGCCAGTGGCCGTGGATGGGTGGGGGGACGCTGTCGCTGGCCGGCGTCACCACGTCGCGGGGATCGCGTTGTCGGCGATCCACGGCGTCTGCCGGGTCGCTGTCCGTGGCCGCCTGGGGTGACCGGTGGGCGGAGAAGACCCAGCCGCCGATGGGGTCGGTGTCCCGCCACAGGTTCACCCAGCGCCAACCGACCCGGCGGCCGATGTCGTGCAGCGCCGCATCGTCGACGTAGGCGGGAAAGAGTCGCGCGTAGAGGCGACGCAGCGGCGACCCGTGGGTGAGCAGGGCGACCCGGCAGCCGACCTCCGGCGGCAACTGGAGCACCGTCGCGGCGAGCAGGACCGAGCCGTGGCTGTGCCCGGTGAGCAGCACCGGGTGGCCGCTCTCGACGAGGTACGTGACACGGCGGGTCAGCTCCGGTACGGCCCGTTCGGCGTAGCAGGGCGGCGCGAAGGGGTGGGCGGCTCGGGGCCAGAAGGTACCGAGGTCCCAGAGAACGCCGACGTGCCGCCGGAACGGGATGGTTCGGTAGGCGAAGACGCTGCCGATGATCAGGCCGATGATGATCGCGGCGATCAGCCAACTGCCGAACGCGATGCTGAAGGTGACCGCCTCCGCCGGCAACCCGATGCTTCGCTCGACGAGGTCGCTCGGGAACTCTCCCAGCAGGCCGATGGTGGTGTTGGCCGTGGCGAGCCCGGCGAGACAGCCGAAGAGCACCGCCAACGACACCAGTTTCTCGGTGAACCGGGCCCGAGCTATCGCGTCTTGGACCTGCCGGAGTCGGGGTCTGACCTGGGCCGGCGGGTTCGGGTAGTCGTGCGCGACGATCGCCTCGGCGGCGCGCCTCCGGCGACGGCGGGAGATCGCGACGACCAGACCGGCGACGACCAGCGTGATCAGCACCGCCCGCAGGAAGCCGAAGATCACCCACGTGTACGCGCGGGGCGGGCCGGCGGCGATGCCCGCGGCGGTCGGCACGTCGCGGTCGAGGAAATCCGCCGCCCGGTAGACCAACCCCGCGGAGTACGCCACCGCCACGCTGATCCCGGCCGCCGCGATCGCGAGCGCGCCCAGCCCGAACAGCGGCCTGGCCCCTCGCCGCCGGTTCCGGGGCCGCAGCAGCACCACGCCCAGGGCGGCCAGCAGGGTCGTCTGCGCGACGAACAGCCCGGCCAGGATCGTGTCGTAGCCGGGCAGCCCGTGGCGTTCGTCCCATGGTCGCGGGCTGGCCAGCACGTAGGCCAGCACGAGGACGGTCAGGACGATGGCGGTGGTCCGCAGCGCGTTGGTGATGCCGTCGAGCCGCCGATCGGTGGCGGCCCGGTCGATCAGCGGGGGAGTGCACAGCGATCCCACGCAGGCGGCCAGGACCACCGCGGTGGCCACCGTCAGGGCGATGCCGGCGGCGGTGGCACCGGCGGCGACTCGGGCCAGGAGCAGGGTGAGGTCCAGCGTCGCGAAGGCGGCGGCGACGTGGATCGAGCGCAGTCGACCGACCAGCGGCTCGGCGTCCCACTGACCGACCTCGCCGAGCCGATGCCCGGAGACCTGCTCGGGCGCGCGGAACGCCTCGAACGGCCGCCCCGGGCGGTTGCTGATCCGCCAGATCAGGCCGATCGCGGTGGCCGGGACCAGCGCGAGGACCGTCAGTCGGAGCCCGACCGGCCGCCCGCCCAACCAGGACAGCCAGCTGCGCCCGGCGAGGCAGTTCGACGAGTTCAGACACTTCCAGCCGACGAGGTCCAGGGCGACGCCGGCGATGGCGAGCACGTAGAGCGCGGTGAGCGTGAGCGCCAGCAGCCGGCACAGCGACCTGACCATCGCCTCGGAACCGGCGTTCGCGGGACGCATCCAGATCGTCACGTTGACGAGCATGAACGGCAGGAGGAAGACCAGCCCCAGGGCGCGGGCCACGGTCCCGGCGGGCAGGTCACCCCAGCGGTACGCCTCCAGCGTCACCCCGTGGGCGCCGGCGCTGTCCGAACACCGGGGGCGCGGCCGGTAGAAGCCTCCGCTGCGGTCGCCCGCCACCTGCGCGGTCTGCCGCAGGCCCAGTACCTCCTCGGCGTTCGCGCCGGAGACTCCGTGCACCCGCAGCTCCACGACGTCGCCGGAGGTGTCCGGCCCGCTCAACCGCGCTGATCCATCTGACGTTCCCCCCGCGGCGTCTCGGCAGCCCCATGACACGATCCACCCGAGGCCAGCCCCACCGGCACGGTGGCCGGGGACGCCACCCGGACGGCGGCAGAGCGCGGTCTACCCGAAGCGGACGGCCTCAATCGCGACAGGCCCGGCGTACGCCGGAACGATCGTCGCGGTCCGACGGCGACGCGTCCGGCGTACCTCGGAATGATCGTCGCGGTGGCGTGGCCCCACACTCGTCGCGGTCGTCGCGGTCGTCGCGGTCGTCGCGGTGGTCGCGGTCGTCGCGGTCGTCGTCTGGTCGTCGCGGTGGTCGCGGTGGCGCGGCCCAGCTCGGCGCGGTCGCCGTCGGGTCGCCGCGCACGTGCGGGGGATTGATCGGGCCCTGACGGGGTAGGTGCCGCCATGGTCGCTGCCGGTCGGCACGGAGCGGACCGGCGCGCTTCGCTCGTGGTACGGCTGCGGGACCGCACGACGGCCACGCTGCGCGAGCGGTTCCGTCGGGTGCGGGCGATCGGCGGGCTCGCGGTGCAGGCCGGTCTGGCCGCGGCGCTGGCGTGGTTCGTGGCGCACGAGCTGTTGCACGTGGCGCAGCCGGTCTTCGCGCCGATCTCCGCGGTCTCGACTCTCGCCGCGTCCGTCGGCCATCGGCTCCGCCGAACCGTCGAGCTGATCATCGGTGTCACCGTCGGCGTGCTGATCGGCGATCTGCTGCTCCTGGTGATCGGCACCGGGTGGTGGCAACTGGCCCTGATCGTCGTGCTCGCCATCGTCGTCGCGTTGTTCCTCGCGGGCAGTGCGGCGGTGGTGATCCAGGCCGGGGCGACGGCGGTGCTCATCGCCACGCTCAGTCCGTCCGTCCGTGACCTGGAGATCCCTCGGTTCGTGGACGCGCTGATCGGGGGAGGGCTGGCGCTGCTGGTCACCGCTGTGCTGCTGCCGCTGAACCCGCTGCGGGTGCTCAACCGGGCGGCCCGGCCGGTGTTGGATCTCCTCGTGGCCCAACTCGGCGCGACGGCCGACGCGCTGGCCGCGCGTGACGCCGGTCGTGCCCGTGCCGCCCGCAGCGCGCTGCGGCAGAACAAGGGCCAGTTGCAGGCGTTCGTCGAGGCGACCCAGGGTGCCCGGGAGGCCAGCACCCTGTCGCCGGTGCACTGGCGTGAGCGGCACGGGCCGGTGGGCCGGTACGCGCGGGCGGCAGAGCCGATCGACCGGGCGATGCGCAACAGCGGAACCCTCATCCGGCGATCGGTGACGCTGATCGAGGACGGCGAACCGGTCCCGGAAGCGCTGCCGGAGGCGGTGGCCGATCTCGCCGACGCGGTCCGGTTGCTCAAGCGGCAGTTCGCCGCCGGTGCCGAGCCGGACCGCGCGCGCGAGCAGGCGCTGCGGGCGGTTCGGACGGCCGGTCGTGCCTACCGGGAGGGGGTCGGCTTCTCCGGTGCGGTGGTGGTGGCGCAGGTCCGGACGACCGTCAGCGACCTCTTGGTGGCCAGCGGGTTGACCCAGGGGGAGGCGAATCACCTGGTCCGAGGCGCTTTCGGCGGCCTGGAAGCTGCCGCGTCCGGCGGCGGGACCGACCGATTGGCATCGTCCTGAGCCATGGCTGTTGCACTCTGAGCCAAAATGGTGCCATGATGGTGCCATGGAGCTGAGGTCATACGTTGAGAACCTGCGAGACGAGTTCGCCGTGGCGGCGGAGGGCGTCGACCCCGAGGCCCGGGTGCTGGCCGAACGGCTCTTCGCCCAGCTGGAGGCGGCGACCCGGCTCACGTTGCTCGAAGCACTCTCCGACGCCGCCGACGAGATCACCCGTGACCTCGCCCCCGGTTCGGTGCACGTCCGGCTGCGGGGGCGCGAGCCCGACTTCGTGGTGACACCGGCCAGCCCGCCGGTCGACGAGGTGGGTGCGCCCAGCGGCCCACCGACGCTGTCCGCGCCGGCACCCGCGCCCGACGGCGAGGACGGCGGCACCTCACGGATCAACCTTCGGCTCCCCGACCACCTCAAGGCCAGCGTCGAGGAGGCCGCCGGGCGCGCCGGGCTCTCGGTCAACGCCTGGCTGGTGCGCGCTGTCGCCGCTGCCGTCGGCGCCGGTGACACGGAACGTCGTCCACCCCGCCGGGCGGAGCCGCGCTCCGGCCAGCACGTCACCGGCTGGGCCCGCTAACACTCCGTACCCCCTCTTTTCTCGCGCCGCTGACCAGCGGCGACATTCGCCGACCACCTTCCGGGAGACCACCATGCCTGTTTTCGATACGCCAGAGCCCATCGCCGTCCAGATCGAGCTGCCCGTCGGGGATGTCTGGATCAGCGCGACCGACCGCACCGACACGGTGGTGACGGTGCGGCCCCGCGACCCGTCGAGCAAGGCCGACGTGAGCACCGCCGAGCAGACCACCGTCGAGTACGCCGCGGGACAACTGCTGATCAGGGTGTCGAAGAGTTGGCGTCGCTACGGCTTCGGCCCCGGGCCGTCGGTCGACCTCCTGATCGAGCTGCCGGTCGGGTCGCGAGTGCACGCGCAGTCGTCCTGGGCGGCGTTCCGCTGCGAGGGTCGGCTCGGTGCGTGTCACATCAAGACCGGAAGTGGGATCCGGCTCGACGAGACCGGGCCGCTGGACATCGACAGCAGTCACGGCGAGGTCGCGGTGGAGCGGGTCGCGGGCTCGGCCCGGGTGAAGGTCTCGTCCGGCAAGGTGCGCATCGGCGCGGTCGACGGCCCCGCCGAGATCAAGAATTCCTCCGGTGACTGCTGGATCGGCCGCAGCGGCGGCGACGTCCGGGTCAACACCGCGTACGGCGACATCACCGTCGACGCGCCGATGGCCTCGGTGGCGGCACGCACGGCCTACGGCAACGTCCGGCTGGGTGAGGTCGTCCGGGGGGCGGTCGAGCTGAACACGTCGTACGGGGCCATCGAGGTCGGCGTCCGTCGCGGGACCGCGGCCTGGCTCGACGTCAGTTCCAGGCACGGCCGCGTACACAACGCCCTGGAGACGACCGACGGCCCGGCGCAGACCGACGAGACGGTCGAGGTCCGGGCGCACACCGCCTACGGCGACATCATGATCCGCCGTGCCTGATTCCCCCACCACGACCAGAGAAGAGGAGACCATGACCAGCTCCACGAAGCCCGCGATCGTCGCCACCGACCTGCGCAAGTCCTACGGCGACAAGGTCGTCCTGGACGGCATCGACCTCATGATCACCGAGGGAACGATCTTCGCGCTGCTCGGCCCCAACGGTGCCGGCAAGACCACCACCGTGCAGATCCTCTCCACCCTGATCAACGCCGACGGCGGCAACGCCCGGGTCTTCGGCCACGACCTGACCCGCGAGCCCGACGCGGTACGCGAACTGATCGGCGTCACCGGCCAGTTCTCCGCCGTCGACAACCTGCTCACCGGCCGGGAGAACCTCAACCTGATGGCCGACCTGTGTCACCTGGACCGGGACGCCGGTCGGCGACGGATCGCCGACCTGCTCGACCAGTTCGACCTGACCGAGGCGGCGGGCAAACCGGTGTCGACGTACTCGGGCGGGATGCGGCGGCGACTCGACCTCGCGATGACCCTGGTCGGCGCGCCCCGCGTGATCTTCCTCGACGAGCCGACCACCGGCCTCGACCCGCGCAGCCGCCGGGCCATGTGGCACATCATCCGCGCTCTCGTCGCCGAGGGCGTCACCATCCTGCTCACCACCCAGTACCTGGAGGAGGCCGACCAGCTCGCCGACCGCGTCGCGTTCCTCGACCACGGCCGGCTGATCGCCGAGGGCACCCCGCGCGAACTCAAGCGGCTCATCCCGGGCGGCCACGTGGTGCTGCAGTTCGCCGACCAGGACGGGCTCGACTCGGCGGCCCGGACGTTCGCGGCCGGGACCCGCGACGACGCGGCGCTCACCCTCCAGGTGCCGAGCGACGGCGGAGTCGGCTCGCTGCGCTCGCTGCTCGACCAGCTCGACGAGGCCTCGATCAGCGTGGCCGGGCTCTCCGTGCACACCCCCGATCTCGACGACGTCTTCCTCACCCTCACCGGCCAGCCCGACTCCCGTGCCGGCCGACCCGACCAGGAAAGGGCCACCGCGCGATGAGCACCGTCTCCCTCGCCGTCCGCGACTCGAGCACCATGCTGCGGCGCAACCTCCTGCACATGCGGCGGTACCCGTCGATGACGTTCCTGCTCATCGGCATCCCGATCATCATCCTGCTGCTCTTCGTCTACGTCTTCGGTGGCACGCTCGGTGCCGGCCTCGGTCCGTCCGGCGACCGTGCCCAGTACGCCAACTACGTCACCCCCGGGATCCTGCTCATCACGGTGGTCAGCGCGGCACAGGGCACCGCCATCTCGGTCGCGATGGACATGACCGAGGGCATCATCGCCCGGTTCCGGACGATGGCGATCTTCCGCCCGTCGGTGCTCACCGGCCACGTGCTGGGCAGCCTGGTCCAGACCCTGCTCAGCCTCGCGGCCGTCACCGTCGTCGCGCTGCTGGTCGGGTTCCGGCCGACGGCCAACCCGGTCGAGTGGCTCGCCGCGATCGGCGTCCTCGCCATGATCACTTTTGCGCTCACCTGGCTGTCCGTCGCCCTCGGCCTGGTCAGCGACAGTGTCGAGACGGCCAGCAACCTGCCCATGCCGCTGATCCTCCTGCCGTTCCTCGGCAGCGGGTTCGTCCCCACCGACTCCATGCCGACGCCGGTGCGGTGGTTCGCCGACTACCAGCCCTTCACGCCCGTCATGGAGACCCTCCGCGGCCTGCTGCTCGGCACCGGGATCGGCGCCAACGGAGTCATCGCGGTCGTCTGGTGCGTCGTCATCAGCGTGCTCAGCTTCTTCTGGGCCAAGGCCCTGTACAACCGCAGTCGGGCCACCTGATCCCGACACCCGCCCGACGTCCCGCCATCGCGACGGACAGCCGGGGGGGGGGGGGGGGGGGGGGGGGGGGGGGGGGGGGGCGGGGCGCGGCGGGGGGGGGGGGGGGGGGGGGGGGGGGGGGGGGGGGGGGGGGCGGGGGGGGGGGGGGGGGGCGGGGCCCGGCGGCCCCCCCCCGCCCGCCCCCCCCCCGGCCCCCGCCCGCCGCCCCCCCGCCGGCCCCGGGGGGGGGCCGCT
>NZ_JBICUF010000030.1:0-32504 GCF_043198035.1 Micromonospora sp. NPDC048898
TGGACGTGGACGACATGCTGGTCCCCCAGGTGCGCCTACACGTGGGCGTCCCACCCGAAAAGGCCCCGCCCGAGTAACCCAGCAAACCCCCCCCCCCCCCCCCCCCCCCCCCCCCCCCGGGGGGGGGGGGGGGGGGGGGGGGGGGGGCCCCCCCCCCCCCCCGCGTCACGGGCCTTGAACAGGAAGACTTGTTCGCTGCGCGGCGGCGACCGGCGCCGCTGCCTGGTGTGACCAACGGGACCGCGGTGGCCCAGGCCCGGCGCTGGGCTGAAAGCGTCCGCTGCCGGGACCCGTACGTCGAGGTCGATTTCCTCCGGTCGCGAGGTACGGCGGTTTGGTGCGGTCTCCACCCCGGTGAACAGCCCACCTATTTCGTTGAGCGCTTTCCTGTTCCACCTTATCGAGGATGCCGCCGTGTCGGGGCCGGGGGGGCGCTCGACCCCTCCCTTGTCGGTAGAATCGGGATCATCGAAATTTACTCTTTTCCATGATCACCAGTTTCGCACCCGTCCCGACGACAAGTCGAATGCCGGGCGCTATCTGTGCAGGTGTGGCCACCCACACTCGCCGCTTCGTCGCTCCGCCCGGTGGGTGGGCCGCGGAATCTATTGTCATGTACCATTCCTTAGGGACTCTCATCGTCCTACTTCCGGACGTGTCCGGCGTCCACGGTGCGCCGGCGTTTTCCCTATCGCTTAACTTTGTTTGCAGAAGTGGTATTCGGTCCCCTGTTTGCGCCGCGGCGGCTCCCCGCCGGAGCAGGCTCCGAGCCGCACCGGTGTGATCGCCCGCCGCCCGCATGTCCGATCCTTGCCGTGCTCGCCCGTCGGGCCAAGGTGGTGCCAAGCCTTCCCGCCTAACCTCGACCTGTGACCCCGTCGTACGCGCGAGTGCCCCCACCTGTCGAAGCGGCCCGGCCTGCCAGACGGCCGGGCTCCTGGCGGCGCGTGCTCGGCCGGGTGCTCGTCACCGCGCTCGTGGTCGCGATGCTGGTCGGCGCGGTGGTGGCCCTTCGCGATCAGGACTGGTCCCTGGTCGGCACCCTGGCGCAGGGGCACAGCGCCGGCTGGTTCGCCCTACTGCTCGCCGCCTCCTTCCTGGTGACCTCGGTGGGACTGGTGCTCGGCCTGCTGTCCTGGCGGGCGCTGCTGGTGGACATCGGGGGCCCGGTCGGCGGCTGGGCGTCGGCGCGGATCTTCTTCGTGGCCTTCCTGAGCAAGTTCATCCCGGGCAAGCTGTGGGCGCTACCGGCGATCATCCAGATGGGTCGGATGGAACGGGTGCCGCCGGTGCGGATGGCAGCGGTCTTCCTGTTCAGCACGATCATCGTCAACCTCAGCGGACTGACCGTCGGTGCCGCAGCCGGACCGGCCGTCCTGGGTGGTCGGGCCTGGTGGCTGGTGCTGGCGGCGGTGCCGGTCCTCGCCTTCCTGCTCTTCCCCGGCCTGATCAACCAGGCCGCGGGTACGGTCGCACGCCTGCTCCGCCGTCCGTCGTCGATGCGGGTCACCGACCGGGGGATGCGTCGGGCGATCGGGGCGCAGACCGTCTCCTGGATGGTCTCCGGGCACCACGTCTGGTTGCTGGCGGTCGCGGCCGGCGCGCCGCCCGGCCGGTCGTACCTGATCTGCGTCGCGGCGTTCAGCCTCGCCACCGTGAGCGGTGTCCTCGTGGTCATCGTCCCGGACGGGGTCGGGGTGCGCGAGGCGGTCCTCGTGCTCGCACTCGCCACGGTGCTGCCGCTCCCGGTCGCGGGGGTGGTGGCGCTGGCCAGCCGGTTGATCTGCACCCTGAGCGAGATCATCGTGGGCGGGGGTTGGCTGCTCGCGGCCCACCTCGCGGTGCGCCGCCGCGCCGCCCACGCCGCCGTCGGACCCTTCACCGGCGCTGAGTCCGACCGGGTCGGCGAGACCGACCGGTTCCGTGAGTCCGACCCGATACCTCCAGCCCGACTCGGCGGTACCACCGCCCACTGACGCCGACCGTCCCTTCCGACCTGGAGCGCCGATGTCTCCTCCGGACCTGACGTCGCCAGCGGCACCAGTTCTGCTGATCACCAAGGAGTTCCACATACCACCCGACTCCGGTGCGACGCTGCGAACCGACGCGATCGCCCGGGTGCTCGCGGCAGGCGGCGCGACCGTCGTGGTGTGCCCGGATGCCGTCCATGTTCTTCCCGACGGCGCCGGGTACGAGACGATCACCGTCCACCGACCACGCCGGGCTGTCGCCGACGCGCTGCGGGATCTGCTGACACTCCCGAAATACCAGACCGTCGGCGGTGTACTGCAAAGCGGTTCCGCCCTGCTCGGCAACCTCCGGATCGCGCTGCGGCGGTTCGATCGCTTCCGGGCCTGCGTCGTCGACCACACCAACATCGCGCGCCTGGCCCGTCACCTACCGGAGACGGTCGGCCCGATCCTGGTCAGCATGCACAACGTCGAGTCCGACCTGGTTCGGCAGCGGGCCCGAAAGGTCCCCCACGCGCAGCGCCCGCTGTGGCGCGCCGAGGTGGCGCTGCTGCGGCGGATGGAGCGAATCGTCGTCCGCGATCTTCCCGTTGTGGTGACGACGGAGGCCGATCGCCGACTGCTGGCCCCCCACGGCCCACGTCGGATCATCGTCTGCACCAACGGCATCTGGCCAGAGCAGCTCACCGTCGCGCCCATCTCGAGGCCGGACCGGCTGCTCTTCCTCGCCGCCCTCGACTGGAAACCGAACGTCGACGGGCTGCGCTGGTTGCTGCTCAGCCCGGCCTGGCGCCGGCTCGTCTCCGACGTCCCGGGCATCGAACTCGTCGTCGCCGGACGGAATCCCTCGGCCGGCGTCGCGGAACTCTGCCGCAACGCACCGAATGTCTCCCTCGTGCCGAACCCGGAGACGGTACGAACGCTGATGCGGGAGGCGACCGTGGGCATCGTGCCGCTGCTGGAAGGGGGCGGATCGAGGATCAAGATCCTCGAGTACGTCGCCGGTGGCCTACGCGTCGTGTCGACGGCGGTGGGCGCCAGCGGTCTGGTCGACCTTCCACCCGGCGTCGTCGCGATCACCGGGCAGGACACCGGCTCCTTCGTCGCCGCCATCCGCCGTCAACTGCGAGACGACGGCCAGGCCGCCTCCTTCCGGGTGGACGACTTCGTCCGTGGCTATGCCTGGCCGTCGGCCCTGCGGGAACTGCGCGAACTCCTCGACACCGAGCGGCCGGTGACGGACCCTTGAGGTCAGCTGGGAAGAAAGATGGTGCGGGCGGCATCGATGTCCGCAGTCGGACCGGCCGGCCACGGATGAACCGTGGCCGGCCGGGTAAGCAGCAGCCTTGCCTGGTGGGGAGACGACCGGTGTCGCGGCGTGCCGCGACCGGGCGTACGGGCGGGCGGCGGCGAGCCGACCCGCCCGTACGCGGTCACGATCAGTTCGAGGAGATCCAGTTCCAGGCCGAGACGACCCACTCGGTCTGCTGGAGCCACGCCACGCCGAGGCCGACGAGGAACACCGCGGTCGCCAGGTGGGCACCCCGGGCGCTGCGCCGCACCCGTCCGAGCTGCCGCTCCCACACCATCCGGCCGACCAGCCGGGACAGGGCGAACAGGCCGACCGCCACCAGCAGGCTGAGCACCAGCACCAGCAGCGGACCGCTCAGGTCACCCTGACCGGAGAGCGCCCAGATCCCCCAGCACACGAACGCGAAGAGCCCGGCCGCCGCACTCCACTCACCGCCGCGACGGAGCTGCGCCATCCGCCAGCTCAGTGGCCGACGCGGGGCCGGCTCACCGGGCCAGCCGGTGCCGGTCGGCTCCTGCTCGACCACTCCGAACGGCTCGGTCCGCGGACTGCGCGGCTGGCCCACCGGAGCCACGCCCCGGCGGAACCCGTCACGCTGCGGCGGCACCCCGACGCCGGCCTGCGGTGGCACCTCCACGGTCCGCTCCGCCCACGGCTGCGTCTGGTCTGCCATCTCGTCCTCCCCCTGACCGACGGCATCACCACCGCCTGAATTCGAGGGTAACCAGCCGGCAAACCACTCGCCGACCCCGCCCGGGACACGGACCGGCACGACAGTGCCGAATCGCACGCCGGGCAGGGTACGGTCGGCTGATGGGTGACCCCGACCGACGACGGCGACGGCTGCGCCACCACCACCCCGACCCCGAGACGGCCGGTCGGAGCACCGACAGCCCGACGACCAGCACCACGGGTGTGCACGACGGTGACGACCCGCCCCCGCGCCGCCGGAACTCCGGCGGCGACGAGCGCGACGGCGAGCGGGGGCTGCGCGGGTTGGTCGGTTCCGGTTCGTCCCAGGTGGGGCTCAGCGCCGCGCTACGGGCCCGGGACGCGGCCCGACCCACCGACGACGACCTGGCCGAGGCGGAGGCCCGGGTGGTGGTCGTCCGACGCAACTGGGTGCCCCGCGAGGAGCTGCCCCGCTCGCCGCGCTGACCCCACGGTCAGGGCAGCTCGGGCAACTGCCGGGTCTTCTCGTACTCGGCCACCTGGGCGATCCGACGGGCATGCCGCTCGTTGCCGGAGAACGGCGTGTTCAGGAACGCCTCGACGATGCCGGTGGCGTCGTCCAGGGTGTGCTGACGGGCACCGATCGCGACCACGTTGGCGTCGTTGTGCTGGCGGGCGAGCTGGGCGGTCTCCACGCTCCAGGCAAGCGCCGCGCGGACCCCGGCGACCTTGTTCGCGGCGATCTGCTCACCGTTGCCGGACCCACCGATGACCACGCCGAGGCCCGTCTCGTCGGCCACCACCTGGTCGCCGGTGTGCAGGCAGAACGTCGGGTAGTCGTCGTCCGGGTCGTAACCGTGCGGGCCGACGTCGACCACGTCGTACCCCTGCTTGGCCAGGTGGTTGGCCAGGTGCACCTTCAACTCGAAACCGGCATGATCGGATCCCAGGTAGACGCGCATACCGCGCAGTCTCTCAGGCCGCGCTCTCCGACGTCGCGCGGGCGGCGTCGGAGAGCCGGGTTCGTCACACGGTCGGGTGCGCGACCGCTCAGCGTGGCAGCTCCGCGACGACCAGACCGCCGCGCGCCTTCGGAGTGAACCAGGTGCTCTTGCGCGGCATCTTCTCCCGGGCCAGGTTCACCGCGACGAAGTCCGCCACCGTCACCGGGGCGATCAGGATCGCCAGCTCGGCCCGCCCGGCGTCGACCTCACCGGTGAGCCAGCTCGCCGGGTAGTCGCCGCCGACGTAGGTGATCCGCTTGTCGCCCGGGTCCAGACCGAGCGCGTCGCGCAGCAGCAGCCGCTCGACGAGCGCGTGGTCCAGGTTTTCCAGGTCGCCTGCGGCCGTGGCGGGCAGGCGTACCGCGTACCCCTGGTCGCCGAGGCGGAGGTGCACGGTGCCGCCGGCCGCCGGGACCTCGACCGGGCCGTCGATCGGCGTGACCTCGGCGCCCGCCGCCCGCAGCCGGTCGAGCAGCTCGGCCGGCGTGGTGGTCAGCTCGCTGACCAGCCGGTTGTAGGGCTGGATGGCCACCGACGCGGGCGTGGTGACCACGGCCAGGAAGCGCGGCAGCCCGCCGGTCTGGGCGGCCAGGCTGCGGTGGTTACCGTCGGCGACGACCAGCTCCCCGCCACCGGCGAGGTCGGTCAGCGTGGTCTGCTCCGGGCCGGGGCCGAGCAACCAGATGGCGTGCGTGCGGCCCGCCTGGTCGGTGTCCGTCGCGGCGGGCGCACCGGCCGACTCGGTCGCCGCCGCGAGGGCGGCGTGCAGCTCGTCACCCCGGCCGGTCTGGAGCAGGAGCACGGGGGAGAGCAGGTGACCCAGCGCCTCGGCCAGCGCCACCCGCTCGCGCACCTTGGCGATGAAGACGTCCTCGTTGCGGATGACCAGGCCCGGCTCGTCGGCCCGGGTGGAGATCTGGTCGGTGTCCACCATCGCGAACAGCCCGTACGCCGGCTCCTCACCGGGCGCGCTGATCCGGTAGAGCACCACCACCTGCTCGGCGGGGGTGTAACTGCCGTCGGCCTTCGCCTCGGCGAGGCGGGCCGCCGCGGCCGGCAGCGCGTCGAGGAACGACGTGCCCAGGCTCTGCGGGGCACGATGCGGCATCTCGATGCCGAGAGCACTGTGCGGGTTCGCCTCGATGATCGCGGTGATCTCCGCGTCGTCGGCGAACTCGTCGTAGTTTTGCGCGCCGGTGCCACCAGTGGTGACCCACGCCCGGGAGATCGGATGCACGACCGTCATGCCCACTGACGCTACCGGCGGCGGTGTCGCCACCGACGGGGACCCACGCCGGGTCCACCAGATGAAAGTGCCGAGCCGGTCAGCTGGCGCGGTCGGACGCGCCCCGCCGGTGCCGGCCCGCCGCCGGTCCGGCGTTGCCCCGTCGACCGGCCGCGGCCGGCCCGGTGTTCACGGCGCGGCGAGGTGACGCGGGCGGCCCCGGCACCGGGCGATCGGGCGGCGGCGCCGGGACGGGTCGCGGGCTCAGCGGCGGCGTCGGCACCGGACGCGGGGCGGCCGGGGCCGGGGGCGGCGGCGCGGGCTCGGCCGGCGCGGCAGCCGACGGAAGGACCGGAACCGACGCCACGGCGGGAGCCGGTACGGGCTCGGTCACCGCGACGACCGGCGGCGCGGGATCGGCGAGCAGCGGTGCCACGGGGACTACCGGGGTCAGCCGGGAGGTCACCGGCACCCGGGCCACGCCGACCACGATGGGCGAGGCGAGCAGGTCCGCCACATGGGCGGGAAGGTCGGGGCGGACCGCCGGCCAGCGGGAGTCGTCGACCGACCAGTAGGCCGCGCCGGGTGTCTCGATCACCCCCGGCCGGGTCAGCTGATCGTCACCGGACGCGCGGTGCTTGGCCATCGGGATTGCCTCCACGAACTGCGGGTCGCTGCGGCGGACATGCAGGCCAACGAGCCCGGCGGTCCCCGGTGACGGGGCAGAGGCCGCCGACCCGCGACACGCCGACCGGGCGCGTACGCCGTCGGGCAGCGCTCCCCTGCCGACGTCCGGCGTTGACAGGGGAGCCACGCGCGCGTCTCTCAGTCGAAGATCGGGTCCTGCTCGCGGGTGCGCTTGAGCTCGTAGAAGCCCGGGGTGCCGGCGACCAGCAGCACACCGTCCCAGAGCCGACCGGCGGCCTCCCCCTTCGGGGCCGGGGTGATCACCGGGCCGAAGAACGCGACAGGGCTGCCGTCCGGGCCGGGCGCGTGCACGACGGGCGTGCCGACGTCCTGCCCGACCGGGCGCATACCGGCCTCGTGGCTGGCCCGCAGCGCCTCGTCGTAGTCGGTGCTCTCGGCGGCCGCGGCCAGCGCCGGGTCCAGGCCGGCGTCGGTCAACGCGGCGACGTAGAGCTCGTGGCGCCGCTCCTCCTTGCCCAGGTGGATCCGGGTGCCGAGCGCGGTGTAGAGCGGGCGCAGGGCTTCGTTGCCGTACCGCTGCTCGGCGGCGATGCAGACCCGCACCGGGCCCCAGGCGGTCCTCAGGAACTCCTTGTAATCCTCGGACAGCTCGTCCCGGCCATCGTTGAGCACGGACAGGCTCATCACGTGGAAGCGGATGTCCACGTCCCGGATCTGCTCGACCTCGAGCAGCCAACGGGAGGTGATCCACGCCCACGGGCAGGCCGGGTCGAACCACATGTCGGCGGTGACACGTTCGGTCACGGTGAGATCCCTTCGCGACGGGTGGCGCCGGCGGCGGTCGGCGTCTCGGGAGAATCTTCACCCCGCAGCGCATCGACCGGCACCCGGATGAGAGCGTGACCTCGGCCACCGCGGGCTGCCCGTACATGGAAGACTCGAATGGGCCAGCCGTCACGAGCGGTAGGCGAACGGGCGCCGCCGGGCGTACGGCGACATGTGGGATGGAGACAAACAGTGCCGGGAGTGCGCAACCTGACGCAGGTCGAGGCGACCGAGCGGGCCCGCCTGCTCAACGTGACGGGGTATGACATCAGTCTGGACCTGTCCACCGCCGTGCTGGCGGCCGACGGCCGCACGTTCCGGTCGACGACCGAGGTCCGGTTCCGCTGCTCCGAACCGGGTGCGAGCACCTTCATCGAGTTGGCCGCCGAGTCGGTGCGGTCCGCGACGCTCAACGGCGCGCCTGTCGACCTCTCCGACTGGTCCGCCGAGAAGGGGTTGGTCCTGTCCGGCTTGGACAGCGACAACACCCTGGTGGTCGACGCCGACTTCGCTTTCTCCAACAGTGGGCAGGGCCTGCACCGCACGGTCGACCCGGTGGACGGCGAGACCTACCTCTACAGCCAGTTCGAGACCGCCGACGCGCAGCGGGTGTTCGCCTGCTTCGACCAGCCCGACCTGAAGAGCGTCTACACCTGGCACGCCACCGTGCCGGCGCACTGGCGGGCCGTGTCCAACATGCCGGTGCAGCGCGAGGAGCCGGCGGGTGAGTCGCTCAAGACGCTGCACTTCACCGAGTCGCCCCGGATGAGCACCTACATCACGGCGATGTGCGCCGGGCCGTACCACGAGGTGCGCGACAGCCACGACGGCATCGACCTCGGATACTTCTGCCGCGCGAGCATGGCCGCCCATCTCGACGCCGAGGATCTCAACCTGATCACCAAGCAGGGCTTCGACTTCTTCCACGAGAAGTTCGGCGTGCGCTACCCGCTGCCGAAGTACGACCAGCTCTGGGTGCCCGACTTCAACGCCGGCGCGATGGAGAATTTCGGCTGTGTGACGCACGCCGAGTCGCACTACCTGTTCCGTTCGCAGGTCACCGACTTCGAGTACGAGCAGCGGGCCAACACGATCCTGCACGAGCTGGCCCACATGTGGTTCGGTGACCTGGTCACCATGCGCTGGTGGAACGACCTGTGGCTGAACGAGTCGTTCGCCGAGTGGGCCAGCCACTGGTGCAACACCAACGCCACCCGGTTCACCGAGGCGTGGACGACGTTCCTGTCCATCCGCAAGAACTGGGGCTACCGGCAGGACCAGCTCTCCTCCACCCACCCGGTCTACACCGAGATGCCGGACATGGAGGCCGTCGAGGTCAACTTCGACGGCATCACCTACGCCAAGGGCGCGAGCGTGCTCAAGCAGCTCGTCGCGTACGTGGGTGAGGAGCCGTTCGTGGCCGGGCTGCGGGCCTACTTCGGCAAGCACGCCTGGGGCAACGCCACCTTCGACGACCTGCTCACCGAGTTGGAGGCCGCGTCCGGCCGGGAGCTGCGCAAGTTCGCCGCGCAGTGGCTGGAGACCGCGCAGGTCAACACGCTGCGGCCGGAGGTGACGATCGGCGCGGACGGCACGTACGAGCAGGTGGTGGTGCGGCAGGAGGCGCCGACGGCGTACCCGACGCTGCGCACGCACCGGATCGGTGTGGGCCTGTACGACCTGACCGACGGGCGGCTGGTGCGCCGCGAGCGGCACGAGGTGGACGTGACAGGCGAGCGGACCGACCTCGCCGAGCTGCGCGGTGTCCGGGCCGCCGACGTGCTGCTGCTCAACGACGACGACCTGAGCTACACCAAGCTGCGCCTCGACGACCGTTCGATGGCGACGGTGGTGCAGCACATCGGTGGCTTCGAGTCGTCGCTGGCGCGGGCACTGTGCTGGACCGCCGCGTGGGACATGATCCGCGACGCGGAGCTGTCCGCCCGCGACTACGTGGCGCTCACGCTGAGCGGGCTGCCCGCCGAGACCGACATCAACCTGGTCACCGCCACCCTGCGGCAGGCGACCACCGCGCTCACCCTCTACGCCGACCCGGCCTGGGCGCCGACCGGCTGGGCCGACCTGGCCCGTACCGCCCGGGACGCGCTCGCCAACGCGGAGCCCGGCAGCGGCTTCCAGCTCGCCTGGGCCCGTGCGTTCACCTCGGCGGCCCGCTCCGAGGAGGACCTGGCCACGCTGCGCGGCTGGCTGGACGGCACCGGTGCGCCGGCCGGGCTGACCGTGGACACCGAGCTGCGCTGGTCGGTGCTCGCCGCGCTGGTGGCCAACGGCGCGGCCGGTGCCGCCGAGATCGAAGCCGAACTGGCCGGTGACCGCACCGCCAGCGGCGAGCGGGAAGCGGCGTACGCGCACGCACTGGTGCCGACGGCAGACAACAAGGCGGCCGTCTGGGCGTTGCTGACCGGCCCGGACGCCCTGCCCAACTGGCGGCACCGGGCGCTGTTGCAGGGCCTCGCCCACCCGGCGCAGGTGGACCTGGTCGCGCCCTACCGGGAGCGGTACTTCGCGGCGGTCAGCCAGGTGTGGGCCACCCGGGACAGCGAGCCCGCGCAGGAGTTCGCGCAACTGGCGTACCCGACCTACCTGGTGGAGGACGACACGGTCGCGGCCACCGACGCGTGGCTGGCCGGTGACGGGCACCCCGGCCCGCTGCGCCGACTGGTGGCCGAGGGCCGCGACGGCGTCGTGCGGGCGCTCAGGGCCCGCGCGAAGGACGCCCAGCAGAGCTGACTGGTAGGGAGCACGCGGCCCGGGCCGGCGTGGGTGCGAGCCCATGCCGGCCCGCGCCATTATGGTTGCGAAAGGAGGTAGACGTGATGGCTCAGCCGACCGACGAGTGGCGGCCCCCCGCGCGCGCGTGGCGCGAGCAGGACCTGTTCAACCTTCCCGAGGATGGGAACCGCTACGAGATCATCGACGGGAGCCTGCACGTGACCCCCCCACCGGGTTTCGGCCACCAGGAATTGGCGGATGAACTTCGGGCAGCCCTACGAGCGGCGGCACCAACCGGATGGCGGGTTATCCGGGAGGCGGGGCTTCGCGCGGTCGAGGGCAACCTCATCCCAGATGTCACGGTGCTGAAGCCGACGGCCCCCGCGGACGGCACCTGGGTCGAAGCAGCGGACGTGGCGCTTGTCGTCGAGGTGGAGTCACCGAGCAGCCGTCGGTATGACCGGTTCACCAAGCCTGCGCTCTACGCCGAGGCTGGCATTCCCGCATACTGGCGGGTCGAGCGCGGCGACTTCGGCCCCGTGATCTATCGCTACGAGCTGGTTAAGGGCGTTCACTACAACCTGCTCGGCACGGTCGGCCCGGACGACCCGGTGCGGATCGACGAGCCGTGGCCGATGCGCCTCGATCCGTCCGCCTGGCCCCGCTGACACGGGAAAGCCCGGCCCGCTGGTTACGCGGACCGGGCTTCGTCGTCGGTGGGAGGGCTCAGCCCTTGCCGGCGTGGCTGGCGAGCTGGTCGAGGCCGTTGATGATGCCGCCGGCCAGGTCGCCGCCGCTGAACGCGCCCGCCATGGAGAGCGCGGCCAGTTTGGCGTACGTGTCGGGGATGCGCTTGCGCGCGTACCGCCCCGTGATGATCTCCAACTGGCGCTGGTTGGGCGACACGGCGATCAGCACCGACTTGTCGGGGTCGGCGAGCTGACGGTGCAGCCGCTGGGCGTGCTCACGGATCGGCTCGTCGAGACCGCCGACGAAGACCGAGAAGACCAGCCCGGTGCCCTTGTCGGCCAGGCGCAGCGCCTCGTCGATGCGCAGCAGCTGGCGGGTCGAGAAGGGCCCGTCCAGCACCTCGGGCGGATTTCCCGACCCGGCCTGCTTCTCACCAACTGTCACTTGCGCCTCCGGTTCCACCGGCCGGCGCCTCGACGCTGGCCTGCTCGAGCTTGTGGCTGGTCAACGCGGGCGCCTGCGCCCCTGCTTCCAGCGCGGTGCCGGCCGAGTCGGCCAGCTGCTCCGGGCGGCCCAGGAACCAGACCGGAGTGAAGTCGAAGGGCCGGCCCGGCCGGTAGCGCTTGGCGCCACCGCCACCGCCGGTTGCACCACCGTGGCTACCGGCGTACGACAGGCCGGCGATGACCAGCACCGCGGCCAACGGGATGCCGACGAAGACCAGCAACGTCTCGGTAACAGACAATCCCAACGCCCCCAGGCGGAAGAAGGACGACCTCGAACAACCGGGCCGGATGGACGATCATGATGTCGACCGCCCGACGCCGTCACCATTCACGTTAGCGGAGTCGACGGCCCGCCAGATTGCGGGGTGCCGATCCCATCCGCAACTGGAGTGTTCCAGTTGCGCAGCCGTCGCGATGAGCCGCGTGTCGTCGCCGTACCGGCCCGTGAGCAGCACCCCGACGGGCAGGCCGTCGGTCGTGGTGCCCAGCGGCAGGGAGACGCTGGGATCGCCTGTGACGTTGAAGATGGCGCAGTAGGGCGAGAAGCGGCGTTGCCTGTCGAAGTCGGCCGCCGGGTCACCATCGGCGGTGAACCAGCCGACTGGTGCCTGCGGGGCGGCCAGGGTGGGACAGAGCAGCAGGTCGCATCCGGCGGTGCGCCGGGCACCGAGACGGACCTGCGCCTGCAACTCCCCGAGAGTGGCGGCCAGGGTGCCGGCGGAGATCTCGGCGCCCCGGGCCCGCAGCCACCGGGTCAGCGGCAGCAGCTCCGCCTCCCGCTGTGGCGGCACCGGGGTGAGCGCCAGCACGTACCAGAGGATCTCGAACAGCGGCCACGCCGCCGGCCCGAGTGGCGGTGTCACCTCGACCACCTCGTGCCCGGCCGCGGTGAGCAGCGCGGCGGCCCGGTCCACGGCGGCCACGCAGTCGGGGTGCACCGGCTCGTCGGCGAGCATCGGCGTGGTGAACCGGCCGATCCGCAGCCGGCCGGGCTCGGCGTGGCGCGCGGCGGCCAGGTAGCCGCCCGGCGGCGCGGTCGGCGGCAGGTAGGGCTCGCCGGGGACCGGCACGGCCATGACGTCGAGCAGAGCGGCGACATCGGTGACGGTCCGCCCGAGCGGGCCGCTGGTGGGCAGGCCGAACGCGCCGAAGCCGAGCGGCCCACCGGAGACCAGGCCACGGCTGGGCTTGTAGCCGACGAGGCCGCAGAGCGACGCCGGGATGCGCAGGGAGCCGCCGCCGTCGGAGCCCTGGGCGACCGGGACCAGGCCGGCCGCGACCGCCGCCGCCGCGCCACCGCTGGACCCACCGGCGGTGTACGCCAGTTGCCACGGGTTGCGGGCCGGGGGCGCGACCCGGCCCTCGGAGTAGAGCGAGGAGCCCAACTCGGAGGTGGTCGTCTTGCCGAGGCTGACCAGGCCGGCGGCCTTGATGAACCGGACCACGTCGGCGTCGACCGGCGGGACGAAGTCGACGAACGCGGCCGAGCCGAAGGTGGTGCGGACCTCGGCGGTGAGCGTCAGGTCCTTGATCGCGGTCGGCACACCGTGCAGCGGGCCGCGCGCCTCGGTCGGCACGGCGTCGGCGGCGCGGGCTGCCTGCCGGGCCAGCTCGGGTGTGACGGTGACGAACGCGCCCACGGTGTCGCCGAGCGCCGCCACCCGGCGCAGAGCGTGCTCGACCAGGTCGACGCTGGACAGCTCGCCTTGGGCGATCGCGGCGGCCTGCTCCAACGCGGTCAGGTCGTGCATTTCGGCCATCCCGTCATCCTGCCGCTCTTGACCGGCCGGCGGCCTCCGACACGACGTCCTCGGATCAGCTGAGCGAGCCCGCGGGCGCCACCCACTCACTGCGCGGCCCACCGACGTCACTGATCAGGTCGAAGTCCCGGTCGTAGTGCAGGACGATCGCGGAGTATTCGGCAGCGGCGGCAGCAACCAGGACGTCAACCGGGCTGGCGGCGCGGTGGTGACCGCGTGCCGTCAGCGCCAGTTGCAGATCGCGCGCCCTGGTCGCCACGGCCTGAGTGATCGGAAGGTCGATCATCAGCTCGGCGCGGCGCGCACGTATCGTCATGGCGTCCCGGAAGTCGCGGGCGCTCCGCCCGTCTTCGAGGTCGAGCGGCACGCAGGTCGCCGCGAGCTGTTCCCCGAGGATGGTCATGATCCGCTTGCCGGCGATCGGCTGACGGACGCGACTCCAGGCCGACGTGTCAATGAGGTAGAGCCCAACCGGCAGGTTCACGCGGCGTCCTGTTCCCCGCGCGGTGTCTTGTCGTCCTCGAGCAGGCCGGTCCAATCCCGGTTGATCGAAATCAGCTCCCGGATGGCCTCCATCCGCTCGCTGCGCTCCGCGACGAGCCGCAGCGCGGCATGGATCGTGTCCTTCTTGCTCTTGGTGCCGAGCTCAAGGCGGGCCCGGTCGAGCAGTTCATCGTCAAGATCGATAACGGTCTTCATGCGCCGAGTATATCCGCGAAGGCTTTCGTTATATAGCCGACTCGCCGAGGAAGCGCAGGGCGTTGGCCGAGAGCAGCTTGTCGCGCTGGTTGTCGGTGAGGAAGTCGGCGTCGTGGACCACCGCGCCGGCCGGGCGTTCGCCCAACGGGTACGGGTAGTCGCTGCCGACCAGCACCCGGTCCTCCCCCAGCGTGTCGACGAGCAGCCGCAGCGCGGGCGGCGCGAAGACCACCGAGTCGACGCTGAACCTGTCGACGTAGCTGCTGGGCGGGGCGGCGGACGCGCCACGGACCAGGTCGCCACGGCGGTGCCAGGCGTTGTCGGCGCGACCGAGCCAGAACGGGAAGCTGCCGCCACCGTGCGCGAAGCAGATCCGCAGTGTCTCCGGCACCCGGTCGAAGACGCCACCCAGGATCATCGCCAGCACCGACAGGTGCGTCTCGGCGGGCATCCCGGTGAGCCACCGGGCCATCCACCGGTCCAGGCGCGGACCGCCCGGCATGTCCCACGGGTGGACGAAGACGGGCGCGCCCACCTCGGCGCAGTGTTGCAGGAAGGTGACCACCCCGGCGTCGTCCAGGTCCCGGTCGCCGACATGGTTGCCGATCTCCACGCCGACGTGCCCGGCGGCCAGGCTGCGATCCAACTCGGCGCAGGCGGCGTCCGGGTCCTGGAGCGGCACCTGGCAGAACGGCACCAGTCGGTCGCCCCCGGCCGCGGTGACCTCCAGGGTCAGGTCGTTGAAGATCCGCGCGACCTTCACCGCCTGGTCGGCCGGGCGGTCGTAGCTGAAGAAGACAGGCGTCGGCGAGACCACCTGCACGTCCACGCCGTCGGCGTCCATGTCGGCCAGCCGGCGCGACGCGTCCCAACACTCGGCGCCGACCGGGCGGAACTCCGACTCCCCCACCATGATCATGGCGGCGCGTTCGGAGTCGACCCGCAACCAGGGCCAACCGGACCCGCCGCACGCCGCGCCGAGGTCCGGCCACCCCTTCGGTACGACGTGCGTGTGCACGTCCACCACACCTGCGGGCATCAGCCCTTGCCCGGGTGCAGGGTGCCGCAGTTGGCGCAGGTGCGGGCGGCCTCGTCGGCGTAGAACGCCTGGAACACCGGCGGCAGGTCGGCCGCGATGTCGCGGACCTGCAACTCCACCTCGTGCACCTTGTTTCCGCACTCGGGGCAGTACCACTGGAAGGTCTCCAGGGTGCCCTCCTCGCGGACCCGCTCCACGACCATGCCGATCGAGCCGGCCTCCGGGCGCTGCGGCGAGTGCGGGGTGTTGCGCGGCAACATCCACATCTGGCCCTCGCGCACGTGCACCGTACGCGGCCCCTCCGGGGTCATCAGGTTGATGTGCATGTTGCCCTTGACCTGGTAGAAGAACTCCTCGTACGGGTCCACGTGGAAGTCGGTGCGCTGGTTGGGCCCGCCCACCACCATCACGATGAAGTCGTCCCCGCCGGGGAACATCTCCTTGTTGCCCACCGGTGGCTTCAACAGGTGCTGGTTGTCCGCGATCCAGCCCGGAAAGCTGAACGGCTCGGCGATCTCACTCACGACTGACCTCCGGAGGGGAGAAGGGCCACGGCCTGGATTTCGATGAGCAGGTGCGGGTGCGGCAACTGGTGCACCGCCACCGTCGTGCGGGTCGGCCCGGACGCGTCGAAGAACTCCGCCCACACCTCGTTGTAACCACCGAAGTCGTTCATGTTGACCAGGTAGGTGCTCACCTGCACGAGGTCGCCGAGGTCCGCGCCGACCGACCGCAGCAGGTCCCGCACGTTCTCGATGACCGCCCGCGTCTGCACCCGGATGTCGAGGTTCGTCGTACCGAACTCGTCGACCGACACACCGGCGAACGTGTTGTCCGCCCGCCGCGACGACGTACCGGAAACGAAGACGAACCCACCCGCCACCTTGACGTGCGGAAAAGCCCCCCGCGGGACAGCCTTGCCCGGGACAACCCGAGCACCAGCCCCACTCATGACCCACCCCCACCCGGCACGGCAACGCGAACCCCAACCAGGTCAGGGGTTCCGGGCAGCCCGACCAGCGCAGGGATCAAGCCTGACCGCCCGGAGCCGGTCGGGCTGCCCGGAACCCCCACGGCCGCGCTCACGAGGACACCCGCAAAGACGCCGTGCCCAGCTTCTCCACGACCGCACGGACATGGGCACCGGGACGCAGCGGCACAGCCGCGGTCGCGGCACCGGCCAGGAAGACCCAGCCGGATTCCAGCCGCACCCCGTGCCGGCCGGCCAGCCGGATGCCCTCGTCGAGCGCCCGGCGCGGATCGCCGAGGATCGCCGCCGTCGAGCCGACCTGCGCCACCCGACCGTCGACCTCCAGCAGCACGCCCAGGTTGTCCAACCCGTCGGGCACCGGCGACCACGGCCCGATCACGAACGCGGCGGCCGAGGTGTTGTCGGCGATCACGTCCGGCAGCGAGAAGCGGAAGTCCGCGTACCGGGAGTCGATCAACTCGATGGCCGGGGCGACCGCGCGGACCGCGTCGGCGAAGTCGCCGACCGGCTCACCCGGCTCGGGCAGGCGGTCCAGCAGGAACGCCACCTCCGGCTCGACCCGGGGATGGATGTACGCGGCCGGGTCGACAACGCCACCGTCGGGCACCCGCATCGCGTTGGTGAGCCGCCCCCAGATCACCTCGTCCACGCCGACCTGGGCCATCTTCGCCCGGCTGGTCAGCCCCATCTTCAGCCCGACCAGCCGCTCACCGCGGTCCAGCCGGCGCTGCACCAGCGCGGCCTGCACGCCGTACGCGGTGTCCACGTCGAGGCCGGTCTCGGCGGCGAGCTGCGGGATCGCGGTGGCCGTGTCGGCCGCCGCGCCCAGCTTGTCGGCGATCCCGACGATGTCTACGCCGATCATGCTGCGCCACCCTTCGTTCGCGACTGCGGGGCTCGCAAACCCGGCTCACTCCTCACGCTCACGGCCTCCTGGCCGGCCAGGTCGAGTGCCACGTCCACGATCATGTCCTCCTGGCCGCCGACCATCCGGCGTCGGCCCAGCTCGACCAGGATCGACCGGACGTCCACGCCGTACTTCGCGGAGGCCCGTTCGGCGTGCCGCAGGAAGCTGGAGTAGACCCCGGCGTACCCCAGGGAGAGCGTTTCCCGGTCCACCTGGACCGGCCGGTCCTGCAACGGACGGACGATGTCGTCGGCGGCGTCCATCAGCGCGAACACGTCGCAGCCGTGCTTCCAGCCGTGCAGCTCGGCGACCGCGACGAAGACCTCCAGCGGTGCGTTGCCGGCTCCCGCGCCCATGCCGGCGAGGGAGGCGTCGACGCGGACGGTCCGGCCGTGGGGTGCGTCCGGGCCGACCGGCGCGGACCCGGTGACCCGGCCGTGTTCGACGGCGAGCACGCTGTTGGCCACCCCGAGGGACAGGTTGTGGTGCGCGTGGATGCCGATCTGCGTGTCCGGTGCCAGCACCTGCCGGTACGCGTCGACCCGCTGCGCCACGTCGGACATGAGCAGTCGCCCGCCGGAGTCGGTGACGTAGACGCAGTGCGCCCCGTACGACTCCATGAGCTTGGCCTGCCCGGCCAGCCCGGCCGGATCGTTCATGTGCGACATCATCAGGAACCCGGCCACGTCCATGCCGTTCTCCCGGGCCCAGGAGATGTGCTGGGCGGAGATGTCCGCCTCGGTGCAGTGGGTGGCGACGCGGACACTTGTCACCCCGAGCGCCTTCGCCGCCCTCAGGTCGGCGATGGTGCCGATGCCGGGCAGCAGCAGGGTGGTCAGCTTCGCCGTGGTGAGCACCTCGGCGGCGGCGGAGATCCACTCGGCGTCGCTGGCGGCGCCGTGGCCGTAGTTGACGCTGGACCCGGCGAGCCCGTCGCCGTGCGCCACCTCGATGGCGGCCACCCCGGCGGCGTCCAGCGCGGCGGCGATGGTGCGCACCTGCTCGACGGTGTACCGGTGGGCGATGGCGTGCATGCCGTCGCGCAACGTGACGTCCTGGATGTACAGGTCGGTCATGACGCGGCCACCTCCGAGGAACGCAGGGCCACCAGCCGCTCGGCGGTGCGCAGCGCGGCGGAGGTCATGATGTCCAGGTTGCCGGCGTACGCCGGCAGGTAGTGCCCGGCTCCGGAGACCTCCAGGAAGACCGACACCTGCAACGCGGTGAGCTGCCGCCCGAGCGTCGGCAGGTACGCCCGCACCCGGTCGAACTGCACGTCCTGCTTGAGGCGGTAGCCGGGGACGTACTCCTGGACCGTCGCCACCATGTCCGCCACCGAGGCGGCGATGGCGGCGCGGTCGGCGTCGGCGTCGGGGCAGAGGCAGTAGACGGTGTCGCGCATCAGCAGCGGCGGGTCCGCCGGGTTCAGCACGATGATCGCCTTGCCCCGCTCCGCGCCGCCGACCACCTCGATGGCCCGTGCCGTGGTCTCGGTGAACTCGTCGATGTTGGCCCGGGTGCCCGGCCCGGCCGAGCGGGAGGCGATGGACGCGACGATCTCCCCGTACGCCACCGGGGTGACCCGGCGGACGGCGGCGACGATCGGCACGGTGGCCTGCCCGCCGCAGGTCACCATGTTGACGTTGCGCTCGTGCAGGTGCTCGTCGAGGTTGACCGGCGGCACCACGTACGGGCCGAGCGCGGCCGGGGTCAGGTCGACGACGGTGCGGCCGTGTGCGCGCAGCACCTCGTCGTGGCGTCGGTGCGCGCCGGCCGAGGTGGCGTCGAAGACCAGCTCGACGTCGGCGAACTCGGGCATCGCGACCAGGCCGTCCACGCCGTCGGCGGTGGTGGCCACGCCGAGCCGGCGAGCGCGGGCCAGACCGTCGGAGGCCGGGTCGATGCCGGCCATCGCCACCATCGTCAGGCTTGCCGGGGAGCGCGAGGAACGCAGCGAAGCGGAGTCCCGCAGTCGCGACCCATCAGCAGCACTGCTCAGCCGCAACACCTTGATCATCAGGTCGGTGCCGATGTTTCCGGAACCGAGCACCGCCACGCCGACGCTCACGCTGACTCCCCTCGGGTGAAGGCCGTGCGCACCGAGCCGAGCCCGGAGATTCGCGCCTCGTACGCGGCTCCCGGGGTGACCGGCACCATCGGGCCGAGCGCCCCGGAGAGCACCACGTCCCCGGCGCGCAGCGGGTCACCGGCGCGGGCGAGTGTGCCGGCCAGCCAGCGCAGGGCGTGCAGCGGGTTGCCCAGGCAGGCCGCGCCCGCACCCACCGAGACCGGCTCACCGGCGTGTTCCAGCACCATTCCGCACAGTCGCAGGTCGACGTCGGCGAGTCGGCGCGGCGTGGTGCCGAGCACGAAGAGCCCGCTGGAGGCGTTGTCCGCGATGGTGTCCACGATGGAGATGTCCCAGGCCGCGATCCGCGAGTCGACGATCTCGATGGCCGGCAGCACGTGGTCGACCGCGCGGATCAAATCGACAGTGGTGAGCTGCGGGTCGGCGAGATCCTTGTCGAGCACGAACGCGATCTCCGCCTCGACCCGCGGTTGGAGCAGCCTGTCGATCGGCACCTCGACTCCGTCGTCGACCGCCATGGCGTCGGTCAGCATGCCGAAGTCGGGCTGGAACACCCCGAAGGTCTCCTGCACCGCCCGGGAGGTCAGCCCGATCTTCGCGCCGACCCGGCGTTCGCCGCGGCCCTGCCAGGCCCGCGCCTGGAGCTGCTGCACACGGTACGCGGACTCGACGTCGCCCTCCGGCAGCAGCCGACCCCGCAGTGGCGGGCACGGTTTGCCGGTGCTGCGGGCGTCGGCCAGCTCCCGGTTGGCGGCCTCGATGTCAGCTTCCATGCCCGCTCCCTCGCCACGGCTCACGACAGGTCCACGCAGACGTTCGTCAGCTCGGAGTAGAAGTTCAACGAGTGCACGCCACCCTCCCGGCCGATGCCGGACGCCTTCACCCCGCCGAACGGGGTGCGCAGGTCACGCAGGAACCACGTGTTGACCCAGACGATGCCGGCGTCCAGCCGGGCACCGGCCCGGTGCGCGACGCCCACGTCCCGGGTCCACACGGTCGCCGCGAGGCCGTACTCGGTGCCGTTGGCCAGGGCGTACGCCTCGTCCTCGGTGTCGAACGGTGCCACGTGCACCACCGGGCCGAAGATCTCCTCCCGGTTGGTGCGGGCGTCCGGGCCGAGCCCGGTGAGCACTGTCGGCTGCACGTACGACCCGCCGTCGCGGGCGTCGCCGAAGGTGGGCGTGCCGCCGCCGGTCAACACCTCGGCGCCCTCGGCGCGGGCCAGCTCGTACGCGCCGAGCACCTTCGCCCGGTGCGCATGCGAGATCAGCGGCATGGTGGCGGTGGCCTCGTCGGTCGGCCACCCGTACGCCAGCTCGCCGGCCCGCTTCGCGAGCCGGGCGGTGAACTCCTCGAAGACCGGGCGCTGCACGTAGATGCGTTCGGTGCAGAGGCACACCTGCCCGCCGTTGGTGAAGCTGGACCGCATCGACCCGGCCACCGCGGCGTCCAGGTCGGCGTCGGCGAAGACCAGGCCGGCGTTCTTGCCGCCCAGCTCGAAGCTGACCGCCTTCACCCCGTCGGCGGCGGCCCGCATGATCGCGCCCCCGGTGGCCGACTCGCCGGTGAAGGTGATCGCGTCGACGCCCGGGTGCCGGGTGAGGAACTCGCCGGCCGAGTCCGGCCCGAACCCGTGCACCAGGTTGAACACCCCGGCCGGTACGCCGGCGGCGGCCATCACCTCGGCGAGCAGCGTCGCCGAGGCGGGTGTCTCCTCGCTGGGCTTGACCACGACGGCGTTGCCGCAGGCCAGGGCCGGGGCGACCTTCCAGGTGAGCAGCAGCAGCGGCAGGTTCCACGGCACGATGACCGCGACCACGCCGACCGGCTTGCGCAGCGCGTAGTTCAGCGCCCGGCCGCCGGTCGGGGTGACGGTGGTGAACGACTCGGTGGGGGCGGTCGCCACGATCTCGGCGAAGGCCCGGAAGTTCGCCGCGCCGCGCGGAATGTCCAACGTGCGGGCCTGGGCGATGGATTTGCCGGTGTCGGCGACCTCGGCGGTGACCAGGTCGTCGAAGCGGCGCTCCAACTCGTCGGCGACGCGGCGCAGCACCTCGGCGCGCTCACGCTCCCCCATCCGGCCCCACGGCCCCCGAAGTGCGGCCCGGGCGGCGGCCACCGCGTCGTCCACCGTGGACTCCGACGCCTCGGCCACCTCGAAGACCTGCTCCCCGGTCACCGGGCTGGCCTTGGGAAACGTCGGCCCGCCGTCGACGAACTCGCCGCCGACGAAGTTGCGCAACCGCTGCGGGCCGGCCGGCGCGTGACCGGCCATCAGTCGCGGATCCCAGTTGTCGCTCACGCGCGCCTCCCTCGGCTCAGTGCCGCGCCGATCGCGCCGACCAGCAGCAGCGCGGCCCCGCCGACGACCGCGCCGAGCACCCGATGCTGCCGACGCACCTGGCGGCGGACCTCCGCGTACGGCGTGGTGGAGAAGGACACCAGCTCGTACTGGGAAACGTACCGGCCGGGCAGGGCCCGTTCCAGGGCGTGCTCGACCCTGCGACGGAGCTGGAAGACCGGCGAGGCGACCCTGTCCCGCATCTCCACGAAGTTGGTCAACGCCATCGTGGCGATGGCCTCGGCGTTCTCCTGGCGGCGTCGCTGGAACAGCGGCAGCGCGGCCAACCAGTCGTCGGCGCACTCGTCCAGGCAGCGGTCCAACTCGACCACGTCCTCGAAGGCGCAGTTGGCGCCCTGGCCGTAGAAGGGCACGATCGCGTGCGCCGCGTCGCCGAGCAGGCCGACCTTGCCGAACACCTGCCAGGGCGCGCAGCGGACCGTGCCGAGCACGCCCACCGGGTTGTGCCGGTAGTCGTCGACCAGGTTCGGTGCCAGCGGGACGACGTCCGGGTAGTGCCTGGCGAAGTGCTCCTCGATCGCCGCCGGGTCGTCCAGCGCCGCGAAGCTCCCGTCGCCCTCGTTCGGCCAGAACAGCGTGCAGGTGAAGGAGCGGTCCGGGTTGGGCAGCGCGATCATCATCGAGGTGCCGCGCGGCCAGATGTGCAGCGCGTCCTCCTCGAGCGCGAAGTCCCCGCCCAGCGGCGGGATCGTCAGCTCCTTGTATCCGTAGTCGAGGAAGTCCACGCTCTCGTCGAGCAGCCCGTACGCGAGCAGTTGCCCGCGTACCGCCGAGCCGGCACCGTCGGCGCCCAGCACGACCGACGCCTTGGCGGCGACCGTGCCCTGCGGGGTCTCGAAGCTCAGGGTGCCGTCGGTCGGGTCGAGCCCGACCAGCCGGTGGTCGAAGACGACCCGCACCCCGGGCAGCGCCGCGGCCTCGTCCAGCAGGGCGTTGTTCAGCGCTCCCCGGCTGATCGAGTTGATCGCCCGGTCACCGGCCGCGCTGTACGACTGGAACTGCTGCTCCCCCTCGACCGGGTGGATCATCCGGCCGCGCATCGGCAGCGCGTCGGTCAGCACCTGCTCGGCCAGCCCGATCCGGCGCAGCGCGTCCAGACCGCGCTCGGAGAGCGCCAGGTTGATCGAGCGACCGCGCTCGGCGGTGCCGGCACGCGGGTCGGAGCGGCGCTCGTAGAGGGCCACCGGGTAGCCACGCCGGGCCAGGAAGCAGGCGGCCAGACAGCCGGCCAATCCGGCGCCGATGACCGCGATCTCGTCGCGTCGCTTCGTCATGCCGAGCCGCCTTTCGTTCCCGACTGCGGGGCTCGCAACCCCGGCTCACTCCTCGCGCTCACAGAGGTCACCTGCCCCACGGTCGCCGCCAGCGCGGCGGCGGCCCGCCAGCAGTCGTGGTACGTCGAGTAGAGCGGCACCGGGGCGAACCGGACGACGTCCGGCTCCCTGGCGTCGGCGATGACGCCGTGTTCGTACCGCAGGCGTTTGGTCAGCTCGGCGGCGCTGCCGGCGCCGATGCGGACCGAGAGTTGGCAGCCCCGCCGGGCCGGGTCGCGCGGGGTGACCACGCGCAGCGGCCGGTCGGCGACGACCTCGTCGAGCAGCGACTCCAACCAGCCGGTGAGCCGCTGGCTGCGGGCGCGCAGCGCGGTCATCCCGACCGCGTCGAACAGCTCCAGCGAGGTCCGCACCGGGCCCATCGCGAAGATCGGCGGGTTGGAGATCTGCCAGGCATCCACAGTGGATGGTGGCCGGGACACCGGGGTCATCTCGAACCGGGTCGCCGCCGCGGTGCTCCACCAGCCCTCGAAACGGGGCAGGGTCTCGTCGCCGAGGTGCCGCTCGTGCACGAACACGCCGGCCAGCGCACCCGGGCCCGAGTTCAGGTACTTGTAGGAACACCAGGCGGCGAAGTCGACGTCCCAGTCGTGCAGGGCCAGCGGCACGTTGCCGACCGCGTGGGCCAGGTCCCAGCCGACGACCGCGCCAGCGGCCCGGCCGGCGGCCGTGATCGCCGGGATGTCCAGCAGCTCGCCGGTGAGGTAGTTGACCCCGCCGAGCAGCACCAGCGCCACCCGATCGCCCTCGGCGGCCAGGTAGTCGGTCACGTCCTCGGTGCGCAGGGCGTCCTCCCCGGGGCGCGGACGCAACCGGACCACCGTGTCGTCCGGGTCCAGGCCGTGGAACCGGGCCTGGCTGCGCACCGCGTAGCTGTCCGAGGGGAACGCGGCGTCCTCGATGACGATGCGGGTGCGCACGCCGGCCGGGCGGTAGAAGCTCACCATCAGCAGGTGCAGGTTGACCGTGAGGGAGTTCATCACCACGGTCTCCGCGGGCCGGCCGCCGACCAGTCGGGCCGCCGGCGCGGTCAACAGCTCGTGGTACGGCAGCCAGGGCCGTTGCGCCTCCAGGTGCCCCTCGACGCCGAGCCGCCCCCAGGCGTCCAGGTCGGCGAGGAGTTCGTCGCGGGTGGCCCGGGGTTGCAGGCCGAGCGAGTTGCCGGCGAGGTACGCCGCCTCGGGGTGGTCGCCGCCGTCGGCCGGCGGCACGTGGAACAGGTGCCGGTGGCCGGGGTCGGCCTCGTCGAGGCGGATTGCGTCGGCCTCGCCTCCGGCGAGGCGGTGCGCTTCGGCCTCGCCTCCGGCGAGGCGGTGCGCGTCTTGTTCTGGGGTGTGCATGTCTCGCTCTCCGGTCACATCGCGGTCCGGGCCGACCACAGCTCCGGGAAGACCACCCGGGACATGCTGCGCTGCAACCACGCCAGCCCGGCGGAGCCGCCGCTGCCGACCTTGGCGCCCATCGTCCGCTGCACCGCCTTGACGTGGTTCCAGCGCCAGTCGCCGAACTCCTCGGCGACGCCGCTGAGCGCCTCGCCGAGCAGCCGCAGGTGGTTGTCCGGGCCGTGGTCGTCGTAGATCCGTACCCAGGCCGCCTCGACCAACGGGTGCGGGTCGTGCTCGACTGCCACGTCCCGGGCGAGCAGGTCGGCGGGGAGGTCGAAGCCGTGCCGGGCGAGCAGTGCGAGCACGTCGTCCCAGAGGCTCGGGGTGGCCAGGGCGGCGTTCAGCTCGGCGTGCACCTCGGCCTGCCGGCGGAACGGGCGGATCAGCGTCGGGTCGCGCAGCCCCAGCAGGAACTCCAACTGCCGGTACATCGCCGACTGGAAGCCGGAGGCCTCGCCGAGGAGGTTGCGGAACCTGTTGAAGTCGGCCGGGCTCATCCAGCGCAGGCCCTGCCAGGCGGCGTTGAGCCCCTCCAGGTGCAGCTTGGCGCGGCCCAGCGGGGCCAGCGCCTCCCAGACCTGGTCGGCGCGGATCAGCCGCTGGGTCTCCCGCAGCTCGTGACAGGTCAGCCCGAAGTACAGCTCCATGATCTGGCTGACCATCAGGAAGGACATCTCACCCGGGTCGCTGCTGAGCGGGTGCTGCATCTTGTGCAGGGCGCTGGCCTGCACGTACGCGTCGTACGGCACCATGTCGGCGAACTCCAGGGTCGGCTCGCCACCGGTACGCGCCGCCTGCGCGGCACGCTGCCCGGGGGTCACCGGTTGCACCGTGGCACGGCGGTTCGGCGCCCGCCGTTCCGTCTGATCCACCATCTCGTCTCCCTCCCCCGGACTGCCGACGTCATGATCTCGCGGTCGGATCGGCCTGCGGAATGCCGAATCAACGGCTCTCACCGCCTTCTCCTGGCAAACCGAAGGCAACTAGGCGAATTTGGTTCACGAAAGTAAGGTCTGAGCGTGGACGACATGGACTGGGCGCTGCTGCGCGAGTTGCAGGCCGACGCGCGGCTCTCGTTCAGCGAGTTGTCCCGGCGGGTGCACCTGTCCCCACCGGCCGTCGCGGAGCGGGTTCGCCGACTGGAGGAGGCCGGGGTCGTCACGGGCTACCACGCCCACGTCGACCTGACCCGCGCCGGCCGCACCGTGGTCGCGCTGATCCGGATGTCCTGCTACGGCGCGCGCTGCATCCTGCACGACCCGGCGGTTGCCGACTGGCCGGAAATCCTGGAGATCCACCGGATCACCGGCGACGCGTGCAGCATGCTGAAGGTGGCCGCCGGCTCGATCGGCGACTTCGAGGCGGTCATCGACCGGCTCGCCCCGTACGGCCAACCGTCGAGCACGATGGTCCTCTCCTCCCCGCTGGGCTGGCACCCCATCACCCCCCTGCCCTCGCCCCGCCGCGGCTGACCTGGGTTTGGCCCCGAGCCAGCGGGAAAGCAGCGCGTGCCCAGGGGACGCCCTTCCTTCCGTCCGGAGTGCCCGTTTTGCGGCGCGGAGGCGGAGTGAGGGACGGAGGTTCCGGCGGCCGTCGCCGGTTGGGGGGAAATCATGCAGGCAATCCGCACGATCAACCGCGCGCTCTCGTCCGCACTGGCACTTGTCGCGCTGGTCGGGGCGTTCGTCCTGATGTCGGCCGCGTCCGCGCGTGCCGGTGAGAACGTCTTCGTCGAGGTGGCGCCGAACAGCGTCCAGGCCGGCAGCCGGGTCAGCATCAAGGCGAGCTGCGACAACGACAACAACAACCGCAGGTCCAGCGTGCACTCCGACGCGTTCGGGCACGTGATGCTCAAGCCGGACAAGGGGTTCCTGACCGGGCAGGTCACCATCGCGCGGGACAAGCCGGCCGGTGACTACCCGGTGGACCTGCGCTGCGACAACGGCCAGACGGCCTCGACCACGCTCACCGTGCTGAACATGGCCTCACCGAGCAAGGGACCGGCGACCGGGGGTGGCGGAACGGCGGGCGGTCGCGGCACCGGCTCACTGCTGGTGCTCGGCGGCGTGGCACTTGTCGCCACGGCTGTCGCGCTCGGGATGGCTGGCGGCCGACGTCGGAGTGGAGCCGGCTCCTGAGCCGGGTGACCCATGACCCGCAGATCCGCGCGTATGCGGTCGGAGCACCGCGCCCGCCTCCGGGCCGGTGCGGCGCTGCGCGCCTCCGTACGGCTGTTGGTCCGTGTCTCCGGCCGGCTGGGTCGGGCCGCCGGGCAGGCCGGGTCGGCAAGTGTCGCCACCCCGGATCCGGCCGCCGGTGCGCTGCCACCGAGCCGCCCGATCGCCGCACGGTCGTTCCGACCCCGCTTCGGTACGGGTCCGGGGCTCCCGGTGCTGGCCATCGCCGCGGTGATGGTGCTGATCGTGGCGATGCTCGGCGTCGAGCAGGTGACCGGCATGAGCCTGCTACCGGACCGGCTCAGCGCCGGATTCCGACCGCCCCCGAAGAAGTTCCCGGTGTTGACGGCGAGCCGTCCGACAAGCCTCGCCATCGACAAGATCGACGTGCGGGCGCCCGTGCACGAGGTGGGCATCGCCCCGGACGGCACGATCGCCGTGCCGGACGCGGCCCGCGCCCAGGAGGCCGGCTGGTACGACCAGGGGCCCACCCCCGGCCAGTACGGTCCGGCGGTGATCGTCGGGCACGTCGACACGACGAGCGGGCCGGCGGTCTTCCACCAGCTCCGCGAGTTGCGCGACGGCGACCAGATCGAGGTCACCCGCACCGACGGCAGCGTGGCGGTCTTCGAGGTGAACTCGGTGGAGAAGTTCGACAAGGGGCACCTGCCGGTGGACGAGGTGTACGGGGACTTCAGCCGCCCGAGCCTTCGACTGATCACCTGCGGCGGCCAGTGGGTCGGCGGCGAGACCGGCTATTCCGACAACGTGGTGGTGTTCGCCTCGCTGGTCAAGGCGCGGGACGGTGGTTGAGACACTCACCCGAGGTACAGTTTTCTGTACCTACGTGGAGGCGCCCATGCGGACCGTGAACTTCACCCAGCTTCGACAGAACCTGGCCGCCGAACTCGACAGCGTCATCAACGACGCGGAGGAGGTGGTGGTGACCCGATCAGGCCACGAGCCGGTGGTCATCGTGCCGCTCGCGGAGTACGAGGCGATGAAGGAGACCGAATACCTCCTGCGTAACCCGAACAACGCCGCAGCCCTGCGCCGCTCGATCGCCGAGCTGGAGGCAGGTGACACGGCCGAACGGGACCTGGTCGATCCGAGCACCCTCCGGGACGGCGCGTGAGGCTGGTCTTCACCGCGACGGCGTGGAACCAGTACCTCAGCCACACCGACCGCAAGGTGGTCAAGCGCATCAATGACCTCGTCGCGGACGTGCTGCGCAACGAATACGAGGGCATCGGCAAGCCAGAGCCCCTCCGGGGCGAGTTGTCCGGCTTCTGGTCCCGCCGGATCGACCGCGAACATCGACTGGTGTACCGGGTCAGCAAGGACGACGTCGAGATCATCGCCTGCCGATACCACTACGGCGACAGGTAGCAGCGGCCCACCCCCCGGCCAGTACGGCCGGCGGTGATCGTCGGGCACGTCGACACCACAAGTGGGCCAGCGGTCTTCCACCAGCTCCGCGAGTTGCGCGACGGCGACCAGATCGAGGTCACCCGCACCGACGGCAGCGTGGCGATCTTCGAGGTGAACTCGGTGGAGAAGTTCGACAAGGGGCACCTGCCGGTGGACGAGGTGTACGGCGAGATCACCAGCGCTCCTCGTCTCGCATCTCGGCGAGAGTGGCAGCCACGTCCACGTCCTCGGCATCGAGCCCTGGCGGAAGCGGGACAGGGCCGCTCCGGGTTGGCGCGATGGCCCGCCCCGCCACCACCAGCTTGGCCAGCACAGATCTGTCGTGATCGACCGGGACCAGTCGGGCGATCGGATGCCCGCGGTCGGTGATCTCGACCGTCTCGCCGCCACTCACCCGAGCCAGCACCTGACTCGTGTTCTGGGTCAGCTCCCGGACCCCGATACGCTCCATGAACCCCATGTAGAACCACAGTGACTGCCAACGGGTCGGCGGCGAGACCGCTACTCGGACAACGTGGTGGTCTTCGCCTCGCTGGTCAAGGCACGCCCAGGCGACTGGCCAGCGTCGATGTAGTCGGCGAGCCGGGCGGCCCCGGTGAGCATCGCCCGGCCGCGCTCGGTGAGCCGTTGCCGCCACCGACCCAGCGACGCGGCGAGTGCTTCGGTCCCGCCCGCGCCGCGCACCTGACCCAGCACTCCGGCGATGTGGTCGAGCCGGTATCCGCCACGGCGCAACAGGTGGGCCAGCTCGGCGTCGCGGACGTCGTCCGGGAGGTAGACCCGGTAGCGGGTCACCGGATCGCGCACCGGCCGCAGCACCCCGGCCCGTTCCCACTTGCGCAGCGTGGCCGGCCGAACACCGAGGCGGTGGGCCAGCACGCTGACGGACACGGCTTTCCGGGTCTGCGGTTGCGGTCGCGTCGCGCTGAGCGCCGCCACCGCCGTCTCGACCGCGTCCAGGGTTTCCCGGTCGCGCTGGAGCAGGGCATGACCCTCGTCGATGGTGCGCAACGCCGTGTCGATCTCGCCCCGGTTGACGGCCCGCATGATCTCGCCGCTGGCCGCGTAGCCGTGGCCCGGGATCAGCGCGAGGTAGGCACTCAACGCCCTGGCGTGGATCTCGGTGAACCGGCGGTAGCCGTTCGGGGTGCGCGGGGCCGGCGGCAGAACGCCGTCTCGTTCGTAGTTGCGGACGGCCTGCGCGGACAGACCGTGGGCGCGCGCGAGGTCGACCGGGCGGCGTACCCCGGGGTTTGAGGGTTGTGTGGCTGTCACCCGTGCTCCATCACTCCCAAGCTTCAACCGCTGGTTCAACGATACGGTTTATGGAATGCCAGCTTTTCTCGACCTCCTCGCGGCTTCCCCGGACCTGCTCGCGCTCGGCGAGCCGACGCACGGCGAGTCCGCCTTCCTGCAACTGCGCAACGACGCCTTCCTGTCGCTGGCCGAGCACGGCTACCGGTCGATCGCCCTGGAGAGCGACCGGGCGGCCGGGCTGATCGCCGACGCGTTCACGCAGGGTGCTGCCGTGCCCCTCGACCGGGCGCTCTCCGAGGGGTTCAGCCACGACTTCGGCACCGCGCCGGCCAACCGCGACCTCCTGCTGCGGATGCGGGAGTGGAACGCGCGACGGCCGGCCGCGGAACGCCTGACGTTCCACGGCTTCGACGCCCCCCTGGAGTTGGCGAACGCCCCGAGCCCTCGGCGCCACCTCACCCGGGTCTGCGACTTCCTCGGCCTGGACCGATCCACCGAGATCGACGACCTGGTCGGGGACGAGGCGCGGTGGAGTGACACGGCCGCCATCTGGGAGCCGGGCCGGTCGGTGGGGCGCTCGGCCGACGCCGGACGACTGCGGGTGCTCGCCGACGACTTCCTGACCGAGTTGTATCTGCGGGCGCCCTGGAAGTCCGCGGGCTGGGCAGCGGCGTTCGTGCACGCGACGTCCGCGGTCGCCCTGCTGCGCTACCACGCCGCGGCAGCCGCCCCACTGGCGCAGGAGGAACGCTTCGTCCGCCTGGCCTCGGTCCGGGACGCGCTGATGGCCGAGAACCTGCTCGCGATCCGGTCCGCCGAGGCACACCGTGGGCCCACGCTGGTCTTCGGGCACAACACGCATCTCCAGCGGCACCCGGGCACGATGACGCTGGCCGGTGCCGAGGTGTCGTGGGCCGGCGCGGGCGCGATCGTCGCGTCGCTGCTGGGCGACCGATACGCGGTGATCGTCGGCAGCCTGGGCGCGAGCCCGGCGCTCGGCATCGGGGCGCCCGACGCGTCGACCTACGAGGGCAGACTCCAGCAGCAGACCGACCTTCCCCGCTACCTGCCGGCGTCCGACATCGGGCCGGCCGAGCAGCGGACGCACGACTACCGCTACGTCCCGCTGGACCGGGCCGCCGTCGAACACGCCGACGCGGTCCTGCACATCCCGACCGGCGTCGACGCGGCCGTGCTCGCCGATCGGATCGTCGCGCTGCCCGGCGTCGAGCAGGTCGTGGCGAGCGCGGAGAACGGTTCACCAGAGGCGGCCTGGGGCGACCGGTTCTTCTTCGTCGGCCCGGGTCGGCGGCAGCCGTTCGCCACCATCGTCGAGCACGACGTGCCCGGCTTCGACGAGGCAGCAGAGCTGGACCGCCCCGGTGTCTTCCGCCTCAACCTGGACCTGGGCCGGGACGAGTTCGAGCGACGCTTCGGCTTCCCGCCCAAGGCGTTCGACGACCACCGGGACGAGTTCGACTTCGCCCGGCTCGACACCCTCACGCCGCACCCGGGTTACGCGCTGCACGGCTTCGCCAGCATCGTCATGCCCGGCCCGCACCTGCTGCCCGAGATCGACAGGCTGTTGGCTGTCGCACACGCTCGGGCAGTCGACCGCCACGAGCGCGCCGCGCGCCGGGCAACCGACCAGCAGGGCTGAGCCCGCGACGCTTGTCAGGCGGCGGCTTCCGGCTCCCGCAGGTCCAGCCAGTCGGCCCAGCGCGGGTCGGGAGCGCGGTGCCCGAGCACCCGCCAGGCGGTGCCCTTCGGCGCGGCGGGCAGCGCGTGCAACCGCCACCCCATCTCCGCAGGCGTCTTGTCGCCCTTGGTGTGGTTGCACCTGGCGCACGCGGCGACCACGTTCTCCCAGGCGTGCCGACCACCCCGGCTGCGGGGAAAGACATGGTCGATGGTCTCGGCCGGGCCCCGGCAGTAGGCGCACCGCCACCCGTCCCGGGCGAAGATCGCCCGCCGGGACAGCCCGACGTGCGTGCGGTACGGCACGCGGACGAAGCGGGTCAGCCGGACCACGGACGGCACCGGGAGCGCGTCGCGGGCACTGTGCAGGATGCCGTCACCATCGGCGACGCAGACCGCCTTGGCGGAGAGAACGAGGATCGCGGCGCGACGCACCGACACGACACACAGCGGCTCGTAGGTGGCGTTGAGGACCAACGCGCCGGAGCCCACCGTGGGTCGTATGTCAGGCATCGCGATCACCCTCCCGGTTCAGCGGCTGCTGCGGACCGCCGCCGACCGGGGCCGGGCACGACGGCCCACACGGTCGACGCCGAGCCGATCACCGACGTCCGTTGCGCCAATAGTCCCTGATCGGACCCCGGATTGCACGCACTAATCCCTCATGGGGTATGAGGATCATGCGCATCCGGGCGGATCGCCGTCCCAGCCTGGGCGAACTCTGCCGTTGCCTGACAGTGGTTGACAGCCCCTGCCGGTCCCAGTTGCGCCCGATGATCTTCGGCTCCGCCCCTCCCCGGCTGCCGCCCTCAGCCATCCCGTCGGCCTTCGTCCGCACCCCGTGAAGTGGGTGGGGCCTGCCCGGTCATCGACGCTTCGTTGTTCTGCGTCGACCGATCGGCTAACCATTCCTGCAACCGCCGGCTCGTATGGTCACGGGCATGATCGGCAAGGTTTCGGCTGCCATGGTGCAGCACCGGCACGTCGTTTTGATGCTTGGCCTACTGGTGGCGGGCGTGAACGTCGCGGCCGTCGGGTTCGTGCCCACCTTGGGGCAGCGCCTGTTCTTCCCGCTGCTCTTCCTTACCTTGGCGGTCCTGGTCCTGGCGCTCATCACCATGGGGATCCGTCCCGCCTACTTCGTGGTGCAGCCGCAGATTCCGGCCCTCGCCACACCCGCGCCAGCGTGGAAGGTGTTCATTGCCCTGGGCTTCCTCGCGCCTGCATCGACCAGCATCGGCGCAGTGGTGCGTTCGACCAGGGCAGGCATTGCGTCGACGTTCGACATGCTTGCCAATATTCCCTGGTTTGTGCTGATCGTGCTGTTGCTGGTCGAGGCGTGGCGGGGTTACGGGGTACAACTCCATCCTTACGGGATACGGCAGCGTTGGGCTCTCGGCTCACTCACTGTGCCGTGGGAGGCCCTACCGGCCGCTCAGATCCCCCCAGGTGTCGACCGCCCCTCGCGGCTCCGGATGACGATCGCGGAACCCCAACTGGTGCGGCGACGCGGTATTCCGTGGAGCCGGAAGTCCCTGCGCACCGACAACATCGACGCCGGATTTCTCGCCGCAGCAATCCGGCACTACGTCTGCCACCCGGAACACCGGGCTGCGATCGGCAGCCAGGACGAGTACGAACGGCTTCTCGCCGAGTTGCCCGACCGGGACGGTCGGAGGGACGCGGGCGATGACTCCTAGGGCCTGTGTCGAAGTCGGTGCCAGGGCGTGAGCTGTTGGGTGAGGATCTTCGCGTGTCGGTGTTCGAGATGTAGCGAGGTCTCCGGTATC
>NZ_JBICUF010000031.1:0-28547 GCF_043198035.1 Micromonospora sp. NPDC048898
TATAAATCATAATTGGCACTGGCTTTACAAGCACCCTGTTGAGTTCTCAAAGAACAACCACACACCGACCAGAAGCCCCACCTCAGTGGAACCCCGTTTCGGGGCAACCGCTCAAACCTACTTGGTCGAACTTTCGTTGTCAACCTCATGTTCAAGGTGATCAATCTGGTTCGTCCGGACCCACGATGACGCACGCCGTGTCCGGCGGTCGCTACTGTCGCGGGAAGCCGCAGACCGGCCGATCACCGCTTCGCGGCTCTCCGCCCGGCTCCTGCCGGCTTCAGAACTCTACCCGGTCGGCTTCGCGTTCGCAACCCCGTATCCGGAGTGTTCCGCACCGCCCGATCCTCAGTCTCGCTCGGCGTTCCCGCCACGAGCCTGGCGCCCGTTCTCGGCCGGTTTGTCCGGCCTCCCCCGTGCAGAGTGAAAGTTACGCGGACGGCCCCGAGAAGGCAAATCGGGGTTCATCACTGGTTCGGATCGGCTGGAACGCGGTGGTGCCCGGCGCACCCGGCGACGCGGGTCGTCCCGACGTGCCAGAGTGTCAGACATGGATGAATCCGGGCTCGGCACCAGGGTGCTCGCCGAGGAGTCGCTACTCGGCGTTCTTCTGCCGTTCTGGCAGGTGGTGATCGGTGCGGTCGTGCTGGTCGTGCTGGTGCTCTCGGTGGGACGGCTGGCCCGACGGGGAAAGTCCCGGATGACCACCGCGCTGCTGGTGACCGCCGCGGCCATCGCCGGGTTCGCGGTGATCGGCGTCCTCCTCGAGGGCTGAGGCTCAGAGCCGCCGGTTGGCCAGGCTGGGCAACTCGGCCCGGATCGCGGCGAGCCGGTCGAGGTCCAGGTCGACGACGGACACCCCCGGGCCGTCCGGCAACTGGGTGAGGACCGTCCCCCAGGGGTCGACCACCATGCTGCGCCCGAAGCAGGTGCGACCGGGGTCGTGATCGCCGGTCTGGCCAGCCGCCGCCACGAAGCACTGGTTCTCGATGGCCCGGGCTCGCAACAGAACCTCCCAGTGGTCCCGGCCGGTGTGCATCATGAATGCCGCGGGGACCACCAGCAGCTGTGCGCCACCATCGGTGGCAAGCAGCCGGTACAGCTCCGGGAAGCGCAGGTCGTAGCAGATCGACAGGCCGACTCGTACGCCCTCGATGTCCACCACCACCGGTTGGGCCCCCGGCGCGACGCTCGCCGACTCACGGTAGGAGACCCGCCCGGGGATCTCCACGTCGTACAGATGGATCTTGCGATAGCTCGCGGCGAGGTGGCCTGCGCGGTCGAAGACGAGCGACGTGTTCCAGGTGTGCTCCGGGTCCGGGCCGGCCTCGTGGAAGGAGCCCGCCACCACCCAGATCCCGAGCCGCCGGGCGATCTCGGCGAAGAACGTGCCCACCTCACCGTCCACCGGCTCCGGCTCGGGCATCCCGGTGGCCGGGCCGAGATAGTCGACGTACTCCGGTAGGACGGCGAGGTCCGCGCCGCCGGCGGCCGCGCGGTCCAGCAGGACCTCCGCGGCGGCCAGATTGGCCTTGCGGTCGTCCCGGGCGTTCAGCTGGCAGACGGCGACGCGCATGAGCACAGGGTACGGCGGAAAGGGCCACTCGGACAGCGTCAGAGGCTGGCCAGCACCAGCGCACCGGCGGCGAAGCCGAGCCCGGCGACCTGGACCGCCCGCAGCCGCTCCCGGTCGACGGCCAGGGCCAGCAACACGGTGCTGGCCGGGTAGAGGGCCGCGACCGCCGCGACGATGCTCAGGTGACCACGGGCGGCGGCGGCCAGGAAGAGTGCGTTGGCGCCACTGTCGAGCAGGCCGGCGACCGCGGCCCAGCCCAACACCCGTCGCCCGAGCCGCAGCCGCACCCCGGTGCCGACGGCCAGTGCGAGGCCGAACGCGATGGAACTTGCCCGCACCGCGGCCACCGGCCACATGCCGGCGCTCTCGTCGGCCTGGCCGAGGAGGGTGTAGAAGACGCCGAACAGCGCCCCGGCGGCGAGGGCGAGCCCGACCAGCCGTGCCGGGACGACTCGTCCGCCGCCGCTGTCCCCCAGGCTGACCAGGGCGATCGCCAGCACCGCGAGGCCCGCGCCGGTGAGCGCCAGGGCGCCCGGGAAGGACGCGGTGAAGAGGCCGGCGATGATCGGCACCACTGCGGCGGTGATCGCGGTGACCGGCGCCACCACGACCATCATCCCGCTGGCGAGAGCCCGATAGAGCAGCACGACACCGCCCGCGCCGGCGAGCCCGGCGAGAAGCCCCCAGCCGATGTCGCCGACGTGCGGGGTGCCGGGCACGACAAGCACCAGCACGGCGAGCAGCGGGACACTCAGCAGCTGGGAGATCACGGTGACGGCAACCGGGTCGGCGTGCCGGGACGCCTTGCCGCCGGAGAAGTCGGCCGTGCCGAACGCGACGGCGGACAGCGCGGCGAGGACAATGGGTAGCATGCATCTGTCGTACCACAATAGTGACCGCGAAGGATAGTTTAATGACCGAGTCTGGATCGGATCGGGTGGGCGCGGTGACCGCCGCGGTGGCCCGACAGGTGCGCGATCTGCGGGCCGGCCGTGGCTGGTCCTTCGACGAGTTGGCCGGCCGGTCCGGGGTGAGCAAGGGGATGCTCGTGCAGATCGAGGGCGCGCGCACCAACCCGAGCATCGGCACGCTGTGCCGGGTCGCCGACGCGTTCGGCGTCAACATCGCCCAACTCCTCGAACCGGCCGAGGAACGGACCGTGAAGATCACCCCAGCGGGCCAGGCACCCGTGCTCTGGCAGGGCGAACACGGCGGCGCGGCCCGCCTGTTGAGTGGGTTGGGCGAGCCGGACCTCGTCGAGCTGTGGGACTGGCGACTCCTACCCGGGGAGGCGCACCGTTCCCTCGACCACCCGCGCGGCACCCGCGAGGTGCTGCACATCCTGGACGGCGCGGTGATCGTCCGGGTCGACGGTCAGGACCATGCCGTCCGTGCCGGCGAGACCATCGAGATTCACGCCGACCGCGAGCACGGCTACCGCAACGACAGCGACGAGCCGGCCCGACTGATGATGGTGGTCGTCACCCCGTCGGGCGAATGGGACCGCCGGACGCGATCACGCCGGCCGCGTCAGGAGTAGGGCCGGCGTGACGTCGGGAGGATCAGGCCGACTTCTCCTCGCGGTCCCGCCGGGCACGACGCCCGGTGAACTCGCGCGGAACGATTGTCGGGTTGACGTTCTCCAGGACCACCTCACGGGTGATCAACACCCGGGCGGCGTCGGGGTTGCTCGGCACCTCGTACATCGCGGAGAGCAGCACCTCCTCGATGATGGCCCGCAGACCACGGGCACCCGTGCCCCGCAGCATCGCCTGGTCGGCGATCGCCTCGAGCGCCGGCTCGTCGAACTCCAGCTCGACCCCGTCCAGCTCGAACAGGCGCTGGTATTGCCGGACCAGGGCGTTGCGCGGCTCGGTGAGGATCCGCACCAGGGCGCTGCGGTCCAAACTGCGCACGTTGGTGATCACCGGAAGTCGGCCCACGAACTCGGGGATCAACCCGAACTTGAGCATGTCTTCCGGCATGACCTGGCTGAAGATGTCGTCGGTCGACCGCTCCGACACCGACCGGAGCCGGGCACCGAAGCCGGTGCCGCCCTGCCCGGTGCGGGACTCGATGATCTGGTCGAGACCGGCGAAGGCGCCACCGCAGATGAACAGCACGTTTGTGGTGTCGATCTGGATGAACTCCTGGTGCGGGTGCTTACGGCCGCCCTGCGGCGGCACGTTGGCGACCGTGCCCTCCAGCATCTTGAGCAGGGCCTGCTGGACCCCCTCGCCGGAGACGTCCCTCGTGATCGACGGATTCTCCGACTTACGGGCGATCTTGTCGACCTCGTCGATGTAGATGATGCCGGTCTCGGCGCGCTTGATGTCGTAGTCCGCGGCCTGGATCAGCTTGAGGAGGATGTTTTCCACGTCCTCGCCGACGTAGCCCGCCTCGGTCAGTGCCGTGGCGTCGGCGATGGCGAACGGCACGTTGAGCATCCGCGCGAGGGTCTGCGCCAGGTGGGTCTTGCCGCACCCCGTCGGGCCGAGCAGCAGGATGTTGGACTTGGCCAGCTCGACGGCGTCACTGCCGGAGCCGGGCGCGTTGGCCGCCTCGGCCTGGATCCGCTTGTAGTGGTTGTAGACCGCGACCGCGAGCGCCTTCTTGGCCTGGTCCTGCCCCACGACGTAGTTGTCGAGGAACTGGCAGATCTCCATCGGCTTGGGAAGCTCTTCCCACTTCACCTCGCCGGACTCGGCCAGCTCCTCTTCGATGATCTCGTTGCAGAGATCGATGCACTCGTCGCAGATGTAGACCCCTGGGCCCGCGATGAGCTTCTTGACCTGCTTCTGCGACTTGCCGCAGAAGGAGCATTTCAGTAGGTCGCCGCCGTCACCGATCCGTGCCACCTACGTTCTCCCTGCACTCATCGGCCGGAGACCCGGCCCTGACCTGCGGACGCTGCGCGCCGCCCGGCTTGGTTCGCTCCGTCGGACCAACCGACGAAGCGGTACGGACCCGACGTTACCCGCTGGCGGGGCATTCTCCGACCCCCAAAACGGGTGTGTCAGAGGTCGGCCGGGAACTCCACGCCCCGGCCAACCTCTGACCCGGTATTGCTCAGCTGGCGGAGTGGGTCGCCAGCAGACCCTTCTTGCGGCTGGTCAGGATCGTGTCGACCAGCCCGTACTCCTTGGACTCCTCGGCCGTCATGATCTTGTCACGGTCGATGTCCTTGCGAACCTGCTCGATCGGGCGGTTGCAGTGGCGGGACAGCATGTCCTCCAGCTGCGTCCGCATCCGCAGGATCTCCCGGGCCTGGATCTCGATGTCCGAGCCCTGCCCGTAGCCGCCCTCGGTGGCCGGCTGGTGGATGATGATCCGCGAGTTCGGCAGGGCCATCCGCTTACCCGCGGTGCCCGCGGACAGCAACACCGCCGCCGCGCTGGCGGCCTGCCCGAGGCAGACCGTCTGGATGTCCGGACGGACGTACTGCATGGTGTCGTAGATCGCCGTCATGGCGGTGAACGAACCACCCGGCGAGTTGATGTACATGATGATGTCGCGGTCCGGATCGGTGCCCTCGAGCGTCAGCAGCTGGGCCATCACGTCGTTGGCGGACGCGTCGTCCACCTGGACGCCGAGGAAGATGATCCGGTCCTCGAAGAGCTTGTTGTACGGGTTCGACTCCTTGACCCCGTACGACGTGCGCTCGACGAACGACGGCAGCACATAGCGGTTGTGCACGGCCGCGAACTGGGGCGGCAGGCTCAGATCGGTCATCGTCAGCTCCTCAGCTCAGGGTCCCGGCGCCATCCGGAACCTGAGCGGCCCCGATGATCACCTTGTCGATGAAGCCGTAGTCCATGGCCTCCTGGGCGGTGAACCAACGGTCCCGGTCCGAGTCGGCCTCGATCTGCGACTGGCTCTGGCCGGTGTGGTGCGCGACCCGCTCCTGGAACATCCGCTTCGTGTAGAGCATCTGCTCCGCCTGGATGGCGATGTCGGACGCCGTGCCGCCCAGACCACCGGACGGCTGGTGCATCATGATCCGTGCGTGGGGCAGGGCGTACCGCTTGCCCTTGGTGCCCGCGCAGAGCAGCAGCTGGCCCATCGAGGCCGCCATGCCCATCGCCACGGTCGACACGTCGTTGTCGATGAACTGCATGGTGTCGTAGATCGCCATGCCGGAGTAGACCGAGCCACCCGGCGAGTTGATCCACAGGTTGATGTCGCGGTCCGGGTCCTCCGCGGCGAGCAGCAACAGCTGCGCGCAGATGCGGTTGGCGACCTGGTCGGTCACCTCACTGCCCAGGAAGATGATGCGTTCCTTGAGCAACCGGTTGTAGACCGAGTCGTCGAGGTTGCCAATGGAGTCGCCACCGCGCGCGTCAATCGCCCGGAGCGACTTCTTGGGGATGTGCATGTCGGTCATGGCAGCCCTTCGCTCTCCGTACCGTCTTTCCCGACACTAACCGCTGTGCGGGGCGGCAGAGTCCCGGTCGGGGCACTGTTCGCTCTCAGCGCAGCTGTGTCGGGGTACCCGCGGCGCGGGCTTCCGGGCGTACCCGGGAAGGGAAACGGCCGCCATCCACCGCACAGCGGCGGACGGCGGCCGCACCCGACGATCAGTGGTCGTGGTTGTGCTCCGCCTCGTTGGCGGCACGCAGCGCGTCGAGGGTGACCTCGTTGCCGGCCGAGTCCTTGATCGTGATCCGCTCCATGACGGCGGCGAGCGCCTTGCCCCGCCGCACGTCGCCGAAGACCGCGGCGGCCGCACCGGTGCGCACCAGCTGGTCGTAGTACTGCTGGGGAGCCATCCCGGCGCGCTGCGCCCGGTGCACGATCTCGTGCCCGAACTCGTCGTCGGAAACCTGCACGTCCTCCGCGTCGGCAAGCGTGTCCAGCAGGAGCTGGACCTTGACGCCCTCGGTCGCCGCCTCGGCCAGCTCGGCGTCGATCTGCTCTTCGGTCTTGTCCTCGGCGGCGAGGTATTCCTCCATGGAGGCGCCGATCCGCTCCAGCTGGTCGACCATCGCCTGCTTGCGGCTCTCGACCTCCTCGCGGACGACACCCTCCGGCGCCGGGATGTCGGCGGCCTCGACCAGCTGGGCCAGCGCCTTGTCCCGAGCGGCGTAGATCTGCTCGACCTGCTTGCCCTGGGTGACCCGGGAACGCAGGTCGCCGCGCAGCTCCTCGATCGTGTCGAACTCGCTCGCCATCTGGGCGAACTCGTCGTTCAGCTCGGGCAGCTCCTTCTCCTTGACCGTGCGCACGGTCACCGCCACCTCGGCGTCCCGACCGGCGAAGTCGCCGCCGACCAGCTGGGTGGTGAAGGTGGTGTCGTCACCGGCGGCGAGGCCGACCACGGCCTCGTCCAGGCCGGGCAGGAGCTGCTTGCTGCCCACCTCGTGGGAGATGTTGCTCGCCTGGCCGCCCGGCACGTCCTCGCCGTCGACGGTGGCGTTCAGGTCGATCTGGACGTAGTCGCCCTCGGCGGCGGCCCGCTCGACCGTCTTGAGGGTCGCGAAACGCTCCCGCAGGTTCTTGACCTGCTCGTCGATCTCGCTCTCGTCGATCTGCAGCTCGTCGACGGTCACCTCGATGGAGGACGCGTCCGGGATGGTGATCTCCGGACGGACGTCGACCTCGGCGGTGAAGTTGAGCGAGTCACCGTCGTTGAACTCGGTGATCTCGACCTCGGGGCGCCCGAGCGTCTTGAGGTCGTGCTCGCGCACGGCGGCGAGGATGTTCTCCGGGATGGCCTCCTGCACCGCCTCGTTGAGGACGGTGCCCCGGCCCACCCGCTGGTCGATGACCGCGGTCGGCACCTTGCCCCGGCGGAAGCCCGGGACCTGGACCTGCGAACCGATCTCCCGGTACGCCTTCTTGAGGCTCGGCTCGAGCTCGACGAACGGCACCTCGATGGCGAGCCGCACGCGCGTCGGGCTCAGAGTCTCGACGGTGCTCTTCACAGGCGTACTCCTTGACGGATCTCAGTTGAGTCTGGGCGTGATTCAGCCCATCGAGTGTAGGCGAGCCGGCCTGACGCTCCGGCAGCGCCCGGGAACCGCGGTGTGCGGCACCCGGGGCGGCCCGGCCGCGGACGACAGTCGGGGTGGCGGGATTTGAACCCACGGCCCCTCGCTCCCAAAGCGAGTGCGCTACCAAGCTGCGCCACACCCCGTGGCGACGTGCAGTCTATGCCGTCGGCGCGACTCAGGCGGTGCCGGGGCACCCGCCACCCGGACACTTCCCCCGAAACACCCCGAACGTCCGCCGACCTGCCTGCCCCGGCCCTCCCCGGGCGCCCTCGCGAGCGCCGCGACCCCGAGATCCACTCGACTTTCCGGGAAGTCGCGGCATCCCGGGCGCTCGGAGACCGCGACATCCTGAATGTCGAGTGGATCTGCCGCCGGGCGGTGGCGTGGCTGCGCGGTCGGCAAGGGCATTGGGTACGCTGTCCGCGCGCCCCGTTCCGGCGGGGTGCACGCGGGCGTAGCTCAATGGTAGAGCTTCAGTCTTCCAAACTGACTACGCGGGTTCGATTCCCGTCGCCCGCTCCACGGACGAAGGCCCAGGTGGACCGCATGATCGCGACCCCACGGGCCGACCCCTCCCATCCTCGTCGCAGGTCGTGCCCCCGAGGAATCACCTCGGACGTGTCACGCGGGGCGCGGCAGCGCGAGCCACTCCGGCCAGGTGATGTCGCGGCCCAGATAGCGGGGCTGTTGGAAGGGCCAGTCGTCGGCGATCCACCGGAGCACCAGCGTGTCGAGCGCGCGTTCCGCCTCACCACCGACAAGGTCGTCCACGACCCACCAGGAGATCGCGGTGTCCGCCTCCCGGATCGGCCGCAGGTGCAGCGTGGTGGTGGGTACGGGGACATGGACCGGGTGCACGAAATCGTCGGGTAGCCAGCTCACCGGCCGAGGCTACCGCCGACGCGGGATGCCCCGGGGTGGTCGTCGCGGCGGCGACCAGGGGCGGCCTACTCGCTGGCTGTCGTCAGCCAGGCAGGACATCCGCGGCCTCGGGGCTATGCCGGGCCGGACCGGATGGGTCGGGATGGATATCATCACGTGGGCAAGCGGAAGAGGTCGCACATGCAGCCAATTGGTCCGTACCAACGGATCCGGAGACTGGGCGTCTGCCAGATTGGCAGCATCTGGTCCGCCGTGGACGGTGGACAGCAATCTCTCGTGGTGGTGGTGCTCGACGTCGGCATCGCCGGCGAGTCTCGGTGGCGGGACGCCTTCGCGGCCACCACCCACGCGATCGCTCACTCGGAGGCGGGCAGTCCACTGTGGGTCGGCGCGGACTTCTCCTCCGCCACCCCCTGGGTCGCGTACCCGAAAGACCTTCTTCCGACTGCCGAACGCACATTCGCCGCCCTCGGGATGACCTACCAGCCGGCTCCGGCCGAGCCGGACGATCCACCCGCCGCACCGGAGCGCACGCCGACGACACCGGTGCCGCCGCGCCAGACCCCGCGGGCCGAGAGGACGCCACCGGCCGAGACCGAGCACCCGCCACGGACCGAAGCCGAGCACACCGCACGGACCGAGACCAGGCAGACGGTGCCGGCCGACCGGCGGCCCCCCGCCGAGCAGACGCCGGCTCCGCGCGTCCAGCAGACGACGTCGACGGACGACCAACCGACGCCGGCCGTCGAGCCGACGCCGCCAACGCCGACGCCGACGCCGACGCCGACAACGCCACCGACACCCACACCGACGGAGCAAGCTCCGATGCCGGTGTGGGCAGTCCCGTCGCGACCGCAGGACGCCCGGCCCCGCCCGACTCCCACCGCCCCGGAACCAGAGCCGGAGCCAGAGCCGAAGCCGGCGACGACGTCGGCACCGAAGCAGTCCCGCGCGGGCCGGTGGGCGCTGCCGGTCATCGGCCTGGTGCTCGGCCTCGTCGCCGGTGGTGGTCTGGTCCTGCTGCTCGACCCGGGCACGGATCCGCCAAAACCGCAGCCCACGGCGAGCCCGTCGGGCCTGCCCGCGCCGGCCCCCGCCTCCGCACCGCTGAGCCCCGGGCTCGAGCCGCCAGCTCAGGGCGAGTGGCCTGCCCTGTGGGTGCGGTTCGCCGCCACCGACCGGATTCTCACCCTCAACGAGTTGGACGGTCTGCCGTTTCCGATCAAGGTGCCGCCGAGCTGGCAGTGCACGTCCGTCGAGCGGGCCGAGGGGCTCAGCAAATATCAGTGCGGGGCGCCGGCGGGCAACGAAGCCGAACTCGGCGGTGAGTTGGTCGTGCGCGACTGCCCTGCGCCCTGCGACGGGCCACGCCAGACCGCGATGCGTACCGGTGAGGAGGCCTGGGGGTTGCAGTGGGTGCGCAGTGGCCCCTCCTCCGCCTACGCCGAGACCAGCAGCCTCACCGTCGACGGTGAGCAGCGGTACGGCCTGGTGGTGGTCGCGTACTGGCGCAGTGACAGCGGCGACATCGACAAGCAGTTGGTGTTGCGGATGACCGCACCGGTCGGTGGTGCCAACCAGCTTCGCCGGGTCGCCAACTACCTACGCGACGTCCTGATCTTCTGACCTGATCGTCTGATCGGGTGTGGGGCTGGGCAGCCCGGCTCGCGCGACCAGGGCGAGCGGCAGCCAGGTCAGATACCCGGCGAGGGTGACGGACAGGTGCGACGCCTCCAGCCAGGACACCCAGAGCAGCGCGATCAGGAACAGCGCCGGGCCCGGGCTGCCGGCCCCGACCAGGAGCATCGACCGCCGCCAGACCTGGCACAGCAGCACCGCGAACAGCACGACGGCGAGCAGGCCACCGACGGCCAGCAGGTGTACGAGCACGTTGTGCCCGTGGGTGTAGCGACCGCCGAGTGCCGCGGCCAGGTCCGGCTGCCGCTCGAAGTATTCCGGACCGTGGCCGGTCAGTGGCCGCTCGGCCCATCGGCTCAGCAGGGCCCGCCACGTCCGGCCCCGGTTGGTGAAGCCGGCCGGGTCGGTCGTGAGCAGTGGGCTGAAGATGGTCAGACCGAGCGCGACGACGAGCGGAACGCCGATCAACAGCGACAGTTGCCGGCCGCGGCCCCGGTCGGGCCGGTCGGCCTGCCCACCGGTACGCCAGCGGAGCAGCCCCCAGGTCAGCAGGACGACGATGGTGGCGAGTTGGCTGGTCCGGGAGCCGGTCCAGAGCAACGCCACGAGGATCAGTGTCAGCGTGACCCGACGCGACGCCCTGTGCCGGATGCCGAACGCGAACGGCAGGCTGAGGGTGAGGATGATCCCGAGTACGTTCGAGTGTGCGTACGGGCCGGCGAGCAACCCGCCGATCGCCCAGTCCTTGTTTCCCGCGTCTGCTCCGGTGAGCAGCCCCAGGTCGGACCACCCGGCCGCCAGCAGCATCGCGACGACAGCGGTGGCCGCCCCGAGCACACCGATGGTGGCCAGTGCCTGCGCCCCGGGTCGGAGCACCCAGATGGCGACGACGGCGATCGGCAGGGCGAGGGACACCGGGCCGGGGGGTTGCCCGTTCAGCAGCCCGGCGAGGTGGATGGCTGCCAGCGGGGCGAGGACCACGAGGAGCGCCCACAGGCGATCCGGGCGGCGGTGCCGCAGCCCGTACGCGGTGAGGACGAGGGCCAGGCCGATGAAGGCCGCGGTGGTGACGTCACCCAGGATGCGACCGGCCAGCGGCATCGACTCCACGGCGGAGTTGAAGGTCGGTCGCCCGTTCTGCAGGATCTGGACGGTCGGGGGGATGGTCACCCTCATCCAGGCGAGGACCAGCAGGACGACGACGCCCGCGGTGCCGACCCACTCGGCGCCGCCGGGGTCGGGGCGGACCAGTTTGCTGGCCCGAAGGAGGGCGCCCTTCGTCTGGCCGCTGGACAACGCACTCATCGGACTCCCCCGCCTGTGCCTGCTGACTGTGCTTGGGCAGCATCCCCTGCCTCGGGAGGACCGGCCCGGCGGGCCCGCCACCACCGCCTGAGCCAGGCGTGCAGGTGACGAAGATCCGCGGCGTACGGCACGGTCACCGCTCGTAGCGACGGCACCGCCGGCAGCCTGCGCACCGATCGGGCGGCGATGCCGGCCGCGACGGCGTACCCGATCAGGCTCGCGAGGGCCGCGCCGACCGCGCCCTGCGGGGCCAGCACGACGAGCAGCAGTACGCCGGTGACTGAACCGACGACGAGGGCAACCGACGATCGGGCCGCCTTGTCGTTGACGAGCAGCAGGGCGCTGAAGATCTGCACGCAGGTGAACACGACGGTGGCCGCGCAGAGGATGACCGTGGGCAGCGTGGCGGGGGCGAACGCGGCACCGAAGAACCGGGGCACCAGCAGACCCGCGCTCGCGGCGAGGACCGCGCACCCGAGCGCCGCCACCGGCACGGCGACCCGGGCCACCCGCAGCACCGATTCGTGGTCGTCGCCGCCCGCCCCGCCCATCAGGACGGTCCGGGCCGCGGTCGCGACGACTGTTGGCAGTTCCGCCACGCTGACCGCCACCGCGTAGAAGCCGAGTTCGCGTGCGCCGAGCAGCGGCAGGCCGATGACCTGGTCGAGCCGGGCGCTGGAGGTCGCGGCGAGCACCCCCGGCAGGCAGGTGAGCGAGTACCGGATCAGCGAACGGACCGGGATCGGCTCAGCCCGACCCGCCAGCTCAGCCCGGTCGACCAGCTCAGCCCGGTCGGCTGGTTCGCTGCGATCGGCTGGTTCGCTGTGGTTGGCTGGCTCGGCCAGCTCGGCTGGTCCGGCGCGACCCGGTGCCCCTGCGCGGCGGCGCAGCCTGGGCAGCCCGACGAGCACTCCGCTGGCCGTCGCGGTCAGGAAGAGCGCGGCGGCCCAGAGGGCGCTCAGGTCGACCGTCACACAGGCGATGACCAGCAGGATCGTCCGCAGCACCGCCGGCACGACCTTCATCAGGTTGACGCCGCCGATGTCCGAGGCACCGGTGAGGGCGCCGATCGCCAGGTTCGCCAGGATGTGCAGTGGCGCCAGCAGGGCAAGCACCAGGAACTGCTGCCGGTCGACCTCCGCCCGGTCGAAGACGAGGAAACCCAACACGCCGAGCAGCAGCACGGCGACCAGACCGAGTGGCAGTGCTGCCACCAGGCTGACCCGGGCCGCGTCCCGACGGGACAGCCGGCCCTGGCGAATGTGGAAGGTCAGCGCGTCCTGGAGACCGAAGGTGCCCAGCCAACCGCAGATCACGATCGGCAGGGTGAGCGCGGCGTAGAGGCCCCGCCCCTCCGGCCCGAGTTCACGGGAGAGGAAGGGGCTGACCAGCAGCCCGCTGACCGGGATCAGCAGGTTGGCCGCGGTGGAGGTGACCAGCCGGTGGACGGCCATCACCGTGCGGGTTCGGCGCCGGCGGCGCCGCGATCGGCGAGGTAGCCATCGTTGCGCAACGCTGTGCGGAGGCGCTCGGCGAACCGGTCCTCGGAGAACTCCTGCTCCACCAGCCGCGTCGCCGCCGCGGCCATGGCGTCGAGGGCGGTCGAGGTGGTCGCGAGGAGTTCCGCCGCCATCGACTGTGGGTCCGCGGCGATGCGAACGGCGGGGCTCGCCGGCACACCCTCGGCACCGACCGCCGTGGTGAAGACCGGAACCGCGTGGGCCAGCAGGGTGAGGGTCTTCAGCTTGACGCCGGCCCCGCTCCACACCGGGACGACACCGGCGCGAGCGGTGGCGAGTGCGGCGCGCAGGTCCTCGACGTAGCCACGCACCCGCACCGCGGGGTGCCGGTCCAGCTCGGCGTGCACCGGCGCGGTCAGGCCCGAGCCGATGAGGGTGAGGGTGTAACCGGACCGGGCCAGCGCCGGCCAGCCCTCGGCCAGGAACCGCCGCAGGCCGGTCAGGTTCGGCTCGTACGCGAAGCTGCTCAGCCAGACCAGCTCCCGCTCCCGCGGCCGGGGCAGCTGACCGGACGGAAGCGGGACGCTGCTGGGCAGCACGAACGTCGCTGCCCGGCCGTGGTGTCGCCGCAGCCGCTCCGCCTCGTCGTCGCTTGTCACCGACACCGTCGCGCAGGCGGCCAGCGCCCGCCGCTCGAAGCGGGTGGAGACGGCGGTCAGATAGCGGGCGCGCAGCCGGTACGCGAGGTCGCCGGCCGCCTCGATCTCCTGCGGGAGGCTGGCGGCGAGCACGTTGGCCTTGTCCCAGTGCCAGCGCAGCCCGGTCCCGTGGACGTACGCTCCGGCCGCCTCACCGAGGGCTATCGCCGCACCGTCACGTCGCCGAAGCTCGTCGTGCAGCTCGGCGCTGTAGCGGCTGCGGATCCAGGCCGGCAGACCGTACGCGAGGGCCTGCGCGTATCGGCCCGCCGGGCCCAGGCGGTCGTAGCGGAATGGTGTGGCCTCGAAGGTGCGCACGCGCATCGGGTGCAGCATCTGGCGCAACTGCTCCACGTGCTCCGCTGTGGTGTCCGGGCGGCGGACCACCAGCAGGGTGCAGTCCGGCACCTGGGCCAGCGCCCGCAGCGTCATCGACACCCGGACGGGATCGCCCCGGTCGAGCGGGATCGGCAGGTACGACGAGACGACGCTGAGGGTCACCGGTGCCCACCTCCGCACGGCGCGGCCGGTCGGGTCGGAGTCGACTCGGCCACCTCCCGCCAGACCGACAGCAGCCGGTCGGCCTGCACCGCCGGGGCGAACTCCGACCGGAGCCGGAGCAGCAGCGCCCGGGCACGCCGCTGGGCCGTGACCGGCTCGGCGACCACCGTCCGGATCGCGGTGGCGAGGGCGACGGGGTCGTTCGGGGGGACGAGCCAGCCGCTGTCCGGGCCGACGAGTTCGGGGATGCCCGAGACGTCGGTGGTGACCACGGGGACGCCCTGACTGGCGGCCTCCATCAGGAACACCGGGATGCCGTCCAGGTCGCCGTCCGGCGCGGGCCGGCAGGGCAGGGCGGCGACCTGCGCGCCGGCGAGTGCGGCAGTGGCCACCGAATGTGGCACCGCGCCGTGCAGCACCACGGCGTCGGCCAGCCCCGCCGAGTCGACCTGCCGGCGTAGGTGCTCCCGCAGTGGACCGTCGCCGTAGATGTCGTACCGGATGGCGTGCCCGGCCTGCACGAGCCGGGCCACCGCGTCGATGGCGGTGTCGATCCCCTTCTTCGGGATCAGCCGGGCTACGGTGACGATCCTCGTCGGCGTGCCCGGCGCGGGGGCGGGCACCGTCGGTGGCGCGGCCAGGAGCCGGGCGTCGACGCCGGCCCGGACGACCCGGTGGGGAATCGTCGCGATCGGCACGCCCCGGTCCGCGAGTTGACCGGCGGTCGCCGCGGAGACGACGAAGAGGTGGCGCAGCCGGGCCAGTCGCCGGCGCAGGGCGGCCGGGTCCGGGTCGAGCAGGAAGTCGGCGGCGTGCGCGGTCGCCGTCACCGGCCGGCCGAGTCGACGCCCGAGCAGCAGGGCGACCGAGGTGGGCACGTTGACGAAGTGGGCGTGCACGACGTCCGGGTCGAAACGCGCCGCCCTGCCCGCGAGGGCGCTGGCGGCGGTGCTGGCCAGCAGGCCCCGCGCCAACCCTCGCCCTCCGGCGGCCCGCGACGGCAGCCCGAGCAGGCGCAGGTCGGCCGGGAGCCCGGCGGGACGGCGGAGCAGCTGGACGGCGGCCCGGCGCGGCTCGGCCTGACGGTCGCCGTCCGGGTTGGCCACGAACACCTCGACCCTCGCCCCGGCCGCCCGCACCGCCTCGATCTCGGCGGGGATGAAGGTCTCGGTGAGCCCGGGTGGGCGGACCTGGACGTACGCGATCCGTAGTGCTCTTCCGCTCACGCGGCGTCCCGCGCGTGGGCCGGCCGGTGGGCGCGGCGGACGGACTCGAAGAACTCGGCGTGCCGATCGACGCAGTCCGCGTCGGACAGCAGGCCCGGCGTGCGGGCGGCGCCGGTCGCCAGCTCCTGCCGCAGCCGCTGCGAGGCCACCAGGCTGCGCAGCACCGAGGCGAGCGCGTCTGGCTCTCCGGGCGGGACCAGCATGCCGTTGACTCCGGAGCGGATCCACTCCCCCGGCCCACCGCCCTCGGTGGCCACCACCGGCAGCGCCCGCGCCAACCCCTGCAACACGGTCTGGCCCAGTGGCTCGGGCCCCAGCGACGAGTGCACCAGGATGTCGACCGAGTCGAGGAAGCCGTTGATGTCGTCGACGTGCCCGAGGAACGTGACCTGCTCGCTGATGCCCAGCGTGGCGGCGAGTTCCCGTAGCTGCGTCTCGTAGGCCTCCTCGCCGAAGAGCGGGGCACCGCAGAGGTACGCGCGCACCTCGGTGCCGCGCAGGCTGGCGGCGAACGCGCGGAGGAAGATGTGCTGGCCCTTCCAGTGCTGGAGCCGGCCGACCATCCCGATGGCCCTGACCTGCGGCCCGACCTGAGGGTGCGCGAGCCGCTCGGAGATCCCGCTGGGGCTCTGGATCACCGTCCGCTGCGCCGGACCCGGCGGGACGCTGGCGAGGGTGAACCCGGAGTTGGCGATGAGCCCGTCGGCGCGTCGCATGGCCAGCCGTCGGAACGCGGGCAGACCGATCGGGCCGAGGCTCTCCACGGTCAACGGGCCGCGAAGGTGCACCACGAGGGGCCGGCTCCCGGCCCGGTCGGCGAGAGCACTGATGATCGCCGCGGCCGCGGTGTTGGCGTGCACCAGGTCGGCCTGCTGGAACAGCGGGCTGCGCCGCAGCAGCCGGGCGCCGTCGCGCAGTGCTGTCAGGTAGCGGGCCGCCAGCAGTGGCGCGCGACTTCGGGTGCCGCCGGTGGGCAGCGTCGGCAGATCCCGGGCCTGCGCCACCTCCTCGGCGGGAAGCTGGTCGAAGGCGGTGCCGGTGGGCGGGGCGTACAGGGACGCCTGCCAGGGGTGTCGCTGACCGAGCAGCCGGGCCAGGGCCAGCTCGGCCCCGCCGGGATGTGCGGTGTGGGTGACGTGTAGCACCCGCATCGGGTCAGTCACACTCATGGTCGACCCACTCGATCACCCGGCGTGCGAAGGTCTGCGTCGAGAACAGCCCCGCCTGGACTGGTATCCGCGCCGGGTCCAGCTCGTCGAGCCGGCTGGTAGCCGCGGCGTGGTCACGGGGGTCGAGCGAGTCGACCAGGACACCGGTCTCCCCGTCGACGACGGTCTCCAGCAGGCCACCCCGGCGCAGCCCGACGACCGGGGTGCGACAGGCCTGCGCCTCGACCGGGACGATGCCGAAGTCCTCGTGGACCGGAAAGAGCAGGGCGCGGGCCCCCCAGTAGAGCTGCCGCAACCGGAAGCGGTCCGGGTGGACCTCGATGGTGACCGGCACGGTGGCGTCGTGCGCCAGGCGTCGCAGTCGGGCCTCCTCGGGCCCGGAGCCGGCGATGACCAGGGGCAGGCCGGCCTCCTCGGCGATCGCGATGATCAGGTCGAAGTTCTTGTAGCGCACCCAACGCCCGACGCCCAGCAGGTAGTCGCGGGGTTGCGCCCGGTCGGCGGCCGGAGCGGCGGAGAAGAAGTCCACATCGACCGGTGGGTTGATCACCCAGGCGTCGCGCCCCCAGTGACGCCGGATCCGGTCGCGCACCTCGACGGAGTTGGCCGCGTAGCTGTGCACGTGGTGGCTGAGCCCGACGTCGAGCGCCCGCATCAGTCGTCGGGGTACGGCCAGCATCGGCCCGGCCGCCCGGTCGTCGACGCCCGGGTTCCACAGGTAGCGGGCGGGCGCGTGGACGTAGCTGAGGTGCCGGGTGCGGTCGGGTTTCCCGAGCCGGACCGTGTGCGCGAAGGCGTGACTGGAGGAGATCACCACGTCGAAATGGTCGCGGGTGAGGGTCCGCCAGACCAGCGGCATGAACGGCAGGGCAACCGCCTTGTTGCCGCGCAGCGGCGTTCGGGCCAGCCACGACACCCGCAGCGGCGGCGGGTCGGCGTCGTCGTCACTCCACAGGGCGAAACGCTCGGCGGTCGGGAAGACCTCGGTGAGCTGCCGAAAGACCTGTTCCGCGCCGCCGGTCGCGGTGAACCACTCGTGCACCAGCGCGACCGACCGGCTGGTCTGGGCGGGCGGGGCCGGGTGTGGTGCGCCGGGCTGCCCCGGCTGGCTCGGTACGCCCGGCCAGGTGGCGCCGTCCGCCTGGGCACCCGCGAGCGCGACCGGCGACTGCCCGGACGTATGGCGCAGTTCGGGTGGAACAGGCTGATCCATCACCTCGTACCCCCGTAAGAGTGTGGACGATCGGCGACGCAGCCGCCGATGATAGCGAACATATAGAGCGAAATACATCCCACAGCCGACACACGTCAGTATTCGGACATCCGATCGGCGCCGTCGTTACTGATCGTCCACACTCTATGCTGTACGTCCATCGAGGACGTATCGTCGGGGCGCAGCTCGACCCGTCGCCGACGGGCGGAAATTCCGGATGATGGTGAAACGCCGCTTCCCTGTTGAGGGTCCCACCATGGTGTCGCTATGACCGACGACGTGGCTCTGCTGCTACGCCGAACGGGGTTCGGACCGACCGCCAACGAGCTGGAGGCAGCGAGGCGGGCCGGCTTCACCGCCACCCTGACCGCACTGACCACCCCGACGGGGCCCGACATCGGCGCCACCCGGGCGCCCATTCCTCCGCTCGGCCCGGACCCGTACGCCGGCACGCCCGAGCTCACCGCGGCGCAGCGGGTCGAAGCCGACGGACTGCGTCGAGCGCAGGCGACCACCCTCACCCAGTGGTGGCTGGACCGGATGACCGTCGCCGACCACCAGGCCGTGGAGAAACTGCTCTTCTTCTGGCACGGCCACTGGGCCACCTCGATCGTCAAGGTCAAGAGCCCGCAACTGATGTTGGCCCAACACCTCGCCTTACGGGAATCTCGCGACTTTCGCGACATGGCCCACCGGATGGTCGTCGACCCGGCGCTCGTCTACTGGCTGGACGGCCAACTGAACAGCCGGGAAGCACCAAACGAAAATCTCGCCCGGGAGCTTCTCGAATTGTTCACCCTCGGCCTCGGGCGCTACACCGAGTCCGACGTGCAACACGCCGGCCTGGCGCTGACCGGCTGGCGGATCGACCTCGCCGGCCAGCGATCGGTCTTCGACCCTCGGCGCCACCACGACGGCGCGTCGAGCATCCTCGGCGTCACCAGACACTTCACCGTCGGCAGCCTCGTCGACCTGGTGCTGGCACAGGATGCCTGCCCCCGGTTCGTGGCGGCCCGACTCTGGCACCGATACGCGTCCAGCACCCAACCGATTCCGGAACGCACGAGCGACGAGATGGTCGCCGCCTTCCCCGAGCCGCTGCCGATGCTGCGGACGCTGCTGGCCGACGAGGTCTTCCCGACCACCCGGGCCACCATGGTCAAACAACCGGTCGAGTGGCTGGTCGGGGCGCTGCGACAACTCGGGTTGCGACCGGCCACCCTCCCGGCGGAGACGGTCATCGGGCTGCTCGACGGGCTCGGCGGGCTCGGGCAACGCCCGTTCGCCCCGCCCAGCGTGGGCGGTTGGCCCGCCGGTGTGGCCTGGCTGACCTCGGCTGCCGCCCGGCTGAAGCTGTCCCTGGCCGGCAAACTCGCCAGCCAGCTCAGCCCGGAGCGGCTCACCCCGGAGGAGGTGGCCCACCTGCTCTGCGTGGACACCTGGACCGACCGCACGTACGAGGTGCTGCGCGGCACCACCAACTCCCGCCTGATGCTCACCCTCGGGCTGGTCAGCCCGGAATACCAGGTGACCTGAGATGGACCGACTCACCCGACGACGGTTCCTGCTCGCCTCCGGCGTGGTCGGCGGCGGCGCCCTCGCCGCCGGCGCCGGCGCGGTCACCCTGTCCCGGCTGCTCGACACCGCCGACCCCGAGCAGCCTGTCGTCCGGCGTCCGGTGGACACCGTCGTCCTGGTCACCCTCTACGGCGGCAACGACGGGCTGAACACCGTCATCCCGTACGCCGATCCGGCCTACCGGGCCTCCCGGCCCGAGCTGGCGTACCCCGAGGAGCAGGTGCTGCGGTTGGACGGCGACCACGGTCTGCACCCGGCAATGCGCGGCCTGCAGGGGCTCTGGTCGACCGGTCGGCTCGCCATCGTGCACGGGGTCGGCTACCCGAAGCCGGACCGCAGCCACTTCCGGTCCATGGACATCTGGCAGACCGCGGCGCCGAACGGCCCGGCCGACACCGGCTGGGTCGGACGCTGGCTGGACGAGACACAGGCCCCCGTCGAGGCGGCGGTCAGCTTCGAACCGGTGCTGCCGCCACTGCTGGTCGGACGTCGACGGGTCGGTGCCTGCGTCAGCTACCAGGGGTTGGAGCTGCCCGACTGGGTGGCCCCCGCGATGGTGGCGTCGCTCGGCCGGGTGCAGGCCGGCGAGTCGGCGATGCAGGCGCGGGCCGCCTCCGCGTACGCCGACCTGGTCGACATGGGCCAGTTGGTCCGGGAGGCGGTGGCCCCGGCCGCCAGCCCCACCGACGCGACCCCGGTCGCCACCGCCACCGGCACCGGCGGCGGTGGCGCGCTCGGCGCGCAGCTCGCGCTGGTCGCCCGCTGCGTCGAGGCGGGAGTACCCACCCGCGTGTACTCGGTGAGCCTCGGCGGCTTCGACACCCACGCCGGAGAACGCGCCGCCCAGGACGCCCTGCTCGCCCAACTCGACGCGGCCGTGACCGGTTTCGTGGACCGCATGGCCGGCACCGACGCCGGCCGCCGCGTCGCCGTGGTCGTCTACAGCGAATTCGGCAGACGAGTACGCGCCAACGCCTCCGACGGCACCGACCACGGCACCGCCGGGCCGGTGCTCGTGGCCGGGGCGCGGGTGGCCGGCGGCTTCCACGGCCAACCACCCAGCCTCACCGACCTCGACCAGGGCGACCTCAAAGCCACGACCGACTTCCGCGACGTGTTCGGAGCCGTGCTCGGCACCGTGCTCGAAGCGGACCCGCAGCAGTACCTGCTCGGCTATGGGGGCGAACCACTCCCACTGTTCCGCGCCGGCTGACCGGGCAGGGTCAGCTTCGGATCACAGCGAGTCCCTCCCGACCTCAGCCTCGCTGGAGGGAAGAAGCGACGGATCGAAGCCTCGGCTCCCGATCTCCCGGCGCAGATCATCGGCGAACACCTGGACGGCTGCTGCGATCTCTCCAGCGGGTAACTGCCGGCTGAAAGAGTCGGGTACGAAGACTGAACCGATGGACCAACCAGCCAAGCCCATCCGGATGGTCACCGCCCCGGTTTCGTCGAACGACAGGGACTCGAAGACGAAGTCCTCGCCGCGCTCCATCGCCCCTCCTGCACACCAGGCGATCAGGTCGCGTGCCAACTCCACCACGGGGAAAGCCAGCTCCTCGTAGACAACCAGGCCATCAGCATTGATCTGAAGATCTGCCTCAAGGTTTACCAGATACTCGGCAATACTCGTGCCCTGCAGATCGTCCGAGTTGAAGTTGCGATATCGAAATTCCAACACGACGCCTACCTTGCGGGATTGAAGGGAAAATTGTTGAAAACTTTACCCGCATCATTTATGAGGATTCGAATCCCTTCCTGCCCCCGGGTGCCGACCCGTCTACCCAGATCTACTTCGATCTTGTACGAGCCCTCCTTGTTCGGCAGGAAGACCGCCCGGTCGGACTTGAGCGCCTCCGCTACCCAGGACTGGGCTTGCGAGATGTCAGCTGTGTCATACTTGGCATAGTTGCCATCGAAGCTGGACAGGTGCTTGTTTTTCACGAATATGCTGGCGGGGTCGTCCGCAGCCCAGCCTTGAACGCCAGTTCCGAAACTCGCTTTATCTCGCTGTAGTCCCCTGGGGCGAGACCCAGAGGATCGAACTCCTGGACCGGATTGGTCACATAGAGATGAGGGTTCGGGCCTGGTGCCAGCCCCAACGGATCCGTGGAAGTGTACCGACTGGTCTCAGGATCGTAGAAGCGGTGGTAGTTGTACGAAGCACCGGTTTCCGGATCGTGAATTTGACCGGGAAACCGCAGCGGACAATCCGTGCCGGTCGCGCTGACGTGGGTCGGGGTCCCCCAGATGGTGGTCCGCTGTTGCCAGACAATCTCGCCGTCCGGGCTGACAAGTTCGGTGGGCGTGCCCACCAAGTTTGACACGATCGCGTAGAAGCGACGGTCCACCTCGTCCTGACCGGTCAGAGCGTCGGTCTGACTGATCGGGATAAACGTGTCGGGAGCGTACTCCCAGGTGCTCGTCCGGTAACCGTCGGCACTCAGGTGGGTCTGCTCAATGAGCCGCGGGCCATCCCAGGCGAAGTCGATCTGCTCGACCACGTCACCGCCGGCATCGAGACGCTGCTTGGCGACCCGTCGGCCGAGCGCGTCGTACCGGTAGCGCCAGCGGGTGCCGTCCGGCTTGGTGACAACCATCAGCCGGTCTTCACTGTCCCAGGTGTATCGCCAGGTCAGCGGCTTGGTCGAACGTTGCTTGACCTGGCGCAGAACGACCCGCCCGGCAGCGTCGTGCTCGTAACGCACGTCGCCGGCCCGTCGGATAAGGGTGCCGCTGTACTCCCGCTCGCCCCGGGCCGCGCCGCCGTGGTCCGCATCTGGCCAGGACGCGCTGGTCACGTTGCCGGCCTCGTCGTAGGCGTACCGCTCAGTCCACTCGGTGGCCCGCACCGCCGTGATCCGGCCAGCCCGGTCCAACTCCAACCGGCGCTCGCCAGTGAGCTGGTCGGCGACGCCGGTTAGGTAACCGTCGGCGCGATACCGGTAGGCCCGATGGGCGACCAGGTCCGGCACGCCACTGCCCGTGCCGCTCGTGGCGGGCCCAGCGGTGAGAACCTGAGAAAGCAGCCGGTGGTTGGCATCCCAGCTCTGGGTCAGGGCGAGACTGCCGATTGTCCGCCTGGTCTCCCGGCCGGCCGCGTCGTGGGTGAAGTTGACCGTCGTCCCGGCGGTGCGCAGCGACACCGGCCAGCTGCCGGCGTTGTACTCCCAGGCACTTTCCACACCCGAGGGGTACGCCGCTGTGTCCTTCGGCCGAGCAGGTCGTAGGACGAGGTGATCACCTGCCCGTCGCGGATCTCGGCCAGCACCCGGCCCAGTGGGTCCCGCTCGAACCGGAGATCAGCGTCAGGTGAGCTGGCCTCCAGCAGTCGGCCGACCGAGTCGTACCCGAAGGTGGTGATGCCCTCGGTGGTGCGTTTCTGCACGACGTTGCCGAGCGGGTCGCGGGCCAGTTCGGTGCTTTGCCCGGCGCCGTTGGTGCGGGCCACGGCCTGGCCGGCGGCATCAAGGGTGTAGGTCTGGGTGTGGCCGTTGAAGTCGGTTTCGGCGATCAGTCGTCCGGCCGGGTCGTAGTCGTAGCGCCAGACGAGTCCTTGCGGGTTGGTGACCGTGGTGAGGCGCAGCTCGGTGTCGTAGGCGAAGGCGAGTCGGGCGCCGTCGGGGCCGGTGCGCGCTACCGGGAGGTCGAAGTGGCCGATGTCGAACTCGGTGGTTGTCCCGGTCTGGTCGGTGTGGGTGACCAGGTTGCCTTCCGGGTCGTAGGTCCATTCCTCGCTCGCCCCGTCCGGGGTGCGCCGCCATGCCAGCCGCCCCTCGACTGTCCAGCCGAGGCGGGTGGTGCCGCCGAGCGGGTCGGCCACCTCGGTGATCCGTCCGGCCCGGTCGCGCCGGTAGCTGGTCACTGCACCGGTGGGCTCGGTGAGGCGGCTGACGAGCCCGGTCGGGTCGGTGGTCACGAGCAGGGTGTTGTCGAGGGCGTCGGTCACCTCGGTCAGGTGGCCAGCATCGTCGTAGCGGTAGCGGGTCGCAGCACCGATGGGGTCGGTGACCATGGTCAGGTTGCCGCGTTCGTCGTACGCGCGCCGCCAGATCGCCCCGTCGACGTCGGTGACCACGACCGGCTGACCCAGATCGTTGTACGACACGGTCGCCCGCGCCCCGTCCGGGCGGGTGACCTCGACCAGGTTGCCGTCGTCATCGTAGGACCAACGAGTCGTCCGCCCCAGCGCATCGGTCTCGGACAACTTCCGATCAAACCGATCCCAGACCGTCGTGGTGACGTTACCCAACGCATCCGTGACCCGTTCGGCCTGCCGCAACTCGTTGAGCGCGTAGACGCTCGCGTGGCCCAGCGAGTCGACAACAGTGGTGGTCCGGGCCTCGGTGTCGTAGCGCAGCAGACCCGCCAGATACCCGCCGGTGCCGGCGGTGGCGACGCAGCGACCGTCCTCGTCATAGGTGTAGCGGTACTCGGTGCCGTTACGATCCGCCCACCGAGTGACCCGCCCATCGATGTCGTAGTCGAACCGCAGCGGCAACCCGGAGGAGTTGACCACCTCGGTCAAATCACCGGCCTCGTCGTAGCCAAAGCGAACCAACCCGATATCGGTGTCGTCCCCGGCGAGGTCGAACCCGACGATCCGGTTCTCCTCGGTACGCACCGGGATAATCACCCGCCCGGCACCACCGACCAGGACGAGTTCCGATGAGGTCGCCCTAACGCCATTCGAACATAGAAATACGACGAACTCTGACCATTGCCGCAGTCGCATTCTTCGCCATCTGAGACGGGCCGTCAGGACCAGTGGACACCGGGAAGATCGAACCCGGCCGGAGCCTGCCAAGCACGCGGCCGGTCCGCTCCCGGCGGTCGGGACCACCATCGGGTGACGGGCGTCCACAGGATGAGCGCGCGCCGAGCCAAAGGAGAGGCCGCGCCTCGGTTGGCGCGCTCGGCGCGCGGGACGCACTGCTCGCCCGACTCGACGCGGCCGTGACCGGTTTCGTGGACCGCATGGCCGGCACCGACGCTGGCCGCCGGGTCACCGTGGTCGTCTACAGCGAATTCGGCAGACGAGTACGCGCCAACGCCTCCGACGGCACCGACCACGGCACCGCCGGACCAGTCCTCGTGACCGGAGCGCGAAGGGCCGGCGGCTTCCGCAGCCAACCACTCAGCCTCACCGGCCTGACTAATGGTCGGGTCGGCTCACGACGAGGCTGGATTCCACCTGTAAAGCCAGGGCTCTCAACCTCGCTCTTCTTGCCTCACTCATGTTCGAGTCAGGACGCACGGCCGGCGCCAGATGCGCGATCCGCCATGAACGGACTGTACTTGCCAGAGCCGGACCAGCGTGCGCGGCGATGATCTCGGCGGCAATGCCCATCGATTCGGTGACGAGCGATGCGGCCGACCGAATCTCAGGTCCGCGAACGAGCGCCGCACCCACCAACCCTTGCAGCAGATTCACCAGCTGCAGATCGGTGCCGGCGTCGATGACCCGCCGTAGGGTATCAGCATCAGAGAAGTCGAGTGGGTATTCCGCGACGAACCCGGAGTACATCAGGAGGCTGGCACCAAGCTGATCCGGCACGAATTCAGGATCGCCGTCGGACCAGCCACCCTGCTCCTCGAAAATGGCCATCGTCTCGTCGGAAAGGTCTGCGACTGCCTGGATTCCTGTCAACAGTCTGGCCAGGCTGTCCCGTCGGGCCGTGACAAATTTGAGGAAGACCGGACGGAACGCGGAAGCACCGTCCCACTCTCGCACCGCGCCTAACTGCAACAGTCCCCACAGGGGCGCGAAGATGTCGTAGGCCAGCGACACCTCGGACGGCTCGACCGTCTTGCACTCCACGTCGACTCCTTGGCTCAGAAATTGCCCATAAAATGCAGGGGGATCGCTTCGCTGGTAGGCGTTATGTTGGTGATTCCTTGGTTGAGAACATCGATCCCCTCCTGGGTGTTGACGAAGAACTCCTCCTGGTTTCCGTTCGGCCCGCCCATCTGTTTGATCGACTGCGCAAAGTCGTCTGGCACCTCGACCCGGACGGTTTGGCCTCCACGGCCGTACCCGGTGGCCGCTCGGGTGAAATCGTCGGTGAGGTGAACGCCAGGGATGGGCGTACCCGGCCTCTTGCTTGCCACCGCGACGTCCAGAGCGAACTGTGTACCCTCGAACTTTTGCGACCCGTGGTAAAGGACCTTGTAGGGCGCCAATCCGAATGGGTCGATTTCATACAACGGGTTGACGACATAGCGGTGCGGGTCCGGGCCGGGATAAAGGCCCAGCGGGTCTGCCGAGAGGTAGCGGGCACTCTCGGGCTCGTAGTACCGGAAGCAGTTGTACGAGGCGCCGGTTTCTGGGTCGTGGATTTGACCGGGAAACCGCAGCGGGCAGTCGGTGCCGGTGGCGCTGACCTGGGTCGGGATGCCCCAGATGGTGCTCCGCTGCTGCCAGGCGACCTCGCCGTCCGGTGCGACGAGTTCGGTGGGGGTGCCGACCAGGTCGGTGACGATCGCGTAGAAGCGGCGGTCCACCTCGTCCTGGTCAGCCACGTCGTCGGTCTGACTGATCGGGGTGAACGTGCCCGGGGCGTACTCCCACGTGCTGGTCTTGTCGCCGGCCTCGCCCCGATGGGTCTGCTCGATCAAACGCGGGCCGTCCCAGGCAAAGTCGACATGCTCGACCACACCACCGTCGGCGCCGAGACGCTGCTTGGCGACCCGCCGGCCCAGCGCGTCGTACCGGTAGCGCCACCGACTTCCGTCCGGAGTGGTGACCGCAACCAGCCGATCCTCGCTGTCCCAGGTGTAACGCCAGCTCAGCGGCTTGGTCGAACGTTGCTTGATCTGCCGCAGCGTGACCCGGCCGGCGGCGTCGTGCTCGTAGCGCACGTTCCCGGCGAAGCGGATGAGGGTGCCGGTGTACTCCCGCTCGCCTCGAGCGTCGCGATCACTGTCGTCACCCGTGTCGCCGGACCAGGTGGCGCTGGCGACGTTGCCCGCGTCGTCGTAGGCGTACCGCTCGGTCCACTCGGCGGCCTGCACGGCGGTGACCCGGCCGGCGCGGTCCAACTCCAGCCGGCGCTCGCCGGTGAGCTGGTCGGCGATTTCGGTCAGGTGACCGTCGGAACGGTACTGGTATGCCCGGTGCGCGACCAGGTCGGGCACGCCGCCGTCGACGGCCGGGCTCGCGGTGAGGATCTGGGAGAGCAGTCGGTGGTTGGCGTCCCAGCTCTGGGTCAGGGCAAGGCCGCCGACCGTCCGTCTGGTCTCCCGGCCGGCCGCGTCGTGGGTGAAGCTGACCGTCGCGCCGCCGGTGTGCAGGGCCACCGGCCGTTGGCCGTCGTACTCCCAGGCACTTTCCACGCCCGAGGGGGTGCGCCGGTGCGTCCGTCGGCCGAGCACGTCGTAGGACGAGGCGACCACCTGGCCATCGCGGATCTCGGCGAGCACCCGGCCGAGCGGGTCGCGGTCGAACCGAAGCTCGACCTCGGGTGTGGTGGTCTGTAGCAAGCGGCCTACCGGGTCGTACCGGAAGGTGGTGACGCCCTCGGCGGTGCGCTTCTCGACGACGTTGCCCAACAGGTCGCGGGCCAGTTCGATGCTCTGGCCGGCGCCGTTGGTGCGGGTCACGACCTGGCCGGCGGCGTCGTGCGTGTAGGTCTGGGTGCGGCCGTTGAAGTCGGTCTCGGCGATCAGTCGTCCGGCCGGGTCGTAGTCGTAGGACCAGCTGAGTCCTTGCGGGTTGGTGACCGTGGTGAGCCGCAGCTCGGTGTCGTAGGCGAAGGCGAGTCGGGCGCCGTCGGGGCCGGTGCGCGCTACCGGGAGGTCGAAGTGGCCGATGTCGAACTCGGTGGTCGCCCCGGTCTGGTCGGTGTGGGTGACCAGGTTGCCTTCCGGGTCGTAGGTCCATTCCTCGCTCGCCCCGTCCGGGGTGCGCCGCCACGCCAACCGCCCCTCGACTGTCCAGCCGAGGCGGGTGGTGCCGCCGAGCGGGTCGCTCACCTCGACAACCCGTCCGCCGGAGTCCCGTCGGTAACGTGTCGCCGCGCCGGTGGGCTCGGTGAGCTGGCTGACGAGCCCGGTCGGGTCGGTGGTCACGAGCAGGGTGTTGTCGAGGGCGTCGGTCACCTCGGTGAGGTGGCCGGCGTCGTCGTAGGCGTAGCGGGTGATCGCGCCGGCCGGGTCGGTGACCATGGTCAGGTTGCCGCGCTCGTCGTACGCGCGCCGCCAGATCGCCCCGTCGACGTCGGTGACCACGACCGGCTGACCCAGATCGTTGTACGACGCCGTCGCGCGGGTGTCGTCCGGGCGGGTGACCTCGACCAGGTTGCCGTCGTCATCGTAGGACCAACGAGTCGTCCGCCCCAGCGCATCGGTCTCGGACAACTTCCGATCAAACCGATCCCAGACCGTCGTGGTGACGTTACCCAACGCATCCGTGACCCGTTCGGCCTGCCGCAACTCGTTGAACTCGTAGACGCTCGCGTGGCCCAGCGAGTCGACCACCGTGGTGGTCCGGGCCTCGCTGTCGTAGCGCAGCAGACCCGCCAGATACCCGCCGGTGCCGGACGTCGCGACGCAACGGCCGTCCTCGTCATAGGTGTAGCGGTACTCGGTGCCGTTACGATCCGCCCACCGAGTGACCCGCCCATCGATGTCGTAGTCGAAACGCAGCGGCAACCCAGAGGAGTTCACCACCTCGGTCAGATCACCGGCCTCGTTATAGCCGAACCGGACCACCTCAATATCGGTGTCGGTGTCGTCTCCGGCGAGGTCAAGCCCGACGATCCGGTTCTCCTCGGTACGCACCAGAACCCGGTAACCACCGGAGTGCACCAACTCGGCGGGCGCTCCGCTGTCGTCGTGACGCACGTCGACCCGGTGACCATTGCGGTCCGACAACGCGACAAGAGGAAGCTGACCCGCCGGGCTCCCGGGCACCGGCCCGAAGTGCCACGTCCAGCCCCGTGCCGCATCGGTGACCTGGTAGGTGCCACCCTCCAGATCCCGCTCCAACGGCCAGCGCGGCCCCTCCGTCGGCAGCCGGTCGACACGACCGTCGTCGCCGGCCGGGTAGATCAACGTCATCCCGTCGGCCGTGGCGACGTAGACGCCGGTGTCGTCGACCTCGATGCGCTGATCCAGCGTGGAGGCCCACGACCGGCCGAACCAACTCCCCATCCGGTACGACGACAGATGCGTCCGCGACAACAGCACCGGCAACGCACCAGGCAACTCGATGTCAGTCTGGGTGAGCACCATGTCACCACAGGCGATGTCGATCGGGTCCAGCCGGGCCAACCGCTTGATCGCCTCGATGCCATTGGCCCGCGGGT
>NZ_JBICUF010000032.1:0-22462 GCF_043198035.1 Micromonospora sp. NPDC048898
GGGGGGGGTGCCAGGCCCCCCCCGCCCCGGCGGCCGCCGGCCCCCGCCCCCCCCCCCCCCCCCCCCCGCCGCCGGCGCGGGGGGGGGGGGGCGCCCCCCCCCCCCCCCCCCCCCCCCCCCCCCCCGCCCGGTGATCGGGACCGATGCTCGGCCGACGCCACTGGATCCGCCCGACCGGCGCCGACTGAATCGAACGGCGGCGACGGCGGGAGAGAAATGCCAGCCACCTTCCGCGCCAATTCATCGTAGTCGATGACCCTTCACCTCAGGTCACCAGCATCCCGCCCAAAGAGCCCATGGAATGGCTTGAGCACGGGATACACGCTAAATGCCGCGCATTTAGGTCGAGTCCGGATTTTTCGGGGCACGCCGGAGTCTTGGACGCGCATAACGGCAAGATAAATTGCCAGGATCGTGGCCTGACCAGCGCATCACGCGCGGGGTCGGAGTTTGTGCGATTAGGCTCTGGAACCCTTTGCCAACATCCCAGCGCGACGTATTCAATCGATGAACATCATGATGTATGTTCGATGAGGGTCACCGTTGAGACTGTGCGTGGCCGGGCCGTCAGCATGCCTGGCAAATCGGTGAGGATGGCTAGCCCATGGCAGATCACGTGCTGGTGCGAATCCTGGGGCCTGTCGAACTGGCGGTCAACGGACGGTCGCTGGACGTCGGCCCCCGGCAGCGCCAAGCGGTGCTGGCGGCACTGGCCGTCGATGCCGGCACCCCAGTCTCGATCGACGCCCTCGCCGAACGGGTGTGGGGTGACGACGCGCCGGATGCCCCCCGCAGCGCCATCTACGCCCACATCGCCCGGCTGAGACGGGCGCTTGGCGTCTCGGCCGACGTCCGCACCGTACAACTCGGTCTGAGCCGGCACGGCGCCGGCTACCGGCTGGATGTGGACCGTCGGGTGGTCGACCTGCACCGGTTCCGCTGGCTGATCGAGACGAGCCGGCACGCCGAGGACTCCGCCGACCGGATCCTGATGCTGCGGGAGGCGCTCGACCTATGGCGGGGTGAACCCCTGCCCGTGCTGGGCGGCGAGTGGGCCGCCCGGACGCGGGCCGGAATCCAGTCCCAGTACATCGGCGCCTCGGCCGCCTGGGCCGCCGAGGAACTCCGCCTGGCCAACCCCGAGCCGGTCGTCGACCGGCTGACCCAGCTGGCCGGTAGCCATCCCCTCGCGGAACCCCTGGTCGCGCTGCTGATGCGGGCACTGTGCGCGGTCGGACGCACGGCAGAGGCGCTGCGGTGCTACGCCGACACCCGGGAACAGCTCGCGGACCGGTTGGGCGCCGAGCCCGGCCCTGAACTGCGCGAGCTGCACGTGGCGATCCTGCGGGGCGAACTCGGCGAGGCGCCGGGCGGGCTCGCCCCGGCGCGCGAACCCTCGCTCGGCCCGGAACCCCGGCAACTACCGGCGGACCTGTCGCGGTTCACCGGGCGGGCCCGCGAGCTGGTCCGGGTCAGCGAGTGGTTCGCCGCCGACCGGCCCGACGGCGCCGCGACCGTCCTGGCGATCCACGGACCCGCCGGGGTGGGAAAGTCCGCCCTCGCGATCCACGCGGCACACCGGCTGAGCAGACGGTACCCCGACGGCCAGCTCTATCTCGACCTGCGCGGCTCAAGTCTGGACCTGCCACCGCTGGAGCCCGCGGAGGGATTGGCCCGGCTGCTACGCGCCCTGGGCGTACCCGCACCGAGCGTACCGGCGCAGGCCGACGAGGCCGCGGTGATGTTCCGGTCGGTCGTGGCTGCCAAGCGGCTACTCCTGGTGCTCGACAACGCCGTCGAGGCCACCCAGGTACGCCCCCTCCTGCCGGGGGTCCCCGACTGCGCGACGCTGGTGACCAGCCGCCGGGCGCTGGTCGGCCTGGGCGACATCGGGCAGGTCCACCTGGGCCCGCTCTCCGTGGCGGAGGGGGTACGCCTACTCGGCCGGTGGATCGACGACGACCGGCTTTCGGCGGAGCCGGAAGCCGCGGCGGCGATCGCGCGGCGGTGCGAAGGGCTGCCCGTGGCCCTCTCGGCGGCCGGCGCCAGGCTCTCGGCCCGGCCAGCCTGGCCGCTGGCCGAGCTCGCCGGCCGCCTCAGGGACCCTGATCGCCGGCTCGACAATCTGGAGTTCGACGGCGTAGGCGTCCGGGCGAGTCTCGCGGCGTGCTGGCAGCAGCTGACACTCAGCGCCGATCCGACCGAGCGGGCCGCGGCGGACGCCTTCACCCTGCTGGCCTCCGCGGGAGTGGCGGAGTTCGACAACGCCTCCGCGGGAGTGGCGGAGTTCGACAACGCCTCCGCGGGAGTGGCGGAGTTCGACAACGTCTCCGCGGCACGCCTGCTGCAGCGGCCCGTCGCAGTCGCCGAACGGCTGCTGGAACGGCTGGTCGACGCGCGGCTGCTGGAGTCCGCCCTCCCCGGCCGCTACCGGATGGGCGGCCTGCTCGGTCTGTACGCCCGGGAGCGGCTCGTCGACCGGCACGGGTACGGCGTCGAGAAGGGACAGACCGGCGCCAGGCTTCCGGCAGGGGACCCGCTGGCCGCGGCCGATACCGTCGGCGTATGGGCTGGTCGCGGTGGTGCGCTCTGGGATATCTGACCCTGACCCTGGACGACGTCATTCCCCGGTTGTGGGGGCGCGGGATGAGCTTCGTTCCGCTCTGACGACCGGCCAGTGCTGTCGTTCCCGGATCAGCCCCGCCAGCGGTCCGGCCGTCGCACCGGGAAACCGATGCCAAGCTTCCGGCAAGCGGCCCGGCCGCCGTGGCCGATATCGTCGGCACTCATCCGCCGGTCCTGGCCGCACGCCGGGCGGTCCCGGTCGCACCGGGCGGTCCCGGTCGCGCTGACGCGAGGGAGACAGCATGGCGGCATTGGACGCTGTGGCCGTGATCGTGCCGAACTACAACAAGGCCAAGACACTGCGCGCCTGCCTGGACGCGATCTACGCCCAGACCCGGACGCCGATGGAGGTGATCGTGGTCGACGACGCGAGTACCGACGGATCCCGCGACATCGCCCGGGGCTTTCCCTGCACCCTGGTGGAACAGCGGATCAACCGCGGGGTGTCGGCCACCCGCAACGCCGGGGTCGCCGCGAGCACGGCGCCGCTGCTGTTCTTCGTCGACTCCGACATCGCCCTCGCACCGGAGGCGATCGAGAACGCGACCCGCGTCCTGCGTTCCCGACCCGACCACGCGATGGTGCAGGGGATCTGGGCTGCCGAGCCACTCTTCGACGACGGACCGGTGGAGGTGTACCGACTCCTGCACGAGCACTTCTGGCGCCGCCGGACGGTGGGCCGGGCCACCGCGACGATGTTCTCGCTGAGCCTGATCCCACGGGCGGTGTTCGTAGCGGCCGGCGGGCTGGACGAGGAGCTGCGCAGCGGCGAGGACGTCGAGTTCGGTACCCGGCTACCAGCCCGGTACCGCACAGTCGTGACCGACACGGTGGTCGGCCGGCACGACGACGTCGATCGGCTGCTGCCCTTCCTCTGGGAGCAGCTCAGCCGTGCCGCGAACCCGGACGTGCTGCTCAAGACCTGGTCGCGTCGGAACAGCGGGGCGGCGGGTACCCGGATGCACATGATGTCCCCCGCCGGCCTGCTCCTGGCGGCTCTGTGCTGCCTCACTGTCGCCGGCGGCCTGCTCCGGCCCTGGCTGCTGCTCCTGCTGCCACCGCTGTTGCTGGGTTTCCTCGTCGTCAGCCGAGAGTTCCTGGGATTCGTCCGGCGCCGCAAGAGTGCACGCTTCACCGTGTTCGCGGCCGGCATGCATCTGCTGTTCTACACCGCCGCCGGACTCGGCGCCGCGGTCGGGCTGTCGACCGCCGCGATGGCGCTGCTCCGACGCGCCGCCGGTCGCTCCCGCGACCGGCGGAGGCCCCTGTCCACCTGATCCCCCGACCACCGATCCCCTGTCGAATCCGATCCCGTCGAGGTGATGCGCTGATGGATGACCGAGAGGTGCTGATGGAGCAACGGCCGGCACCGCGACCGACGCCGGTCCGGACGGGCTGGGCGGCGCGGTTGCGCCGGCGGCCCGGTGTGCGGTGGTGCTGGGGCACCCGTCTGGTCGTGACCGCGTCGCTGGGTTGGCTGCTCTTCGTGCTCGTGCACCGTCCGCTGAGCGGTCGCCTGGTGCTGTGGGCGCCGCTGGACCTCATCCCGCCGTTGCTCTTCGCGGTGATCCCGCTGGTGCTGCTGGCCGTGGCGCCATTCGCGCGACCGGTGCGGTGGCGCATCATGGCGGTGCTCGTGGTGGCCGCCCTACTCGGTTACGGAAACAGCGGTGTCAATCTCGCCACCCTCTGGCACACCCCGCCGCCGGCACCGCAGGGAGCGATCACCGTGGTCGCCTGGAACACCGAGTTCTGGGACCAGGACTGGGGTTCCGGCGGCGGCGTCGACCCCGATCCGCACTACCGGTACCTTCGCGACCTGGACGCCGACGTCTACCTCCTGCACGAGTATCTTCACCTCGACGCATCGGCCACGGACAAGGACGACGAGGCGGTCCGGATCGACGCGACGGCCCGGTTGCGGGCGGAGTTCCCCGATCATCAGATCGCGGTGGCCGGCGAACAGATCACTCTGTCGCGGCTTCCCATCGTCGCCCAGACCGGCCTGGACATCCGCCCCTGGTTGCCGGAGAGCAGGAAGGACATCCCATCCGGGCTGGACGACTTCCAGGATTCATACACCACCGAGACGCTCCGGACCGATCTCCTCCTCGGGGGGCAGACGGTCTCCTTCTACAACACCCACATCCATCAGCCGCCGCACTCGTTCGCGATTCACCGGCAGGCCGGACGACAGGCCAATCGCGAGAACGACTACCGGCGGCAGGCCAGCTACCGCGCGCTACGCGCCGATATCGACGACAACCCGAATCCGGTGGTGGTGGGTGCCGACCTCAACACCTCGCCCGCCATGGGAATCAGCCGGTTGCTGCCGGACGGACTGGTCGACCACACCCGGACGCTACCGGACCTCTACCCGGCCAGTTGGGCGGCGGGCGAGACGCCGCTGTGGCGGGTCGACTGGCTGCTCACCAGCCCCGACGTCTCGGTGCACGACTACCGGTTGCGCGACCCGGCCGGCCTTTCCGACCACCGGGCACAGTGGTCGGTCCTGTCGGTCGAATAGGTGCCACCGCCGCCAAGGAACCGCCAAGCGGCGGACGCCGCCCAGCCCTTAGCGTCGAATGCCATGAGCCCTCAGCAGCCATTGGTGTCGGTCATCATCCCGAACCACAACCGCGAGCGGGCACTCGCCCTGTGCGTCGAGTCGGTCCGGTCGCAGACGTATCCGCGGATCGAGATAATCATCGTGGACGACCACAGTACGGACGGCTCGCTGCGGGTGGCGGGCGAACTGGGTGTGACCGTGCTGCGCACCGCGGCCAACGGCGGTCCCTCGATCGCCCGCAACCTGGGTGCAGCCCGGGCGCGCGGTGAGATCCTGTTCTTCCTCGATTCCGATGTGGCACTGGAACCGGACGGCATCGCCTCGGCGGTGGCCGAACTGCTGACCGATCCCCGGCTCGGCGCGATCTGCGGACAACTGCAGCCGGAGCCGCTGCTGCGACAGCGGCGCCTACAGGAGTACCGGGCGCTGCAACTGCACTGCTGGTTCTACACCTCCACCGGGCGGACGGTCGGGTTCGGCCTCCACACGGCGGTCTTCGGCATCCGGCGGACCGTGTTCGAGGAGGCCGGACCGCTCAACCCGCGGTTGCGCCACAACGAGGGGCCGGAGTACGGCTACCGTCTCGGCCGGCGCAGCTATGAGGTACGCACCTCGCGGGCGATCCGGGGTCGCAAGGACAGCGACGCGACGCTGCAAGTGATGCTGCCGAAGGTGTTCCGCCGGTCCCAGGCGCACGCGATGGAGCGCGATCCCGGCGTCCCCTTCGCGGGCCTGCCCGCGCGGGTGGTGGCCAGCGGGCTCTGCCTCGCCGCTGTGGCGACGCTGCCATTGCCCCTGCTGGTCGGCGGTGCCGGGCTGCTCGTACCCCCGGCGCTGCTCGGCATGGCGCTGCTACTGGACGCCGACACACTGCGCTTCGTCGTTGCCCGTCGCGGAGCGCGTTTCGGGCTCTACTTCGCGGGCGTGCACGTGCTGCTCCTCGTCACCTCGGCCACCGGCGGCGCGATCGGGGTCCTGCGACGGATGGTCGCCCGACCATCGGGACGGGCCTCCGGTCCGCGCCGTGACGTCGCGCCGCCCGGACCGCGCACGGCGTAGTCCGCCGCGGCGGTCCCGCATCGAATCGTCCGGTGGGTCATGCCCAGCTTTTGTCGAAGGCGAGCGATCTGCGAGCAAGAAAAGGGCAAGGTGCCGAACGGCTCGCCGCGCATAGTCTGCAGTGAGTTCCGCTCCGCCGGCACCACAACGGAGGGAGTAATCGTGGCGAAGCTCATCGGCATCGACGAATGTGAACAGCTGACGACCAAGGAGGTGCACGACCTCTACCGCCGTCATGTCAGCCGTACCCAGGTGTCCCTGATGACATCGTTCGGATTCGGCCGGGACCTGGTCGACAGCGCCGAGGGCGCCTGGGTCAACATGCGCGACGGCACCCGGGTGCTGGACCTCTCCGGCGGCGTCGGGGTGCTGAACCACGGCCACAACCACCCCCGGATCCTGGCGGCACGCCAGCGGTTCGCGCGGGACAAGCGGATGGAGGTACACAAGGCGTTTTTCTCGCCGTACCTGGCTGCGCTCAGCCACAACGTCGCGCAACTGCTGCCGGCCGACCTGTCCATCTCGTACTTCCCGAACTCCGGCGCCGAGGCCAACGAGGGCGCGGTGAAGATGGCCTACAAATACCACGGCGGAAAGCGGAACACGATTCTTCGGGCAGACATCAGCTTCCACGGCAAGACGCTGGGAGCGGGCAGTCTGACCGGTTCATCGGAGAACAACTTCCGATTTCCCGGACTGCCGGGAATCGTGGTGTATCCCTTTGGCGACCTCGACGCGTTGCGCCGGGCGGTGGCCGAGGCCCGCCGACCGGACGGCGGCTGTGACGTCTACGCCATCCTGGTCGAGCCGTTCAGCGCCTCCACCATGCGTCGGTGGTCCGAGCCCGCGCTCCGGCAGCTGCGTGAGCTCTGCACCGCCGAGGAGATCATCCTGATCTTCGACGAGATATACACGGGCTGGGGAAAGACCGGCAACCTGTTCTACTTCATGCGCCACGACGGCCTGGTCCCCGACATCCTCACCTACTCGAAGTCACTCGGTGGCGGGAAGGCGTCGATCTCCGGGTACACCGCGCGCGAGCCCGTCTTCCGCAGGGCGTACGAGCGGTTGACCGACGTGATCCTGCACAGCACCACCTACTACGGGTTCGGCGAGGAGACGGCGACCGCGATCGAGGCGGTCAACGTCGTGGTCGAGGAGGACTTCCCCGCCCGGGCGAGGGAGATCGAGCGGATCCTGACCTCGGGGTTGGAACGCGTCCAGAAGGCGTTCCCCGACACGATCATCCGGGTGGCCGGGGTCGGCTCACTGCACGGGGTGTTCCTCGGCGGCGGGCCGAAGCTGCTCGACCTGGCCGCCAAGTTGGTGCCCGGCTTCGCCGGCGACCCGCAGTTCCGGACCAAGCTGATCACACTGTCGGTGATCGCGCACCTGTACCGGCACCACCGGATCATGACCTACTACAGCCCGAACGGCGAGAACCCGCTGATGGTCGCCCCGACGCTGGTCATCGAAGAGGCCGATCTGGAGCACTTCCTGGACGCGCTGGAGGCGACCCTCGCGGTCGGTCTGCGGCGGCTGCTGACCGCGTTCGTACGGGAGAAGGCGGTGTCGTCGTGGTGATGCGCGTCGTGGTGACGGGCAGCGGCGGGATGCTGGGCAGCGGCCTGGTGCGACGGCTGCGCGCCGACGGTCACCAGGTGCACGGCGTCGACATGCGACCCGTCAACGACCCCGACCACACCGTCGCCGACATCCGCGACCGGACCGCGCTGAAGGCAGCCCTCACCGGTGCCGACGCGGTGGTGCACACGGCGGCCGCGCTGCCCAGCTATCCGGAGGACGAGATCCGCTCGGTGATCGTCGAGGGAACCCGCACCGTGCTGACCGCCGCCCGGGACAGTGGCGTGCGCCGGGTGGTGCACATCTCCTCCACCGCGGTGTACGGCCTGCCGACCGTCGTGCCGACCACCGAGGAGTACCCCCGGGAACCCACGGACGCCTACGGCCGGGCAAAGGCGTCCGCCGAGGAGATCTGCGAGAGCTTCCGCGCCGACGGGCTCTGCGTACCGATCCTGCGACCGAAGACCTTCGTCGGCGCCGGCCGGATGGGCCTGTTCGCGATGCTGTTCGAGTGGGCCGAGGAGGGCCGCCACTTCCCGGTACTCGGCCGCGGCGACGTACGGATCCAGATGTGTGCGATGGAGGATCTGCTGGACTGCGTCGTGGTGGTCCTGACCACCGACGCCGAGACCGCCAACGACACCTTCAACGTCGCGGCCAACCGCTTCGGCACCCTGCGGGAGGACTTCCAGGCGGTGCTCGACGCCGCCGGGCACCACCGCCGGGTGCGCTCCATCCCGGCGCAGCCGGCGCTGTACGCCCTGGAGTTGCTCCGCCGGGCCCGGCTCTCCCCGGTGTACGGACGGTTGCTGCACAAGTTGCTCGGCGATTCGTACGTCAGCACAGAGAAGGCCCGCCAGCGGCTCGGCTTCGAGCCCCGGTTGTCCAACCAGGAGGCGCTGCTGCAGGCCTTCGCCTGGTGGCGGCAGCGACCGGACGACGGCGACCGGCAGGCGGGCCGCACCAGTAGGGAGCCCTGGAGCCAGGGCGTACTGCGGGCCGCAAAAGTCTTCTTCTAGCCCGGGGGTTGCTGTGCACAGCACGTGGTCAACCGAGGCACCCCCCACCCCTGCGGCGGGAGAGCCCGCCGGCGATCGCCGCCGCGGCAGGCTTCCCAGGGACATCCTGACCCTCCTCCGGCCGGGCCAGTGGGCCAAGAACCTGCTGGTCGTCCCCGTGGCGCTGCTGGATCTCGACGTGTGGAGCCTGGGTGCCATCCTGCGGGTGGGGTGGGCGATCGTCGCCCTGACGATCGCGTCGACGCTCGTCTACACCCTCAACGACATCGCCGACCGACACCGCGACGGTGGCCACCCGACCAAACGGCACCGCCCGATCGCCTCCGGCCGCATCTCGATACGCGTCGGTCTGCTGCTGGCGGCCGTTCAGGGCGTACTCCTCGTCGTACTGTGCGGGCTGCAGCCGTGGCCGCGGACCTGGCCGGTCGCGGCCTACCTGGCGCTGGCCATCGCGTATTCCTTCGCGCTCAAACACGTGCCGCTGGTGGACATCTTCGTGGTGGCGACCGGCTTCGGGCTGCGGCTGATGCAGGGCTACCTGGTGCTCGGCGTCGACCCGTCCGGCTGGTTGCTGATCAGCGTCTTCAGCCTCTGCCTGCTACTGACCGTCAGCAAGCGCCGGCAGGAGCTGACCACGGTCGGTGGCGCGCACCGTCCGGCGCTGCGCGGCTACACCGTGCCGCTGATCGATCAGCTGATGGTGCTCAGCGCTGTCATGTCGGTCGGATCCTACCTGCTCTACCTGCGCACCGAGGCGCCGCTGGGCGCCAACGGACTCGTCGCCGCGGTGCTGTCGGCGCCGCTGGCACTGTTCGCCCTGTTCCGCTACCTGCAGCTGGTGCTCGTCGCCGACGGCGGAGCGGACCCGGTCCGGCTGCTGCTCCGAGACCCGGCGCTGGTCGTCAACTCGCTGCTCTGGTTGGCCGTGTCGGGCGGCTTCCTGCTGGCTTCCCGTACCCCATAGGAGAGAACCTCATGACGACGACAAAGTACGACCTGACCGTCGCCTTGACCTACTACGACCCGTACGTGAGCGGGCTGACCCACACCGCGCGTTGTGTCGCCGAGGGCATGGTGGAGCGGGGCTGGCGGGTAGCGGTCGTCGCGGCGCAGCACCACCCGGGCCTGCCCCGACGCGAGACCATCGCGGGCGTGGACGTCTACCGGTGTCCGAAGCTGGTCCGGATCAACCGGGCGTTCGTCGCGCCCAGCTACCCGGTCGTCGCCTCCCGACTGGCCCGTGCCTCGTCGGTGCTGCATCTCAACCTGCCGATGGCGGAGTCGGCGCTGGTCGCGGCGGGGTGCGGTGACACCCCCATCGTCAGCCACGTGCACATCGACCTCTACCTGCCCCCGTCGACGTTCAGTCAGGCCCTGATACGCGCCTCGGACATCACCTCCCGGGCTGCGATCAGGCGCTCGGCGGCCACGGTGGCCTACAGCGACGACCAGGCGATGGGGTCGAAGTTCTGGCCGCTGATGCGGGACCGCTTCACCCCGATCGCCGCGCCCTGCCTGGACCGGCGGGGCGGGGCACCCCGCTACCGGGAGACCACCGGGCTCCACGTCGGGTTCCTCGGCCGAATCGTGCAGGACAAGGGGATCGTCTACCTGATCAAAGCGTTCCAGCGGATCGCCGACCCGGACGCCCGGCTGCTCATCGCCGGCAACTACGCCACGGTCGCCGGTGGCAGCAACCTCGCCGACGTCAAGGCCGCGATCGCCGGCGACACCCGGATCCGCGTCCTCGGCGAGCTCCGCGGTTCCGAGATCGACGACTTCTACGCCTCGATCGATGTCTTCACCCTGCCGTCGGTGGCGGAGACCTTCGGCATCGTCCAGGCCGAGGCGATGATGTGCGGGATACCGTCGGTGACCACCGACATCCCCGGCGGCCGGTACCCGGTCGCGGTCACCGGGTTCGGCGAGGTCGTCCCCCCGCGCGACCCGGTGGCGCTGGAGGGCGCCATTCGCCGGATGGGGGCCGTTTCACCCGACTGGCGTGAGCTCAAGGCGAAGGAGGCGCGGGAGCGGTTCTCGGTCGGCGCCTGTCTGGACGCCTACCAGAAGCTGTTCGAGTCGCTGCGGAAGCATCCGCGGTGAACCCACTCGTCTCGGTCATCGTCCCCAGCTACAACAGCATCGCCACGCTGGAGCTCTGCCTGCGCTCGGTGGCCACGCAGACCTATCAGCCGATCGAGCTGATCGTCGTCGACGACGCCAGCACCGACGGCTCGGCGCAGGTGGCCCGGGCGATGGGCGCCACGGTGGTGGGCACCGGGTCGAACAGCGGCCAGTCCGTAGCCCGCAACCTCGGTGCCGAGCACGCCACCGGAGAAATCCTCTTCTTCCTCGACTCGGACGTGGCGCTCGATCCCACCGGGGTCGAGATCGCGGTCTCCGTGCTGCGGGACCAGCCCGGTGTGGGCGCGATCTGTGGCGTCTACGACGCCGAGCCGCTGCTACCGGGCACCCTGGCCACCCGGTACCGGACGGCGCAGCAGTACGTGTGGTTCAACGAGGTGGAGGGGACGATACCCGGCCTGCACACGGCCCTGTTCGCCATCCGGGCGGAGGTGTTCGCCGAGACCGGCCCGTTCGACCCACGGCTGCGGCACACCGAGGACCAGGACTACGGCTACCGGCTCGGCCGCCGCTACGACGTGCGGGTCACCACCGAGATCCGCGGCCGGCACGACCACGACGCGACGCTGCGGACGATCCTGCGAAAGGTCTTCCACCGCACCCGGATGGGAATGCCCCTGTGGTTGCGGCACCGCACCCTGCCCGGCGGCGCCGCGACCGGATCGCGGGCGCTGGCGAGCGTGGCGGTGGCCGGTGCGGCGGCGGCGCTTCCCCTGCCGCTGCTGGTCGGCCCGGTCGGCGCGGTGGCGACACCGGCGCTGGTCGCCACCGCGATCGGGCTGGACGCCGCCACCTACCGCCACGTCTTCGCCACCGGTGGCGTCGGCTTCGGCGTCTACTTCACCGCCGTGCAGTTGCTCGTCACCCTCACCGCCGCCGTGGCGGCGGGGGTCGGCGTGGCGCAGTACGCCCTCACCCGACGGACCGGCCCGCCCCAGAGCCACCCCACCAGCCGCGCGAACGCGTGAGATCCATCCCCGGAGGAGCCATGAGTCACTTGAATCCGCTGGTCTCGGTCATCGTTCCGCACCACAACCGGCGCGACGCCCTGGCGCTCTGCCTGCGGGCCCTCGCCGCGCAGACGTACGCGCCGATCGAGATCATCGTGGTGGATGACTGCAGCACCGACGACTCGGTCGCCGTCGCCGAGTCGTCCGGGGCGACGGTGCTGCGGACCCGGACCAACAGCGGCCAGTCCGCGGCCCGCAACCTCGGCGCCGGGCACGCGGGCGGCGACATACTGTTCTTCCTCGACTCCGATATCGCCCTCGACCCGGACAGCATCGGCAACGCGGTGGCCATGTTGCGCGACGACCCGAACCTCGGCGCGGTCTGCGGAATCCTGCACCCGAGGTCGCTGATCGCCGACAGCCTCGCCGCGCGGTACCGCGCGTTGCAGATGTACCACTGGTGGATGCCGACGGGCGGGCCGACCCGGGAACTGCACGCAGCGCTGCTGGCGGTGCCGGCCCGGGTCTTCGCCGAGATCGGCGGCTTCAACCCGTACCTGCGCGACACCGAGGCGGCCGACTACCGGGCCCGGCTCGTCCAGCGTTACGACGTGGCCCTCACCGACCGGATCCGCGGTTGCCACGATCACGACCCCACCCTGCGGATGGTGTTGCACAAGGTGTTCCGGCGCGCGGTGGCGAGCGCGCTGGAGTGGCGCCGGGGCGAGCTGCCCGGAGACTCCCGGTCCCGCGCCGTCGCCGGCGTCGTGGTGGTGCTCGCCACGCTGGCCCTGCCGCTACCGTTGTTGGTCGGCGCGGCCGGCGCCGCCGTGACACCGCTGCTGCTCGCCGCCGCCATCGGCCTGGACGGCACCACGTACCGGCAGGTGTTCGCGAGCGAGGGCCTGCTGTTCGGCGGGTACTTCTTCGCCGTGCATCTGCTCGTCACCCTCGTCGGGACGGTCGGGATGGGGGTCGGCGTCCTGCAGCGGATCCTGCTCCGCCGCACGACCAGCGCGGTCCGGCACTCGGTTCCGGTCCGCTGAACCGGCCGCTCCCGCCCGGGTTCCGGCCCGGGCGGGGTCGCTCGCCGCGTCCTACTCGACGTACGCCAACTGCACGAGGGTGGTGCGACGGCCACGACGCACCAGCCGCCCCCGGCCGGGTGGCTGGACGGAGAGGTGGGCCTGCGGCCAGAGCTGGCCCTCCTGCCGCTCGCCGGACAGCAGCAGCCCGGCGCAGCCGACCTCCTTCATCCGTTGCGGCACCGGCTCGTGGACGGCACGGCCGGCACCGCCACTGCGTCGCGCCAGCACCAGATGGAAGCCGAGGTCCTTCGACTGCGGCAGGAACTCCAGGAACGGCGCCAACGGCCCGGCGCCGCCACCGGACAACAGGTCGTAGTCGTCGCAGAGCACCACGACCTCCGGCCCCTTCCACCACGAGCGGCTGCGGAGCTGGTCGACGGTCAGGGTGTCCGGCGGTAGCCGGTTGCGGATCTCGCCGGCGACGCCCGCCACCAGCCCCTGGGCGGCAGTGGCGGTGCCGGCGTACGCGGCGAGATAGGCGTCGGGCACCGCGTCCAACATGGTGCGCCGCAGGTCGATGACCGCGAAGACCAATTGGTCGTCGGTGAACTGGGCGGTCAGGTCCCGGACCAGCAGGCGAAGCAGCGAGGTCTTGCCGCTGGCCGAGTCACCGAAGACGAGCAGGTGCGGGTCGGTGCCGAACAGGTCGAGCATGGTGGGTCGCAGCTCCGCCTCGTCGAGCCCGAGCCGCACCCGCCCGTCGGCGGGCAACCCGGTGGCCACCTCGCCGTACCCGATCATGGTGGGCAGCATCCGGATGGCCGGCGCCGACGGGCCGGTCCAGGCCGTCGCCACCCGGGACACCAGGTCGTCCAGGCCCTTCGGCAGGGTGCGGACGTCGTCGCTGCCGTCGATGCGGGGCAGCGCGATGTGCGCGGTCAGGGCGTCCTGGGTCAGGCACCGGCCCGGGGTGTCGGCGCGCAGGTTCTCCGCGGCCTGCCGCTTGATGGACGAGTCCAGTGGGTCGTTCAACCGGAACTCGATCTTCGAGCCGATCACCGCCTGGAGCTGCATCCGCAGGTCCGACCAACGGCCGGCGGTCAACACCAGGTGTACGGCGTACCCGAGCCCCCGGGCACCGATGTCCTGGACGAGATCGGCGAGATCCTCGAACTCCGTCTTCAGCACCGGATAGTTGTCGATCACCAGCACGACGTCGGCGGCGGCCAGCTCGGGCAGCCGCCCCTCCCGGTGCATCCGCCGCATCGTGTCGATCGAGTCGATGCCGTGCGCGGCGAACAGCTCCTCCCGTTCGGTCATCAGCATGCTGACCTCGGTCACCGTCCGGCGGATCCGGTCCGGGTCCAGCCGACCGGCCACCCCGCCGACGTGCGGGAGCCCGGCCAGCGCGTTGAGCGCACCGCCACCGACGTCGACGCAGTAGAACGCGATGTCCTGTGGGGTGTGGGTCAGCGCGGCACCGGCCACCAGGCTGCGCAGCAGCGTCGACTTGCCGGTCTGTGGCGCGCCGAGCACGCAGACGTGCCCACCCGCGCCGGAGATGTCCAGCACGAACGGTTCCTGTTTCTGCTCGGTGGGCCGATCGAGCAGACCCAGCGGGATCCGCAGCCGACCGCGCCGCTCCACCGGGGCCACCAGGCCGTACGCCGGATCGGTCTCCAGCGGGCCGACGACGGAGTCCAGTGCCAGCGAGGCCGGCAGCGGCGGCAGCCAGATCCGGTGTGCCTGCCGTCCGTGCTCGCGCAGCCGGTCGACCACCACGTCCAGGGTGCTCGGCGCCGAGACGCTCTCGTCGGCCTCCGCCGACTCCTCGGTCGTCAACGGCTTCGGCAGGTGCCGGGCCACGTTGTACATCAGGAAGACCGTCGGGTCGGGTGCGGCGTCCACCACCTCCTCACCGGCCGGCGGCCGGTACGTGCCGGACACGTACGCCGCCTTGAACCGCTCGAAGACCGTGGTGTCGACCTTCAGGTAACCCGACCCGGGCAGCGGTGGCAGCCGGTACGCGTCGGGCACCCCCAGCACGGTGCGGCTCTCCTGCTCGTTGAAGGTGCGCAACCCCAGCCGGTACGACAGGAACGACTCCAACCCGCGCAGTCGACCCTCCTCCAACCGCTGCGAGGCGAGCATCTGGTGGATCCCGATCGACCGGCCGATCCGGCCGATGGCGATGAACAGCTCGATGAAGTCCGGTTTGGCGGTCAGCAGCTCACTGAACTCGTCGATGATCACCATCAGGTTGGGCAGTGGCGGCAACGGCCGGCCCGCGTCCCGCCGCCTGTTGTACTCGGTGATGTTGGCCAACTGCCCGGCGTCGAGCAGGATCTGCTGGCGGCGCTTCATCTCCCCCTGGATCGCGTCGTGCAGCCGATCCACCAGGCCGGAGTCGTCGGACAGGTTCGAGATCATCGCCGAGGTGTGCGGCAGATGTTCCAACCCGGCGAAGGTGGCACCGCCCTTGTAGTCGACGAGCACCAGGCTCAGCCGCTCGGGCGGGTGGGTCATCGCCAGGGTGAGCACCAACGTCCGCAGGACCTCGGACTTGCCGGAGCCGGTCGCGCCGACGCAGAGCCCGTGCGGGCCCATGCCGCCCAACGCGGCCTCCTTGATGTCCAGGTGCACCGGGTTGCCGTCCGTCCCCACCCCGAACGGCACCGTGAGGAAGTCGGGAAGCATCCGGGGCGCCCACAGGGAACGCACGTCGTAGCTCGCCTCGTCGACGATGCCGAGCAGCCCCCGCAGGTCGACGGTCGCCTCCAACGGGGCGTCGTCCACCGTGTCGGCGACCAGCCGTAGCGGCGAGACCCGCCGGGCCAGCAACTCCATCTCCGACAGGTCGAGCTTGTCGACGGTGCCGGTGGACGCGCCGCGCAACCGCTCGCGCTCGGCCAGGATCACCTGTGCCCGAGTGTCGGTGACCTTGCGCAGGTCCTGCACGGTGACCCGGTCGTCCTCACAGAGCACCCGGACGTCCACGTGGGACGGCTCGTGCTGCCGGTCGTCGACGAGCACCACCACCGCCATGCCCAGGTCCTCCGGGGCGAGACCGGCCTCAAGGTGACCGAGCGGGTCGGCCCGCCCGGCGGAGATCTGGTCGACCACGACGACCAGCCGGCTGCCCCGGAACCGGTGCTGGGGATCGCCCAGCCGCCGGGCCCGGTTGACCTCACCGACGCGCCGGGACAGCTCCGCGGTGAGCAGTGCCGCCAGTGCCATCGGCTCGGCCGCCACCAGCCGCTGTGGGGCCGGCCCGTCGAACTCGCTCGGGTGCAGGCAGTGCGGAAGCCACTTCAACCAGTCGAACTCCGGCCCGGCGGTGCCACCGAGCAGCCACGCGAGACGTACGTCGTCCGGGGCGTGCAGGGTGGCGAGCTGCGCCACCAGCACCCGCACCAGGTTGCGGGTGGCACCCGGGCTGCCCACCACCGAGACCACACCGGTGACCGGCACCGCGACCGGCATGCCGTCGAGCAGGCGGTCCCGGTCCACCACCAACCGGGCGGCGGCCAGGGTGACCGGGTCCAGGTCGACCATCGGGTTGTTCTCGTCGGCCTGGAGGGTGACCCGGCGCCACAGGCGATCCTGCCCGTGCCCGACCCGCAGCACCAGGAAGTCCGGGTCGGCCAGCCGCCGCTCCCACCGCCGGTGCGGGTCGCGAAGCAGGTCCGGCAACACCTCCGGGGCCGGGTGCCGGTGCTGGGCCGCGGCCCGCTGGGTGACCGCGTCCGCCCGGATCTGGTCGCGGATCCGGTCGATGTACTCCAGGTAGCGTTGCCGTTGTCGGGAGAAACGGCGGGCCGCGCCGGTGCGCTGGGTGACGTACGCGGCGATGCCCCCGAACACCGTGGCGACAAGCATGCCGAGCCCGGCGATCATCATGATCGGGTTTTGGTTGGCCATCATCATGAGCAACATGCCGGCCCCGCCCATGATCGGGAGGAAGACCTGCATGACGCCCGCGAACCCACCGCCGCCGTCGGGCACCGCCGGTGGTGAGACCACGTCGAGCGCGGTCGGCTCCGGCTCCGGTGGTGGGACCCGGGCCGGTCGGTGAATCACCCGCTGCGTCATCGCGACCCCTTCCGGGCCGAACCGATCGGTGCCTCGGCCGGGTTACCGGTAGTGCTCCGACTGCCTAGAGTAGTACCGGTCGACACACCGAGCCGACCGTGCGGGGACGGAGGGTCATGGCAACCCGATTCACCCGAGTGACAGTGGTGGCCGGCGGGCGAAGCCTCGATATCAGTCTGCCGGCGGCCCGGCCGGTGCTGGAGTTCGTGCCGCAGGTCTGCGAGCTGCTCTCGCTCACCCCCGAAGCCGCCGGCCGCTGGAAACTGTCCACCGTGGCCGCCGGTGGGTTGGACCCACGCCGTTCCCTGGACGAGGCCGGCATCATCGACGCCGAGACGCTCTACCTCACCCCGCCCGAGCAGGCGCCCCTGCCACCGTTCGTCGACGACGTGGTGGACGAGGTGCAGACCACACTGGACGACGACGGCAGCGAATGGCGTGACGCCGCCCGGATGACTGGCAGCGCGGCACTGGCCGGTGTCGTGGTGCTGACCCTCACGTACGCGCTCACCACCATGCCGGTGCCGGTGGCCGCGGCCCCGGCCATGCTGTTCACGGTGGCCGCCCTGGCGGTGCTGGCCGGTCGCATGCTCGGCGCGCCCGGTGGCACGCTGCTGATCGCCGCCGCCGCGCCGGCCTGCTTGGTCGCCGGCGTCGCGGTCGCCCGAGCGGCCGGTTGGCCCGAGCCGGCCCTCTTCACCGCCGGCGCCCTGGGCGCCGGTCTCGGTGCCGCCCTGTTCGTCCTGGCGGGCGAGCGGTGGTATGGCGTTGCCGCTGGCGGACTCGCGGTGACGGTGCTCGGCGGGCTCGGCACCGCGCTGCTCGTCGCCGGGCTCGATGCGCAGCAGACCGCGGCCGTGGGCTCGGTCGTGGTCGTCTTCGCGGTGGGGCTCGCGCCGCAGCTCGCGCTCAGCTCGGCCCGCCTCGTCGATCTGCTGCGCCGGCAGGAGGAGAGCCAGTGGGTCGGCCGACACCTGGTCGCGGCGGCGGTCCGCCGGGGTCAGACCGTGCTGTCCGGTGCCGTGGTCGGCGTCGCGCTGGCCGCCACCGCGGCCTGCGTCGTGCTGCTGACCGGCCCGGCCGGCATCGGCGTGCTGCTCGGTGCGGTGCTGGGGCTGGTGTTCGCGCTGCGGTCGCGGGTCTTCACCCGTTTCGGTCAGGTGCTGCCCATGCTCGTCCCGCCGGTGACGGCGGCCACCGTGGCGGTGCTCGATGCCGTCCGCCTCACCGACGCCGACGAGGCGGTGCGGGCCTGGCTGGCCGTGGTCGGTGTCCTGGTGGTGGCGGGTGCGGTGCTCTGGGCCGGCCGTCCCCGGCTGGACGACGTCGGTGCCGCCCGGTTGCGACAGCTCTTCGACCTGGCCGAGGTGCTCGCGGTGGTCAGCCTCGCGCCACTGGTGATCGCGGTCTTCGGTGGCTTCGACTGGGCGGCCCGCTGAGCCGAGGGCCGGGCGCATCCGCTGATCAGCCGATCCGTGCGCTGCGGGGCACGATCGCCGTGGTCGACCCGGGCCGGTCCGCCGGCCCGGCCGACCGCACGAGGAAGGAACGCGCCGCGTGCGACGCCGGTTGCGTGGCGACGGGTGGGGCCAGGCCGCGTTTCTGGCGTTGCTGGGCGAGCAGGTCGCCGATGCTGGTGATCGCCCAGACCGCGACCAGCAACAGGGCGCCGACGACCAGGCTCGCGATCACCGTCGCATAGGGACGGCGCAGGTCGCGTGGGCCGCGCCGGGACCCGTGCAGGAGCGCGGCCTTGGCGGTGGCGGTGCGCAGTGCGTGCGCCTCGACCACCACCCGGTCCCGGCCGTCAGCCACTGTCGCGCCCGGCCCCGTCGTCAGTCATGGTCGCGCCCGCCCCGGTCGTCACTCATGGTCGTCGGCCCGGTTGGCCTCGTCGTCGCGCTTGGCCTCGGTGGCGGCGGCCACGTCGTCCGCATCGGCTGGCTTGATGCTCTGGGCCACCGCCACGATCACGTCGGTGAGCACCTGCTCCATCTCGGGGTGTGGTGTCGCAGCGCTGAGCACGGCCGTCCAGGTGGTGCCGGGCAACGGCAGGAACAGTTGCAGCACCGTCGAACGCACCCGGGTCAGGCCGCCCGGCGGCACCGTGGAGGCGACGTCGCGGTGCAGCACCCCCGGCCCGACCGGCGTCTCGACCTCCTCCGTCGTGCCGGTGCGTGACAGTGTCTGCCGGACCAGTGCGAGACCGGCCGGCTGAGGCGCCGAGTTGAACCAGCCCAGGTGCAGCCCGGCGCTGCCGACCGCACCTGTGGACATCCGGCCCAACTGCACCAGGCTCAGCGACGCGCCGGCACGTTGACAGTCGGCGACGAGCTGCTCGATGAACTGGAGAACCCCCCGGCGCTCGGCGGCGCGCAGGCGCTGCCCGAAGAACCGGTCGTCGACCATCCGTGCGGCGCTGCGCTGCCAGGAATCCGGATTGGTGTCGAGCAGCGCCCAGTCTGAGGGAACCCCGATGAACCACGGGAAATCCGGGTGCGGGGCATGGGGGTTGAGCTTCAGATCGTGGGAGGGCAGCGGGTCGAGCATGGAGACGTCGCTCACGCGGCACCCCTACGATTCGGTCGGGCGCAGCGCGGCAGCGGTCTGGGTGTCGAAGTCGGAGACCATCTTGCCGATCGCGCTGGAAAGCCCGCCCCACTCGCCGATGTTGTTCATCAACTCGAGCAGGCTGGTCTTCCACTCGTCGCGGAAATCGGAGATCGCGCCCTGAATATCGGAATGATCATCGGTCAGGCCGTCGCAGTCGACCACCCCGCGATGGTCCGTCTCCAACTGGTCAGCGAGGGTGGTCAAGTTTCCACCTAGGCTGACCAGGGTCGCATAAGGATACTGAACGTACGTCATCCCGCCTCCCCGTCATCGCTCACCAAGGCTAACAACTCACGTCGATACGGGGGGACCCCGATGACCGAGTACCGACAGATCGGCCGGACGATGGTGCGAGCCCTCGACCCCCGCATCACCGCACGGGTGCGGGCCGAGCGGGAGCGCGACGAGATTCTCTCCGCCCGGCTCCGGCCGGGCGTGATCGCCGTGGTCGGGCCGGGCTCGGGCACCGGCCGCTCGACAGTGGCCGCCCTGCTGACCTCGGCACTGGCCCGCCACCAGGGCGGCGGGGTGCTCGCCGTGGACACCGGCCACGGCGGCGGCCTGCACACCCGACTGGCGGTCCGGGCCGGTGGGTCCACCGAGGTGGTGCTCGTCGGCCTCGGCCTGCGCGGTGCCACCGCCGGTCGCCGGCCGGCCGTGGGTCATCGGTGGCTGCGGGAGCGCCTCGCGCTGGCCGAGCGGGCGATGTTGCTGGCCAGCCCCCCGGGCGACGCCGAGCCACCGGTGACGGCAGCCGAGTACGGCACGGTCTCGGCCACCCTCAGCCGTTGGTTTCCCGTGCGGGTCGTCGACACCCCGCCGCTGACCGACGATCCGGTCGTGCCGGCGGTGTTGACCCGGGCCGACCGGGTGGTGCTCGTGGCCCCGCACGACGAACGCGGCCCCGGGTGGCTCGACGACTGCCGGTCCTGGGTCGCCCCACTGCTGCGCGAGCCATTCGACCAGGTCGGCGTGCAGGTGCTGGTCGGCCAGGACGCGCAGCCGGCCGCTGCCACGGCCGGGGAGCCGCCCGCTGACCTGCCGACCTTCGCGCTGCCGTACGACCCTGCGCTGCGGACCGCCGACGCGCTGCGCTGGGCGGATCTGGCGAGCGGCACGCAGGAGATCATTCTCGACCTTGCCGCGCAGATTGTGCGAGATATGCGACTCAGGTAGCGCACGAAGGTCGTTGCGTGTCTATGTTCGAATAACTGTGGGTCGAGTTCACGGGAGGGGCTCCGGATGGGCGCGAAGTTTTCGATCACCGACAATGCGGTCAACCAGCACTCGTCAAATCTAGACACTTCGGTCGCTGCGCTCAACAGTCAGGCGCGCTCGTTCATCAGCGCGATCGAGCCGCTGCCGGCGGTCTGGAAGGGCTCTGCGTTCCAGAGTTGGGACCAGCTGACCCAGCGGTGGAACACGGCGATGGCCGATCTCAACAAGGCTTTGACCGACATCACGAGCCGGGTCGGTTCGGCGGGGCAGCTCTACGACACCTACCACTCGGAGCAGACCAGCCAGTTGCAGTCGACCATGGGGTCGGCCAACTGGGACAGCGCGAAGTTCCGGGGCTGACGGGAAGGTTACGGGGATCATGGGTGACGTCTTCAGTTACGACGAGTCGACCGCCGGGTCGGCACAGGGCGACATTGCGTCGGTCGCCAACGGGGTCCAGGCAAGTCTCGATGATCTGACCAACTTCGTCACCCGGGTGAAGGCCAACTGGGAGGGCGACGAGATGGAGATCTACAACGGGATCCAGATGCAGTGGAACACTGCGGCGGACACCGTCAAGCAGATCCTCGACTCGGTGAAGGGTGCCCTGGGTCAGACCACGACGTCCGTGCAGGAGATGCGCGGTCAGGTGCGGGGGACTCTGCAGGGCTGATCCGTTCGCGCGGCCGCGTCCGGGCATCGACCGAGGTCCGGGCGCGTCGTCGTGCTACACGGTGCTGGGCGGATAGCTGCCCCACATCGGGTGTTGCGAGGGCTTCAGGCTGGTTGGCGTGGACACGGGGAGGTCCAGCGCGATGGCTGAGTTTCCGGTGGAGGCCCTGCTCGACGTGTGGACGGGCGCGCGGCCGGTGGACGACGAAGGCGACGTCTACGTCTACGGTCCCGACGAGATCGCCGAACGCAACCTCGCGTACGAGGTCCCGGAATACGCACCGGGCCTGCTGCTGATCGGCAGCGACGGTGGGGGAAGGGGTTTGTTCGTCGCGACGAACGACCCCGATCCCGAGGTCTTCCTCATCGATCTCGGGGCGGTGGGCACCTCTGACGGCACGAGCGCTGGTCGGTTGTCGGTACTGGCAGCGGAGGGCTTCCGCTCGATCGATTCGACGGAGGACGCCAGGCTTGAGCCGGCGGACGGGCCGATCGACGTCCTGGTCACCCATCGTCCCGGTGTGAAGGCAATTGTGGAGATGCGCAAGCTGTTTCACCTCTCCCTGCCGATCAGCGCGTTCACCGCTGCGGACGCCCATTACCCGATGGTGGTCCTGACCGACGTCTACCACGCCAAATACGGAGAGGTCATCAATCAGCTGAACATGCGCTACCAGTGCCTGGCCGTTCGCCCACATGTTTCTGCCTGACGGTGGGCGACGGGCCGCTGCCGAGCGGTGATGAGCAAGGCGTGGTGGTCGCGGACGTGATGGTTTGACACGGGGGAGGTCCAGCGGTGGCTGAGTTTCCGGCGCATCTGTTTCGGATGGATGGTGATCCGTCGGCGATTCGCTCGTCGGCGTCGCGGTGGCAGGGCTTCGGTTCGGC
>NZ_JBICUF010000033.1:0-20262 GCF_043198035.1 Micromonospora sp. NPDC048898
GCCGGCCCGCCGCGCGCGCGGGGGGGGGGGCGGGCGGGCCCCCCCGCCCCGCCCCCCCCCCCCCCCCCCCCCCCGCCCCGCCCCCGCCGCCCCCCCCCCCCCCCCCCCCCCCCCCCCCCCCCCCCCGGCTCGTGTTGGCGCTGCGATCAGCCCGCACTCACCGGATCGGCGCGCCGGTGACGCAGGTCAGCACCTGGCGCTGACCACGCGTGGCGCTCGATGTGGTGGTGGCGAAACCGTGGGATTCGAGCAGCAGTTGGGTCGCGGTGAGGTTCGCGGTGGCGTGCGCTGCGGTGGGTCGCTCGCCGAACACGTGCAGCCGACCTCCCGGTGCCAGCAGGCTCCGCATTCGAGCGATCTGTTGCGTGGCGTCGCCCAACCAGAAGAGGCTGACGTTCACCGCGAAGATCGTGGTGAAGCGGCTGGCCGGGAGGTCGGCCGACTCGAACCCGGCACATCGGATCTCGGCCCTCCCGGCGCTGATGTGGCTCAGGTTGCGTTGGGTAGCGAGCCGCACCATCGTCGCGGCCCGGTCGATGGCGACGATCCGGCCGGTCGTGAGTCGGCTGGCGACCATGAAGACGGCCGCGCCCCGGCCGCAGCCGATCTCCAGCACCTGATCGTCAGGTGCGATGGCCATGGTGTCCACCGCCCAGCGCTGCCGATGGGCGGCCGTCGCCCGAGCCGGCTCACCAGTCGCGGGGGTGGTGTTCGCGCCGGAGGAGCCCGGATCGCGGCTTGAGAGAGTGGACCTCACAACGTCACTCGCCGGTGCCGGTTCTGCTCACACATCTGATTCCACTATCTCAGCGGATTCGGTGCATCGTGTCCTCGGTCACCACGTCCACCGGCAGGCGCGAAAGCTCCCGCACCGGTGTGAAGCCATCCTGTTTCCGAGACTCGCCCGGCACGTCGGCGTTGTGGAACGACTGCCCCAGAACTTGTGGCTGATATCCGCCCCTTTTGGGGTGCGTTGGGCACGCCAGCGGCTAATGACCAGGTAGCTGTGAGCGCTGTTACTTTGTCGAACGTTCCAGAAAAGGCTAGCGTTCAGCCTCGCGAAGCCCTGCGGACCGTCCGGCGACTCTTCACGCCTCCGGCGCTCCCCGTGGATCTTCGGCCACGCCGCGCGCAGCGGCTTACCAGTCGAGTGAATGTGAGACGAGATGTCTGGACGGTTGGATTCGAAGGTGCTTGTCGTCACCGGCGGCACGCAGGGCATGGGCCTGGCGTTCGCGCAGCGGGCGGCCACGGAGGGGGCCCGCGTCGTCATCGGCGCCCGGGACGGCGACCGGGGCGAGGAGGTGGCCGCGCAGATCCGCAGCACGGGCGGTAGCGCCCTGTTCGTGCGGACCGACGTGACGGTCGAGGAGGAGATGGCGCGGCTCGTCGAGACCGCGGTGTCCGAGTTCGGCCGGCTGGACGGCGCGTTCAACAACGCCGGCGGTGGCCCGATGGCCAGTGTCCGCGAAACCGACAGTGACGCCTGGCATCGCTCGGTCGCCCTCAACCTGACGAGTGTCTTCTACGGCCTCAAGCACGAGATCCCGGCGATCATCGCCTCCGGCGGTGGCGCGATCGTCAACAACGCCTCCGTCTCCGGCGTCAAGGGCGACGCGACACAGGTCGCCTACAACGCGTCCAAGCACGGGGTCATCGGCCTGACCCGTTCGGCGGCACTCGACGTGGCCCGCTCCGGGGTGCGGGTCAACGCCCTGGTCACCGGTCTGATCGACACCCCGCTCTGGCAGGGTGTCGTCAGCCAGGCCCCGGCAGCGGCGGAGCGCTACCTGGCGATGCAGCCGACCGGACGGGCCGGCACCTCCGACGAGGTCGCCGCGCTCACCACGTTCCTGCTCAGCGACGAGGCCACCTTCATCAGCGGTGCGTCCATCGCCATCGACGGTGCCTTCACCGCCTGAGGCACTGAGCGTTCCCGAGGCGCGCGGGGCGGCGCCGACAGCAGCTCCTCCCGCGCGCCTCGACGATCACCCGATCAGCTGGCTGGCTGGCGCGGATCCGACCACGGCGAGCCCGGGCGGCCGATCGGCGGGCGCGGCGGAGGTCGCTCCTCGCTGCCCCGGACGACAGCCGTCGTGGCGGCCGAGACGGCGGTGGCGTCGGCGTAGCCGTCCCGGCTGGCCGTCACCGCCACGGTGAGCCGCTTCCAGAGCAGCGCCGCGGAGATCTGGAACGTCGCACCCGTCGCACCGGTGATCGGGACACCGTCGGCCGACCACTGGTACCGGTAGGTGGTCGTCGAGGGTGACCACGTGCCCGGTGCCGCGGTGACGGTGCCGCCGATCACTGCCGCTCCGGTGATCGTCGGCGGGTTGACCGCCCGGATCGCCAGGGGCGGGTTGATGGTGAAGGCGTCGGCCAGGACCACCGCCCTGCCGGAGTCGTACGCGTACAGGGTCAGGGTGGCCGTGCCGGCTGGCGCGGAACCGAGATTCACCTCGACGGTCATCGACGTGCCGTCCGACGAGACAGTCCTCACCGTGGCGGTCAGCGGCTCCCCGCCGGCGGGGGTCACCTGGACCCGGTCCTTCGGGTGCAGCCCGGTGCCGCTGACGGTGATCGTCCGAACGGCGCCCGGCGGCACGACGGCCGGCGCCACCGACGTGACGGTCGCCGACTCGATCTGGAAGCTGTACTGCGTGTACCCGGAGCGGGCGCCGCTGGCCGTGACACTGCGGACGGTCAGGTAATACCAACCGACGTCCTGCGGGGTCCAGGTCAGTGTCGCGGTGCCGTCGGCCCGGGCGGCGAGCGGGGCGTACGGCCCGAAGTTGATCGAGTACTCGTAGGCGGTCGTGCCCGGCAGGCGTGGTGCGAAGGCGAAGGTGCCCGGGGCCAGCCGGCCCGCGCCGGTCGTCGGAAAATCGGTCGACGTGACCCGAGGTCCGTCGAGCACGGACCAGGACGTGCCGCCCTCGTCGGTCTGCACCCCGTCGGCGTTGCGGGCGAAGACCTTGACGTAGGTGTAGCCGCCCTTGGTCGGCGTGTAGGTGAAGGTGGCGCTGCCGTCGGCGGCCGGCCGGACGACCTGCTTGGTGGCCTCGTCGGCGTTCAGCGTCGCCACGTACTCGGTGACGTTGGCCATCGCGGTGCGGGCCGTGAAGGTGGCCGTCGTTCCCACGTCGGTGCCGCCGGTGCGGGTCACCGTCGGTGACGCTCCGTCGACCGAGATGTGGTTCCAGCGGGGCACCGACAGGGTGCCGTCGGCGCTTCGGCTCTGGATGCGCAGGCCGTTGACGCTTGTGTCCTTGGCGATCCAGGTGAGGTCGGCGGTGCCGTCCGCCCGCGCCGGAATGGTGATCTTCTCGATCGGCGGTGGGAACAGCCCGCCATGTTCGACCCAGTAGACGTAGGCCTGCACCTGCGGCGACCGGGGTGCGAGGTGGAAGTTGAGCGCCGAGCCGATGGTGACACCCCGGTCGACGTCGCCGGTGAGCCGCGGGCCGTCGTCCACGGTGAACTGGTAGGCGCGTGGGGCGTGCGCCGTGCCGTCCCGGGTGACGCTGTGCACGTAGAGGGTCTGCTGTCCGGCACGGGTTGGCGCGATCATGGCCGTCGCCGTTCCGTCGGCCGCCGCCGGCACCGTCCCCGACGGGCCACCCTCGTCGATCCGCCACGCCAGCGACGCCGTGTCGGCGACGTTGGAGCGCAACTCGAACGCGCCGGCCACCCCGATGTTGTAGTCCAGGTTCGGCGTTCCCTCCGGGTATGCGGAGGAGAAGATCGACGGACGGGTCTCCTTGACGTAGTACGCGTAGTACGCATGCTCGGAGTAGTTGCCGGCCCGGTCGATCGCATAGACCGAGACGGAGTGGTAGCCCGCCGCGCGAGGCGTCCACTCGACAGTCGCCGGGCCGCCGAGCCCGTCGGCGTCCACCGTGCCCGCGGGGAGCTGCTCGCTCAGTTCGCTCGTGTAGAACTCGTAGCGGTAGCTGACGGTGTCGGCGCTGGCCGAGGTCAGCGTGAAGGTGCCGGGGACGCCGATCGCACCGCTGGCGTTGTCCCACCAACCCGCCGGGTACACGGCGGAGGCGACGGTCGGCGCGGGGCCGCCGGTGCGGTCGACCGTGAAGTAGCACGTGCCGCTCCACGACGTCGCCGTGGCACCGTCGAGGACGCGCACCCGCCAGGCGTACGTGACGCCGTCGAGCTGCCGCGAGGCGTCCTCGAGTTGGATGTAGACCTCGTCGTTACTCGGGGCCAGACCGGTGAGCCACTGCTGCGGTTGCTCCGGGTGGGTGATGTCCCAGACCTGGAAGTCGGCCTGCAACTCGACACCCTCGTCCGCGCCGGAGAGGGTGCCCTTGAGCACCACGGCGTTGGCGTCGTTGAGTCTGACCGGGCTCAGGTACGGCCCCGGCGCGGCGGTGGCGCAGGGCTGGCCCGCGGTCTGGAGCCCGGTCGGCGCCGACAGGGCCGCGGCGGCCGGGCTGGCCGCGAGGCCCACCACCGCCGCGGAGGCGAGCGCCGATGCCGCGATCACCGCCGTGATCCGGCGACGAGCAGGTGAAGGTGTACGCATTGTGCTCCCCGTGCTGAATCGGGCGGTGGTCATCCGGTGGGTCAGGCCGCCGGTTGGCGCGAATCTGGCCACGGCGAGCCGGGGCGGCCGATCGGCGGGCGCGGCGGAGGTCGCTCCTCGCTGCCCCGGACGACAGCCGTCGTGGCGGCCGAGACGGCGGAGGCGTCGGCGTAGCCGTCCCGGCTGGCCGTCACCGCCACGGTGAGCCGCTTCCAGAGCAGCGCCGCGGAGATCTGGAACGTCGCACCTGTCGCGCCCGCGATCGGGACGCCGTCGGCCGACCACTGGTACCCGTAGGTCGTCGTGGTGGGCGCCCAGGCGCCCGGTGCCGCGGTGACGGTGCCGCCGATCACTGCCGCTCCGGTGATCGTCGGCGGGTTGACCGCCCGCATCGCCAGGGGTGGATCGATGGTGAAGGTCCTGACCTGCGGCCGGCCGGAGTCGTACGCGTACAGCGTCAGGCTGGCCGTGCCGGCTGGCGCGAGGCGGAGATCAACGTCGACGGCCATGGACGAGCCATCCGACTCGACAGTCTTCACCGTGGCGGTGAGGGGCTCCCCGCCGGCGGCCGTCACCTGGACCCGGTCCTTCGGGTTCAGCCCGCTGCCGCGGAGGGTGATCGTCCGAACGGCACCCGGCTCCACGACGTACGGCGTCACGTAGTCGACCACCGCCGACTCGACCCCGAAGCTGTACGTCGTGCCCAGGGAATAGCCGCCGCTGGCCGTGACGCTGCGAACGGTCAGGTAATACCAACCGACGTCCGGAGGTGTCCACGCCAGTGTCGCGGTGCCGTCGGCCCGGGCGGCGAGCGGGGCGTACGAGCCGAAGTTGATCGCATACTCGTAGGCGATCGTGTCCGGCAGGCGCGGCGTGATGCTGAAGGTGCCCGGCATCAGCCGGCCTCTGCCGGTCTTCGGGAAGTCGGTCGAGCTGATCCGAGGTCCGTCCAGCATCCACCAGTACGTGTGAGCCTCCTCGGTCTGCACCCCGTCGGCGTTGCGGGCGACGACGCTGACGGAGGTGTAGCCGGCCGTGGTCGGCGTGTAGGTGAAGGTGGCGCTGCCGTCGGCGGCTGGCCTGACGATCTGCTTTGTGGCCTTGTCGCCGTTCAGCGTCGTCTCGAACTCGGTGACGTTCGCCATCCGGGTGCGGGCCGTGATGGTGACCGGCTTGCCCAGGTCGGTGTCGCCGGGTTGGTTCATCGTCGGCGCCGCACCGTCGATCTGGATGGCGGCGTAGCGCGACTCGGACAGGGTGCCGTCGGCGCTACGGCTCTGGATGCGCAGTCCTCTGATATTGATCAACTCGTTGGCGGTCCAGGTGAGGTCGGCGGTGCCGTCCGCCCGGGCCGGGATGGTGATCTTCTCGATCGTTGGCGGCTCCGGGCCCGAGAGTTCGTCCCAGTAGACATAGGCCCGCACCTGCGGCGACCGGGGCGCGAGGTGGAGGGTGAGCGAGGAGCCGATGACGACCCGGCTGCCGGCGCTGGTGAACGTCGGGCCGTTGTCGACAAAGAACTCGTAGGCGCGGGGGGCGTGCGCCGTGCCGTCGCGGGTCACGCTGTGGACGTAGAGGGTCTGCATACCGGCACGGGTGGGCGCGATCATCGCCGTCGCCGTTCTGTCGGCCGCCGCCGGCACAGTCCCCGACGGGCCACCCCCGTCGATCCGCCAAGCGAACGAGACAGTGTCGGCGACGGTGGAGTGCAGCTCGAACGCCCCGGGCACCCCGACGTTGTAGTCCAGATTGCTGGGCCAGGTCCCATCCCGGTACGCCGACGAGAAGATCGACGGCCGGGTCTCCCGGACGAGGAACTCGTAGCCGGTCCGTTCGGAGCGGTTGCCCGCCCGGTCGACGGCGGACACCGAGACCCGGTGGAAGCCCGCCGTCTTGGGCGCCCACTCGATCGTCGCCGGTCCACCGAGCCTGTCGGCGGCCACCAGGGCCGCTGGGGCCTGGTCGCTCAGCTCGATCTCGTAGAACTGGTACTCGTAGCTGACGGTGTCGGAGTTGGCCGAGGTGAGCGTGAACGTGCCAGGCACACCGATCGCGCCGCTGACGTTGTCCCACCCTCCTGACGGCGACGGGTAATGGACGGAGGCGACCGCCGGTGCCGGGCCGCCGTCGCGGTCGATGGTGTAGTGGCACGTGCTGCTCCACGGCGACGCGTCGGCACCGTCGAGGACGCGCACCCGCCAGGCGTACGTGACGCCGTCGAGTTGCTGTGTGTCGTCGGCGATCTGGACGTGGAGCTCGTTGCTGTCCGCGCCCATCTCGGCGAGCCACTGCTGCCGATGCTCCGGGTCGGCGACATCCCACACCTGGAAGTCCGCCCGCAGTCCGCCCTGGCCAGTACGGTGGAACTTGCCCTCCAGCGTGGCGCCCGTGGCCCAATTCCACGCTCTCGGATTCAGATATGGCCCCGGGGCGGCGGCGGCACACGGCTTTCCGGAGCTGGTGAGGTCCGTCGGGGCGACATCCGCGGCGGCGGCAGCGGAGGCGTTGAGCCCCACCGCCGAGCCGCACGCCAGCGCCACGGCGACGCCCAGTGCCGCGATTCGACGGTGAATACGCGAAGCGGTACGCAAACCCTGCCTCCACTGTGGGCCCGACCATGATCAGCCGGCACAGGATCGCACGTCGGGTCAAGTCCCGGTGACCCGTGCCGTCCCCGCAGGTCCGCCGAGCCCGGTGCGGAGGTCAGCGCCCCCGCACCGGGCCCTGCCGACTCCGCGACGGTCAGCCCCGATCCCCGTCGTCAGAGCCAGACCACGATCCCGGTCAGGTCGTTGAGGACGGCCGCCACTCCCGCCCGGATGGCCGACGCGCAGCGCTCGGCGGTGAACGACGTCGGGTCGTACGTCGAGGACATGCCGAGCCCTTCCCCGCGGAACGACGCGCCTTCCCAGTCGACAGACGTGACGTTGTGGGTGGGCTCGGCCAGTTCGGCGCCCACCACGAGGAACTTCTCGTCCAGGTGGTTCGGGGTGACCAGGGCGAGGGGGTCGATGAGGTCGCCGCCGGCGCTGACGATGAGATCCGGGTTCATCTCCATGGCCTTGGCGATGCTGGGCACGGCCTCGTGGGCGTCGCCGACGGTGATCGTCCGGAGATCCGCGTGCTCGTCGTCGGCCCACTCCCGCACCGCCGTCACGAGAGCCTTGGTCGGGTCGTCGGCACCGGCGGTGAGCAGGACGACTCGGTAGTCCTTCGGCGGGTGGACCCCGGCCCACGAGCCGGGTCGCGGCGTGATCGTCGCCTCCGGGGCCGGTGTGGTGGAGGGGTCGACGAACCCGGGGCCGAGCGTCCCCACGGCGCTGGGTGCGGGGTGCGGCTGTGACCAGTCGTCGCCGGAGTCGCAGGCGGTGAGCAGCGCGGCGGTCGCGGCCAGCATGGCAACGACCCGAAGCGGGGGGCGCACAGGTGGTCGTCCTTTCGAGTGGTGGCGGCAGCCTCGTATTCCTATCTCAATTCCCGGCGCCGTTTATCCGGCGCCGGTCGTTCGGGGTCGTTGTTATCCGGCGGTTCGTCGGCGGTCGGGCTGGTGTTCACCCGCGCCATGCAGCGTGCACTGGCCAACCGAGGGAGTCGCATGCTGGGCCGCGTCCGCCGTACCGTTATCGTCACCGCTGTCGGGATTGCCGCGGCGGTGCTCCCGTTTCTGGACGCCGGAACGGCGTCCGCACACGGCTTCTCGTCGACCGTGTACGCGAAAATAACTGCCGGAGACGAGGGTCACATTCGCACGGCGGTGGACCTCGAATACGACCTCCTCGTCGTGTCGGCCGCGGATTCGGGCGACGATGACCCGCTCTTTCGGGCGGGCACGGCCGCCTTCGACGCGGGCGACGGCGACGCCCAGGCCGCGGCACTGAGGAGCCACTCGTCGACGGTCCTCGGGTACGTCTCCGACCGGTTCTCGGTGACCGCGCGGGACGCGGACTGTCAGCCGACCCAGGTGGGCGACGCGACGATCGGCGAGCGTGAGGGCGTGCCGTACGCGAGTCTGCTGCTCGACTGGACCTGCCCCGAGCGGGTCGACGAGCACGAGGTGCGCAGCGCGCTGTTCCCGGACGACGAGGGTTACGTCAAGGGCACCAAGACGATCGTCACCTACGAGATCGACGGCCGTTCCGGCAGCGCGGCGCTGGACGCGGCCAACCCCACGTTCTCGACCGGCCAGGCCTGGTACCAGCGGTTCGGGGAGTTCTTCCTGCTGGGTGCCGAGCACCTGCTGTCCGGGATCGACCACATCCTGTTCCTGCTGGCGCTCATCGCCGGATCGCGGCGCCTGCGGGAGATCGTGCTCGCGGCCACCAGTTTCACCCTGGCGCACTCGGTGACGTTCATGCTCGCGGCCCTCGGCCTGGTCGAGGTGCCGGGGTCGATCGTGGAGCCGGTCATCGCGTTGTCCATCGCCGTCGTCGCGGGCTGGCACCTGTGGGGCATCTGGCGGCGCGGCGAGCACGCGACAGACCTGGAGGCGACGGCGGGGCGCGGCCACCTCAGCCTGGATCGGGCCGGCTGGATCCGACTGGGTGTGGTGTTCTGCTTCGGCCTCGTGCACGGCCTGGGCTTCGCGGGCGCGCTGGGCATCGACGAGGCGTGGTCGTGGACCCTGCTGTGGTCGCTGCTGGTGTTCAACATCGGCATCGAGGCCGTTCAGTTGACGATTATCGCTCTGGTCTTCCCGCTCCTGTTCGTCCTTCGCCGCCGCGCGCCGAAAATCGGTATCTGGGCGACCGGCGTTGTTTCCGCAGCCGTGTCCGTCATGGGGCTGATCTGGTTTGTCCAGCGCGTTTCCGGGTCCTGAGCAAGGCTAAGTAGTTCGCGAAGTGCAGGCTTTCGCAAGATCACGTTCATGGTCGGTTCACCGGGCGGCGAAAGCGTGGATTTGCTTCCCCGCGTCGGGTGAAGTCACCATCCATTTCTCTATTTGAAAAGGGAACAATGTCGATGACATTGAGCACCTCGACACGGGCCCCCGGGCTCGTGCGGCGGCGCGTGGTCGCCGGGGTCGCAGCCGGCTTCCTGGGAATGGGCGCGGCCCTCGGTAGCGGCCTGACGGCCACCGCCAGCGCGGCCGAGTCCACCACGATCACCGGCGTGATCCTCGGCGTCGGCGCCAACGAGACCCAGCGGATCGTGAGCTGGTACTCCTCGGCGGACACCGCCCAGAAGATCCAGCTCGCCCCGACCGCCGAGATCGTCAACGGCGAGTTTCCGGCAAGCGCCGTCAGCTTCGACGCCGTCGGCGCGGCGAACACCTCCACCACCGGTTTCAACCGGCACGCCACGATCAGCAACCTGCGCGAGAACACGGCGTACTCGTACCGGGTCGGCGCCGAGGGCAGCTGGTCCCCGGCGTACGCCTTCAAGACGCAGGACTTCGAGGGCGACTACGACTTCCTGTTCTTCGGCGACCCGCAGATCGGCTCCTCCGGTGACCGGCTGAAGGACCAGGCCGGCTGGGAGGAGACCCTGAAGGTCGCCACCGGGGCCAACCCGAACGCCGAGCTGCTGGTCTCCGCCGGTGACCACGTGGAGAGCGCCAACGACGAGGGTCAGTGGACCTCGTTCCTGGCCCCCGAGCAGCTGCGTCAGTACCCGCTCGTGGCCACCATCGGTAACCACGACGTCGGCGGCAAGTCCTACGAGCAGCACCACTTCACCCCGAACACCGACCGCTCGGCGCAGTACTACAACGGCGACCAGGCGACCCGGTCCGGCGGCGACTACTGGTTCATCCACAAGGACGTGCTGTTCATCGACCTGAACAGCAACAGCTACGCCAACCCGGCGGACGGCTCCGCCGGCGGCGACGCGGCGCACGTCGCGTACGTCACCGACGTGATCAACAAGCACGGCTCCGAGGCCAAGTGGAAGGTGCTCGTCTACCACCACTCCATCTACTCGCCGGCCAGCCACGCGACCGACACCGACAACAAGCAGCGGCGGGAGGACTTCACCACGGCGTTCTCCAACCTCGGCGTGGACATGGTGCTCCAGGGTCACGACCACAGCTACTCCCGCAGCTACTCGATCAAGAACGGTCAGAAGGAGAACCCGGCCGAGCAGCCGGGTGCTGCCGAGGTCTTCCCCGGCCCGGGCGGCGTCATCTACGTGACGGCCAACTCGGCCTCCGGCTCGAAGTACTACGACATCAAGAAGCCGGACAACACCGGCACCGGCATCCGGGGCAACGGCCCGGACCCACTGGACCCGAACAAGTACTGGTACAACTCGTCCCAGAACCAGGAGCACGTCCGCAGCTACGTCAAGGTGCAGGTGCGCGGCGACAAGCTGGTCCTGGCCAACGTCCGCAGCGGCACCTGCGCGGCCCCGAACGCGGCCGTCGAGAAGGGCCTCTCCTGCGTCAACACCCCGGAGGGCCAGCCGGTCGGTTCGATCACCGACAAGGTGACGGTGCACCCGTACCACGGTGACGGTCAGGCCATCCAGGTCAACGTGCCGAACGCGGCCCCGGGCGAGTTCGGCTGGACGATCGACGGCTACAACGGCCTCGTCGACCTGGGCACCGCCCAGGAACGCGACGGCACCTTCTTCGAGGCGGCCGGCAAGATCAACCCGATCCTCGTGTCGGACAGCCGCCGTTCGCTCGCCCCGTGGTCGATCTCGGCCAACGTCGGCGACTTCTCCGACGCCGACAAGAAGTTCTCCGGCTCCTACCTGGGCTGGAACCCGTACGTGCTCGACGGAGGCGCGGGTGCCGAGGCCGGTGCTCCGGTCCTGTCGTCCTTCGACGACCAGGGCAAGGGCCTCTCGGTCTCCAGCGCCCTCGCCGCCGCCGCGCAGGGTCACCCGCGCGGCGGTGCCCGCCTCGGTGCCGACCTGGATCTGAAGATCCCGGACAGCATCGCGAAGGGCAGCTACCGCACCACGCTCACGATCACCGCGCTGAGCAGCTGACCGAACTGTTCCATCGGGCGGGGTAGGCACCTTCGGGTGCCTGCCCCGCCACCCATGTGCCGTCCTACCAAGATCACCTCAAGGATCCGACATGTACCCGTCCGTCACGCGCTGGAAGAAGCTTGCTCGTACCACCGCGCTGTCCCTGCTCGCCGCCGCCGCGACAGTCGGCGTCGGTGCCGGCCCCGCCCTGGCGGCGGACGGCGACGTCGCCTGGACGGTCCGCACGGCCTCCAACGGCTACGGCGAGGCTCGGTCCAGTTACAGCTACAACGTCAATCCCGGTGGTTCCGTCGAGGACGCCATGGTCGTCGCCAACCGTGGCAAGGCGCCGCTGACCCTGTCCGTGTACGCCGCCGACGGCTTCACGACCGACGCGGGCCAGCTCGATCTGCTCACCAGGGACGCCAGGTCCGTCGCGATCGGCGCCTGGGCGAAGCCGAAGGCTGGCAGTGTCGTGATCCAGCCCGGGAAGACCGCGCAGGTCCCCTTCACGGTCAGCGTCCCGGACAACGCCACCCCCGGTGACTACGTCGGCGGGATCCTCACCACGCTCACCCAGGCCGACCAGGCCGAAGGCGTCAACGTGGACAGGCGGCTCGGCATCCGGATCAAGCTGCGGGTCGGCGGCGAGCTGAAGCCGAACCTCGCGATCGAAAACGTGCACGTGACGTACGCGGGCCCGTCCAACCCGTTCCGCAAGGGCGACGCCACCGTCACCTACAAGATCCACAACGTCGGCAACGCCGCGCTCTCCGGGCAGCAGGCGGTCTCGGTCTCCGGGCCGTTCGGCGTGCTGCGGGTCCGGGCGAAGGACATCGCCGCGCCGCCGGAGCTGCTCCCGGGTGAGAGCTGGGACGTGACAGTGCCCATCGCCGGTGTCGCCCCCGCCGTCTCGCTCGCCTCGACCGTGACCCTCACGCCGCTGCTCACCGACGCCTCCGGCTCGACCACCTCGCTCAAGCCGGTACAGGTCACCGCGCACGGCTGGGCCCTGCCGTGGCTGCTGGTGCTGGTGCTCGTCGCGCTGATCGCCGTGCTGGTCGGGGCGTACCTCTACCGGCGCCGCACCCGGACGCGGCGCAGGGTGCGCGAGGACGCCCGCGTACGCGAAGCCGTCGCCAAGGCCCTGCGTAACCCGAAGCCGCAAACCCCCTGACCGCGCCCCCACCCGCGATCTTGCACTGTCTGCCCCGGCAGGGCGGGGCGTTCCACGCGTATCGGCGACCGAAACTGCAGGATCGCGCGGCGGTCGCCCTTGTGGGTGAACGGCGCTCGGCTTTGGAGCACACCCGTTTCCGAGCCGGCATGGTGAACGGTGACGCCGGCACAGAGGGGGAATCCACATGGTTGACGGGGATGTGCCAGAGCGGATGCAGGCCGCGGCCCTGGACGAGTTCGGCGGGCCGGAGGTGATCACCCTGCGGAAGCTGCCGGTCCCGCAGATCGCCGACGACGAGGTGCTGATCAAGGTCTGGAGCGCCGGCGTGGGGGTGTGGGACGTGTACGAGCGGCAGGGTGTGCTCGTACCGGAGGGCTCGGCTCTGCCGATCGTGCCCGGTTCCGACGGCGCCGGCACCGTCATCGCCGCCGGTAGCAAGGTGTCCAACGTCGAGGTCGGCGACCTGGTCTACGTCTCCGCCACCACCCGCCCGAAGGGCGGCTTCTACGCGGAGTACGCGGCGGTCAAGGCGGAGTACGCGGCAAAGGTGCCCGACGGGGTGCCGGCCGAGCACGCCGGGGCCATGCCCACCGACGCGCTGACCGCGCTCGCCGGGCTCGACACCGTCAGTCTGTCGGCCGACGCGTGGTTGTTGATCTTCGGTGCGAGCGGCGGTCAGGGCCACCTGGCCGTGCAGTTGGCCAAGCGGCAGGGCCTGAACGTGATCGCCGTGGCCTCCGGAGCGGACGGCGTCGCGCTTGTCACCCGACTCGGCGCCGACGTGTCCCTCGACGGCCACGCCGACCTGACCGACGTGCTCGCCCGGATCCGGGACGCGGCACCGGCCGGGGTGGACGCCATCCTGGCGATGGCCGGCGGCAAGACGCTGGACCGGCTCACCGAGGCACTTACCGACGGCGGTGTGGTCGCGTTCGCCCACGGGGTGCAGCCGGAGCCGCGCGAACGGCCGGGCGTGGTGGTCCGTGCCTACGACGGCGAAGCCAGCCCCCGACAGTTGCAACGCCTCAACGAACTCATCGAGGCCGGGCCGTTCGTGGTGCACGTCGCGCAGACGTACCCGCTGGGCAAGGTGCGGGACGCGCACCAGCGCCTGGAAACGTCCTACCCGGGCAAGCTGCTGCTGACGGTGGCCTGAGACCTCAGCGCGGCGTGCGCTGTTGCGGCACGCGTACCGATGCCATGCCGGCCGCCGTCGCGGCCTGGATGCCCAGGTCGGTGTCCTCGAAGACCAGGCACGACCCCGGGGGTACGCCGAGGTGCTCCGCCGCGAGCAGGAACGCCTCCGGGTCCGGCTTGGCCCGCGTGTAGTCGTCGGCGCAGACCAGCACGTCGAACCGGTCCAGTAGGCCGAGCGTGCCGAGGGAGGCGGTGACCGAGGCGCGGGTGCTGCCGGAGACGACGGCGAACGGCACCCGCCGGTGCGCGTCGTGGATGTGCGCCACCACCTCGGGGACGGCGGCGAGCTGCGGCAGCAACTCGTCGTAGTAGCTCTCCCGGCGCTCGACGACAGTCGCCACCGGCATGGCCAGACCCTGCTGCTCGTTCAGGGCGACGACGATGTCGACGGTCGGCCGTCCACCCCACGCGTAGAAGAGGTCCTCCGGGAACTCGCAACCCCACTCGTGCAGGGCCCGCTGCCAGGCCAGGTAGTGCAGCGGCATCGAGTCGACGATGGTGCCGTCGCAGTCGAACAGGTACGCCGCGAACTCACCAGGTGGCAGAGGCAGACTCATCGGGGAAGGGTACAGCGGCGGATCCGGTCAGTCGTCGGTGACGGATGCCAGCCGGCGCAGCAGGTGGTCCCGTTCCGGCTCGGTCCCGACCAGCGCCAACGCGCTGCGGTACGCCGCCGCGGCCTCGTCGTTGCGGCCGAGTCGGCGCAGCAGGTCCGCCCGGGTGGCCGGGTAGAGGTGGTAGCCGCGCAGCCGCGGATCGTCGGCCAACTCGTCCAGCAGGGCGAGCCCGGCGTCCGGCCCGTCGCGCATGGCCACGGCGGCGGCCCGGTTCAGCGCCACCACCGGTGAGGGGACCATGCCGAGCAGCACGTCGTAGAGCGCCACCACCTGGGGCCAGTCGGTGCTGGCCACGTCGGTGGCCTCGTCGTGCAGCGCGGCGATGGCGGCCTGCACCCCGTACGGCCCGGGTGCCGGGCCGGTCAACGCGACGACCACGAGCGCACGCCCCTCGTCGATCATCGAGTGGTCCCACCGTCCGCGGTCCTGGTCGTCGAGGAGGACCATCGCGCCGTCCGGCCCGGTGCGCGCGGCCCGCCGAGCGTGCACCAGCAGCAGCAACCCGAGCAGCCCGGCGACCTCCCGTTCGGCGGGCAGCAGCCGACGCAGGATCCGGGCCAGCCGGATGGCCTCCTCGGCGAGGTCGATCCGCTGGAGATCGGGGCCGGAGCTGGCGGCGTACCCCTCGGTGAAGACCGAGTAGACGGCCTGGAGCACCGTGGGCAGACGACCGGGCAGCTCGTCCGGGCCCGGCACCCGGAACGGGATGCGCGCGTCGCGGATCTTCCGCTTGGCCCGGACCAGCCGCTGGGCCATGGTCGCGGGCGGCACCAGGAAGGCCCGCGCGACCTCGACCGTGGTGAGGCCGGCCAGGAACCGCAGGGTGAGCGCGCCGCGATCCGCCGCGGCCAGGGCCGGGTGCGCACAGGTGAAGAAGAGCGCCAGCCGGTCGTCGGGCAGGTCCCGGTCCGCATCGGCGGGCGGCGCGTGGTCGGCCCGCTCGGCCTCCGCCCGAAGTACGGCGAGCCGGGTCGCCAGCACCCGGTCGCGGCGTAGCCGGTCCACGGCTCGACGCCGGGCCGTGGTGAGCAGCCAGGCGCCGGGCCGGCTCGGGACGCCGTCGGTCGGCCAGTGCGTCAGTGCCGCCTCGATGGCCTCCGAGGCGACCTCCTCGGCCAGGTCGAGGTCGCCGAAGCGGCGCACCAGCGAGGCGAGCAGGCGGCCGCGTTCCTCCCGGAACACCGCCTCCACCGACGACCCGACGGCCGCCTCCGCACCCGGCACGGTCAGACCTGCATGTCGATCTCGGCGATCGGACGGACCTGAACCGATCCGGTGCCGATGGCCCCGGGGCTGCGAGCCGCCCACTCCAGCGCGGCGTCGAGGTCCGGCACGTCGATGATGTCGTACCCGCCGAGCAGCTCCCGGGTCTCGGCGAACGGCCCGTCGGTGATCGTGCGGTCGCCGTCCGGGCCAACCTGCACGGTCGTGCAGGTGGTCAGGTCCTGCAGGGGATGCCCGGAGACCCAGACCCCGGCGTCCTTCATCTCCCGGTCGTAGCGGATCCAGTCCTCGAAGCTGCATCCGTTGCCGACGACCTCCCCGTCGACCATGGGGCTCATGAACAGCAGCATGTACTTCACGTTTCGGCTCCTCTCGGTGCGGCGGGTTGCCGTACAGCATGACGACGGTCGAGGCCCGGGGATATCGACACGGCCGGTCAGGTTTTTTCGAACCGCGAGTTCACGTCGCCGCTGCGAAGAGCAGGAAGAACCGCTCGGCCGCCCCGGTGTCGCCGTGCACCTCGATCTCGCCCGCGGAGACCGCCGACCGCAGCGGCGTGCCGCCGAACATCAGGTCCCGTAGCGCTCTCACCGTGCCGGTGACCGTGACGTCGACCTGGCCCGACCGGCCCCGGGCCACGCTGATCCCACTCGGAGACACCCCCACCTCGAAGGCGTCGGCACCCACCTGCAACCGAAGTCGAGCGGTCACCGGCGCGTCGGTCGGTGGCCGATAGAGGGCCTTCAGCAACAGCATGAACGCGTCGGTGCTCATCTCGACGTCCGGCTCCGCGGGCAGGCCAGCACCCCACCGCGACAGCTCGACAAGTGTCGGCTCCAGTTGCTGACCGCGTTCGGTCAGCTCGTACGCGTGCACGCTGGCCGGCGGCCCGAGCTGTACCCGCCGGACGATGCCGGACTGCTCCAGCTCCCGCAGTCGCTGGCTGAGCACGTTCTGGCTGGCCCTCGGCAGGCCGGCCCGCAGATCGCCGAAACGCTTCGGGCCGAACACCAACTCTCGGACAATCAGCAGCGCCCAGCGCTCGCCGACGATGTCCATCGTGCGCGCCGCCCCGCAGGCGTCCTGGTAAGTCCGCTGAGTCACATCGCCATCGTAGTCGGCGTCCACCGAGCAGTGCTAATGTCGGATCAACTAGTCCTAATTTAGGAGTGTCTGATGGACGTACTGCTCGCCAAGGTGATCGAGCGTCACGGCGGCCTCGATCGCTGGAACACCGCGTCGACCCTCACCACCCGGCTCACCTACGGCGGCCCGTTCTGGGCGTTCAAGGGCAGACCCGACTTCGACAGCACCGAACTGGTCGAGGCCGACCTGCACCGGGAACGGATCCGCCACGTCCAGGAGGGCACCGGCCAGATCACCGAGTACGACAGCGACACCGACCGGGTCACCGTCACCGCGGCCGACGGCAGCCTGATCGACGAGCTGACGAACCCCCGGGCGAGCTTCGCCGGCTACACCGGGGAGAGCCAGTGGACGCTCGCCCAGGCGGCCTACTTCCGTGGCTACGCCACCTGGCACTACCTCGTCGAGCCGTTCCTGTTCACCTGGCCAGGCGTCGAGGCGCACGAGGTCGAGCCGTGGACGGAGGACGGCGAGTCGTGGCGCGTACTGCGCGTCACGTACCCCGAGACCGTGCACACCCACACCGACACCCAGCTGTACTACTTCGACGACAGCGGGCTGCTGCGGCGCATGGACTACCAGGCGGTGGTCAACGGCTCCTCCCCGGTCGCGCACTACGTGAGCGGGGCGACCGAGGTCGACGGGCTGGTCGTGCCGACACGGCGCCGGATCCACATCCGCCAGGAGGACCGCACCCCGGACCTGTCCTGGACGCCGATCACCCTGGACCTGGCTGACGTCCGGATCCGCTGAGACCCCGATGGTGTCGCAGCGGACCCGACGGCACGTCGCCGACCGGACGCCCCGGCCTCAGGTCGAGGCGTCCGTCCGGCGGCGGCTCCGCTCAGCCCGCCGCCGCACCTGCTGGTACGCGCCGGTCAGCCCCATCGCCCGGCGTACCTCGACCAGGGTTTGCCGGACCTCCTGCCGGGTCCGTTCCGTGCCCTCGACGATCAGCCGGTCGACCAGGCCCCGGTCCGCTTCGATCTCGGCCCGGCGCTCCCGGATCGGCGCCAGGAACGCCTCCAACGCGACGACCAGGCGTTCCTTGACCTCCACGTCGCCCACCCGTCCGGCCCGGTAACGCCGGGCCAGGTCGGCGACCTCGTCGCGGTCCGGATTGAAAACCTCGTGGTACGCGAACACCGGGTTGCCCTCCACCGTGCCCGGCACGTCGGCCCGCACCCGGTTCGGATCGGTGTACATGCCGAGCACCTTGCGACGCACCGTGGCGGCGTCGTCGGAGAGCGCGATCGAGTTGCCCCGGCTCTTGCTCATCTTGGCCGCGCCGTCGGTGCCCACCAGGCTCGGCGTGTCCGCCGCGATCAGCTCGGGCACCGGGAAGACCGGGCCGTACAGGTGGTTGAACCGCCGCGCGATCTCCCGGGTCACCTCGACGTGCGCGGCGTTGTCCCGACCGACCGGCACCACCTCGCCCTTGACGCAGAGGATGTCCGCGGCCTGGAGCACCGGGTAACCCAGCAGCCCGTACGGCATCTCCTCCTTGCCGGCGTCGCGGGCCATGTCCTTGAGCGACGGCACCCGCTCCAGCCGGGGAACCGTCACCAGGTTCTGCAGGAGGGTGTTGAGGTCGCCGACCTCGGGGATCGCCGACTGGAGATAGAACGTGGCCTGCCCCGGGTCGACGCCGGCGGCCAGGATGTCGGTGACCATCTCCCGGGCGTTGCCGGAGACCTGGTCGATGTCCTCCCGGCGGTTGCGCGTGGTGAGCATGTGCAGGTCGGCGATGATGAAGAAGCTCTCGTAGCGCCGGTGCAGCCGCACCCGGTTGGCGATGCTGCCGACGTAGTGGCCGAGGTGCAGGCGGCCGGTGGGCCGGTCGCCGGTGAGCATTCGTGCGACGGACATGGTGGTGCCTCTCGTTCCGTTGGTGGGTCACGCGTGGGCGCGCGCCGAGCGGGGCGGGTCAGCCCCCTCGGTCAGCGGGATCGGCTCAGCGAGCCGTCCGCCATCGCGCGCCGGCGCGAAACCGCAGACCACCGGCACGGAGGACACTCAGAAGTTGCTCACGGCCATCGCCGGAGCTGGTCGGAACCACGGGCACCGCACCCAGCGGAAGGCCGTCGACCGTGTCGACCGCCTCCGTCGCGCAGCTGCTCGTCCGGACCACGGCCTCAGATTACCCGCGGCATGACCCCGGGAGGGGGAAGATACCGGTCGGCGTAGTACCTGCCGACGCGATCCCGGTATTCCGGGTCGAGGGCATCCGGATCGAACGGGGGCGCATCCTTGATCTCCTGCCGGGACCGGTCGACGTGCACGACGCGCTCCTGGTGATCCACCTGAGCCACCGTGCCCGCCGGCAGCAGCACCTTCTGGCCGAAGATCCACGGCCCGGTGTCCACGACCAGGTACCCGGCGTCCGCCTCGTTGCTCGCCTCGTCGATGCTGCCGATCCGCCCGTCGCTCGCCTGCACCTGATAACCCACCAGGTCGACAGGCGTGCCAGGGCCCGGGGCGTCCGGGCCGTCGTGGCCGCCGTCCGGACCATCCGGCGGGGTGACCGAGGGCGTGGCCTGCGTATGTCCGCCAGCGAGGGCGGACGGGTCACGCCAGGCCCAGGGATTGAAGATCGAGGGTTGCATGGGCACCTCCGGGGGGACGGTCCTCGGCTGTCCTGTCTTCAAGTGCCCACCCCGCAGCCGCCGGAAACAGATCGACGACTGTCGCACCCCCGTCCTGCCGGCCGGTCCCCAGGTCGTCCACCGGCACGCGTCCGCACCTGACCTGGTCATCGGGTGCGCTGGCATACTCGGCTGCCATGGTGCTGTCGCGAGGGTGGTCCGTCTTCCTGGTCGGAGTCGGGATCTGGACCTGGGTGATCTGGCCGAGATTCGCCGTCGCGATCTGGCAGGACCCGCGATCCTGGGCGACCGGAACGGTGGCCGAGGGGGCGGCCACCAGCTTCCTGTGGGTGCACGCGCTGCTGATCGCCGCGTCCCTGGCCATCGGCACCACCGTCGGGGTGCTCGGCATCCGCTCCTGGCGCCAACAAAAGTCCTGACCACCCCCGCACTGCGTGCCCTGCTGGCCCTCGGTGTTGCCCGGTCCTCGGTGATCAGGAGGTTTGCGTCAGATTCCGGTTCTCAGATGACGCAAACCTGTCGATGGTCGGGGTGAGGAGTGGGCGGGCGGGGTAGGAGTGTGACGCGGGACGCTTGCCGCGGATTTGACGATCAAACCCACGGACGCGTAACTTTCTCTCTGCCAGCGCGGAACGGGGCAAACGGGACGAAAGTCCTGAGGCCGCGAAACAAGCTGGCAGCCGGGTCACGCAGGGGTTCGCTCCTACGAGACACGGTCCGGGCGGGGCCCGCCGGATCGGCCGCGAGGCGGATTTGGTGCGGCGAAACCGACCGGGTATGGTTACGAACCGGCAGGGCACCGGGCGGGTCGCGGGAAATCGCGACGGCCGGCCT
>NZ_JBICUF010000034.1:0-19542 GCF_043198035.1 Micromonospora sp. NPDC048898
GGTGGCTGGTAGGGGGATGGAGGCCATGGTTCCGGTGCCGGCGAGGGTGGTGATGGCGTGGGCGCGGCGGGTGACGATGTGGGCGGCGTCGTGCAGGCTGAGTGCTCCGGCGATGTGGGCGGCGGCGATTTCGCCTTGGGAGTGGCCGATGACGGCGTGGGGGGTGATGCCGTGGTGTTGCCACCAGCGGGCGAGGCTGACCATGATCGCGAAGAGGGCGGGTTGGACGATGTCGACGTGGGTGAGTTGGTCGGGGTCGGCGAGGATGGTGCGGAGGTTCATGTTGAGGGCGTCGGCGCAGGCGTCGAGGTGGGTGGCGAAGACGGGGTCGGTGTTGGCGAGGTGGAGTCCCATGCCGGCCCATTGGGAGCCTTGGCCGGGGAATACGAAGACGGTTTTTCCGCCGGCGAGGGTGGGTCCGGTGTTGGTGATCAGGTCGGGGTGGGGTTGGTCGGTGGCGAGGGCGGTCAGGGCGTCGGTGTGGTTGGCGGTGATGACGGCTCGGTGGTGGAGTAGGGCGCGTTGGTGGTTGAGGGCGGCGGCGATGTCACCGAGGTCGGTGCGGTCTTGCAGGTAGTCGGCCAGTCGGGCGGCTTGGTCGCGTAGGGCGGCCGGGGTGTGGGCCGATAGTGCGAGCGGTCCGGGCGGTAGCGGTTCGGTGGTTGGTTCGGTGGGTTGGGGGGCTTGTTCGAGGATGAGGTGGGCGTTGGTGCCGCTCATGCCGAAGGAGGACACCGCTGCGCGGCGGGGCTGGCCGGTGTCGGGCCAGGGGGTGTTGTCGGTGAGCAGGTGAACCGCTCCGGTGGTCCAGTCGACGTGGCGTGACGGCTGGTCGATGTGCAGGGTGGCGGGCAGGACGCCGTGGCGCATCGCCTCGATCATCTTGATGACGCCGGCAACACCGGCCGCGGCCTGGGTGTGACCGATGTTCGACTTGATCGACCCGAGCCACAACGGCTGGTCCTGAGTGTGTGCGACGCCGTAGGTGGCGAGCAGGGCCTGGGCTTCGATCGGGTCGCCCAGGGTGGTGCCAGTGCCGTGCGCCTCGACCACGTCGACCTGGGCGGCGGACAACTTCGCGTTGGCCAGGGCCTGTTCGATCACCCGCTGCTGCGACGGGCCGTTCGGGGCGGTCAGGCCGTTGGAGGCGCCGTCCTGGTTGATCGCTGAGCCGCGGATGACGGCGAGGATCTGGTGGCCGTGGCGTTGGGCGTCGGAGAGTCGTTCGAGCAGGACCAGGCCGACACCTTCGCCCCAGCCGGTGCCGTCGGCCGCGTCCGCGAACGGCTTGCACCGGCCGTCGACCGCCAGACCCCGCTGCCGCGAGAACACCGTGAACGCCGACGGGCTGGTCATCACCGTCGCGCCCCCGGCCACCGCCATCTCGCACTCGCCGTTGCGCAGCGCCTGCACGGCCAGATGCATCGACACCAGCGACGACGAGCACGCGGTGTCGACGGTGAGCGCCGGACCCTCGAGACCGAACACGTAGGCGATGCGGCCCGAGGCCACGCTCGCCGCGCTGCCGGTGGCCGCGTAACTCTCCAGTTCGTCGGTGAGCCCGTACAGGCGCAGCAGGTAGTCCTGGGCGTTCAGACCCGCGTACACCCCGGTGTTGCTGCCCTTGACCCCGGTGGGGTCCAGGCCGGCCCGCTCGAACAACTCCCACGTCGTCTCCAGCAGCAACCGCTGCTGCGGATCGGTGGCGGTGGCCTCGCGCGGGCTGATGCCGAAGAGCTCCGCGTCGAAACCGGCGATGTCGTCGAGGAACGCGCCGACTCGGGTGTAGGACTTGCCGCCCGCCGCGGGATCCGGATGGAACAGGTCGGGATCCCAGTTCCGGTCATCGGGGAACTCGCCCGTCCCGTCCCGGGCCTCCTCCACCAGCCGCCACAGGTCCTCCGGCGTGCGCACCCCGCCCGGATACCGGCACGCCGTCGCCACCACCGCGATCGGCTCGTGCGGCCGGTCCTCCGCGTCGCTGAGCCGTCGGCGCGTCTGCCGCAGCTCCGCGGTGACCCACTTCAGGTTCTCGAGAATTTTGTCGGAAGTCATCGGCGGGCCCCTCAGGACTGGCGGAACTCGGTCTGGATGATGTCGAGGAGGTCGTCCACGGAGGCGGACTCCAGCTGCTCGTGGTCGTCGGGCTCGTCCCGCCGGCCGTCTCCCCACTTGGCCAGCAGCGCACGCATCCGGCTGACCACCCGGCGCTGTTCCGGCTCGGCGAGATCGCCGGCCGTCAGCGCCGCGTCGATCCCGTCGAGCTGCGCCACCGCCGTCGTCCCGGCGGCGACGCCGGCCCCGGTCAGCTCGCCACCCACGTACGCGGCCAGCGCCCGCGGGCTCGGATGGTCGAACACCGCAGTCGTCGGCAGGGCGATCCCGAGCCGCGCGGTGAGCCGGTTGCGCAGCTCCACCGCGGTGAGCGAGTCGAAGCCCAGATCGATGAACGCCAGCCCGGACCGCACCTCGCCGGCCGCCCGCAGGCCGAGCACCGCCGCCACTTCGCCACGCACCAGCTCGTTCACGGCCTCGTCGCGGGCGTCGGCGGGCAGCGCCGCGAGCTTGCGGCTCAGCTCGCCGGAGTCCCCGTCGGCCGGTGCGGCCGGCCCGGCCTCGTCCAGGTCGGACAGGAGCGGGCTGGGCCGGCGCGAGGTGAAGGCGGGCAGGAACGTGGACCAGTCGACCGCCGCGACCGTCACGGTGCGGTCGTCACGGCGTACCGCGTCGGCCAGCGCGCCCACCGCCGCGGCCGGCGGCATGCCGGAGATCCCGCGCCGCCGCAGCCGCCGGGCCGTCGCCGGATCGGCGGCCATGCCCTCACCGGCCCACGCCCCCCACGCGATCGCGGTCGCGGCGAGGCCGAGCGAGCGGCGGTGCTCCGCGAGCGCGTCCAGTGCGGCGTTGCCGGCCGCATACGCGCCCTGACCGCCGCTGCCCCAGGTGCCGGCCGTGGACGAGAACAGGACGAAGGCCGGGACGGTGCGGTCGCGGGTCAGCTCGTGCAGGTGGACGGCGCCGGACACCTTGGCCCCGGCCATCCGGGCGAGGTGATCGTCGTCGAGGTCCGTCAGGTCCCGGTCCTCCGACAACCCGGCGGTGTGCACGACACTCAGCGGCTCGTCGCCGGGCAGGGTGGCCAGCAGCGCCGCCACCTGCTCGCGGTCGGCCACGTCGCACGCCGCGAGGGTCACCTCCGCGCCGGCCGTGGTCAGCTCCTCCCGCAGCGTCTCGGCGCCCGGGGCGGCCGCGCCGCGCCGGCTGACGAGGATCAGCCGGGCGGCTCCGTGGGCGGCGAGCCAGCGGGCGGTGTGCGCGCCGAGGCCGCCGGTGCCGCCGGTGATCAGCACGGCGCCGGGCGGCGGCCAGGCCGCCCGGCCAGCCGGGGACCCGGACGGCGCCGGGCGCAGGCGGCGGCCGAGCAGGGTGTCGCCGCGTACGGCGAGCTGGTCCTCCGGTCCGGTGCCGGCCAGCGTCCGCGCGAGCGTGGCCACGCTGGTCCGGTCCGGCGTCGCGGGTAGATCCACCAGGCCGAGCCAGCGGTCGGGGTGCTCCAGCGCCGCGACCCGGCCCAGCCCGTGCACCAGTCCCTGCAGCGGGGCCGTGACCAGATCGTCCGGCACGGCCCGGACGGCCTGGGCGGTGAGCGCGTACGCCGCGACGCCCGGCTCGGCGCCGGTCAGCGCCCGCACCAGCGCCGCCGTCGCCGCGTACCCGGCGGGCAGGCCGGGGTGCCCGGCCCGGGGCCGGGGGTCGAGGGCGAGCAGCGAGACCACCCGGACCGTGCGCCCGGTGAGCATCGCCGCGAGGTCGCCGGGCCGGACCGTGGTGGCGTCGACCGTGCGCACCTCGGCGTCGCTGAGCGCCCCGGCGATCGCCGCCGGCCACCCGTCGGCGCCGTGGTCCGGGGCCAGGACGAGCCACGATCCGTCGTACGCGGCGGCCGGCGCCGGCAGTTCGCCCCAGCTGACCCGGAAGCGGGGCAGGGCGTCCCCGGGGGCCGGGCCGGTGGGCTCGACCGGGTCGATCCAGAGCCGTCGCCGCTGGAACGCGTACGTGGGCAGGTCGACGGTCGCGCCCCGGCTCAGCGGCAACGGCCGGTCGGCGCCGGACCCGTGGGTGTCCAGCGTGGCGAGCGCCCGGACCAGCGTCTCCTCCTCCGGCCGGTCCCGGCGCAGGCTCGGCACCGCGACGGCCGGGCTGGCGGCTGTCATGCCGGTCAGCGTGGCGTCCGGGCCGAGCTCCACGAAGACCGCCGTGTCCGGCGCGGCCGCCGCGACGCCGTCGCCGAAACGGACGGCGCCGCGGAGCTGCCGGGCCCAGTATCCGGGGTGGGCGAAGTCGGTGACCGGCTCGCCGGTCAGGTTGGAGTGGATCGGGATCCGGGCCGGCCGCGCCTCGATGCCGGCGGCGACCGCGGTGAGGTCGCCGGCCAGCGCCTCGGTGTGTGCACTGTGGAACGCGTGCCGGACGTCGAGCAGCTTCACCCGGTGCCCGGCCTGCTTCAGCACGGTCACGGCGGCCCGGATCTCGTCGGGGTCCCCGCTGATCACGGTGGCGGCGGGCCCGTTGACCGCGGCGAGGTCGTACCGCACCTCCGCCAGCAGTTCATCGACATCGTCCGGGCCGGCGTCGACCGCCGCCATGGCGCCGGGCGGCATCCCCTGCATCAGCCGGCCCCGGGCGGCCACGAGGCGGGCCGCGCCGGCGAGGTCGAACACCCCCGCCGCGTGGGCCGCGGAGAGCTCACCGATCGAGTGCCCGACCAGCCGGGCCGGCCGCACACCGAGGGTGGTGTAGAGCCGGAACAGCGCGATCTGCAACGCGAACAGGGCGGGCTGGGTGTAGCGGGTCTCGGCCAGGACCTCGGCGGGCGCGTCGAACATGAGCTCGCGCAGCGGCCGGTCGAGGTGGGGGGCGAAGGCGTCGCAGACCTCGTCGAGGGCCGTGGCGAAGGCGGGTACGGCCTGGTAGAGGCCGGCGCCCATGCCGGGGCGCTGGCTGCCCTGACCCGAGAACAGGAACGTGACGCCGCCGGTGGCGGGCTCGGCGCCCGAGCGGATCACCGCGGCGGACGGGGCCCCGGCGGCCACGGCGTCCAGCCCAGCGAGCAGGTCGTCCCGGGATCGTCCGATCACGGCGGCCCGGTCGCCGAGCCGGCTGCGGGTCTGCCGCAGCGACCAGGCCACGTCGGCCGGGGCCAGGTGCGGCCGTTCCCGCAGATGCTCGGCGAGCCGTCCGGCCTGCGCGGCCAGCCCCGGTGCGCCGACCGCCGACAGGGTCAACGCCACCGGTACGGCCGGCTCGTCGGCGGGATCGCCGCCCGGCTCGGCGTCCTCGGTGACCACCGGCGGCTGCTCGAGGATGAGGTGGGCGTTGGTGCCGCTGATCCCGAAGGCGGACACGGCGGCGCGGCGCGGCCGGCCGGTGTCCGGCCACGGGACGGCGCCGTCGAGCAGCCGGACGCCGCTGTCCGCCCAGTCGACGTGGCGGGTGGGCCGGTCGATGTGCAGGGATGCGGGGATCACGCCGTGCCGCATCGCCTCGATCATCTTGATGATGCCGGCGACGCCCGCGGCGGCCTGGGTGTGCCCGATGTTGGACTTGACCGCGCCCAGCCAGACCGGGTGCTCGCCGGTGTGGGCGGCGCCGTAGGTGTCCAGCAGCGCCTGCGCCTCGATGGGGTCGCCGAGCATGGTGCCGGTGCCGTGGGCCTCCACCACGTCGACCTCGCCGGCGGCGACCCGCGCGTTGGCCAGCGCCTGGCGGATGACGCGCTGCTGGGACGGGCCGTTCGGGGCGGTCAGCCCGTTGGAGGCGCCGTCGGAGTTGACCGCCGAGCCGCGGACCACGGCCAGGACCTGGTGCCCGTGGCGGCGGGCGTCGGACAGGCGCTCCAGCAGCACCAGCCCCACCCCCTCGCCCCAGCCGGTGCCGTCCGCGGCGTCGGCGAACGGCTTGCACCGCCCGTCGGCCGCCAGGCCGCGCTGCCGGGAGAACTCGACGAAGACCGCGGGCGTGGCCATCACCGTGGCGCCGCCCGCCAGCGCGAGGTCGCATTCGCGGTTGCGCAGGGCCTGGGCGGCAAGGTGGACGGCGACCAGCGACGACGAGCACGCGGTGTCGATGGTGAGCGCCGGGCCCTCGAAGCCGAACGTGTAGGCGATCCGCCCGGACGCGACGCTGGGCGCGCTGCCGTTGCCGACGTAACCCTCGAACTCGGGCGTCGTGCGCATCAGCAGCCGGCCGCCGTAGTCGCTGTACATGATGCCGGTGAAGACCCCGGTCGCCGACCCGCGCAGCCGCTCCGCGGGGATCCCGGCCCGTTCCAGCGTCTCCCACGCCACTTCCAGCAGCAGCCGCTGCTGCGGGTCCATCGCCGCGCCCTCCCGCGGCGAGACGCCGAAGAAGTCGGGGTCGAAACGGTCCGCGTCGAGCAGGAACCCACCGGATCGGGTGTACGTGTGCCCGGGCCGGTCCGGATCCGGGTCGAACAGCGCGTCGACGTCCCAGCCGCGGTTGTCCGGGAAGCCGCCGACCCCGTCGCGTCCCGCGAGGACCATCTCCCACAGCTGCTCCGGGGCGCGGACTCCGCCGGGATAGCGGCAGGCCGTGCCGACCACCACGATCGGGTCGTCGTCCACCGCGACGGCCGGGACCGGACTGACCGTGGCCACGGCAGGCTCCTCGCCGGCCAGCTCGGTCCACAGGTACGCGGCCAGCGACCCGGGTGTCGGGTGGTCGAAGACGACCGCCGCCGGGAACCGCCGCCCGGTGGCCACGCTGAGCTGGTTCCTCAGCTCCACCGCGGTCAGCGAGTCGAAGCCCAGATCGCGGAACGCCGCCTGCGCCGTGATGCCGCCCGGATCGCGCAGGCCCAGCACCTCGGCGGCGGTCCGGCGGACCAGATCCAGCAGGCCGCGCTCCTGCTCGGCGCGGTCCCGTCCGGTCAGCCGGCCCGGCGTCGCGGCCCGGTCCGGCGTCGCGACCGGCCGGGCGTCGGGGACCAGCCCGCGCAGCACGGCCGGCAGTGTCCCGGCGCCGGCCTGCTCGCGCAGCGCGGCCTGGTCGAACAGCGCGGCGATCGGCGCCGCGCCGGCGCCGGCGGCCGCGTCCAGCAGAGCCAGGGCCCGCCCGGCGGGCATCGGCACCAGACCGGCGCGCACGATCCGGGCGAACGCGGCCTCGCCGAGACGCGCGGCCATGCCGTCCTCCCACAGCCCCCAGGCCACGGAGGTGGCTGGCTGCCCGGCGGCGGCGCGCGAGCGGGCCAGGGCATCCAGGGCGGCGTTGGCCGCGGCGTAGTTGGCCTGCCCCGGGTTGCCCGCGACCCCGGCCACCGAGGAGAACAGCACGAAGGTGCCGACCGGGTGGTGCGCGGTGAGCCGGTGCAGGTTCCAGGCGCCGTCGACCTTCGGCCGCAGCACCTCCTCCAGGGCCTCGTCGGTGAGCGCGGCGACCGTGGCGTCGGCCACCACGCCGGCCGCGTGCACGACCGCCGAGATCGGTCGCGGCGCCCGGGCCAGTGCGGCCGCGGTGGCGTCGGGGTCGGCGACGTCGCACGCCACGACGGTGGTGCGCGCGCCGTGCCCGGCCAGGGTGGCTTCCACGGCGGCGATCCCCGGGTCGTCGTCGCCCCGCCGGCTCAGGAGCAGGAACTCGCGGGCGCCGTGCCGCTCCGCCAGATGCCCCGCCACGGCGGCGCCGAGCGCGCCGCCGGCCCCGGTGATCACCACCGTGCCGCTGACATCCGGGGTCACGGCGCCGGGCGCGGGGGAGCGGCGGACGACACGCGGCACCAGCACCGCGCCGTCGCGTACGGCGAGCTGCGGCTCCCCGCTGGACAGGGCGTACGGCAGCAGGTGCTCGGAGGCCGCGGCGCCGTCGCTGTCGACCAGCACGAACCGGCCGGGGTGCTCGGACTGCGCGGAGCGGACGAGTCCCCAGACCGCCGCGTCCGCCGGGCTGGTCTCGGCCGCGGTGGTCGCCAGCGCCAGCCGGATCCGGACCGGCACGTCCGCCGCCAGCCAACTGTGGATCAGCGCGAGGACCTCCCGGGCCGAGGCGCGGACCTGCGCCGGCACGTCGTCGCCGGCTTGGGCGGACACGCGGACCAGCACCACGTCGGCGCCCGGCCCGGCCGAGGCGACGGCCTCCGCCGCGCCCGCCTCCACCACGGTGCGGGCGGCGGCGGGCGGCAGGGCGGCCGGCGTCCAGGTCAGCTCGTGCACCGGGTCGGCCTGGCCGGCCGGGCCGGGCTCGCGCAGCATCAGCTCGCCGATCGTCAGCACCGGCTCCCCGGCGGTGTCGGTCACGGCCACCGCGACCGTGTCCTCGCGGAGCAGGGTGACCCGGGCGCGGATCACGCTCGGCGCGGGCCGTGGGCTGCGGAGATCGGCGAAGTGGAACGGCAGGCGCAGCGGGTCGTCGCCGGCGCCGGCGAGCAGCGCCAGGTGCAGGGCGGCGTCCAGCACCGCCGGGTGGACCCGGTGCCCGATGACCTCGTCCGGGACGGTGAGCTCGGCGTACAGGTGCTCGCCGTCGCGCCACGCCGCGCGCAGACCGCGGAAGGCGGGGCCGTAGCCCAGGCCCCGCTCGGCGAGCCGGTCGTAGAGACCGTCGACGGCGACCGGTTCGGCGCCCGGCGGCGGCCACTGCCCGGCGGACCACGAGACCGGGGGCTCGGTCGGTGGGGTCGTGCGCAGGGCGCCGCTCGCGTGCAGGGTCCAGCCCTCCGTCCCGTCGGCCGGGCGCGCGTGGACGGTGAACGACCGGCGTCCGTGTTCGTCAGCCGGGGCGCAGCCGAGCTGGAGCTGGACGGCGCCGGTCTCGGGCAGCGCCAGCGGCGTGTGCAGGGTCAGATCGTCGACCCCGGTGGCGTCCAGCCGGGCGGCGGTGTCCAGCACGATGTCGGCGTACGCCGTGCCCGGCAGCAGCACACGGTCGCCGATGCGGTGGTCCGCGGCCCAGGCCGGGCGGGTCCGGGCCACCCGCCCGGACCGCAGCACCTCGCCGCCGTCCCGTCCGGCCACCTCCACCGGCTCGTCCAGCAGCGGGTGCTCGTCCCCGCCGCCGGACCGGCCGGCCGCCAGCCAGTACGGCCGGCGCTGAAACGCGTAGGTGGGAAGGGCGGCGTGCGGGCCCGGTCCGGCCAGGGCCCGCCAGTCCAGCGTCGCGCCGTGCGCGTGCGCCGTGGCCAGCGCCCGCAGCAGCACGGGCGGTTCCGGCCGGTCCCGGCGCAGCAGGGGGACGAGCACCCGGCCGGGCAGCGCGTCCTCGCGCTCGTCGAGGGTGGCCGTGGCCATCGCGGTGAGCGTGGCATCCGGCCCCAGCTCCACGAAGGTGCCGGTCTGCCCGGCGAGGGCGGCGATGCCGTCGTGGAACAGCACCGGCTCGCGGATGTGCTCGGTCCAGTGCCGGGGATCGGTCAGCTCGCCGGTGACCACGCGACCGGTCAGGTTGGACACCACCGGCAGCTCCGGCGCCCGGTACGTCAGCGTGGCCGCGACGGCATGGAAGTCGTCCAGGATGGCGGCCATCAGCGGGGAGTGGAAGGCGTGGCTCACGGTGAGCTGCCGCGACCGGCGGCCCCGGTGGTTCCAGATCGTGGCGATCCGCTGGAGCGTGGCGACCGGCCCGGCGACCACGACCGACCGCGGAGCGTTGTGCGCGGCCAGCGCCACCTCGGGCTCGGCGGCCAGCGCGTCCGCGAGCTCGGCCGGCGTCGCCTCGATCGCGACCATGCCGCCCTGCCCGGCGGGCAGGGCGTCCATCAGCCGGGCCCGCGCGGCGACCAGCGTGCACGCGTCGGCGAGATCGAGGACGCCGGCCACGTGCGCGGCGGAGAGCTCGCCGATGGAGTGGCCGATCAGGTGGTCCGGGCGGAGGCCCAGCCCGGTGACGAACCGGTGCAGCGCCACGTGCAGGGCGAACAGTGCGGGCTGGGTGTATCCGGTGCGGTGCAGCAGGTCGCTGCCGGCACTGCCGGGCGCCGCGAACATGACGTCGCGCAGCGGCCGGTCCAGGTGGCCGCGGAACGCGTCGCACACCTCGTCGAGCGCCGCCGCGAACACCGGGAACCGCTGGTAGAGGCCGGCGCCCATCCCGGGGCGCTGGCTGCCCTGACCGGAGAAGAGGAACGCCGTGCCGGCCACCGTCACGGCGCCGGTGACCACCAACGGGTCCGGACGGCCGGCGGCCAGCGCGCTGAGGCCGGCGAGCCGCTCCTCCCGGGAGGCCCCGAGGACGGCCGCCCGGTCGCCGAGCGCGGTCCGGCCGGCGGCCAGGGTACGGGCCACCGTGGCGTCCGGCAGATCGGGCTCGGTGGCGACCTGGCCGGCGAGCTGGGCCGCCTGTGCCCGCAGGCCGTCCACGCCGGCCCCGGAGACCAGCCACGGCAGGCCGGGTTCGGCGGTCTCCGGCGCGGCCTCCCGCGGCGGCGCCTCCTCGACGATCACGTGCGCGTTGGTGCCGCTGATCCCGAACGCGGAGACGGCGGCGCGCCGGGGCCGGTCGCCGCTCCACGGCCGCGCCTGCGTGAGCAGGTGGACCGGCGCCGCGTCCCAGTCCACGTGCGGTGTGGGTGCGTCGGCGTGCAGGGTGCGCGGCATGGTGGCGTGCCCCATCGCCAGGACCAGCTTGATCAGGCCACCCACTCCGGCCGCGGCCTGGGTGTGCCCGATGTTCGACTTCAGCGAACCCAGGTACAGGGGCCGGTCCGGCGCCCGTCCCGCACCGTAGGTCGCCTGCAGCGCCTGTCCCTCGATGGGGTCACCGAGCGCGGTGCCGGTGCCGTGCGCCTCGATCAGGTCGATGTCGGCGGGGGTCAGCGACGCGTCGCGCAGCGCGTCCTGGATGACCCGCTGCTGGGAGTAGCGGTTCGGGGCGGTCAGCCCGTTGGAGGCGCCGTCGGAGTTGATCGCCGAGCCGCGGATCACCGCCAGCACCGGGTGGCCGTGGTCGAGCGCCAGCGACAACGGTTCCAGCAGCACCAGTCCGGCGCCCTCGGCCATGCCCATGCCGTCGGCCGCCGCGCCGAACGCCTTGCACCGGCCGTCCGGCGCGAGCACCCGCTGGCGGCTCATCTCGGTGAACGGGCCGGGGGTGGAGAGCACCGTGGCCCCGCCGGCCAGCGCCATCGTGCACTCGCCCCGGCGCAGCGACTGCAGCGCCAGGTGCACCGCCACCAGCGAGGTCGAGCAGGCGGTGTCCACGGACACGGCCGGGCCCTGCCATCCCAGCGTGTACGCCAGCCGCCCGGACAGCACGCTGCTGACCGTGCCGGTGAGCAGGTGACCGGCCACCGCGGGCGGGGCGCCGGCCAGCGCGCCGCCGTACTCGGTGGGGTTGGAGCCGACGAACACCCCGGATCGGCCACCCCGCAGCGTGGCCGCGTCGATGCCGGCCCGCTCCAGGCTCTCCCAGGCCAGCTCGAGCAGCAGCCGCTGCTGCGGGTCCATGGCCAGCGCCTCGCGCGGGGAGATGCCGAAGAACGCCGGGTCGAAGCCGACCACGTCGGCCAGGAAGCCGCCCTGCCGGGTGTACGACGTGCCCGGGTGCGAGGGGTCCGGGTGGAAGTGGTCGTCGAGGTGCCAGTCGCGGTTGTGCGGCATGGGCGACACCGCGTCCACCCCGTCGGTCAGCACCTGCCACAGCGCGTCCGGTGTGGACACACCGCCCGGGTAGCGGCACGCCATCGCGACGACCGCGACGGGCTCGCGCTCCGAGCTCTCCACCTCCCGCAGACGGCGGTGGGCGGTACGCAGGTCGGCGGTGACCCGACGCAGATACTCGCGCAGCTTGGCCTCGTCGGACATGGCGGCGACAGCCCCTTCCGGTACGTGACCAGGTGGTCAGTTGGTTCCGAACTCCTGGTCGATCAGCTGGAACAGGTCCTCGTCGGCCACCGCGAGCAGGTCGTCGCCGGGGTCGGGCCGGCCGGTGTGCTCGGCCGCGAGCGTCCGCAGCCGGGCGGCGAGCGCGGCCCGGCTCTCGGGCGGCGCCGCCCGCAACGCCTCCTCCAGCTGGGCCAGCACGGCGTCGGCCGACGGAACGACCGGCCCGAGCTCCTCGCTGAGGAAGCCGGCCAGCGCGTCCGGAGTGGGATGGTCGAAGATCAGCGTGACGGGCAGGGCCAGCCCGGACGCGTCCCGCAGCCGGTTGCGCAGCTGCACCGCGGTGAGCGAGTCGAAGCCCATCTCCCGGAACGACCGGCCGGTCGCCGCCGGGTCCGGCGAGTCGTGGCCGAGCACCGCGGCGGCCTGCAGCCGCACCAGGTCGAGCAGCTCGCGCCGGCGGACCGGGGCGGGCACGGAACGCATCCGGTCGGCGAGCCGTCGGCCGGCGACGTCGTCGGCCGGCTCCGCCGCGTCCTCGCCCTCCGCCCGGAGCTCGGCGAGCAGCGGGCGTCGCCGCGCCGACTCGAACAGTGGCAGGAAGGTCGGCCAGCGCACGTCGGCCAGGCAGATGCCGGCGGTGCCGCCGGCGATCACCCGGGCCATCGCGGTCAGTGCGGTCGACGGATCGATCAGCGGCAGGCCCTGCGCCCGGACCGCCTCCGGGTCGAGCTCGTCCGGCAGGTCGCCGGTGCCCCACACCCCCCAGGCGATCGACGTGACCGGCCGGCCCGCGGCCCGCTCGCGCTCGGCCAGCGCGTCCAGGTGGGCGTTCGCCGCCGCGTACGCACCGTGGTCGCCGCTGCCCCACACCCCGGCGATGGACGAGAAGAAGACCATGGCGTCCAGCTCGGACCAGTCGATCAGCTCGGTCAGGTGATCGGCGCCCAGCACCTTCGCGGCCGCCACCGACGCGACCGCGTCGATCGAGGTGCCGGCCAGCGCGGCCAGCCGGGTGTCGGTCGCCGCGTGCAGCACCACCCGGATCGGGCCCGTCTCGGCGACGATCCCGGCCAGCGCGGCGCGCACGGACTCCCGGTCGGTGAGGTCGCAGGCGACGCCGGTGACCGGCACCCCGAGCTCACCGAGCTCGGCGGCCAGGGCCGGGAAGCGCGGGGCCCGGGCGCCGCGGCGGCTCAGCAGCACGATGTGCCCGGCGCCCTCGGCCGCCATGCGCCGGGCCAGGTGCGGGGCCAGGGCGCCGCTGCCGCCGGTGATCAACACCGTGCCGCGCGGGGACCAGACCGGCCCGCTCTCCGGCAGTGCGGCGCGGCGCAGGCGGCGTCCGAAGAGGCCGCCCGGGCGGACCGCGAGCTGATCCTCGTCCCCGGCCTGGGCGAGCAGCGGCGGAACCCGCTCCCACCGGCCGGGCAGTCCGTCGGGCAGATCGATCAGGCCGCCCCACAGGCGCGGGTGTTCCAGGGCCACCACGCGGGCCAGCCCCCAGGTCTGCGCGGCCGCCGGGCGGGGCGCCGGATCGTCGGCGCCGACCCGCACCGCGTTCGCGGTCACCGACCAGACCGGCACCGCCACCTCGCGGTCGGCCAGCGTCTGCACCAGGCCGAGCAGGCCGGCGACCGCGGCCGGTGTGGCCCGGTGCCGCGGATGCGGCTCGTCCTCCAGGCCGAGCAGGGAGAGCACCCCGGTGAGCGGTGTGGTGGCGCCGGCCGCGGTGACGCAGCGGGCCAGCGAGGCCGGGTCCTCCTCGCCCGGCACCACGCTCAGCACGGTCACCTCAGCGCCGGCGCCGGACAGGGCTGCCCGGGCGGGCTCCACCTCGCTGTTGCCGGCCGGGGCGACCAGCAGCCAGTGGCCGCCCGGTCCGCCGGCTGCCGGCGCCGGCAGCTCACGCCATGCCACCCGGTACGCCCATCCGTCCGCGTCCGGGCCGGCCGGGCGGTGCCGCCAGGACTTGGCGGTGTGCCAGAACCGGCGGCGCTGGAACGGATAGGTCGGCAGGTCCACGGTGCCGTGGCCCGGGAAGACGGTGGCCCAGTCGGGGTCGGCGCCGGCCACGTACGACTCGGCCAGCGCCGTGCGGAACGTGGCCGGGCCGTCTGCGTCGCGGCGCAGCGTGCCCAGCACGTGGGCGTCCACGCCGGCCGCCTCGGCCAGCTGGCGCAGGTCCCAGGTCAGCACCGGGTGCGGGCTGACCTCCAGGAAGACGGTGTGCCCGGCGGCGATGAGCCGCTCGGCGGCCGGCGCGAAGCCGACCTCGGACCGCAGGTTGTCGTACCAGTAGACGGCGTCGAAGGCCGGCCCGCCGTCGCGGCCGGTGACCGTGGAATGGAACGGCACCGCCGGCTCCCGGGGCTCGAGCCCGGACAGCCCGGCAAGCACCTCGTCGCGGATGCTCTCGACGGCGGGGGAGTGCGACGCGTACGCGACCGGCAGCATCCGGCACCGCAGGCCCTCGGCGGAGCAGGCCGCCAGCAGCTCCTCGACCGCCGTGCGGGTCCCGGCCACCACGGTCGTCGACGGCCCGTTGACCGCCGCGACCACCACGTTCCCGCCCGTGGCCTCGATCCGCCGCCGCACCTCGGCGGCGGGCAGGGCGATCGTGCCGAGGCGGCCGTCGTCACCCAGGCCGCCGACCGCGCGGCTGCGCACCGTGATCACCCGGGCCCCGTCGGCCAGCGAGAGCGCCCCGGCCACCACCGCTGCGGCCACCTCGCCCTGGGAATGGCCGATGACGGCGGCGGGGGTGACGCCGTACGAGCGCCACAGCTCGGCCAGGGACACCATGACGGCGAACAGCAACGGCTGCACCACGTCGTCGCGCTGCCAGCCCGGGTCGTCGGGGCAGGCCGTGAGCCGTTCCCGCAGCGACCATCCGGTATGCGGCAGCAAGGCCTCCGTGCAGCGTTCCATCGCGGCGGCGAAGACCGGGGACACCGCCCACAGGTCCGCCGCCATCAGCGGCCACTGTGACCCCTGACCGGGAAAGACGAACACCGTCCGGGGATTGCCGGCCGCGGTGCCCCGGACGACGGCGTCGTCCGGGCGGTCCTCGGCCAGCGCCCGCAGGCCCGCGACGAGCTCGGCCCGCCCGGCGCCGGTCACGACGGCCCGGTCGGGCAGCGCCGCCCGGGTGGTCGCCAGGGACCGGCCCACCCGGACCGGCCCGGCGGCGGGGTGCGCGGCCAGCCAGTCGAGCAGGTCACGGGCCCGCGCCCGCAGCGCCACCGGCCCGCGAGCGGACAGCGGCCACAGCGCCGGGCCGTCCACGGCGTCGTCCACCGGGTCGTCGGCGGTCTCCGCCGGCTCGGGCTCCGGCGGCTGCTCGACGATCAGGTGGGCGTTGGTGCCGCTGATCCCGAAGGCGGAGACGGCAGCCCGGCGTGGCCGCCCGGTGGCGGGCCAGGGGACGGTGTCGGCCAGCAGGCGTACGGTGCCGGCCGTCCAGTCGACGTGCGTCGTCGGGCGGTCGATGTGCAGGGAGGCCGGCAGCGTGCCGTGCCGTACGGCCTCGGTCATCTTGATGAGTCCCGCGACACCCGCCGCCGCCTGGGTGTGGCCGATGTTGGACTTGACCGAGCCGAGCCACAGGGGCAGCTCGGCGGTGTGGGCCGCGCCGTACGTGTCGAGCAGCGCCTGCGCCTCGATGGGGTCGCCGAGAGTGGTGCCGGTGCCATGCGCCTCGACCACGTCGACCTCGTCGGCGGTGAGCCGGGCGGCGGCGAGCGCCTGCTCGATGACCCGTCGCTGCGACGGTCCGTTCGGCGCGGTGAGCCCGTTGGACGCGCCGTCGGAGTTGACCGCGGAACCGCGGATCACGGCGAGCACCCGGTGACCGTGGCGCCGGGCGTCGGAGAGCCGTTCCAGCACCACCAGGCCGGCGCCCTCCGCCCAGCCGGTGCCGTCGGCCGCGTCGGCGAACGGCTTGCACCGTCCGTCCGCTGCGAGGCCACGCTGCCGCGAGAACTCCACGAACATGCCGGGCGTCGCCATCACGGTGGCGCCGCCGGCGAGCGACAGGTCGCACTCGCGGTTGCGCAGCGCCTGCGCAGCGAGGTGCACGGCGACCAGCGACGAGGAGCAGGCGGTGTCCACGGTCAGCGCGGGACCCTCGAAACCGAAGGTGTAGGCGATCCGGCCGGACGCCACGCTCGGCGTGCTCCCGGTCAGCACGTACCCCTCGGCGCCACCCGCCGCTTCGTGCAGGCGGGGGCCGTAGTCCGGTGCGGAGACGCCGGCGAACACCCCGGTCGCCGTCCCGCGCAGGCGGTCCGCCGGGATGCCGGCCCGTTCCAGCGCCTCCCACGCGACCTCCAGCAGCAGCCGCTGCTGCGGGTCCATGGCGGTCGCCTCGCGCGGGGAGATCCCGAAGAAGTCGGCGTCGAACGCGGGCAGGTCGTACAGGAAGCCGCCCTCCCGGGCATAGGTGGCGCCGGCCCGGTCCGGGTCCGGATCCACCAGCGCGCCGACGTCCCAGCCACGATCGCCGGGGAAACCGCCGACCGCGTCCCGTTCACCGGCCGCCACGTTCCACAGCAGCTCCGGGGTGACCGCGCCGCCGGGATAGCGGCAGGCCGCGCCCACCACCGCGATCGGCTCGTGCAGCCGGCTCTCCAGCGCGCGGATCCGCTGCCGGCCGGCCTGCAGATCCGCGGTGGCCAGCCGCAGGTACTCGCGGAGCTTCTCCTCGTTGGTCGCCATCGTCGGAGTCACCGGCGGTCGTCAGCCGGCTTCTGGGCCGAGGCGACCACGTAGTCCAGCGACTTCAGCTCGCGCTGCAGCAGGTCCTGGTCGCGGTGGGCGACGGCGACCATCTTGTAGAACAGGCTGCTGGAGCGGCGCTTGAACGACTCCTCCTGCACACGGCGGACGTGGTACTGCCGCCACTGCTCGTAGACGTTGTCGCGGATGGACGTGACGTTCACGTCGGTGAAGCCGGCCTTCGCGAGCTTCGTGCCGTACGTGGCGCTCGGGTACCAGTTCGCGTCGTCGACCATGATCCGGATCCACTTGATCGCGTGGGACCGGATGTCCGCCTTCGGTATGCCGCCGGCCATCGGCAGGATGTCCGCGGTGACCAGCAGGCCCCCCGGGCGCAGCACGCGGAACGCCTCGGCGAAGAAGTCCTCGCGGGTGTCGAAGTGGAACGCCGACTCCAGCGCGACGATCTTGTCCACGCTGGCGTCCGGCAGTGGAATGGCGGTCGCCGATCCCTCCCGGAAGTCGACCCGGTCGGTCAGTCCCCGCTCGGCGGCCCGCTCCCGCGCCACCTTGATGTGCAGTTTGGTGATGTTGATCCCGATGATCCGGGTCAGGCCGCGCGTCTCCACCCAGTGGAAGTCCTGGTCGCCGTAGCCGAACCCGACGTCGAGCACGGTGTCCTGCGGCTTCAGCGCGGCCCGGTCGGCGACCATGTCGGCGAGCGCCTCGGCGGCATGGTCCAGCTCGGTGCAGCCCGGGCCCCAGTAGCCGAGGTTGTAGTAGTTGGTGTCCTTCACCACCAACCGGTCCGGCGGATACATCTCGTAGAGGCGTGCGGTGCGCTTCGTGGCGTCGTTCGTCGTCCGTACCAGGAAAAGGTTCCCCAGCATGCGAGCGTCCTGCCACAGGGTCGAGACCTTCACGACGCTTTCCTCCTCGGCGTCTCGCCCAGGCAACCTGCCGCGACCCACATGCCGGCGGCGGCCGTCCTCGGATGCGGGCCAAGCTAGGAGCGGCCGCTAAAGAGGGTCTTAACCCTGAGTACGTGCATCGCTCCACTCCAGCCGGATTCGTCACACCCCGCCCTCGCGGGGACCCCCCGCAGAACCCTCGCCGGGGCATCCCGGCCTGTGCATCCGCATGATCCACACGGCACCTGACCCGGGTCCGCGAGCACCCCTACGATGGTCCATAGGGGATGCCGGGGGTTCCGACCCCTACCTCGCTTCTCATAGCTTCCGGGGATCGAAGAGACTCAACACGGGGGCGGGACGACTTCATGAGATATGAGATTCTTGGACCGCTGCGGGTGACCGACGACGGCGGCAGCCATTTCATCAGCGCGCGGAAGGTGCAGGTGCTGCTGGCCCTGCTCCTGGTTCGATCCCGCCAGATCGTCTCCATCGACGATGCGATCGGCGAGATCTGGGGTGAGGAGTCGCCCCGCCGCGCCACCGCGGGCGTGCACGTCTACATCTCACAGATCCGGAAGTTCCTCGCCCGTCCCGGCCGGCCGGACAGCCCGGTCGTCACCCGGCCACCGGGCTACCTGCTGCAGCTGGACGACGACGAGTTCGACGTTCACCTGTTCCAGGCACTCCTGCACTCCGGGCGCGGCCACCTCAAGGCCCGCCGGGCCACCGAGGCGGTGAGCGCCTTCGAATCGGCGCTGGCGTTGTGGCGCGGCCCGGTCCTGGACAACCTCGGCGCCGGCCCGGTGATCGAGGGGTTCGCCACCTGGCTCGGGGAGACCCGGCTTGAGTGCGTCGAGCTGCTCGTTGACGCCCAGCTCAGCCTGGGCGCCCACCGCGAGCTGGTCGGGCGGCTCTATTCCCTGACCGCCGAGCACCCGCTGCGTGAGGCCTTCTATCGCCAGCTGATGCTGGCCCTGTGCCGATCCGAGCGGCAGGCCGACGCCCTCCGCGTCTACCAGCAGGCCCGCACCCTGCTGCGCGAGGAACTCGGGCTGGAGCCGTGCCGGGCCCTGCGGGAGTTGCAGCGCGCCATCCTCGTGGCCGACGAGCGCCTGGACCGCGCCATGACGGCGTTCGGTCCATCCCTGTTCGCCGCCGCCTGAGCCCGCATCCGACAAACCGGCGGGACCACCGACGGGTGAGTCCGTCGCGATGGCCGCCGCATCGCGAGGGAGTCACCCGTGCCCGACGAAATGTCCCGCAAGGCCGTCGTGCTCGAATACTGCCGGCGGATCAACTCTCGCGACGTCGAGGGCGTCGTCGCGCTCTTCGCCGACGGCGCCCGCGTCGACGACCCGGTCGGCCGCCCGGCCTTCACCGGACGGGCCGAACTGCGCGCGCACATCGCGGAGCTCGTCGCCGCCGGCACCCACGAGACCCCCGGCACGCCGGTTGCGACCCTGGACGGGACGCACGTCGCCGTGCCGATGACGGTCACGACCCGGCCGCCTCAGGTGCCGCCGGGGCAGGTGTTGCGGCTGTCCCTGATCGCCGTGCTGAGCATCGGCGCCGACGGGCTGATCGAGCGGATGCAGGTCTACTCCGGGCGCACCGACATGACCCTGACCAACACGCCGGCCGCGCAGGGAGCGTCACATGTCCGATGAGGAGAAGCTCGTCGAGTACCTCAAGTGGGTCACCGCGGAGCTGAACGAGGCCCGCCAGCGCATCGTCACCCTCGAGACGGGCGTCGAGGAGCCGGTGGCCGTGGTGGGCATGGCGTGCCGGTACCCGGGCGGTGCCGATTCGCCGGCCAAGCTCTGGGAGCTGGTGGCCGAGGGCCGCGACGCGGTGGGCGGCTTCCCGGTGGATCGCGGCTGGGGGCCGCAGTGGCTGGAGAAGTCGTCGGCCCAGCAGGGTGCGTTCTTGTATGACGCTGCGGATTTCGATGCGGGGTTTTTCGGGATGAGCCCTCGGGAGGCTCTCGCGACCGATCCGCAGCAGCGACTGCTGCTGGAGACCACCTGGGAGTTGTTCGAGTCCGCCGGCCTGGATCCCGACCAGCTGCGCGGCAC
>NZ_JBICUF010000035.1:0-16394 GCF_043198035.1 Micromonospora sp. NPDC048898
TCTTGCTCGACACAAGTTGATCTATCAGGAGTCCCGTTCTCACTACTCAGCAGGGGTTGACCCGCCGATCACAGCCCTAACGCAACGGCGTTGACTTCATGGATCGAGCGCGATCTTGGCGCGGGGGCGGGGCGCGGGGACGTTAGGCGGCGGGGAGGTACTTGGCCAGGTCGTCGAGGATCTTGTTGGCGGCGCCGACGCCGATGCCGGTCATCCAGACCTCGTCGGAGACGGAGTACGCCTTGCCGGCCCTGACCGCGCCGAGGCCCTTCCAGAGCGTGCCGCCGGCCACCTTGGTCTGCTCGGCGGCGGCCTTGTCGCCGTACGCGGTCACGAAGATGACGTCACCGTCGACCTCGTTGACCCGCTCGGGGCTGACCAGGTCGAAGCGCTTGTCCTCCTTGTTGGCGAGCAACTGCCGCTCGGGGCGCCCCAGCCCGGTGTCGCCGAGGACGATGCCGGAGAACGAGTCCGGGCCGTACACCCGGATGTTGCCCGGGAGGAAGCGCACGATCGACACCTTGCGGGCGGCGGCGTCGCCGAGGGTCGCGCCGAACTCCTTGGCCCGCTTCTCGTAGGCGGCGAGCAGGTCCTTGGCCTGTTGCTCGCGGCCGAGTGCCTTGCCGTCGAGGAGGAAGTTGTCCTTCCAGGTGATGCCCACCTTGTCGGTGAACACGGTCGGTGCGATGGCGGCCAGTTCGTCGTAGAACTTCTCCTGGCGGAACTTGCTGCCGAGGATGAGGTCGGGCTTCAGCGCGTTGATCGCCTCCAGGTCGGGCTCGGCGAGCACCCCGACCTCCTTGATGCCGGCGAGCTTGTCCGCGCCGAAGTAGGTCGGCCAGCTCTTCGCCTCACCGGCGGTGGCCGCGCCGACGGGCGTGATGCCCAGCGAGAGCGCCGTGTCGATCTTGTCGGTGTCGAGCACGACGACGCGCTTGGGCTCGGCCGGGACCTTGGCGGTGCCCATGGCGTGGGTGATCTCCCGGGTCTCCCCGGTGGTGGAGCCGGCGACCGGGTCGCTCTCACCGCAGGCGGTGAGTCCGACGCCGAGGGCGACGGCCGCGGCGAGGGCGGCGACGAGACGACGCATCAGAGTCCTTTCGAGGGGTACGAACCGGAGAGCGGGTTGGCCGCGCCACCGGTAACGGGTCGGGCGACCGGTACGGACGCCGTCGACGAAGAGGGGTCACCCGCGCCAGCGGGAGCCGGAGCGTTACCGCCGGTGTGTGCGGGCACCACCAGTGGCGCGCCGGTCACCGGGCAGGGCACGACGACGCAGGCGAGCCCGAAGACGTCGCGGACCAGGTCGGCGGTGAGGATCTCCCGAGGCGGTCCGGCGGCGACCACCGCGCCGGCGCGCATCGCGACCAGGTGGTCGGCGTACCGGGCGGCCTGGTTCAGGTCGTGCAGCACGGCGACGACGGTGCGGCCCCGCTCGACGCGCAGCCGGTGCAGGAGGTCCAGCACCTCCACCTGGTGGGCCAGGTCGAGGAAGGTGGTCGGCTCGTCGAGCAGCAGGGCGTCGGTGTCCTGGGCGAGCGTCATGGCGATCCACACCCGCTGGCGTTGACCACCGGAGAGGCTGTCCACCGGCCGGTCGGCCAGGTCGGCCACGTCGGCCAGGGCCATCGCCTCGTCCACCGCCGCGCCGTCCTGCGACGACCACTGCCGCCACCAGCGCTGGTAGGGCTGCCGGCCACGACCGACCAGGTCTGCCACGGTGACGCCCTCGGGCACCAGTGGGCTCTGCGGCAGGACGCCGAGCCGACGGGCGACCTCCCGGGTGGGCAGGTCGCGGATCGCGGTGCCGTCCAGCAACACCGTGCCCCGGCGCGGGCTGAGCAGCCGGGCCATCGTGCGCAACAGGGTGGACTTGCCGCACGCGTTCGGCCCGACGATCACGGTGAACGCGTCGGTGGGCAGGTCCAGGTCGAGCCCGTCGAGCACGGTCCGCTCGTCGTAGCCGACGACCAGGTCGCGGGTGGAGAGCATCACACGACTCCTTGAGGGCGTCACGACGACCGCCGCCGGCCTCGCAGCAACAGGAAGATCAGGTACGGGCCGCCGATCGCCGCGGTCAGCACACCGGCGGGCAACTGCGTGGGGGCGAGCAGTCGTCGGCCGGCCAGGTCCGCCAGCACCAGCAGCAGCGCGCCGAGCAGCGCCGCGCAGACAAGCGGTGGCCGCTCGGCACGTACCAGCCGCCGGGCCACCTGGGGGGCGACAAGCGCCACGAAGTCGACGGCACCGACCTGGGCGGTGACCATCGCGGCGACGAGCACACCGGTGCCGGCCAGGCCGATCCGGCGAGCCACCGGGCGTAGCCCGACGCCCCGGGCGGTGTCGTCGTCGAGAGCGGTGCTGTTCAGCGCCCAGCCGGCCCAGGCCAGCACCGGCAGCAGCACCAGAAGGGTGCCGGCGATCCAGGCGGCCTCGGCCCAGCCTTTGCCGGCGAGGGTGCCGATCAGCCAGATCTGCGCGCGCAGCCCGTCGATCGGGTCGGCGGTGAGCATGACCACCTCGGTCAGCGCCCGGAAGGCGAACGCCACCGCCACGCCGGCGAGGACGAACCGCTGCGCGGCCAGCCCGTGCCGGGCACCCAGGGCGAACAGCAGCACCGCCGCGAGCAGCCCGCCCACCAGCGCGGTGGGCGCCACCAGCACCGCGGCCATCCCACTGGTCAGGGCCACTGTCGCGGCGAGGCCGGCACCCTGGGTGATGCCGATGACGTCCGGGCTGGCGAGCGGGTTGCGGGCCACGCTCTGGATCAGCGTGCCCGCCACGCCGAAGGCCGCGCCGGCGACGGCCGCCAGCACGACCCGCGGCAGCCGAAGGTCAAACACCACGAGGTCGTACGGGGTGCCGGCACCGGAGAGGGCGCGCAGCACGTCGGCCGGGGCGACGTACGGGGTGCCCAGCGAGAGGCTGAGCACGACGGCCAGCAGGAGCAGCACGGTCAGCACACCGGCCACCAGCACGGCACGACGGCGGACCAGCAGGCTGACCGGGCCGACCCGCACCAGCGACCGCCCGGGCAGCGAGGCGTGGCCGGCACCGGCTGAGGCGGCAGTCGCGGAACCGCCCGCCGCGCCGGAGAGACCAGCCGAGCCGGGCGGGGCAGCCGAGCCGGACAGGCCAGCCGGGGCAGAGGAAGCATCCGGGCCGGACAGGCCAGCCGGGTTGGAGGAGGCAACCTGGTCGGAGGGGCGCGCGGGGGTCACGCGGTCACCACCCGGGCGCGGCGGACCAGGACGGCCAGCAGTGGCGCGCCGATCAGGGCGGTGATGATCCCGGCGGGTATCTCGCCGGGCGGGGCGACGAGCCGGCCGACGATGTCGGCGGCGAGCAGCAGCGCCGGGCCGAGCAGGGCGGAGACGGCGAGGGTCCAGCGGTGGTCGGCGCCGACCAGGGCACGCGCCAGGTGCGGCACGGCCAGCCCGACGAAGGCGACGGGTCCGGCCGCGGCCACCGCCGCGCCGGTCAGCAGCACCGCGGCGAGGCCACCGCCGAGTCGGACCAGGCCGATGCGGTGGCCGAGGCCGCGGGCCACGTCGTCGCCGAGGGCCAACGCGTCCAGACCTCGGGCCACCAGGGCGGCCAGCAGCAGACCGGCGAGGACGAAGGGCAACACCTGAGCGGTGACCGACAGGTCTCGGCCGGCGAGCCCGCCGACCACCCAGAACCGGTACTCCTCGAAGGTGCGGGCGTCGATGCTGAGCAGCGCGTACACCCCGGAGGCCAGGCTGGCGTCGAGCGCCGCGCCGACAAGCGCGAGGGTGACCGGGCTGGCGCCCTCGCGGGCCCGGGTGGCGATGGCGAAGACCAGCAGCCCGGCGATCAGCGCGCCGGCGATGCCGAACCAGACGTACCCGGCGAGCGTGCCGACACCGAAGACGGAGATGGCGAGCACCACCCCGAACGACGCGCCCGCGCTGATGCCGAGGATGCGCGGCTCGGCGAGGGGGTTGCGGGTGAGCGCCTGGAACAGCACCCCGGCGACGGCGAGCGCGAGCCCGACCGCGAGGCCGAGCGCGGTCCGGGGCATCCGCAGCTCACGGACGATGGTGCTGGCGTCGCCGCCGTCGGGTGCGACGAGCGCGTGCCAGACCTGGTCGACGCCGAGGTGTCGGCTGCCGAGCGCGAAGCTGGCCAGCACGGTGAGCAGCAGCACCAGCGCGGCCCCGACGGTGACGGCCACCCGGCGGCCGGTGCGGGTGCCGGACCGGTTGCGGGCCGGGAGCGGCCGGGTGGCGAGGGTGGTCACGAGTCTCCTGCATGTTCGCGCTTAGGTACGCCTTACCTTAGCCGCTCAGTGGAGGGCCACCTAACTGGCGCTTGTCGATCCGCGACAGGCTGAGCAGGGCAGACGCCCGCGCGAAGGAGGCCGCGCGCCTAGGGTGGGCTCATGCGATTCGACCAGCACACGGTCGTCCTGCTGACCCGGCCGTCGGATCCGCCGGAGCTGCCGCAGGACGCGATCGACCGGTTGCGGGACGCGCACCTGGCCCACCAGGCGGGCCTCGTTCGGCAGGGGCTGGTGCTCGCGGCCGGCCCGTTCCTGCACCCCGACGACGAGCAGCTGCGGGGTTTCGTGGTGCTGTCCATCGCCCCGGACGAGGCACGCGCGCTGTTCGCCAACGATCCCGCCGTGCGGGCCGGTCGCCTGGTCGCACGGGTCACGTCGTGGCTGCTCCCGGAGGGCACCCTGCGGTTCGAGGGCGTGCCGGTGCCGCAGTCGATGCTGGAGGCGGCCTCCGGGGACTGACGCCGGGCCCGGTCAGGCGGCCGAGCCGCTCCCGGTCTCCGCCGGCAACTCCCCGAGCGGGACCACCCGCAGGGCGTCCATCGGGCCGACGATCACCCGCAGTTCCGGGAAGTAGTCCCGCAGCACCTGCCGGCACCGGTCACAGGGCGCGACGACCTCGCGCCCACGGTCGGCGACCGTGACGATCGTCTCCAGCGCGGTGACACCCTGGGTGGCGGCCGTGCCGATCACGACAAGTTCGGCACAGGCCCCGCCGGTGGCGTGCTGGACGTTCACGCCGGTGAAGACCCGCCCGTCCGCGGTCCGGGCCGCCGACGCGACAGTGTGGTGCTGGCTGCGGCAGCGCAGCTTGGAGACCGCCGTGGCGGCCTGCACCAACGCGCGGTCGGTGTCGCGCATCTCCATCCGGCTCCCCCAGCGCTCGACGTCGGCCGCCAACTCTAGGGCCCGCTCGTGGCCGTCAAGGGACGGGAGGTGGCCTCCGGAGAGCCGGCCGCTCGGTAACCCAGGGGCGGTATGCCGCCGGGCTGCCTATCCTTGGGCACGACATGCAGAATCCAACCGCCTCCGTCGCGACCGACCCGGTTCGCGAGCTGCACCGCCGCCTGACTCCTCTGATGTTCCGCGACCAGCGCCGGCTCCAGCGGCGCCTCGACGGTGCCCGCAAGCTGCGCGACCCGCAGCGGCGGGAGGCGGCGCTGACCGAGATCACCGCCGACCTGGTCCGGGCCGAGCAGCGGCTCGCCGCCCGCCAGGCGGCGGTGCCCGTGATCACGTACCCGGTGGGTCTGCCGGTCAGTGAGCGCAAGGACGACATCGCCGCCGCCATCCGCGACCACCAGGTGGTGATCGTGGCGGGCGAGACCGGCTCCGGCAAGACCACCCAGATCCCCAAGATCTGCCTGGAGCTGGGGCGCGGTGTGCACGGCCTGATCGGGCACACCCAGCCCCGGCGGTTGGCCGCCCGCACGGTGGCCGACCGGATCGCCGACGAGCTGGGCACCGAGTTGGGCGACGTGGTCGGCTACAAGGTGCGCTTCACCGACCAGGTCAGCGAGCGCAGCCTGGTCAAGTTGATGACCGACGGCATCCTGCTGGCCGAGTTGCAGACCGACCGGATGCTGCGCCAGTACGACACATTGATCATCGACGAGGCGCACGAGCGCAGCCTCAACATCGACTTCATCCTCGGCTACCTGCGGGAGCTGCTGCCCCGCCGACCCGACCTCAAGGTGATCATCACCTCGGCGACCATCGAGACCGACCGGTTCGCCCGGCACTTCGCCGGGCCACCCACGGCCGACGAGCCGGACGGCGTACCCGCGCCGGTGGTCGAGGTCTCCGGCCGCACCTACCCGGTGGAGGTGCGCTACCGGCCGCTGCTCGAACTCGCCGAGGGCGAGGAGGACGGCGACGGCGACGAGGAGACCGTCCGTGACCAGATCCAGGCGATCGGCGACGCCGTCGAGGAGTTGGCCGCCGAGGGCCCCGGCGACATCCTGGTCTTCCTCAGCGGCGAGCGGGAGATCCGGGACACCGCCGACGCGCTCGGCAAGCTGGTGCAGACCAAGCGCTCGCTGCTCGGCACCGAGATCCTGCCGCTGTACGCGCGGCTGTCCAGCGCCGAGCAGCACCGCGTCTTCGCCGCGCACAGCTCCCGCCGGGTGGTGCTCGCCACGAACGTCGCGGAGACCTCGCTGACGGTGCCCGGCATCAAGTACGTGGTGGACCCGGGCACCGCCCGCATCTCCCGCTACTCCAGCCGGCTCAAGGTGCAGCGGCTGCCGATCGAGCCGGTCTCCCAGGCGTCGGCCAACCAGCGCAAGGGCCGCTGCGGCCGTACCTCCGACGGCATCTGCATCCGCCTCTACGACGAGCAGGACTTCCTGTCCCGCCCCGAGTTCACCGACCCGGAGATCCTGCGCACCAACCTCGCGTCGGTCATCCTCCAGATGACCGCGATCGGGCTCGGCGACCTCGCCGCGTTCCCGTTCATCGACCCACCGGACAAGCGCAACATCAGCGACGGCGTCAACCTGCTGCACGAGCTGGGCGCGTTGGACCCGGCCGAGGCGGACCCGGCGAAGCGGCTCACCGCGCTGGGCCGGCGGCTGGCCCAGTTGCCGGTCGACCCGCGGCTGGCCCGGATGGTGGTCGAGGGTGAACGCAACGGCTGCGCCACCGAGGTGCTGGTGATCGCCGCCGCGCTCTCCATCCAGGACCCGCGCGAGCGGCCGGCGGAGAAGCAGGCCCAGGCCGACCAGGCGCACGCCCGGTTCGCCGACAAGGAGTCGGACTTCGTCGCCTACCTCAACCTGTGGCGCTACCTGCGCGAGCAGCAACGGGAGCTGTCCTCCAGCGCGTTCCGCCGGATGTGCAAGGCGGAGTACCTGAACTACCTGCGCATCCGCGAGTGGCAGGACATCGTCGGCCAGTTGCGCCAGGTGCTGCGTACCCCGCAGCAGGAGGGTGACCGGCGTGGTGGGCGACCGGCGCGCGACACCGCCGACGGCGCGGACGCCGGCCGGGGTGCGAGCCGCCGTGGCGGTGCGGACCTGCCGGAGGAGATCGACACCCCGAAGGTGCACCAGTCGCTGCTGCCCGGCCTGCTGTCCCACATCGGGCTCAAGGACGCCCAGAAACACGAGTACCTGGGTGCGCGGGGCGCGAAGTTCGGGATCTTCCCCGGCTCGGCGCTGTTCAAGAAGCCGCCGCGCTGGGTGATGGCCGCCGAGTTGGTGGAGACCTCCCGGCTGTGGGGCCGCATCGCCGGCCGGGTCGAGCCGGAGTGGGTCGAACCGCTGGCACAGCACCTGGTGAAGCGCAGCTACAGCGAGCCACACTGGGAGAAGAAGCAGGCCGCGGTGATGGCCTACGAGAAGGTCACCCTGTACGGCGTCCCGCTGGTCAGCTCCCGCAAGGTCAACTTCGGTCGGATCGATCCGGTGTTGAGCCGGGAGCTGTTCATCCGGCACGCCCTCGTCGAGGGCGACTGGCAGACCCACCACCAGTTCTGGGCGGACAACAAGCGGTTGCTCGCCGAGATCGAGGAGTTGGAGAGCCGGGCCCGACGCCGGGACATCCTCGTCGACGACGAGACCATCTTCGGCTTCTACGACCAGCGGATCCCCGCCGACGTGTCCTCCGGCCGGCACTTCGACAGTTGGTGGAAGAAGACCCGCCGTGAGCAGCCCGACCTGCTCACCTTCACCCGCGAGGTGCTGGTCAACGACGGCCGGCCTGGGGTGGACGAGGACGACTACCCGGACGAGTGGCAGGCCGACGGGGTGCGCCTGCCACTGACCTACCGCTTCGAGCCGGGCACGCCCGACGACGGCGTCACCGTGGACATCCCGCTGCCGCTGCTCAACCAGGTGCCGGCGGAGAGCTTCGACTGGCAGGTGCCGGGGCTGCGCGAGGAGACGGTGATCGCGCTGATCCGCTCGCTGCCCAAGGCGATCCGCCGCAACTTCGTCCCGGTGCCGGACTACGCCCGGGCCGCCCTGGCCGCGATCACCCCCGGCGAGACGTCGCTGCTGGACGCGCTCACCCGTGAGCTGCGCCGGATGACCGGGGTGACAGTGCCCCGCGACGCCTGGGAGCCGGGCAAGCTGCCCGCCCACCTGCGGGTGACCTTCCGGGTCCTCGGCGACGACGACAAACCGGTCGCCGAGGGCAAGGACCTGCCGGCCCTGCAACGTCAACTGCGTCAGGAGGTACGCCAGGTGGTGGCGGCCGCCGCGCCGGAGGTGGCCCGCACCGGGCTGCGCGAGTGGAGCATCGGCACCCTGCCGCGGACCATCGAGCAGGTCCGTGCCGGCTACGCGGTGACCGCGTACCCGGCGCTCGTCGACGAGGGCGCGACGGTCGGGGTGAAGGTGTTCGACTCCCCCGCCGAGGCGGAGGCGGCACACTGGGCCGGCACCCGCCGGTTGTTGCGGCTCACCGTGCCGTCCCCGGCGCGGTTCCTCCAGGGCCGGCTCACCAACGAGGCGAAGCTGGCGCTGAGCCGCAACCCGCACGGCGGCGTGCAGGAGCTGATCGAGGACGCGGCCGGCGCGGCCATCGACCGGCTGATCGGTGCGGCCGGCGGGCCGGCCTGGGACGCCGACGGGTTCGCGGCGCTGCGGGAGAAGGTCCGGGCCGACCTGGTCGACACCGTGGTCGAGGTGATGGACCGGGCCCGCCGGGTGCTCGCCGCCGCGTACGCCGTGGAGCAGCGGCTCGGCGCCACCCGCAACCTCGCCGTGGTGGCCGCGCTTGCCGACATCCGCAAGCAGCTCGCCGGGCTGGTGCACGCCGGTTTCATCACCGAGACCGGGTACGCCCGGCTGCCCGACCTGCTGCGTTACCTGACCGCCATCGAGCGCCGGTTGGAACGCCTCGGCGGCAATCCGCAGCGGGACCGCCAGCAGCAGGACCGGATCGCGGTGGTGCAGAAGGAGTACGACGACCTGCTCGCCGCACTGCCGCCGGCCCGCCGACAGGAGGCCGCCGTACGGCAGATCCGCTGGATGATCGAGGAGTTGCGGGTGAACGTGTTCGCCCAGGCGCTGGGCACCCCGTACCCCGTCTCCGAACAGCGGATCTACCGCGCGATGGACGACGCCGAGGGCCGCTGACCGACTCCGGTCGGTCGGCGACCCGCACGGCGGTCAGCGCGCGTGCACGGAGAGACCTCGGGGGCCTGCCACGGTCCGGACGGCGCTGGTCAGCACCGGGCCGCGGGGCTCCCCGACGGCGGGTGACCACCACGCCCGGTTCTCCCGGTACCAGCGGAAGACCTCGTCCAGCCCGTCGACGAACCGGATCTGCGGCGCGAAGCCGAGCTCTTCGGTGATCTTGCGATAGTCCAGTGAGTAACGCTGGTCCTGCACCTTGCGGTCCGGCACGTGCCGGACCCGTTCCCAGCCGGCACCGGCCAGCCGCAGGATCCGCTCGGCGAGGGCGCGGTTGGTGAGTTCGAGGTCACCACCGATGTTGTAGACCTCGCCGGCCCGGCCCTTGGCCAGCACCAGCGCGATGGCCCGACAGTGGTCGTCCACGTGCAACCACTCGCGCACCGCGCTGCCGTCGCCGTGCAGGGTGATGTCCTGACCGGTGAGCAGGCTGGTGACGAAGCGTGGAATGACCTTCTCCACGTGCTGGTACGGGCCGTAGTTGTTGGCGCAGCGGGTGATCGACACGTCCACGTCGTACGTGCGCCAGTAGGACCGGACCACGCAGTCGCTGGCGGCCTTGGACGCCGCGTACGGGGAGTTGGGCTCCAGCGCGCAGCTCTCGTTCCAGGAACCCGCGCTGATCGAGCCGTACACCTCGTCGGTGGAGACGTGCACGACCCGGCCGACACCGCTGCGGGCGCACGCGGCGAGCAGGTGGTGCGAACCCATCACGTTCGTCTCGAAGAACGGCGCCGGGTCGTCGATGGAGCGGTCGACGTGGGACTCGGCGGCGAAGTGCACCACGGCGTCGTGCCCCGGCACCACGTCGGCGAGCAACTGTCGGTCGCAGATGTCCCCGTGGACGAACGTCAGGCGGGGGTGCCCGAGCGGCAGGTTGGCCCGGTCACTGGCGTAGGTCAGCTTGTCGATCACGGTCACGTCGCAGTGCTCGAACCCGACGTATCGCCCGTCGAGCAGACTGCGCGCGAAATGCGATCCGATGAAGCCAGCACCGCCGGTAACCAGGATCCTCATGGATGGCCTCCCTGCCGGCGGGGAACGCCGTCGGTGAGTCGTACGGAGACGAATGGGGCTTTTGCCCGCAAGGAACCACCTTAGGTGACAGGGATCGGCACCGACCGTGATATTTACGCCTTAAGCACGAATTAACCCATGGGGTCGATTACCGGACCCGATCAGAGCGGATCCACGCCGGGTGGCAGGTCGTCACCGTCGATCGCCGAGTGGATGTAGTCGAGCAGGATCCGCCGGAGTTCCCGGCCGGCGTGGGTCGGCACGACGTCACGGCGCCGGGCAACCGCGATGGTCCGCCGCACCCCGGGCGGGGCCAGCGGGGTGGCCCGCACGGCCGGCCGGCGAGCCAGCACGATGCCCGGCACCAACGCGATGCCGAGCCCCGCCTCGACGAAGCTGAGCACCGCGTCCATCTCGCCTCCGTCCACCGCGAAGGTCGGCTCGAAGCCCGCGTCGCGGCACGCCTGGATGGTGGCGTCACGCAGGTCGTACCCCTCTCGGAACATCACCATCGGCTGGTCGCGCAGGTCGGTGATGCGCAGCTCCCCGGTCACCGAGGCGGTCGGCACCTCCGCCACCGAGGCCACCACCAGGCTCTCCCGCAGGATCGGGTCGACGCGCAGGCCCGGGTCGGCACCCTGGGCCGGCATGATGATCAGCGCCAGGTCGAGGTCGCCGCGGAGCAGGTCGCGGACGAGATCCTGGGATCCGCTCTCCTCGACCCGGAGGTCGATGGTGGGGTGGGCGTCGCGGAACCGGCGCAGCACCGGCGGGGCGAGCGAGGTGGCCAGGCTCGGGGTCGCCCCGAGCCGGACCCGACCCCGGCGCAGCCCGACCAGCTCCTGCACCTCCCGGGTCGCGGTCTCCACGTCGGCGAGGATGCGGGTGGCCAACGGCAGCAGCACCTCGCCCGCCGCGGTGAGGGCGATGTTGCCCCGTACCCGCTCGAACAGCGGCGCACCGAGGTCGGCCTCCAGAGCGTGAATTTGCTTACTGAGAGAAGGCTGAGTGATGCCCACGATGTCGGCGGCTTGGGTGAAATGTCGTACTTCGGCCACCGCAACGAAGTACCGCAGCTGATGGAGTTGCATCTACATAGCTTACGGCTATCAACACTACGAGTTTGATGCATTGGACGACTGATTGAAGTGCTCCTAGCGTCGGTTCCGTGGTCATCACGAAAACTCGGTCGCCCATCCGCTCGAACGTCGGCCTCAAGGCCGTCATGGCGGTGACGGGCATCCTGCTGGCGCTGTTCCTGATCGCGCACATGTTCGGCAACCTGAAGGTGTTCACGGGGGAAACCTCGTTCGACCACTACGCGCACTGGCTACGCGACATCGGCAAGCCGCTGCTGCCCGGCGTCTGGTTCCTGTGGATCCTGCGTACCGTGCTGGTGGTGGCGGTCGTCGCCCACATCGTGGCGGCCACCGTGCTGGCCCGGCGCGCCCGCGCGGCCCGCCCGGTCAGGTACGCCCACCGCAAGAAGGTCAATGGCAGCTACGCCGCCCGCACGATGCGCTGGGGCGGCGTGATCATCCTGCTCTTCGTGATCTACCACCTGCTGGACCTCACCACCGGCACGCTCAACCCGGTCGGCGACGCCAGCAAGCCGTACGGCAACGTCGTCGCCGACTTCGCGCCGGAGCGCTGGTACGTCACGCTCTTCTACACGCTCGCCATCGTCGCGGTGGGCTTCCACCTGCGCCACGGCGCGTTCAGCGCGTTCCGCAGTCTCGGCCAGCAGACGCCCCGCGGCGAGCGCCGGGCGCGCACCGCCGCGCTGGTCTTCGCCGTGCTGCTGTGCGCCGGATACCTGGTGGTCCCGTTCGCCGTACTCACCGGATTGGTGTCCTGACATGGAACTCTTCACCGAGGGCGACCCGATCGCCGACACCAGGGCTCCCGCCGGCCCGGTCGAGAAGCGTTGGGAGACCCGACGCTTCGAGGCCAAGCTGGTCAACCCCGCCAACCGCCGCAAGATGACAGTGATCGTGGTCGGCACCGGCCTGGCCGGCGGCTCGGCCGCGGCGACCCTGGCCGAGCAGGGCTACCACGTCAAGTCCTACTGCTACCAGGACAGCCCGCGCCGGGCGCACTCCATCGCGGCACAGGGCGGCATCAACGCGGCGAAGAACTACCGCAACGACGGCGACTCCGTACACCGGCTCTTCTACGACACCGTCAAGGGCGGCGACTTCCGTTCCCGGGAGTCGAACGTGCACCGGCTCGCCGAGGTGTCGGTCAACATCATCGACCAGTGCGTCGCCCAGGGTGTGCCGTTCGCCCGCGAGTACGGCGGCCTGCTGGACACCCGCTCCTTCGGCGGCGCCCAGGTGCAGCGCACCTTCTACGCCCGGGGTCAGACGGGCCAGCAGCTGCTGCTCGGCGCGTACCAGGCCCTGGAGCGACAGATCGGCCTCGGCAACGTCGAGATGAACGCCCGGCACGAGATGCTGGAGCTGGTCCTCGTCGACGGCAAGGCCCGGGGCATCGTCGTCCGGGACCTGGTCACCGGCGAGATCAGCACCGAGATGGCCGACGCCGTGGTGCTCGCCTCCGGCGGCTACGGCAACGTGTTCTACCTCTCCACCAACGCCAAGGGCTGCAACGTCACCGCCACCTGGCGGGCGCACCGCAAGGGCGCGTACTTCGCCAACCCCTGCTACACGCAGATCCACCCGACCTGCATCCCGGTCTCCGGCGACCACCAGTCGAAGCTGACCCTGATGAGCGAGTCGCTGCGCAACGACGGCCGGGTCTGGGTGCCGAAGACCAAGGGCGACGACCGCAGCCCGAAGGACATTCCCGAGGACGAGCGGGACTACTACCTGGAGCGGATCTACCCCTCCTTCGGCAACCTGGTCCCCCGCGACATCGCCTCCCGCGCCGCGAAGAACGTCTGCGACGAGGGTCGGGGCGTCGGCCCGACCAAGCTCGGCGTCTACCTCGACTTCGCCGACGCGATCGGCCGGCTCGGCCGTAAGGCCATCGAGGCCAAGTACGGCAACCTCTTCGAGATGTACGAGCGGATCACCGGCGAGGACCCGTACGAGGTGCCGATGCGCATCTACCCCGCCGTGCACTACACGATGGGCGGCCTCTGGGTCGACTACGACCTCCAGTCGAGCATCCCCGGCCTGTTCGTGATCGGCGAGGCGAACTTCTCCGACCACGGCGCGAACCGCCTCGGCGCCTCGGCGCTGATGCAGGGCCTCGCCGACGGCTACTTCGTCCTGCCCACCACGATCGCCAACTACCTGGCGTCGGGCGGTTTGGAGAAGGTCGACGCCAGTCACCCGGCGGCCGTCGAGGCCCGTACCGACGTCGAGGACCGCATCCAGCGGCTGCTCGCCGTCGACGGCGACCGGACCGTGGACTCGTTCCACCGGGAGCTGGGCCAGATCATGTGGGAACACTGCGGCATGGAACGCAGCGAGGCCGGGCTGCGCAAGGCGATCGGCGAGATCCGCGACCTGCGCGAGCAGTTCTGGCAGCGGGTCAAGGTGTCCGGCACCGGCGAGGAACTCAACCAGTCGCTGGAGAAGGCTGGCCGCGTCGCCGACTTCTTCGAACTGGCCGAGCTGATGTGCATCGACGCCCTGCACCGCGAGGAGTCCTGCGGCGGCCACTTCCGGGCCGAGCACCAGACCCCCGACGGTGAGGCGCAGCGCGACGACGACCGGTTCGCGTACGTGGCGGCCTGGGAGTTCACCGCCACCGGCGAACCCTCGGTGCTGCACAAGGAAGACCTGAAGTTCGAATACGTCCACCCCACGCAGCGGAGCTACAAGTGAACCTGACCCTGCGCATCTGGCGCCAGAAGGGCCCTGAGGACAAGGGTCGGATGGTGACCTACCCGGTCGACGACGTGTCCCCGGACATGTCCTTCCTGGAGATGCTCGACGTACTCAACGAGCGGCTGATCCTCGCCGGCGAGGACCCGGTCGCCTTCGACCACGACTGCCGCGAGGGCATCTGCGGCATGTGCGGCCTGATGATCAACGGCGACGCGCACGGGCCGCAGCGCGGCACCACCGCGTGCCAGCTGCACATGCGACAGTTCACCGACGGCGAGACGATCGACATCGAGCCGTGGCGGGCCAGCGCGTTCCCGGTCATCAAGGACCTGGTCGTCAACCGGGGTGCCTTCGACAAGATCATCGCCGCCGGCGGTTACATCACCGCACCGACCGGCAGCGCGCCCGAGGCACACTCCACCCCGGTCGCCAAGGCCAACGCGGACGCCGCCTTCGAGTCGGCGGCCTGCATCGGCTGCGGCGCCTGCGTGGCAGCCTGCCCCAACGGCTCCGGCATGCTCTTCACCGCCGCCAAGCTCACCCAGCTCTCCCTGCTCCCGCAGGGCCAGCCGGAGCGCTACACCCGGGTCATCGGCATGGTCGACGCACACGACGAGGCCGGCTTCGGCGGCTGCACCAACGCCGGCGAGTGCACCCCGGCCTGCCCGAAGGGCATCCCGCTGAACACCATCGGCCGCCTCAACCGCGACTACCTCGCGGCCACCGCCAAGGGCGCCGGCAACACCCCCGGTTCCTGAGGCGCCACGCCACCCGGACCGCCGTGCCCCGCACCTCCGGGGGTACGGCGGTCCGGCGTTTGCGGTCTCGTCTTTGGCTGCGGTCTCGTCTTTGGCTGCGGTGGGGCTGGGGCGACCGTCCCCGGCTCCGGGCGGTCAGGCTTGATCCCTCCGCCGGGGACGGTCGCCCCAGCCCTGACCTTGGTCACGGTCCGTCCGCCGGTTGCGCTCCTGCGGTGGTACGCCGGCGCCTGCCGAGCACCGAAGCGCCAGGAACCCGGCCCAGGCGAACCACGCCGCACACTCCGCTCCGCGCCGCATCTCGCTCCGCCTCGCCGCATCCCTCTCGGAGCGCATGATCCACTCGGGTTTCAGGAAGTCGGGGTGTCGACGGGCCTCGGATACCGCGACTTCAAGAAACCCGAGTGGATCAGCTCGACCTCGCCCTGGAGAAGGCGCCAGCCGGCCTGCCAAAAGGGGCGAGGAGGGCAGATCGCACGCCCTGTGGGTCGCCGATCGACGCCGGAAGCGCACGGTGGACACCACCGACGGGCCAGCGCACCGAGACTACGAGCAGCCGCCATCGGCCGGCAGCACAAAGAGCACCCAGGTGAACGCCACTCGGAGGCAGGCCACTATGCCCCGGTCGCGCCTCGCCCGCCTCAACTCGCTCCGCCCCGATTTTTCGGGCCGCTGCACCCGGGCGCGCTCGACCTCGCCCCGCCTCGCCTCATCCGACTCGGAGAATCGGGTTCTGCTTCGCGGCCCGACACCACCCGGATGCGGCAGTACATGATCCACTCGGGTTTCAGGAAGTCGGGGTGTCGACGGGCCTCGGATACCGCGACTTCAAGAAACCCGAGTGGATCAGCTCGACCTCGCCCTGGAGAAGGCGCCAGCCGGCCTGACAAAAGGGGCGAGGAGGGCAGATCGCACGTCCTGTGGGTCGCCGATCGACGCCGGAAGCGCACGGTGGACACCACCGACGGGCCAGCCCGGCAAGAACACGGGCAGACGCAGCAGCAGACCAGGGCCGGAAGCAACGAGCGGTCCGCACCAACGGGCCAGGCAGAAACACCCGAGCGGACCCCACCCACACGAGCCCGGAGAACGACAAGCGGACCAACCACACAAGCGCGCAGAACGCACCAGCAAACCAACCACACAAGCCCGGAGAACGACAAGCGGACCAACCACACAAGCGCGCAGAACGCACCAGCAAACCAACCACACAAGCCCGGAGAACGACAAGCGGACCAACCACACAAGCGCGCAGAACGCACCAGCAAACCAACCACACAAGCGCGGAGAGCGACGAGCGGACCAACCACACAAGCCCGGAGAACGCACCAGCAAACCAACCACACAAGCGCGGAGAACGACAAGCGGACCAACC
>NZ_JBICUF010000036.1:0-14361 GCF_043198035.1 Micromonospora sp. NPDC048898
AGTTCTAGCTTGGTCGCTGAACCAACTACCGGAGACCTCTTCAATTAGCGACCACCGCCACGCCCCAACAACGACGCCTACGAAACACCGCCTAGGGGCGCCGCCAGTCGGGTCGCCCCCGAGAAGAAGTCACTCGCCACGCTCATGCCGGAGGTCGCCGCGTCCTTCGTAGCGAACCTCTCCTGGCCCGGGCACGGCCCGGCGGCGCTGTACCCGCGCGCCGGCGCACTCTGCTCCTGGCGCTGCCGGTGCGGTGCTCTCTTCGAGGCGCACGTGCGCGACCGCGCGAAATCACCGGACTACGGCTGCGGCCGGTGCCGTCGTCGCGGCCGCAGCCTCCTCGAACTTGAGCTCGCCCATCTACTGGCGGCCGCGACCGGCGACGAGGTGGAGGTGGACGTCCGCCTCGACGGCGGCCGGCGCTCGGCGGAACGGCTGGACCTCTTCCTGCCCTCGGCTGGCCTCTACATCGACCTGGACCCGGCCCAGTGGCACTCCGATGTCGCCGCCCACGCTCGGGACCTGCGCAAATCGGAGGTCATGGCCAAGCTGGGTGTGCGTTATCTGCGGGTTCGGCAGCCCGGCACCCCGCCGGTTCCGGGAGCGACCGTGACGGCGGGCACTAAGGACGCGACGGAGTGGTTCCTGGTCCTCGCGGAGTGGCTGCGGTCGCAGTCCATCCCGTGCCCGCCCCTATCCGATGACCGGATCGCCGTATGCCTCGGCACCGCACGTGAGGAGTGGAAAGCGTTTCAAAACGTGCCGCCCAGCGAGAGCCTGGCCATTCTGTTCCCCGAGCTTGCGAGCGAACTGGTAGAGAACCTGACGCGTCCGGAGATGAGCGCGCAGTGGTTGCTTCCCGGCTCGGCGGACCGCTGCGTCTGGCAGTGCAGGACCTGCCAGCACGTCTGGCGTACCCGAGTGGCCGACCGGGCCCAGCGCAACACCGGCTGCCCGCCGTGCTCACGGCGGGAACGCTCCTACCAGGCCCGTCTGAGCCGGGCCGAACTCCGGGTCCGTGACGTCGCTCCCGAACTTCTCACCCAGGCCGTGCGCATCCTCGACGTCGACGAAACCCGCGACATCAAGCTGCTCGACCTGGCTCGGGGGTCGACCGTCCGAGTGCTCTGGCGATGCCCGGACTGTGCACACGAGTGGGTGGCGCCGGTCGTCACCCGTACCTCCGGGCGGGGCTGCCAGCCGTGCGGCATCCGCCGGCGCACTGCATCCCGACAGCAGCCGTCGCCAGGTGGATCGCTGGCCGACCTGCATCCCGAGATCGCGGGCACCTTCCTGGCGAACCTGGACCACCCTGATCGAGGGCCTGATCGGCTTCGCCCGGGATCCCACGACCGCTGCCGGTGGCACTGCCCCTGCTGCGGGTCGAATGAGTGGGAAACGACGGTCTCAGCCCGAATCCAGGGGCAGGGCTGCGGAGCGTGCCGCGGCCTGAGGACCGGCAGGCCCAGGCGGGGCGCCGTCGCCAGCAAGGGCGACGGGCGAGAGTTCGACGTACTTCGATTGTTCTGAGGGTGGCCGATCGCGCGGTGTCGTGGCCCATCCGATGCCGAGACCGGGAACAACGCGACGCTGATCAAGGGCGCGGGCTCAACGTGAGCGCAGATCACGTTGCCTACAGCATCGTAGGAAAGTTGGGCGCCGACGTCATGCCACCAGCGCGAAAGATGCTCCCCCGTTCGGTTTACGCGACCGCCCGGCGAAGCGTGTCAAGGTCAACCTATGGCTTTCTTATGGACGAAAGCCGATGACTTGTGCATAGCGACGCAACCGCCGCAGACGCTGGCTGGGCATCGACCGATACCGCCGGACTGGCCTGATTCACGGAGTCCGCAAGCGAGGAGTTAAGCGTCCGCAATCGCGCTGCTGAGGTGAGGCGCTACTGGAGAAGGCGGTGCAGCAGAACGTCGTGTTCCTGGTAGATCGCCGGTGTGTCGGCCTGCGTGGAAGGTACGGAGGCGAGGGCTGGTGGCCGCTGCTGGGCTTGCTGGGCGGTGTCAGCGTCCATAGCAATGAGTTCAGCGCCGTAGGTATCGGCGACGATGGCGGCGATGTGCTGGCCGGCGTGGTCGATGTCGCCGGCGTATCGCACGCGAACGCCGTGGTGGACGGCGAGGCGGAACAGGGTGTGGTCGACGGCGCGAAGTTGTCCGCTGGTGCAGGCCAGTGGCCGGGGTGAGCCGTTGAGGTAGGCGACCTCCAGCACGGACGGGTTCTCGACGACGGTGAGAACTTGCGGGCCGAGGGTTGGCGGCTCCTGCAGGAGGTCGAGCAGGGTGAGGGCGACGGGGGTGCTGCTGTCGCGTAGCCGCCGGTCGATGGGACCGTCACCGGTGGTGTGGACGTTGAAAAGCAGCACGGTGGCCGACAACCGGTCGGCCACGATGCCGGATTCGGCCAGCAGTGCCCGTACGAGGTCGGGTCGGGCTGGTACGGCTTGGCCGGTGTGTTCGGCGATCGCGGCAACGAGGCGTCTACCGGCGAGCCTGTCCAGGTCGAAGTAGTGCGGATCGCCGACGGTGTCGTGGGCCAGTTTCGCCAGCGGCTTCGGCGGGGTCACGGGCAGCTGTTTCAAGACCGCGGCCAGGGCGGCGATGGTGGTGCGGATGTCGCTGTCGTCTTCACCGAGGCCGGCGCTGCGCATGCGGGTGACCAGCTGAGGAAGCCCGGGAAGCTGGCCGGCGGCGTACTGCCAGAGCTGTTCGCGGTGGGCGGCTGCGGTGCGGGCTGTGGCGCTGCGGTCGATGATCGGGGCGTCGATGGCGAGTTCCACGATCGTGACGAGTTGGTCAGGGGTGAGGTCGAGGACGTTGAGCAGGTCGCGGACGGGAACGGTGATGGTGTCGACGGTGATGGTGACGGCTGAGGTTCTGCGGCGGCGCCGGGTGGTGGTGTCAAGCCAGGTTCGCAATTGGGCGAGACCGGCGTGATTCATGTCGGTGACGCGAACGGTGGTGAGGGTTTCGGGGGTGGTGCCGGCGCACAGCCGGTCGTGGATCGCCTGCCAGAGCGGGTGCAGGTCGGAGTCGGCGGCGAGGTAGGTCAATTCGGTGGGCACCGTGGGTCAGCTCTCGGTTCGGGTGGCTGGTAGCGGCAGGGTGACGGGGGTGGCTTCGCCGGCGCCGTTCCACAGCCAGGGGATGGTGACGCGGTGACGGCCTGCGGTGGTGATGACTTCGTGGATGACGACGTCGCGGGATTCGCGTTTGATCAGTGGGGCGATCGACGGGGTGGTGGCGAGCACGTCGAATTTCCAGGTGCGCAGCAGGGCCAGGACCTGACGCAGGTTCTTGTCGTCGAAGGCGGCGTCGATCTCGTCGATGGTCAGCAGGCGGGGGCCCTGGTAGGTGGTGCCGGAGTACATGGACCAGGCGGCGGCGAGCAGCGGCAGCATGGTGGCCAGGCGTGATTCGCCGGTGGACAGGCTCTTGAGCGGGTTGGAGCGGGCGTTGACGGGTTTGAACTGGTCGACGCCGAAGCTGCTGTGGGTGACGCTGATGTGCCACTCGTGCCACGAGCGGTAGTCGAAGGTGTGGGCCACGCGGTCGGTCCAGGTTTCGTCGCCGGCTTCTTCCATCCGGCGGCGCAGGACGTCGTACATCGACTCGAAGACCTGGTCGGAGGGCGGGGCGGTGAGCAGGTCGACCATCTGGCGGGCGTTGTCGTCCTCGCGGACTTTCCAGTCGACTTGCACGCCAACGCGGGCGACCCCGGTGCGTACGTTCTGCAGGGTGGCGCGGATCTGGCGCACTAGCTCTTGGGCGGCTTCGCGGCGTTGCTGGATGTCGCGGCGCAGCTGGATGAATGTCGAGGTTTTGAGGATGCCTTTGATGTCGTGACGGAGGTCGGCTTCCAGGCCCGCGACGGTGGTGCGCAGGGTGGCCGTGGCGTGGCGCAGGTCGTCGCCGACTGCGGCGTTTGGGGCGGCGAGGGTGACGCGGCGCCAGTCGGTGTTCTCCAGGGTGGTGATGTCGAGTTGCTGGTCGAACGCGGCGAGGGCCTGGTTGACGGTGCGCGTGGTGTTTTCGAGCTGGCGCAGCATGCGGTCGCGGTTGCCGATGAGAGTGTCCAGGCGGGTGGTTCCCTGTCGTTGTGCCAGGATTCGGCGGGCCCAGCTCAGCGCGGCGGTGATATTGGCGGGGGTGCCGTCGGGCTCGTGCGCGATGTCGTCCGGGACGTCGGCGAAGCCGTAGGTGGCCAGCAGACCCATCCGGTGGTGGTATCGGGTCCGGGCTTGTTCGGTCTCGGCTCGTTGTGGTGCAAGGTTGGTCAGGGTCAGGCGGGCTTCGGCTTCGGCGACCTCGTGCTTGCCGTGCTGCTTGCCGAGCGCTTCGTCGTCGGCCTGCCGGGTGTCGTGTTCGGCTTCGAGGGTCTCGCGCGTACGCAACAGGTGGGTGTATTCGGCGCCGTACAGGGCTCGGGTTTGTTCGACGCGGGCCTGCAGGCTAACGGCGTTCTGCTGCAGGTTGCCCGCCTCGGTCGCGGCGGCCTGCGCCTGGGCGGCGGTGCGGCCGGCCGCTTTTCCGCTGGTGTGAGCGGTGGTGAGCAGGTCGAGGGTGCGTTGGGCGGCGCTGGACCAGGTGCTGATTTGACGGTCGAAGCTTTCGACCGCTTGCCGGTGCCGGTTCAGGGGTTGCGCGCTGGTGGGCAGCATGGTGCTGTCCGGTTGCGTGGCCGCGGTGTTGACGGCCTGCTGCGCCTGCGCGACACGGGTGCTGGCATCGCGGTGCAGGCGCTCGTGGTCGGTGACGCGGGCTCGGGCGGCGATGGCGGCCTGATCCGCGGCGTCCTCGTCTCGTAGGGCATGTCGTAGGTCGTCGAGGTCGGGGAAGGCATGTTCTTCGTGAGCGCACCGGTCTTCGGCGGCTTGGGCCTGATCACGGTGGTCGACCTCGGTAGCCAGTTCGGCGCGCATGGTGTCCAGGTGTCCGGTGGCGGCGGTCTCGGCTTCCAGAGCGGCGTGCAGGGCGTCACCGGCGGATTCCACCTGTTGGCGGGCGTCGAGCACGCTGCGGTCGATGGTGGTGCGGGTAGCGGCGACGGCGGCCAGCGCGCGGGCCATGACGGCATCGGCCTCGGCGACGACTTTGGTGGTGCGCTGCTCGGCGGCGGCGAGCGCGAGGCGTAGCTGAACCAGGGTGTCGCGGGCTCGGGTGATGTCGTCGGTCGCCGGGAAGCTGTCGACCTCGGCTTGGGCGGCTTGTGCCGCCTGGTGCAGCGACTGCAGATGCTGCTGCGCGCCGGCGAGCATGTCACCGGCGGCGGCGAGCTGGTGTTCAAGGTCGGTGACCCGGGCGAGGCGGGCCCGTTCACGGGCGGTGCGGCCGATGAACGCGGCGCGGTAGCCGCGCGGGGCGGTCGCGATCAGCGGGCCGACGCGCAAACGTCCGGCGGTCGTGTCACTGTCGAGGTCGTCGATGGTGATGCTGCGCAGCAGACTGGTGATGCGGTGCGGGTCGATGCCGCAGTCCGGTTCCGCGGTCAACAAGTTGGCGAGGCTGCGACCGGGAACCGAATGGTGGGGGGACAGGGTGAGGTCACCGTCGCCGATGAGCCGCCCGTCGTGAGTGATCGCCGCATCGAGCAGGCCGGAGACCAGTAAGGCGCCTTCCAGCCGGTCGGCGTGGCCTGAGTCTGTCTGGGATGCGAACGCGACCGCTGCCCAGAACGGGACGCAGGCGTCCTGGTGCCGCACGGCACGCCACGGCGGTGCCGCAGGTACCGGCGATTGCCGACGGGCGTTGCGCAGCTCGGCCTCGAGGTCGTCCACGGTGTGCTGGGCTTGGTCGCGGTCGTGTTCGGCGGCGGCGATGCTGCGCTGCAGCCGCGCGGTGAGCGTGGCATGTGCCTGCTGGACTGCTCGTGCCGGCTGGTGCAGGTCGACAATGTCCAGGTCGCCGGGCAGTACGACGGCGGCCGAGTCGAGGTGGACCAGCGAGGTCCGCCATACGGCGACGTGGTGAGCCCAGGTGCGCTCGGCGGCGGCGGCGGCAGCCCCGCCATCGGCGAGTGCTTGTTCGGCATCCGTGGTGATCTGCTGCGCGGCGTGGACCGCGGCCTCGTGAGCGGCGTGGTCCTGCCGGGCGCGTTCGTCGGCGGCCTCGTGATCGAAAACGGCTTGCTGCTGGGCTCGGGCAAGGCCGCGTTCGGCCTCGACCGCCGCTTCTGCCGCCTTCTCGCGTTTGCCGGCCACTACGCTCAGGGCAGTCTCCGCAGCGGTGACGTTGCGGCCGGCGTTGAGGACGTCTTGTTCGCGTGCGGCGAGCGCGATCCGCTGCCGGGTGCTGGTGCCCGCGCGGTGCAGCCAGCTCACCAGCGCGTCCGGGTCGGTCCTCTCGCCGGTGTCGAGCAGGTGTGTCGGTACGGCGGGCAGCTCGACGCGGTAGATGTCCCACCGCTGCACCGCGGCGCCGAGTTCAACTATTCTGGTTTGGCGCGCGGTCACGGCCTGCTCGGCAGCCTGGTCGTACCGGTCGCGGTCGGCTTCGGCGGCACGTACCTGGGCGGCGGCGCCGCGCTGGCCCTCGTGGGCTATGTCGAGTTCACGCATGGCAGCGTCGATGCGCTGCAAGACGTCCAGACGGGCCTGCACCCAGCTGTGGGGAGTGCCCGTCAGCTGAGCCAGACCGGTCAGCGTCACCGATGACCCGGGCCTACTGCTGGTGAGATGGTCGCTGGTGTCGGCGATACGGTCGACGAACGCCTGCGCACCCACCTCGGCGGCGCCGGCCAGCAGATGGGCCACGAGTTCGCTCAGATGCCGCTGCCCACTGGCGGCCTGATCCAGCGCTTCCTCGGCTGCGGCGGCGGCCAGCTGCGCGTCGTCGTCTAGGTCGTCTCGTCGCTGCCGCGCCGCGTCGTGCAGCTTGTGCAGCTCGGTTAGGCGCTCTTCGAGCTGGGGCAGTTCCGCGCCGGCGTGGTCGCGCAGGGCCGCGTCGGTCGCTTGGAGCTTGCCTTTCAGTTCGGTGATCGTGGTCCGCAGATCGGCCCGTTGCGCGGCGACGGCCGCTGCAGCCCGCGCGGCCTCGCTCAGCTTGTCCTCGGCGGCGCGCACCTGACGGGCGTGATCGTCGAAGACGGTTTGGGCGTGGGAGAGCTGCGCGGCCTCCACTGCGGTGACCGTGTCGAGGTAGCGCCCGTACTGCTGCTCGGCCTGCTCCAGCTGGCGGGTCTCGGACCGGGCTTGTTGCAGCTGGCGTTCCAGGTCGGCGATGCGTTCCATGGTGTCGGCGATGAACTGCAAAGCCCGCGGATCCAGAGCAGGCAGGGCCTCGGTCAGTACCGTCCGCATGGCGTTCGGGGAGATGGCCTCCGCGGTGCGCACGCTGCGCAGACTGCGCAGAACGCCGAGCAGCGCATCGAATTGCACGGTATCCAGCGGGGCGAACAACGTGGTGCGGACGGCGTCGCGGTACTGGTCTTCGTCCGCGACGCGCAGATGCGGTTTCGCCTTGCTGGTGAGCCGGTCGTGGGAAGTGAACAGCCGGCCGTCGAGGGCGGCCAGTTGCGCGGCGAGGTCCTCGACGGCGACCGGATCGCGGTCGCGTTGCAGGTACACGTCGATGCCGACCCGGCCGGGCGTGAGGAAGAACGCTCGTTGCAGGCTGCCGCCCTGCGACCGCAGCCACAGCCCAGTGGTCAGGTAGCGCACGTCCTCTGAGTCGGCGGTGCGCAGGCCGTACTCCAGCCACCAGGCTCCGGTGCGGTCCTCGGTGGGAGTGCGGTCGGTGTGCCGGTCGATGAGGGTGCCGGCGGCCTCACCCGAAACCGACAGGGCTTTCTGCGAGGTGTCGGCGTCCAGGAGCATGGTGACCAGCATCGACGCGGTCAGGGATTTACCGGAGCCGTTCGGCCCGGCCAGGGCCAGCCAGCCGTCGGCGAACAGGAACACCTCGTCGGTCCAGGCCCATGAGTTGACCGCACCGGCCCGGGTGGGCTGCCACCTGCCGACTACCCGCGGGACACCGAGACCGGCCACGTCCTCGACTGCCGGCTCGGGCAGGCGCCGGACCTGGTGCGGGATCACACTCACTGCTGCTGCTCCCCTGCCGTGGTGGTCATGCTGAACAGGCTGTCCGGCTCCGGTGAGGCCGGTGCGCGGGTGCGTGATCGCTCGCGGTGCCGCACGCGTACGTGCCACAGGTGCACCCCGGGCGTAATCTGCCAGCGGTCGTCGCCGCCGGTGGCGTGCAGCAGCCCGACGGCGACCAGTTCGGCGGCCGCGGCGTGGGCAAGGGCCGTGGTGCGTTCGGCGTAACCGGCGGCCCACCGTGGCGTCTGGGCCCGGATCCGCTCCACCATCGTGGTGATGTCGGCGACGCTCACGTACCGGTCGGGGTGCTCCGGCAGCATGGCCAGCAGCGCCAGCGCCGCCTGCCGTTCGATACGCCGGCCCTGCGGAAAAGCACCGGTGGTAGCTGATGCCGCCGGGTCGGTAATCTCCCACCAGTCGCGGCGGACGGTGCTGACCAGTCCCAACGCTGACGCGACATTGAGGGCCCGCTCCCGGCCGGTCAGTGTTGCGAGATAACCCACATCGTTCAGATCATCAGCAGGGTCTGCGACAGGATCGTCGGCAACGCGCCGTAGCGCCGTCAACCGGCGGACCTCCACCCCGGTGCGTCGTTGCGCGGCGGCGACCGGGTCCGCGTCGGGCAGCGACACCGCGGTCAGCGCTTCGACGTGCTGGTCGGGTGGCCGGTCGTTGAGCGCCAGCAGGGTCGGCGATAGCGACGCGAATTTGTTGGCGAGGCTGTCGCGGTCGGCGGTGATGAAGACTTCTGCGTCCTCATCGGTCACCGCTCGTTCCAAGTCGGCGTCGACGGTGATCTCGCCTTCGGCCTGCAGCAGCCGGATGGCGTCGACGATGTTCTCGCGGGCGGCCTGCGCCTCCTTTTTGCTGACACCGTCCGCGGCGACGATCCGGAACGCGGGAAGCCGTCCAGTCACCGCTTCGGCGGCGCACACCTGAGCGACCGACTGCAACAACTCGCGCAGGCTAATGCGGGGGCGGCGCCACAACTGCTCGCAGACCAGGGCCACCAGCACGAGTACGTGGGCCGGTGCGAGGTCTCCGCGGCCGGTCCGGCGGGGCAGATGCGGCCCGCGGTCGGCGGGTACGTCGTCGCGGCGTTTGTGCAGCCGGACCACCCCGGACACATCGTGGATGTGCAGGCTCCAGCCCAGTTCAGCGCGAAAGAACTCGGTGAGTTCGCGGCGGCCGCGCAGCACGTGCCGATAGCGCACCGGTTCATCAGCGGCGGTGATGCGGCAGATCACCGTGAGATGCCGCGCGGCTTCGCTGAGGTCCGGGTCGAGGGACCGCTGGGTCATGCCGCCCCCTCCACCCGCGCCGGTAGGACACCGGTGTCGGCTGGGCTGACGCTCACCAGCAGGTCGGGGGCCCACAGCACGCCCTCGGCGAACCGGACCGCCACGGTCGCTCCCGGACGAGTGACACGCACGCGCACCACCACGCTCGCGCCCTCGGCTTGGGCCTCGCCGTAGCCGGTGACAGGGTCGGTGGTGTGCAGGGCGGTTTCGACGGCGCTCAGGAGGATGGCCAGCGCCGGCGTTTCCAGGCCGGAGAAGTGGGTCATGCGGACCTCGCCGTCGGTGAGCAGCAGCGCGGTGAACCTGCGCCGGGCGGCGGATTCGGCGGCCGCGCGCTGCAGCGCCGCTGTCCGGGCTTCCCCGGCGTCGGGGACTTTACGGGGCCGGCCGCCGGCCGGGCCGCTACGTTCGTGTTCGCGGAGCACCACCTCGACCTGGTGGCGGCTGATGCCCGCGTCGGCGGCGGTGGCGAAGGCCACCTCCTCGTCGGCGGTGTTGACCGCTGCGTGCACTGAGGGCCATCGGCCGAACGCTGCCGCATACACCCGCCGCGCCTGCGGGTCGTCGGGCTGAGCGTGCAGGCTGTAGGCCAGTTCCCGGAAGTCGGCGGCCAAGTCGGAGCCCCGGCGCAAGGCAGTGTATCGACGGTCGATCGCGACTAGCAGGGTGTGGACCGCTCCTGCGGCGGACGAGATCAGTCGTTGCACCGAACCGTCTGTGCCGAACCACGCCTGCAGGTCCGTCAGGCGGCGCGCCCGCTCGTCGATCCAGTGCTGCTGTTCGCCGGGATCGATCAGACCGGCGTGCATCGCCGCCGCCTCCACCAGAAGCCTTGGCCCTGCGGCGGCGAGTTCGGCCAGGGTCGACTCCACTCTGCGCAGCGCCCGTTCGGACTCGCGCGGAAACTGACGTAACGCCTCGACGACCCGGTCACGGTTCTCGCCGAAGATCAGGTCGTCGGTCACATCGGACTGCACCATCTGCGCCAGGGCTGCGTAGAAGTCAGCCGTGACGCGTTGCATCTCCTCTAGGCGGGTACGCACGTCGTCAAGATCGGTGGGCAGCAGTCCCGGGTCCTGCACCGCGTGTTCCAGCAGTGTCCGTAGCGTACGGTTGACGCCGTCGAGGAGCCGGGTCGGCAACTGCAAGGCTCGCCGAGAATCCACGACGGCTGAGCGCACGGCACCGACCACGGCTCGGCCAACCTTGGTCAACGCCCACGCCTCCTGGCGCCGCATCACCGCGTCCAAGCCGGAATTCAGTGCGGCATAGTCGCGGAACGGCTCCACCAGATGCGCGCTGGTTAGGTAGTCGAGGACGTCGCGTAGGTCCCGGTCGGTGATCACGTCGAGGAAACCAACTTCGCGCATCTGCGCTTCGATGTCGTTCAGCGCTGACATCGGCGCACGGGTGGCGAGTTCCTCCAAGGCGGCGAGGGCCGCGGTGTTGCGTTCCCGTGCAAGATCATCCGGTTGACCGAAGCACCGCCACACCATGGGATCGATGTCCTGCCACCACAATCGCGGTGGGTTCGCCATGGCTCCCCTCTCCGTCGGGCGCAACCTACTGCGTCATCATCACAGCACTCTCTGACACTTTCCGACATCCTCCGGCCCTGCATCTCCCGCGAGGTCGCGCATACTCCGCTGGTCAGCGAAGTTCACTTCGTCGCCGTCCAGGCCATCCATACCGCCCCGACCTCAGCCGACGGCGTCCTCCACTGCTATTTGTTGGCCGGGGTGATCTGCTGCGGCGTGTGCGGCCGAATCATGGACTCCCACTGGGTCCACGACCGTGCCGGCTACCCGATGCCGACACGGCAACACCAGCACCCGCCCCACCTCATCGAGACGACAGAAGCCCCTCTACGTCCGAGGACCATCTCCTGGACAGGATTCGACACGACAGTTGCCTGCGTCGCCACCACCCGGTGATGCGCGACCAGGATCCAGACAGCGTCGCTGGCCACCTGCGGCTCAACAACATGATCATCTTGTGCTACTACGACGCCTGAGCCATAGAAACTGACACGGTGGTCTTTCCGCTCACCGCCCCGACGAGCGCCCTGACCCGCACAGCAGAAACCCCACCCATTGGGACGGGGATCGCGCGAAACGCGAACACGAATCACGCTTCGTACGAAAATGATGTGTCCGCGACACGAACGATGCCCAACACGGGTTGCGCCTTCGGCGCTGTTCCGCCCGCACGAAAACCGGGCTACCTGACGGGTCCCGGGCTGACCGCCCGGGACCTGGTTAGCACGAGAGCCTCCTCAGCGGGACGCCGCTAGGGAGTCATCGTTCACCTTGGCCTGGCGCGGAATGGCTCAGTGAACTGCGGAGGTCGTCGACTGCGGGCTTCAACCGGGCACGCTCTTCATCGCCGGCGGCGATGGTCTCGAGAAGAAAGGTCATCAGCCTGGTGAGTGCGGGTGCCGGTTCGGCATACGGATGCCGGGCGCGGGTGAAGTCGTCGAGCGCGGGCTTCGTCGACCCGGTGGGAGTGTCGAGGGCCTCGGCACATCGGGCGATCCCCGTCAAGGTCCAGGCGGCGAAGTCGCGGTCATTGAGCCCGGTGCGGAGGTTGGCTTGGTCGACGAGCTCGGCGAACACAGATCGGGCCGCGCTTGGTCCGTTGGCTCGGCGGACAGCGACACCCTGGATGGCCAGGACGATCAGCGCGTCGGTGCCGCTGTACCGCCGGGCCATCGCGGCCTCGCGGGCAGCTTGGCTGAACCGGCCTTCGTGCATGTAGACCACGCTGAGGGTCGAGCGGGCCTGGAGGGCCACCACTGGGTCGTGGGCGGGAAGGGCCAGCGACACTGCGTCGCGCGCGAGCCGCCTCGCCTGGTCGTGGTCGCCCTGAGCCAGCCGAAGGTCTGCCTGCACGTCCAGGTAGGCCGCCCGCAGCGACTTAACTTCCTCGGTCTCGTCCCGGACGCCATCGAGCAGCGACTCGGCTTCCCGAAACTGTTCGATCTCGACGTACAGACGCGCCAGGCGCAACTCGATCGGAATCCGGCGGCCGGGATGCGGCCCGGCCGCACGCAGCGCCTGGGCCAGGTACCGCCGTGCGAGGGTGTACTGGCCGTCGCGTCGCCGGCACCGGGCCATCCCGGCGAGTGATCCAGCACGTACCGCAGGGTCGTCCGGCGCCATCTTGAGCGCCTTCTCAAAGTTGGTGAACGCGTGCCCCACGCTTCCCTGGGCCCACTCAAGGCCAGCGAGATTGATCAAAATTCTGGCTCGCCAGCCAGGCTTGTCGTCGCCGGCAAGCGCGTACGCGGCCCGGTAGAAGTCCGCCGCACGTCCGAAGTGACCGCTGGCATGGTGCAGGTAACCAAGGACGTTGTAGTTGGCCGGCCTCTCGGTGGCCTCGATCTGCTCCGCAATCAGCCGCCGTGGCCGCCGAAATAGCATAAGGGGACTGCCATCTGTGACCTTGGCTTCTATATCCTCGATCGACCTTAAGGCCCCGTCTACCCGGTCGGCACGCAGCCAGGCGTCAACCTCGGCCAGATACGACGGGGAATTGGCCCAGTCCCCATGATGGTCGGCCTGGCGTCGTGCCCGCAGCCGCCAGGCAGCACCGATCAGCAGCCGCCGATCAGCAGCCATGCTCTCCCGGGCAATCTTTTCCCGCCAGACCAGCACCCGGCTCGCCTCGGCCGGCTCTAGGAAGAACGTCTGCTGCTGACGGTCAGTGTGGATAGCATGTCGACTCAGCTCAATCAACTCGCTGCGGACGAAGCCCATTTCGAGATGGTCGTCAGGTGGGCGAAATTCGTTGGCCAAAGCCGTGACCACCTTGGCGTCGACCGGAGTAGCGAACGCGGCGACGGCCCGGTAAACCTGCCGACGGTCGGAGCGGAAGGCCGTGGTCATCCGGCTCCGCAGACGGTCACCGACACCGTCCACGCCGGTCCGAGCAGCCCAGCCATGCACTTCGCCGGCCAAGTCGAGCGGCGTCGTGCCCTGGTCCGACTCCAGGACCGCGTCGAACAGCTGGGCGAGGCGCGGTCTGCCGCCGAGATCCCTGCGAACTTCATCCAGCCGACGGTCGTCGAGCGAGGACAGCAGGCCGGCGCGGCCACCTGCGCTCCTCTCGACGAACGTGCGGAAGTAGTCAAGCGGTAGGCCATCCACCGCGACCCGGCAGGCTGCGTCGACCCAGGTCCCGCCTGCCCCCGCCATCGGGACGACGCTGGAGATCAACATGACCTTGACGCCGTGCCGCGGACCAGTGGCAATCAAGTCGAGCGCTTCGTCGAGGGCAAGGTCGGTCAACTTGTGGTCGTCATCGAGCAATCGCTCGACCGAGTCAAGCACGATGATGGACGGCTTCCTCGTCCTGCCGCGCAAGATGGCCTCCAATTGCCCGAGCGGCGAACTATCCAGTGGTAGCTCGGCCTCGGCATCCACCCCGCCCGTCTTCAGGGCGCGCAACAGGGTGTCCACGGTCGGAGAAAAGGCCGGGGTCACCAAGTACCATCGGTGGTCGATTCTTACGTTGGCCAGGACGCGCCGGACAAGCTCGGTCTTGCCGACGCCGGCCGGGCCGTGCACCACGATCAGCCGCGAACGCGGGTCACGCAACGCCCACCGGAGCCTGAAGCGCTCGCCGCGACGGTCCACGAAGAATCCGAGCACCTGCCGGGCTTGCTCGGCAGCCCTCGAGGTGGAACCGGTCCCCCGACCGTCTTGGCGACGCTGTGAGATCGCCACCCGCAGGGCGGCGATCCCGACCAATAAAGACAGGATACTGGCGAACTTGTCACCGCGGTCGATTGCCCGCAGAAGCCCGTTGTCCTGATCGTCGCTAAGCAGGCCCCACCATCGCGGCACGTCGCCGACCATCAGGACCGTTCCCGAGACGAGCGCCGCCACGGCCACCCAAAGTGATCGAGGTCTGACTAGGGCGTACTTGGCGGATCTTGGGCGTGGGTCGTTAGGTAGGACGTGGCGCGTTTCGATCTGACGGATCGTGAGTGGGCGATCTTGGAGCCGT
>NZ_JBICUF010000037.1:0-14211 GCF_043198035.1 Micromonospora sp. NPDC048898
TCTTGCTCGACACAAGTTGATCTATCAGGAGTCCCGTTCTCACTACTCAGCAGGGGTTGACCCGCCGATCACAGCCCTAACGCAACGGCGTTGTCCTGGTTGTAGTGGCATCGAGGGCGGAGCGAGACCACTAGATCCTGGATCGAGCGCGATCTTGCGGCGGGGCGCGGGCGGGGCGCGGGCGGGGCGCGGGCGGGGCGCGGGCGGGGCGCGTCGGACGGCGCGCGGCGGGGCGCGCGGCGGGGCGCGGCGGCCCTGTGGGCGTGGGTGCGGGCGGTGGCCCAGCGAGGTCGGCGTGCGGGCGCGGGTGGCGGGGAGATGGCGGGCAGGTGTGCGCGTCCCGGTGGCCGGGTGGGCGTTGAGCTGGGCGGGTAGGCTGGCAGATCGGCCACCCACACCCCGGGCGGCCGGACCCCTACCCTGGTCGATCATGAGTAGGGCCGTCAGCTCGGCGGTCCTGACCCGGCCGGGTCCCGTACGCCGGGACGACGGCGAGGAAGCGCAGCCATGATCAGTGTTTTCGACCTCTTCAGTGTCGGTATCGGGCCGTCCAGCTCGCACACGGTGGGGCCGATGCGGGCGGCGCGGACGTTCGTCGCCGGGCTCAAGGCCGACGGGCTGCTCACCGACGTCGCACGGGTGCAGGCCGAGCTGTTCGGCTCGTTGGGGGCCACCGGGCACGGCCACGGCAGCGGTCCGGCGGTGCTGCTCGGGTTGGCGGGCGAGTCGCCGGAGACCGTCGACACGGACACCGTCGGTCCTCGCGTCGAGCGGATCCGGGCGGAGCGGCGGATCAGCATTCTGGCCGCGCACGAGATCGACTTTGACCCGGATCGGGACCTGACGTTGCACCGCCGCCGGTCGCTGCCGTACCACCCGAACGGGATGACCTTTGCGGCGTACGACGACAACGGCGCCGAGCTGCGCCGTCGTACCTATTACTCCGTCGGTGGCGGGTTCGTGGTGGACGAGGCGGCGGCCGGTGCGGACCGGATCAAGCCGGACAGCACCCAGGTGCGGTACCCGTTCCTGACCGGGGCGCAGCTCCTCGACGTCACGTCCCGCACCGGCCTGTCGATCAGCGAGGTGATGCTGGCCAACGAACGCTCCTGGCGCAGCGAGGCGGACATCCGGGCCGGGCTGCTGGAGATCTGGCGGGTGATGCGGGAGTGCGTGCAGCGTGGCTGCGAGCGGGACGGCGTACTCCCTGGGGGGTTGAAGGTTCGGCGGCGGGCGGCGGAGCTGCGGCGCGGCCTGGAGGCGGACGCCGGGACGCCCGACCCGCTGCACGCGATGGACTGGGTGACGCTGTTCGCGCTCGCGGTCAACGAGGAGAACGCGGCCGGCGGTCGGGTGGTCACCGCGCCGACGAACGGTGCGGCCGGGATCATTCCGGCGGTGCTGCACTACTACAGCCGTTTCGTGCCGGACGCCGACGACGACGGGGTGGTGCGGTTCCTGCTGGCGGCGGGCGCGATCGGTGTGCTGTTCAAGGAGAACGCGTCGATCTCCGGCGCGGAGGTCGGCTGCCAGGGTGAGGTCGGTTCGGCGTGCTCGATGGCGGCGGCGGGGCTGGCCGAGGTGCTCGGTGGCACCCCGGAGCAGGTGGAGAACGCGGCCGAGATCGGGATGGAGCACAACCTCGGGTTGACCTGTGACCCGGTGGGTGGCCTGGTGCAGATCCCCTGCATCGAGCGCAACGCGGTGGCTAGCATCAAGGCGATCACGGCCGCCCGGCTGGCGCTGCGCGGCGACGGTGTGCACAAGGTGTCGCTGGACAAGGTCATCAAGACCATGCGGGAGACGGGCGCCGACATGAAGGTCAAATACAAGGAGACGGCGCGTGGCGGTCTGGCCGTCAACGTGATCGAGTGCTGAGTCCGGCCGATTCGGGGCATTCGTTCACCGACTGCTAACCTGTCGTCCGTTTCAGGAGGCGGGAGGCTCGCGGTGACCTCTGGCGTCGCGGCGTTGTGGTCGCACCGCAACTCGCTGCGCATCCTGGTCCGCCGGGATCTGGCGGTCAAGTACCAGCAGTCGGTGCTGGGCTACTTCTGGTCGTTGATCGAGCCGCTCGGCATGGGCGCCATCTACTGGTTCGTCTTCGGGGTGCTCTACTCCTCCGACACCGGCCGGCACCTGGGCGAGGCGGCCGGGTCGTACCCGCTGTTCCTGATCACCGGGATCTTCGCGTGGATGTGGACCAGCTCGGCGTTGAGCGAGGCGACGAACGCGCTGACCGGCCAGTCCCGGTTGATCACCACGATGAACGTGCCGCGTCAGGTCTTCCCCATCGGCCGGGTCACCGGCCGGTTCGCCGAGTACGCGGCCGGCCTGCCGATCCTGATCGCCATCGCGGTGATCTACGCGGTGCACGGTCGGATCCACCCCGGCTGGTCGCTGCTCGCCCTGCCGCTCGCGGTGGCCGTGCAGGCCGTCCTGCTGACCGGGCTGGCCCTGTTGCTGTCCGCGTGGAACGTGCTGATGCGCGACGTGGAGCGGTTCCTGCGCCTGATCATCCGGGTGCTCTTCTACGCCACGCCGATCATCTACCCGCTGAGCCTGGTCCGGGAGTCCGACCTGCCCGGGTGGCTGAAGGTGGTCTACGAGCTGAACCCGCTGGTCGGGATCTTCCAACTGCACCACGCGATCTGGTACCCGGACGAGTTCCCGGACGCCCGGCTGCTCGCCACCACTGTCGTCGGCAGTGTGCTGGTGTTGGCCGCCGGCTGGTGGTCGTTTCGCCGGTTGGAACCCGCAGTGCTCAAGGAACTGTGACGTGGCCGCGCCGATCATCGAGGCCGACGGTCTGGGCATCCGGTTCGTCCGCAACCGGCGCCGGCAGTTGCGGCTGCGCGAGCTGTTCATCCACCGGGGCGGGCGCGGTGCCCTGCCCGGTCAGTTCTGGCCACTGCGCGACGTGTCGTTCACCGTCGAGCCGGGCGAGACCGTCGGGGTGATCGGCCGCAACGGCACCGGCAAGAGCACCCTGCTGCGGCTGATCGCCGGGGTGCTCATCCCGGACGAGGGCAGCATCCGGGTGCACGGCGCGGTGGCACCGCTGCTGGAGTTGTCGGCCGGTTTCTCCAACGACCTGACCGGGAGGGAGAACCTGCACCTGGTCGGTGGTCTGCACGGGTTGTCGGCGGGCTATCTGAAGCGGCACTTCGACGAGATCGTCGAGTTCGCCGGTGAGCAGGTGCAGGGTGCCATCGACACGTCGGTGCGGCACTACTCGTCGGGGATGAAGGTGCGGCTCGGCTTCGCGATCATCTCGCACCTGCCGCACCCGATCCTGCTGATGGACGAGGTGACCGCGGTCGGCGACGCGGAGTTCCGCAAGAAGTGTTACGCGACGATTGATCGTCTGCTCGGGGAGGGGCGCACGCTGGTGCTGGTGTCACACAACGAAAAGGACCTGACCCGGTTCTGCCGTCGGGGGTTGTACCTCGACGCGGGCCGGTTGACGCTCGACGGCACCATCGCCGAGGCGCTCGACGCGTACCACGCCGCGGTCCCGCGGTGACGCTCGCGATCGTGCTCGCCGCCGGAACGTCCGCAGCGGGCCTGACCACGTCGACGGGCGAGCCGCTGGCCGAGCGTCTGGCCGCCCAGTTGCGCCGGGCCGGGGCCGCCGAGGTGCGCTTCGCCGGCGACCTCGACGAGTTGGCCGCGCTGGCCGACGCCGCCGACGGCCCGCTGCTGGTCACCGGCACCGACCTGGTCGCCCACACGGCGGTGCTGCGGCACCTGGCCAGCAGCCCGGTCGGGCCGACGGTGGCGCTGGTGCTGACCGACCCGCCGGTGCCCGGTCGAACCGTCGTGCGCGAGGAACGTGGCCAGGTGGTCGACGCCGGCCCGCTGGACGCCCTGGCCGGCGACGCCACAGGCGTGTTCGGTGGCGCGCTGCGGGTCGGCGTGGACGACCTGCCGGCCCTCGCCGCCGCCGCGCGGGCCGCCGCCGTCGGCGCGCGGCCCGTCACCGCCCCGCTCGGCCCGCCCGGCGACGTGTCGCCGCTGCCGGCCGCCGGGGGAGCCGGACCCGAGGGCCCGTCCTCCGCCGTGGACCGGCTCGTCGCGGGTCTCGCGGCGCTCGGCACGCTGATCTTCGCCCAGCGGGTACGCCTGCTCGTCGCGCACCGGGTCGCGGACGCGCCCGCGTTGGCGGCTGCCGAAACGGCGGTGACCGCCGTCGACGAGGACCGGGCCGAGCTGCGGCTGTCGGTCAAGGAGAAGGACGACTTCTTCTCCACCTACTTCGTCAGCACCTGGTCGCCGTACGTGGTGCGGCTGTCGGCCCGGCTCCGGCTCACCCCGACCGGGGTGACGGCGATCTCGGTGCTGTTCGCGTTGGCGGCGGCGGTGCTGTTCGGCGTCGGCGGGCGGCCCGCGCTTGTCGGCGGCGCGGTGCTGCTCTACCTCGGCTTCGTGTTGGACTGCGTGGACGGCCAGTTGGCCCGCTACACCCGGCACTTCAGCGCCTGGGGTGGCTGGCTGGACACGATGGCGGACCGGGCCAAGGAATACCTGGTCTACGCCGGCCTGGGTTTCGGGGTGAGCCACGCCGGATTGGGCAACGGCTGGGCCCTCGCCATCGCCGCGATGACGTTGCAGACCGTCCGGCACATGACCGACACCTGGTACGGGGTGCTGCACGACGAGGCGGCCCGCCGACCGCGTACGGCGACGGGTGCCAGTGGCGGCATCGGCGACCGGCTCAACGCGGCGTCGACCCGGGTGCAGGCGGACACCGGCTCGGTGTCGTACTGGCTCAAGCGCACCGTGGTTTTTCCGATCGGTGAGCGCTGGGCGTTGATCGCGCTGACCGTGGCGCTGTTCAACCCGCTGGTCAGCCTGGTCGCGGTGCTGGTCTGGGGTGTGCTGGCGTTCGCGTACACCGGGGCTCTGCGGACGCTGCGGGCGCGCTGGATGTGGGTGCCGGTGCTGGACACGGTGGATGCCACCCTGCACCGCGACGACGGGCCGTTGGCCCGCCGGCTGCCGGTGGTGCGCCCGATGGGGCCGCTCACCCTGGCGGTGATCGCCGCGCTCGGCCCGGCGGTGCTGCTGGTCGTGGCGCTGCTGGGTGACGCGCCGGACGGGCTGCGCTGGGCGGTGCCGGTGACGTTGCTGGTGCTGCTGGTCGCCGGGCTGGGTGCCGGGGCCGCGCACAACGGCCCGCTGGACTGGCTGGTGCCGGCGGCGCTGCGGGCCGCCGAGTACCTGTTCGCCATCGCGGTGGGCGTGATCGGCGACGGGCCGGGTTGGTTGATCTTCGGGTACGTCTTCGTGCTCACCGTGCACCACTACGACCTGACCGCCCGGCTGGAGAAACGGCAGGCGGCACCACCACTGCACGCGGCCACGCTGGGCTGGGACGGGCGTTCGGTGCTGCTGGCCCTCGCGGCGATTGCCGGCATGGCGGGTATCGGGCTGGCTACACTCGGTGCGTACCTTCTCGTGGTTTTCGTGGTGAGCGTCGTCCTGGCCTGGTTCGTCCGACCGGCCCGTAGCGCGCGGGCGCACGTCGCGCCGGTGCGCGCCGGAGGTGCCACGCCACGCTGACGGAGGGACGGCCGGATGACCCTGATCAGTTTCGTGGTGCCGGCCTTCCGGGTGCAGGGATACCTGCGCGAATGCCTGGACTCGATCCTCGGCCAGCCGGAGACGGACATCGAGGTGATCGCCGTCGACGACTGCTCGCCGGACGCCAGCGGCGACATCATCGACGAGTACGCGGCCCGCGACCAGCGGGTCCGCTCGGTCCGGTTGCCGCAGAACGTCGGCCTGGGTCCAGCCCGCAACATCGGGCTGGACCGGGCCGTCGGCGAGTACGTGTGGTTCCTCGACGGCGACGACTGGTTGACGCCGGAGTGCCTGCCGGAGGTCGCCGGGCGGCTGCGGGTCACCCGCCCGGACGTGCTGCTCGTCGACCACGTCCGCACCCACTGGAACGACACCGCCACCCGCAGCGCGATGGCCGAGGTGTTTCCCGAGTCGCCCGGCACGGGCACCTTCCGGCTGCGGGACCGGCCGGAGACGATGCGGCTGCTGCACACCGCGTGGAACCGGCTGGTCCGCCGGGAGTTCCTGGCCGACCTGGGGCTGCGCTTCGCGCCCGGCTGGTACGAGGACGTCTCGTTCAGCTACCCGGTGCTGATGGCGGCGCAGCGGATCGGCGTACTGGACCGGGTCTGCGTCAACTACCGGCAACGCCGCGCCGGCGCGATCACCCGGACCCGCGGCGACCGGCACTTCGAGGTCTTTCCGCAGTGGCACCGGGTCTTCCACCTGATGGATTCGTGGGGGTCGGCGACGGAGGCCCTGCGACCGGCGGTCTTCGAGCGGATGATCTGGCACTACCTGACCGTGCTCGGCAACGGCCAGCGGATCGCCCCGGAGCTGCGACCGGCGTTTTTCGCGCAGATCACCGCCGACTACGAACGCTGGCTGCCACCCGGTGGCTATCCGGTGCCGGACGGGGTGGAGGGGATCAAACACCGGCTCGTCGCTTCCGGCCGCTGGCACACCTTCAGCGCGTTGCGGGCCGCGAGCCGGGCGCGGGACGCCGCCCAGCGAAAGGCTCGCACCGCCCGGCGGCGGGTCGGCCCGGTCGCTCGGCGCGGCGCCCGGCTGACCCGCGACGGGTTGCTGCGCGAGTACTACCGGGCGGAGCGGCGTCGGCCGGTCGACTCGACGCTCGCCGTGTACGCCGCGTACTGGTACCGGGGTTACTCCTGCAACCCGGCGGCGATCTACGAGGTCGCCCGCCGGCTGGCGCCGGGGGTGCGCGGGGTGTGGATCGTGCGCCGGGACCGGGTGGACAGCGTGCCGGCCGGGGTGGAGTACGTGGTCGCCGGCACCCCGGCGTACTACCGGGTCCTCGCTCGCGCCCGGTGGCTGGTCAACAACGTCAACTTCCCGGACTTCGTCCGCAAGCGGCCGGAGCAGGTGCACCTGCAGACCCACCACGGCACGCCGGTCAAGGTGATGGGGCTCGACCAGCAGCGTTACCCGATCGGGGCGGGTCGGATGGACTTCGCCGGGCTGCTGCGCCGGGTGGACCGCTGGGACTACAGCGTCAGCGCGAACAGCTTCTCCACCCAGATGTGGGACCGGGCGTACCCGGCCGCGTACACGACCCTGGAGGTGGGCTACCCGCGCAACGACCGGCTGGTCACGGCGGGCCCGGACGAGGTCCGCCGACTCCGCGCGGAGTTCGGCCTCGGCCCGGACGAGCAGGTCGTGCTGTACGCCCCGACGCACCGCGAGCACCTGCCCGGCTATCGGCCGCCGTTCGACCCGGACCGGTTCGTCCAGGCGCTTGGTGACTCGGGCCGGCTGTTGATGCGCAGCCACTACTTCCACGATCGCGATCGGCGTCCGGGCCACCCGGCGGCCTGGGAACGGGTGCGGGACGTCAGCGGCCACCAGCGGGTGGAGGATCTCTACCTGGTGGCGGACGTGCTGGTCACCGACTACTCGTCGGCGATGTTCGACTACGCGGTGTTGGATCGACCGATCGTGCTCTACGCTCCCGACTGGGAGGCGTACCGGCTCGCTCGGGGTGTCTACTTCGACGTGACGGCCGAGCCGCCGGGCGCGGTGGCCACCACCTTCGACGACCTGCTCGACCTGTTCCGTACCAACGCGGTGCGATCGGACGCCGCGACCAAGGCCCGCGAGCACTTTCGGGGCCGGTTCTGCACTCTGGACGACGGGCACGCGGCGGAGCGGGTGGTGCGCCAGGTGTTCCTCGGTGAGCCGGGCGAGCGATCCGCGAACTGCTGATCGGACTTATGTCGCTTAATGGCACCGTCACTCATCGAACATAAGACGTTTACCCGATGTCCTAAACTCATGATCCTGGTCACAGTCTTCTGGGGTTCGGCCGACGAGCTGGGGGGGAAGACGGTGAGCACCGTCACGCTCAAGGATGTGAGCAAGGTCTTCAGGGATGGCACGGTCGCCGTCGACAGCATCAACCTTGATGTGAACGACGGCGAGTTCATGGTGCTTCTCGGGCCGTCCGGCTGCGGCAAGTCCACAGTGCTGCGGATGATCGCCGGGTTGGAGGATCCGACCCACGGCGCCGTCCTGCTGGACGGAGAGTTGGCGAACGACCTGCCACCACGGGACCGCAAGATCGCCATGGTCTTCCAGGACTTCGCCCTCTACCCGCACATGACCGTCGGCGACAACATCGCCTTTCCGCTGCGGCTGGCCGGGGTGGAGCCGGAGCCGCGCGGCGAGCGGGTCGGTGACGTGGCCAGCGCCCTGGGCATCGGTGACGTGCTGGCCCGCAAGCCCGGTCAGCTCTCCGGTGGGCAGCGGCAGCGGGTCGCGATGGGCCGGGCGATCGTCCGCCGGCCGGGCCTGTTCCTGATGGACGAGCCACTGTCGAACCTGGACAGCGGCCTGCGTGCGGAGCTGCGCGCGGAGATCTCGGGCCTGACCCGGGAGTTGGGCGTCACCACCGTCTACGTCACCCACGACCAGGCCGAGGCGCTCACCATGGCGGACCGGGTGGCCATCATGCGCCGGGGCGTCCTCCAGGACGTGGGCACACCCACCCAGGTGTACGGCCGGCCGGCGACGCTCTACGTGGCCGCCTTCCTGGGTAGCCCGCGGATGAACCTGCTGGAGGCGTCGGTCTACGTCCACCTCGACCGGTACGTCACGCTCAATCTCGGTGACCAGTCGCTCTACCTGCCCTGGAACGACATCCGCAGCCGGGCGGTGGCGCACTACCACGGTGAGCGGATCGTGGTCGGCATGCGGGCCGAGGCGCTCACCCCGGTCGCACCGGACAGCCCGGGCGACGTGCTGCGCGGGCGGATCCGCTACCTGGAGCACCACGGGCACGAGTCGCTGGCGTTCCTCGACATCGGCGCCACCGCGATCATGGTCGACGAGATGGGCGCTCCGCTGGACCCGCCGCCGGTGGGCCAGCGTGGCCTGCGTCGGTTCGGTTCGGTGATGCAGCGACTCACCGGTAAGCCGGTGGAGCCGCAGGAGCCGCCGAGCAACGGCACCCAGACCAGCGTGCTTCCCGATCCGGGCCGGCACCACCGCCGTCCGGCGGAGCTGGCGGTGCGGCTGGCACCGTACCCGGCGGTCAGCGCCGGTCACCCGCTCGCCGTGTCGGTTCGGATGGACGCGCTGCACTTCTTCGACGAGCGGGGCGCCCGGATCGACGTGGGTTGGCGCTGACGGCCCACCGGAGCGGGGTGGCGGCCCGGCTCCGCGATGCCCTACCGTCTGCCCACCCAGTCCACATGTGACCGACCAGCGAAAGAGGTGCGCCCGTGTCGGGTGACCGTCCCAGCCCGCTCGTCATCGAGCGCATCCTGCGCGATCGCGAGGGCGTCTGGCAGCAGATCGTGGCCGAGGGTGACCTCAACAAGCTGACCGGGCGGATGCTGGCCAGCTCCGCCATCGCGCTGGCCTGCTACGGGGCGGTGCTCGGTGCGTTCCACAGCCCACTGATGGCGCTCACCTCGGCGCTGAAACTGCCCCTGCTGTTCCTCGTCACGCTGGCCATCTGCCTGCCCACGCTCTACCTGTTCAACCTGGTCTTCGGCGCCCGGCTCTCGGTGCGTCAGTCGCTGGCGCTGGTGATGGTGGCGATCACGGTCACCTCGATGCTCGCGGTGGCGTTCGCGCCGATCAGCCTCTTCTTCCTGATCACCGCGCCCGACTACGGGTTCTTCAAGCTGCTCAACGTGGCGATCCTGGCCCTGTCGGCGTTGGTCGGGCTGCGTTTCCTGACCGGCGGGATGCAGGTGCTCAACGACCACGGCCTGCTCGCACCGCCGGTCGCCGCCGCCCAGGTCAACACCCAGGCGAACGCCGCAGCCCCGGCTGTGCCGGCCGCCGCCCCGACCGTGCCGGTAGCGGTGCCCGTCGGCTCGGCGCCGGCTGCCGCGCCGGCCGCCGGTACGGGTGCCGAGCCGGTGGCCGTACCGGCCGGGTCTGCTCCTAACGGCGCGGTCACCGTCGCGCCGGCGCACGTTCCGGCGCAGTGGAGCGGCCAGCCGGCCGGTGCGCCTCCCGCGGGCGCCGCGCCGGGCTATCCGCGCTCGTGGAACGAGCGCCCGGTCCGACACGGCGAGCCGACGCAGCGGCCGGCCAGCATGACCCTGCTCTACATCTGGATCCTGCTCTTCGGTTTCGTCGGCACCCAACTGGCGTGGACGCTGCGCCCGTTCTTCGGCGACCCGGGTCAGGATTTCGCCTTCTTCCGCAGCATCGACGGCAACTTCTACGCGGAGATCCTGCGGACGATCGGCAACCTCTGAGCCTCGGCCAGAACGTGAGAAACCGCTGCTTGCCGGCCTGATTACCGGCTAGTAACGTCAGCGCATGACCATCGACTCCCGCCAGGTGGCGGCCGGCATGCTCGACGCGGTGCCCTTCGCCCGTACGCTCGGCTTCGAATTCGTGGAGGTGGCGCCCGAGGCGGAGGGCGGGGTCCGGGCAGTCGTCCGGATGCCCGACTCGCCGGCCACCCACAACCACGTCGGCGGCCCGCACGCGGGCGCCCTCTTCACCCTCGGCGAGACGGCCTCCGGCGCGGTCGTGCTGGCGGCCTTCGGGCAACTGCTCGACCGGGCCGTGCCGCTCGCCGTCCGGGCCGAGATCGCCTACCGCAAGCTCGCCATGGGCCCGGTGCTGGCCACCGCGCGGCTCGGCCGGCCGGCCCTCGACGTGATCGAGGAGCTGGAGTCCGGCCGACGGCCGGAATTCGGCGTCGAGGTGGAGATCGCGACCGAAGACGGCACGCCGACCTCGGCCATGACCGTGGTCTGGACACTGCGGCCAAACTGAACCGTGTCGCGGAGGCCGAAACGGGTTTACCGGCCCAGCGGGGTGGATAGATTCGTACCGTGCTGGGCCTACCTGCTCACGTGACCGCCTGTCTCTTCGATCTGGACGGTGTGCTGACGCAGACCGCCCGCGTGCACAACGCCGCCTGGACGCAGACGTTCGACGAGTTTCTCCGGCAGCACGCCACCGCTTCCGGCGAACCGTTCCAACCCTTCGATCCCGGCCCGGACTACAACCGTTACGTCGACGGCCGCCCCCGCGCCGACGGCGTCCGGTCGTTCCTCGCCTCCCGCGGCATCGTGCTGCCCGAGGGCACCCCGGACGACCCACCGGACGCCGACACCGTCAACGGCGTGGGCAACCGCAAGAACGTCCTGCTGCTCCAGCGCCTGCGCGACTCCGGCGTCGAGGTCTACCCGGGGTCGGTGCGGTACCTACAGGCGGCAGCGACCGCCGGGCTGCGCCGAGTGGTGGTGACCGCGAGCGCCAACGGCGGCGAGGTGGTCGCCGCGGCGGGGCTCGAACCACTCCTGGAGGCCCGGGTCGACGGGCTTGTCGCGCGAGCGCAGGGGCTACGCGGAAAGCCACAGCCGGACACGTTCCTCGCCGGTGCCCGGTTGCTCGGCGTGGACCCGACGCAGGCCGCCGTCTTCGAGGACGCGCTCTCCGGGGTGGCCGCCGGCCGTGCCGGTGGTTTCGGGTACGTGGTCGGCGTGGACCGGGTCGGGCAGGCGGACGAGTTGCTCGCGCACGGTGCCGACATCGTCGTGCGGGACCTCGCCGACCTGCTCGACACCGCCGATCCGTCGGCACCGGCACGCACCACCGCCGCGCCGCACCCGGGCACCGAAGGGGGCCTCGCGTGATCCGGGAGCGGGCCTATCCGGTCGAGCCGTGGCACGTCCGCGAGACCCGGCTGGACATGGACGTGCTGGCCCAGTCCGAGTCGGTCTTCGCGCTCTCCAACGGGCACGTCGGGCTGCGCGGCAACCTCGACGAGGGTGAACCGCACGGCCTGCCCGGCACCTACCTCAACTCGTTCTACGAGTTGCGCCCGCTGCCGTACGCGGAGGCCGGCTACGGCTTCCCCGAGTCGGGGCAGACGATCGTCAACGTCACGAACGGCAAGCTGATCCGCCTGCTCGTCGACGACGAACCGCTCGACGTGCGCTACGGGGAGTTGCTGGCCCACGAACGGATCCTCGACATGCGGGCCGGCACCCTGCACCGGGAGCTGCACTGGCGCTCGCCCGCCGGCCGGGAGGTCAAGGTCCGCAGCACCCGCCTGGTCTCGTTCACCCAGCGGTCGGTCGCCGCCATCAGCTACGAGGTGGAGGCCGTCGACGGCCCGCTCCGGCTGATCGTGCAGTCCGAGCTGGTGGCCAACGAGTCGCTGCCGGCGCAGAGCAAGGACCCGCGGGTGGCGGCGGTGCTGGAGTCACCCCTGCAGGCCGAGGAGGAGCTGACCACCCCGGACGGGGGGCAGCTCATCCACCGCACCAAGGTCTCCGGGCTGCGGGTCGCCGCCGCGATGGAGCACGAGGTGCACGGCCCGGACCACACCACCATCGAGTCCGAGGGCTACCAGGACTGGGTCCGCACCACGATCGCCTGCGTGCTCAAGCCCGGCGAGAAGCTACGGGTGATCAAGTATCTGACGTACAGCTGGTCTAGTCGGCGGTCGCTGCCGGCGCTGCGCGACCAGGTCGGCGCGGCACTGGCCGGCGCCCGGCTGGACGGCTGGGACGGGCTGCACCGGGAGCAGCGCAACTACCTCGACGCGTTCTGGGACGCCTCCGACGTGCTGGTCGAGGGTGACCCGGAGGTGCAGCAGGCGGTCCGGTTCGGTCTCTTCCACGTGCTCCAGGCCGGTGCGCGCGCCGAGCAGCGGCCGATCTCGGCGAAGGGGCTGACCGGTCCCGGCTACGACGGGCACGCCTTCTGGGACACCGAGATGTTCGTCCTGCCGGTGCTCACGTACACCCAGCCGAGCGCGGTGCGCAGCGCGTTGCAGTGGCGACACAGCACGCTGGACTCGGCGCGGGAGCGTGCCGAGACGCTCAACCTCCGGGGTGCCGCGTTCCCGTGGCGGACCATCGAGGGCTCGGAATCCTCCGGATACTGGCCGGCGGGCACGGCGGCCTTCCACATCGCCGCCGACATCGCCGACGCCGCGCGCCGCTACGTGATGGTCACCGGCGACACCCAGTTCGAGCAGGAGATCGGGCTGGAGCTGTTGGTGGAGACCGCCCGGCTGTGGCGCTCGATCGGCCACCACGACCGGCACGGCCAGTTCCACATCGACGGTGTCACAGGCCCGGACGAGTACACCGCCGTGAAGAACGACAACATCTACACCAACCTGATGGCACAACGGAACCTGCTCGCGGCCGCCGACGTGGTGGTGCGCCACCAGGACGAGGCGTTCCACCTCGGGGTCACCGACGAGGAGGCGGCGAGTTGGCGGGATGCCGCCACCTCGATGCACGTCCCGTACGACGAGGAGCTGGACGTGCACCAGCAGGTCGAGGGCTTCACCCGCCTGCAGGAGTGGGACTTCACGCACACGCCGGCGGAGAAGTACCCGCTGCTGCTGCACTACCCGTACTTCGAGCTGTACCGCAAGCAGGTGGTCAAGCAGGCCGACCTGGTCCTCGCCATGCACTGGCGCGGGGACGCGTTCACACCGGAGCAGAAGGTCCGCAACTTCCTCTACTACGAGCGCCGGACCGTCCGCGACTCGTCGTTGTCGGCCTGCACCCAGGCGGTGCTCGCCGCCGAGGTCGGTCACCCCGAGCTGGCCCACAGCTATCTGCGCGAGGCCGCGCTGATGGACCTGCACGACCTCAACGAGAACACCCGCGACGGCGTGCACATGGCGTCGTTGGCCGGGGCCTGGCTGGCCCTGGTCAGTGGGCTCGGCGGGCTCCGGGACCACGACGGCGAGCTGTCCTTCGCGCCCCGGCTCTCCAGTCGACTCAACCGGCTGGAGTTCTCCCTGCAGTGGCGCGGGCTGTCGCTGCGGGTGGATGTCCGGCCGCACCAGACGACATACTCCCTGCGTCATGGCGGCCCGGACGACGTGGTGGAGCTGCGCCACCACGACCAGGTGCTGCGGGTGACCTGCGACGAACCGGTCACGGTGCCGGTGCCGCCGGCCGAGCCGACCGGCCCTCCGCCCGAGCAGCCACCGGGCAGGTCGCCGCTGCTGCGGCTGCCCGAACGCGTGAACGCGCAGTGACGGGGGGGGGGGGGGGGGGGGGGGGCCCCCCCCCCCCCCCCCCCCCCCCCCCCGCCCCCCGGGGGCCGGGCCGGGGGGGGCGCCCCCCCCCCCCCCCCCCGGGGGGGGGGGGGGGGGCGGGCGCCGCCGCCCCCCCCGCC
>NZ_JBICUF010000038.1:0-9034 GCF_043198035.1 Micromonospora sp. NPDC048898
ACCCTCGCCCACCTCAACCCACCCACACCCACCACCCCCGCACCCCTCACCAACCTCCCCACCTACCCCTTCCAACACCACCGCTACTGGCTCGACCCGGTGGACTCCGGGACGGATGCCGACAGCGAGGAGCTGTGGGAGGCGATCGACCGAGGTGACGCCGACGGTGTCGCCGCCGTGCTGGGGATGGCCGGCGAGGGGCGGGGTGCGCTCGCCACCGTGCTGCCCGCGCTGACCGACTGGCGGCGGCACTTCGAGATGGCGTACCGGCAGGAGTGGATTCCGGTGCCGGACCGCCGCTCCTCCGCCCCGGCCGGGCGGCGTCTGGTGCTCGTTCCGGCGGGGGCGGAGGATCAGCCCGAGGTGGCCGGCGTGCTGGCCGCGCTCGAGGGGTCCGTCGCGGAGGTCGTCATCGTGGACCCGGCGGTGGAACGACCGGCGCTGGCCCGGGAGCTGCGGTCGCGCCTGATCACCGGGGAACGGCCCGTCGCCGTCGTGTCGCTGCTCGCCTTCGGCCCGCCCGGATCAGCCCTGGGTCTGACCGTCGCGCTGATCCAGGCGCTGGACGACGCCACCGCCGACGTTCCCGTCTGGTTCGGCGTCGGCGGTTCGGGTGAGGGGCACGGGGGCGTACGGGGTCTCGCCCGGGTGCTCGCCGCCGAACACCCGCAGCGCTGGGGTGGCGTCGTCGAGTTGCCGGCCGAAGGTGGCCGCGAGACGCCGGACCGGCTGCGTGCCGTGCTGGGCGGCGCGATCGACGAGGACGAGGTGGCCGTGCGTCCCGAGGGCGTGCTGGCACGCCGCCTGCGTCCCGCCGAGCAGTCCCCGACCCCGCCCGAACCGGGCGGCGCCGTGCTGGTCACCGGGGCCGTGGACGCGACCGGCATCGCCGCCGTCCGCGCCCTGGTCGAGGAGAGCGGGGGAGCGCTGGTGCTGGCCGGCGCGTCGGCCTCCGCCGAGGTGGACACCGCCGTGGCGGAGCTGCGCGCGGCCGGCCATCCGGTCGTCGTCGAACCTCTGGACCCCACCGACGACGACCAGGTGCGCCGCCTCGACGGGCTCCTTCCCGCCGTTTGGCCGCTGCGCCTGGTCTGCCACTTCGCGGCGGAGCTGGACGGCGCCACGGTCGGCTCGCCCGATCTGGCCCAGTTGGAGCCGCTGCTGACGCCGGCCGCTTCGGCGCTGCGCAACGTCGCGGCCCTGGCCGGCCGCCACCCCGGCGCCCGGCTGGTGCTGCACGCCTCGATCGCCGGTGCGCTCGGCGTGGCCGGCCTGAGCATTCAGGCCGCGGTGCACGCCGCGCTGGCCGGGATCGCCGGCGAGGCCCGGGACGCGGGCGTCGGGGTGTCCACGGTCTTCACCGGGAGCTGGCGGGACGCGACCGCGGCCGACACCTCGGCCGCCAAGCAACTGCGGGGTTCCGGCATCCGGCCGGGTGCACCGGCCCTGGGCGCCCGGATCCTGCGCGCCGCGCTCACCGCCGGCGCGCCCGCGACCATCGTGGCCGACGTCGACTGGCCACGGTTCGCCGAGCAGTCCGGGGGCCGTCCGGCCACCCCACTGCGCGAGCTGCCGCGTCTGCGCCGGGCGGACCCGGACGATCCGTCCGATCCGGAAGCGGGTCCGGACGCCGCCGCGGCCCTGGCCTTCCAGCAGCGGCTCGGCGAACTGCCCGACGAGGACCGCCCGGAACTGCTGCTCGACGTCATCCGCACCTACGCCGCCCGGGTCCTCGGCCACGACTCGTCCCAGCCGGTCGGCGACGACACGCACTTCGTGGACCTCGGTTTCTCGTCCTTCACGGCGCTCGAGTTCAGCAACCGCATCGCGGCGGGGACCGGGCTGTTCGTGCCGCCGGTGGCGATCTTCGACCATCCGACCCCGAAGGCCCTCGCCGTTCACCTGGCGAACGGCACCACGGCCGGCGCGATGCCGGCCCCAGCCGAAGGAGCACTGCCATGACCGACCCGGTCGTCGTCGCCGGCGCGGGGCCCGCGGGCCTCATGCTCGCGGGTGAGCTCGCCCTGCGAAAGATCCCCGTGGTGCTGGTGGACGGCCACGAGAGCCAGCGCCTAGAGGCGCCGGCGATGGCCGTCAACGCCGGCACCCTGGAGATGCTGGAGCAGCGGGGACTCGCCGCCGAGCTGCGCGAGGGCACGGTCGGCTACCCGCACGTACGCTTCGCCGACCTGATGCTCGACTCCTCCACCGTGCCCGGCCAGACGCTCATGGTGCTGCAGTCGCGGCTGGAGAAGCGCCTCCTCGACCGGGCCGCCGAGCTGGGCGCCGAGCTGCGGTTCGGCACCGAGGTCACCGGCTACGACGCCGACGCCGACGGCGTGACCGTGCGGCTGCGGGACGGCGCGGGAGAGCACGAGCTGCGCGCCGCGTACCTCGTCGGTTGCGACGGCCGGGAAAGCGTCGTCCGCCGGACCGCCGGCATCGCGTACGAGGGTGACGACTGGGTGATCGTGCGCGGGATCGTCGGCGACGTGACGATCGACCGCACCGAGGTGGACGAGCGCCTGGTCGGGTTGTCGTACACCCCGAACGGCGACCAGTTCCTGGGCGCGCCGTTGCACCCGGGCACCATGCGCGTCTTCACCGCCGAGTTCTCCACCGACCCGCCGGCGTACCCGGACGGGCCGGCCGACCTGGATCAGCTGGCGGCGGCGACGCGGCGGCTGACCGGCGCGGAGCTCAGAGCCACGGGCAGCACCTGGCTGCGGCACTACTCGATCGTGACCCGCAACGCCGAGCGGTATCGGGACGGCCGGGTGTTCCTGGCCGGCGACGCGGCGCACGTGCACTACCCGTACAACGGGCAGGGCATCGGCACGGCGATCGGCGACGCGGTGAACCTGGGCTGGAAGCTCGCCGCCGCGGTGCGCGGCGAGGCGCCCGCCGGGCTGCTCGACAGCTACCACGACGAGCGGCACCGAGCCGGCCGGATGGCCTGCATGAACATCCAGGCCCAGCTCGCCCTGCTCTACCCGCGCCCGCTCGCCCGCTACATGCGCGAGATGATGACCGAGTTCCTCGGATTCGCCGACGTCAACGTGTTCCTCGCCGAGCTGGTGACGAACATCGGCCCGGCGTACCCGATGGGCGGCACCGCCGCGGGCGCGCCGGACCGGCTGCTGGGCCGCCGCCTGCCGCAGGTCGGATTGAAGACCGCGGCGGGCGACACCGCCACGGCCGACCATCTGCACGACGGGCACGCCGTCCTCTTCGACCTCTCCGACGGCGCCGCGCGCCTGCCGGACGTGACGCCCTGGTCGGACCGGCTCGTCGTGGTGCGCGGGACCACGGACACGCCGCTCGGCGCCACCGCCCTGTTCGTCCGGCCGGACGGGCACATCGCCTGGCACGACGGCGTGGACCCGGATCCGGCCGGCCTGACCGCCGCGCTGCGCAGGTGGCTCGGTGACGGCATCGGCGCTGGCCAAGCGTCGCTTTAGGGCGGCTCGCGACGATGGCGCGGCAAGCTGTCTCGTCTCCAGAAGGGGGCCGCCGTGCCCAGCAAGTCGCTTACCGCTCGCCTCGCCGCCGTCGTCGTCTCGCTCGTGGTGGCCGTCGTCGCCGTGCCCGGTGCGGCCTCGGCCGCGCCCGCGCAGCGGGGCTGCATCACCGTCTCGTTCATCGAACAGCTCATCTCGACCGACTACCGCGACGCCGCGCCGACCGGGCCCAGCGTCGGGGACGTCGTGCTCACGCTCGACGCGGTGCTGAACGCCGACCGCGTGAAGATCGGCGAGAACGACATCAAGGGCACGATCATCCGCCAGGACAGCGCGACCGGTGAGCTGTTCTCGTTCTCCACGTCGAAGTACACCATCCCGGACGGTGGCATCCGGGTCGCCGGCATCGTCAACCTGACGTCGCTGGCCGCGGGGGAGACGCAGAAGCTGACGGCGTTCGGCACGGCCGGCCGCTACAAGGGCAAGGTGGGCCAGCTGACCTGGACGCTGGTGAACGAGCTCGAGTCGGAGAACTCCATCACCCTCTGCTGAGCGCCGCCGGGGCGGGACCGCTGGGTCTCGCCCCGGGGCAGGACGGAGTTCCGCCATGACCGTCGTTCTCTCGCTGGACGTACCGGCGGGCGAGGCCGGCAGCTGGGCTGTCGACCTGATGGAGACCCTGGGTGCGCCAGGTGTTGCCATCGCCACCGCGCTGGAGAGTCTGTTCCCCACGGTGCCCAGCGAACTCGTCCTGCTGCTCGGCGGGTTCGCCGTCCGGCAGGGTGAGCTGACATACCTCGCGCTGCTGATCTGGAGCACTGTCGGTTCGGTGGTGGGCGCCGTGGCGCACTACTACGTGGGTGCGGCCCTCGGCCGCCGCCGCACCCGGGCACTGTTCGCCCGCATCCCGCTGGTGCGGGACAGCGATCTCGACCGGGCCGAGGCGTGGTTCGCCCGGCACGGTGACCGCGCCGTGTTCCTCTGCCGGCTGGTGCCCATCGTCCGCAGCTACGTCTCGTTGCCGGCCGGCATCGAGCGGATGCGGCTGGGACGCTTCGTCGCGTACACCGCCGCGGGCACCGCGCTCTGGAACGCGGTGCTGCTGGCCGCGGGCTGGGCGGTCGGCCACAACTGGGCGACCGTGCAGCGGTTCGCGAACCTTTTCACCCTGATCGTCGGCGTCCTGCTGCTCGTCGCCGTGGTCAGGTTCGTCGTGGTCCGGCTGCGTTCGCGCCGGAACGACCTGGGACAGCCAAAACAGCTCGACGGATAGGAGAACGACTGTGGCGGATCCGGCGGAGAAGGCGGCAGCTCGGCACGACGGGCCGGATCCCGTGGCGGTGGTCGGCATGTCCTGCCGGCTGCCCGGCGCGGACGATCCGCAAGCGTTCTGGGAGCTGCTGCGCGACGGCGTCGACGCGGTGACCGATCCGCCGCCGGACCGGAACCTGGCCGGCGGCGCCCGCCCGTACCGCGGGGGGTTCCTGCGCGGCGTCGACCTGTTCGACGCCGAGTTCTTCGCCATCGACCCCCGGGCCGCCGACGCGATGGACCCGCAGCAACGGCTGGCCCTGGAGCTGGCCTGGGAAGCGCTGGAGCAGGCGGCCATCGTCCCGGCGGCGACCGACCGCACCCGTACGGGCGTCTTCATGGGCGCGATGGCCGACGACTACGCCCGGCTGACGCAGCAGGTCGGGCCCGGCGCGGCCTCCGGGCACACCGTCACGGGCGTGCACCGCGGCATGATCGCCAACCGGGTCTCGTACGCCCTCGGCCTGCACGGCCCCAGCCTGACCGTGGACACCGGCCAGTCCTCCGCCCTGACCGCGGTGCACCTCGCCTGCGAGAGTCTGCGCCGCGGGGAGACCAGCCTCGCCATCGCCGGCGGGGTGCAGCTGAATCTCGCCGCGGAGACGTTCGACCTGACCGACGCGTTCGGCGTCCTGTCCCCGGACGAGCGTTGCCACACCTTCGACGCCCGGGCCAACGGCTACGTCCGCGGCGAGGGGGGCGGCCTCGTCGTGCTCAAGCGGCTGGCCGACGCGCTCGCCGCCGGCGACCGGATCGACGCGGTGATCCTGGGCAGCGCGGTCAACAACGACGGCCGGACCGCCACGCTCACCACGCCCGGCGTCGACGGCCAGGCCGAGCTGATCACGCTGGCCTGTCGTCGCGCCGGCCTGGACCCCGCCGACGTCCAGTACGTCGAACTGCACGGCACGGGCACCCGGGCGGGCGACCCGGTCGAGGCGCAGGCCCTGCACCGGGCGCTCGCCGCCGGCCGGACCGGCCCCCTGCGGGTCGGCTCGGCCAAGACCAACGTCGGCCACCTCGAGGGCGCGGCGGGCATCGTCGGCCTGATCAAGACCGTGCTGGCCCTGCGTCACCGGCAACTGCCGCAGACCCTGCACCACCGGGAGCCCCATCCGGAGATCCCGCTGTCCGAGTGGAACATGACCGTCCAGGATCGGCTCGGCGACTGGCCCGACCCGCAGCGCCGCCTCGCCGCGGGGGTCAGCAGCTTCGGGATGGGCGGGGCGAACGCCCACGTCGTCGTGGCCGAGGCGCCCCCGGTGCCCGAAGTGCCGCCGCGCGCGCCGATCACGACGCCGCTGCCGTTCCTGCTGTCCGGGCGCTCCGAGCAGGCCCTGCGGGCGCAGGCCGGGCGGCTGCGCGACCACCTCACCGCCGGTGCCGTGGCCGACCTGGCCGGGCTGGCCGCCACGCTGGCCGGTGCCCGCACCGCCTTCGACTGCCGGGCCGCCGTGCTCGCCGAGGACGCCGACCGGCTCGTCGCCGGCCTGACCGCGCTCGCCGACGGCGTGCCCACCGGCGACGTCCTGAAGGGCCGCCCTCGCGATCTGCAGGTGGCCTTCCTCTTCGCCGGGCAGGGCAGCCAGCGGCCCGGCATGGGCGCCGGCCTCTACCAGGCCGTACCCGCCTTCGCCACGGCCCTCGACGAGGTCTGCGACGCCTTCGCCCCCCACCTCGACCGGCCGCTGCGCGAGCTCATGTTCGACGCGCCCGCCGAGGTCCTGGCCGAGACCCGCTACACCCAGCCCGCCCTGTTCGCGTTCGAGGTGGCGCTCTTCCGGCTGTTGGAGCACTGGGGGCTGCGGCCCGGGCTGGTCGGCGGCCACTCCATCGGCGAGCTGGCGGCCGCCCACGTCGCCGGCGTGCTCGACCTGCCGGACGCCTGCGCCCTCGTGGCCGCGCGCGGCGGGCTCATGCAGCGGCTGCCGGCCGGCGGGGCGATGCTCTCGGTCCGGGCCGCCGAACCCGACGTGGCCGGACTGCTGGCCGCATCGGCCGGCGAGCTCTCGGTGGCCGCGGTCAACGGCCCGGAAAGCACAGTCGTGGCGGGGCCGGAGGGTGCGGTGGCCGCATTCGCCGAGGCCTGCGCGGAGCACGGGTGGCGGACCCGCCGGCTCGTCGTCAGCCACGCCTTCCACTCGTCTCTGATGGACGGCATGCTCGACGACTTCCGGCGGGTCGCCGAGAGCCTGACCTTCCGCGCACCCACCCTGCCGATGCTGTCCGCGGTCACCGGCCGTCAGGCCGGCGCCGACGAGGTGACCGATCCCGGCTACTGGGTCCGGCACGTGCGCGAGACGGTCCGGTTCCACGATGCCGTCCGCTGGCTGGACGCGGCCGGCTTCGGCACGGTCGTCGAGGTGGGCCCGGACGGGGTCCTGTCCGGGCTGGTGCGGGACAGCGCGCCCGGCGTCACGACGGTGACCCTCACCCGTGGCACCGCAGCCGAACCGCAGGAGCTGATCAGCGGCCTGGCCCGTGCGCACCTGGCGGGAGTCCCGGTCGGCTGGCCGGCCGTCCTCGGACCCGCCCCGCGCCCGGCCGACCTGCCGACGTACGCCTTCCAGCGCGACCGCCACTGGATCACCGGCGTCGCCCGTACGCCGCGCCCGGCGCCCGCCGCCGCGCCCAGCCGGACCGTCGACGAGCTCCTGGAGCTGGTCACCGGGCTGGCCGGTGACGTGCTCGGCCACCGGCTGCGGGGCACCGACACCACCCTGGCCTTCCGCGACCTCGGGTTCGACTCGATGTCCGCCGTCGAGCTCCGCGACCGGCTGGCCGGGGCGACCGGCCGGCACCTGCCCGGCTCGCTGCTCTTCGACCACCCGACACCGGTGCGGCTGGCCGCACACCTCGCGGCGGTCCCCACCGCCGACGCCCCGGAGCTGCCACCCGCAGCGCTCGCGGCCGCCGATGACGACCCGGTCGTGGTGGTCGGGATGGCGTGCCGCTATCCGGGCGGCGTGGCCTCGCCCGAGGACCTGTGGGATCTGATCATCGAGGGGCGCGAGGGCATCGGCGAGTTCCCGGCCGACCGCGGCTGGGACGACGTGTCGCGGTCCTCGACGCGGTTCGGGGGTTTCCTGTACGACGCGGGCGACTTCGACGCGGGCTTCTTCGGGGTGTCGCCGCGGGAGGCGCTGGCGATGGATCCGCAGCAGCGCCTGGTGCTGGAGACGTCGCACGAGCTGTTCGAACGGGCCGGCGTGGCGGTGGAGGGCCTGAGCGGCAGCCGCACCGGCGTCTACCTCGGCGCGACCTCGTCGGAGTACGGCCCGCGACTCAGCGAGGGCACCGACGGCGCCGAGGGCTACGTCCTCACCGGCAGCACCACCAGTGTGCTCTCCGGTCGGGTGGCCTACGTGTACGGGCTGGAAGGCCCCGCGGTCACAGTGGACACCGCATGTTCCTCCTCGCTGGTCGCGTTGCACCTCGCCGCGCAGGCGGTCCGCCAGGGCGACTGCGACCTCGCCGTGGCCGGCGGCGTGACGGTGATGGCCGGCCCGGGCATGTTCGTCGAGTTCACCCGCCAGGGCGGCTTGGCGCCGGACGGCCGGTGCAAGTCGTTCGCGGCCTCCGCGGACGGCACCGGCTGGAGCGAGGGCGTCGGCCTGCTGCTGATCGAGCGTCTCTCCGCCGCCCGCCGCGCGGGCCACCCGGTCCTTGCGGTCGTCCGGGGCACCGCCATCAACCAGGACGGCGCGTCGAACGGGCTGACTGCCCCGAACGGTCCCTCCCAGCAGCGGGTGATCCGCCAGGCGCTGTCCAGCGGCGGCCTCACCGCGGCGGACGTCCAGGTGGTCGAGGCGCACGGCACCGGCACCCGGCTGGGTGATCCGATCGAGGCACAGGCGCTGCTCGACACGTACGGCGCCGGGCACACCCCGGATCAGCCGCTCTACCTCGGCTCGATCAAGTCGAATATCGGTCATGCGCAGGCGGCGGCGGGTGTGGCCGGGGTGATCAAGGTGGTGATGGCGATGCGGCACGGGGTGGTGCCGGCATCGTTGCACGTGGACGAGCCGACGCCCCACGTGGACTGGAGCAGTGGATCGGTTCGGCTCGTGGACGAGGCGTCCGAGTGGCCGGGTGGTGCTCGGCGGCGGGCGGGTGTGTCGTCGTTCGGTATTTCCGGGACGAATGCTCATGTGGTCGTGGAGGAGCCTCCCGTGGTGGAGTCTCCCGTGGTGGAGTCTCCCGTGGTGGAGTCTCCCGTGGTGGAGTCTCCGGTGGTGGAGTCGGCTGGGGTGCCGGCGGGG
>NZ_JBICUF010000039.1:0-7251 GCF_043198035.1 Micromonospora sp. NPDC048898
CGGCTCCAAGATCGCCCACTCACGATCCGTCAGATCGAAACGCGCCACGTCCTACCTAACGACCCACGCCCAAGATCCGCCAAGTACGCCCTAGTGCGCAGACGCAGGCCCCCGCAGGCGGGGCGTCCGGGTAGATTTCGCGGTCGGGCATGGGCGGAGGTGACCTCGATCGACCCCGGTACGGCGACATCGAACCGCCCGCGGTGGCGTGGGGCGGCGGCCCGTGCGCGCTGGCCGAGGCGGCGCGGATGAATCTCGCCGGGATTCGAGAGGACGTCGCGGTCATCGACGTCCTTCTCCAGGACATCGCTCGCCGTCCGGTGGACCTGGCGGATCCGGACTGGCAGGCGAAGCTGTCAGCCAGCGTGTCGCCGGTGGAGGAGGCCGGAGTGGCGGCCGAGGCGGCCGCGGCCCTGACCGCCCTGCTGGACGCCTATGAAGCCGGTGGCGAGGAGGTTCGGGACGAGGTCCGCCAGGTCTTCCGCGCACACCGCGCCTTCAGCTGGGGGGTTGCTCTCAGCGGCGGGTGGCCCTCCGCGACCGCCGAGTTTCGTCGGCGGCTGGTCCACATCTCCGCTCGGGACCAGTCGGAGGACCCGCGCGACGAGCTGGTCGGTCTCTGGGAGTTGTGCGCCTGGGCGCGCGGACGTGGCGTCGACGTCGAGCCCATCATTCACGCGGTCGCGGACATCTCCGGTGAGGTCGACCATTTCGGGATGGGGTCCACCCGCCTGCTGATCCTCAGGGGCCTGGAACACCGCTGACAGCACCACACCTCGCCGTCCGCTCCGGACGCGGCCGGGTGCTGAGGGCGTAACCGGCGGCCGTGACACCCAGCGCCACACCCCAGCCGAGGAAGACGAGCAGTGTGGCGGTGACCGCCCACCCGTCCCACACCTCCGACCACCGCAGCTCGCCCGCGATCAGTCGGTCGACGAGCACCGCGGCGCTCAGCACGCCGTAGGCGACAAGTGTGAGCGCCACCATCCCGGCCGGAATCACCGCCAGCAGCCGGGGAACCGGTCGACCGCGCAGCCCCGGCACCCAGCGCGGGAACTGCTGCCCCCACCGCTGTATCAGCCCGAGGACGAGCAGGCCGGCGATCGGTGGAGCGAGAGTGATCGCCACCCCCGTCGGCGTCGACAGGTCGCGGTGGATGTCGCCCAGTTCCCGCTCCGAGATGCCGAACGGAACGCCGAGCACCCAGAGCCCATGGGGTACGGCCCAGCCGACCACCGGCAGGGTGACCGCCGCGTACGCCCAGCGCCGTGTCCACCGGGGCACCGGCCGGTAGCCGGGGCTCACCGGTTCGCGCCGGGGACCGAACGCCTTCGCCAGCCCGGTGAACAGGATGCCCCCGGCCAGCAGGGCGAGCCGGGCACCGAGGTCACGCCAGTCCGAGGGACGTCCGGTCAACGCCACCGGGACCTCGAAGAGCAGGTGCAGCGGGAACGCGCCGACCAGGAGCAGCGCCGCCGCCAGCCAACTGGCCGTGGTCGCGGGGCGGCCGGGGGAGCGGAGTACGCACACGACCACCACCGCGAGGGCGACGATGATCGCCACCGCTCCCCAACCAGCCCAGAACGGCAACGTCTCGACCTGGTCGGCGCCGCATCCCCCCGCCGGATCGACCAGGTCGGTCCGGTCACAGGCGGTGTACGCCCACCGGCCACCGGCGATCCAGAACAGGCGCAGAACCAGCTCGCCGAGGAGGAAGGCGCCGCACGCCACCGCCCACGGTCTGGCCCGGTCGGCCACTGCGGATCGGTACGTTCGAGCAGTACGGTCGGACATCCCACTCCCTACGGACGGTGCCGCGCCGGCACACCGGGCCGCTCGTCGCCGTGCCCGCTGTCCACATCGGAACCCAGCGGGCACCAACCGGCAGCCATGGATCGATGATCTGTGGCGCCTGGCGATTCCTCCTCCCCGGCAGAGGGGACTGCGCTCCCTCGGCGAGGTGACATCCCCGCGCCGGCCGGGTGTGGTGTGGCACGAAAACCGACACCCCGGAGTGACAGATGCCGAACGGGTCCTGGGCGCGTCGTGCCGGAAGATCACCGAGGCCAGGCAGAAGGCGGCGAGGATGGCCGTGAGGGACGCGCGGGCAGCACAGCTGGCCGCCATGGACGGGCGGGCGACGAGCACCACGCGGCTGCGCTGGTTGGTCTGGGCCGGTTGTGCGGGTGGGTGTGGGCTGGGTGCGCGGCTGGTCTGGGGCTGGGGCGTGGGTTGGCTGCTCGGGCGGGCGTGGGTTGGGCATGTGCGGGCCCGCGCTGTCGGGCTCGCCGCTTGATCAACTCGGTTTTCATGAAGTGGGGCTGTCCCTGGCGAGCGGATGCCCCGACTTCCTGTTGATCAACTCGGGTATCGTTAAGTCGGCCCATCCTGGGCCGGCAGATGCCGCAACTTCCTGAAAGTCCCGAAGGTCAGAGCCCGACTTCCTGGGAGGCTCGCGCGGAAAGGGCGGCGGTGGCCAGCCTGCGGACGTTTGCGGTAGCCGGGTCGTCCAACGGCGGACCGCCCCGGCGGGTGTGCAGCCGAGGCGGTCCGGTTCGCGCGTGATGGTCTCAGCCGTGTCGGCGGGCGTTCAACCGGCGGTGTCGGAGTAGACCTCCACGTCGTAGAGCAGTTGCACGTGCCGGCGGCCGTTGGTGATGCCGACGAAGGTCGGCTCGCCGGCCGGGGTGCGGCCCTGGCGCCACACCTCCGCGCGCGCCGCCTCCCGCGACTCGTGATGGGTCCTGCCCTCCTGGTGGAGCTGGAGAACGCGACGGGCGGTGATCCGGTCGCTGTCGAGGTGCACACGTAGCAGAGGCATTCTCCGACCTCCCTGCCGACCGGTACGGCCAACCTTCGCTTGTTCAGCTAGCTTACCGATGTTAAGTCGCCTGTCCAGTGGACTAGAGTGGTGGTCATGACCACCGCAGAGCCGGGCGTACCGCCGATGCCCACGGCCGGACGACGAGACGGCCGCGCGTCGTCGCCGGTATGGCTGCGCGCGGAGTCACCACGTCCGGCACGAAGAGCGCCGCTGACCCTCGGGCGCATCGTGGACGCGGCGGTGACGCTGCTGGACGAGCGTGGCGTCGAGGGTCTGACCATGCGCGGCCTCGCCCAGCAGCTCGACGTGACGGCTACCGCCCTGTACTGGCACGTGAAGACCAGGGACGACGTTCTGGACCTGGCCGTTGACCAGATCTTCGGCGACGTGCCCATCCCGGACGTGAGCGACGACTGGTTGGAGGACGCCCGCCTGCTCGCCCGAGCCTGGCGCGCCGCCATGCGACGTCATCCCTGGGCGCCAAACCTGGTGGGACGTCCGATGCTCGGGCCCAACGTCCTCGCCCGTACCGAATTCCTGCAGTCGGCGCTGGTGCGCGGCGGCTGCCACGGACTGCAACTCGCGGTGGCCACGCGGATGCTGGCCAACTACGTCATCGGTGCCGCGCTCACCGAAGCCACGTGGCACCAGAGCGCGGATCCGCACGCGCGGGCGGCGGCCCGCGACCACATCGCCGCGCGGGCCGACACCTACCCGACCCTCGACGCCTCCGGCCATCTCGACGACACCCGATGGGACGACGACCTGCTGTTCGAGGAGGGCCTCGACGGCATCCTCCGGGCAGCGGCGCGGACCGGGCCGCCGGAATGACCGGCGCGCCGCTGGCGTGACGGTGGGGGCAGGGTCGGTGGTCGAGCCGAAGGGCCCGGAGCCACTGGCTCCGGGCCCTTCGGGTTCGCCCTCTGCTCAGGGGCTGGTGCAGGTGGTGGTGGGCGGGGTGGCGCTGTCGCCGGTGGCGGTGAACCCGAAGGTGGTCGACGTGTTCGGGGCCAACGTGCCGTTGTAGGCGGCGTTCCGGACGGTGACGCTGCCGGTGGTGCCCGTGTTGGTGCCGCTCCAGAGGCTGCTGATGGCCTGGCCACTGGCCAGGGTCAGGCCGACGGTCCAGCCGTTGACGGTGGCGGCGGTGGTGTTGGTGACCGTGACCTCACCCTGGAAGCCACCGGGCCAGTTGTTGACCATGCGATAGGTGGCGGCGCAACTGCCCGGCTCCCCGGTCGGCGGCGGAGTGGTCGGCGGGGGAGTGGTCGGGGGCGGAGTGGTCGGCGGGGGCGTGGTCGGCGGAGGGGTCGTGGGGGGAGTGGTGGACTGGAACTGGCTGAAGAATCTCCAGATCTCCCCCGAGGTCCAGGTCCTGGAGTCGTTCGGGCTGGACCCGTCTACCGGGCTCGGGGTGTGGTCTCCGTCGAATGCGGCCCACTGCACGGGATAACCCTCTCGGCAGCCCGCGTAGGTGGTGGTGATGTGGGTGCCGCTGCCCCGGCTCGGTTCGCGGGGGCTCTGCGCGGTGCAGCCGTTGTTCCTGACGAACGTGTCGCGCAGCGACCGGCCCTGCGAGATGTTCAGCACGCTGTCGTAGATGCCGTGGATGCCGAAGTAGGGAACGGGTTGGGTGCCACCGTTGCAACCACTGAGATTGGCGCCGGACAGGACGGCGACCGCGCGGATGACTGTTGGCCGGGCACAGGCCACGGCGTAGCTCATCGCGCCGCCGTAGCTCCAGCCCAGGGCGAAGCGTTGGGTCGTGTCGACGCAGAGGTCGTTCTCGACCTGTCGGGAGATGTCGTCGAAGAGGGTCAGGTCCCGACCGTTGGTGTTGGCCCAACCGGCGTTGATGCCCTGGGGTGCGACGAAGATCGTGGTGTTGTTCGACAACGGCGCGAGCCCGTAGTAGCCGGCCGAGGCGACGTTGTTGGCCGAGCCGTTCAGCCAGTGGAAGCCGAAGATCAGCCGGTGGGGCTTGTTTCTGTCGTACCCGTCCGGGATCCGCAGGATGTAGGTGCGACTCTGCCCGCCGCTCTGGATGGTGCGTGTCCCGTTTGCGAGCGTGGGTGCCTTGCCGCAGCCGGCGGTGGCCGCGAGCGTGCCGTTCGTCGCGGCCACCGCTTCCGGGCCGAAGCCGCCGTTGAGCACGCCACCGGCGGCCGCCGCGAGGAGAACCGCCGCGCCCGCGATGACCGAGAAGAGCTGTCTATGCTTCGCCATTGTTGACTCCTTGCCACTGGTGGTGGTGCGGGACCGGCTCCGGCGACCGCCGGCCGCGCCCGTGGTGACACCGGGACGTGGATGACGGTTGCCGGCCGGTGTGGCGTGCGGCGCCGTACCGTCGCTGCCGGGTGTCCGCCGCGACGGGCGTGGGAAGCTGGGGCATGCGGCCGGACCGAGGTCGTCCGGCAACCGCCCGCGGTCGCCTGGCATCGGCGGAGCGGCCCGGACTGGTCACCGACTGGCAGGGGCGGCCGGAGGGCGTCGCCCTCGGCGTGCCGATGTCGATCGGCTGGGGTGCGGGGAAGCGTGCCCTGCGCTCCCGCGCCGGAAAGATAGCATGGCATCGATGTCTTGCTCAACCGTCCGAGGGCACACCCCCACCACAGGCCGAAGACGGCCATGGAGCGAGGAGTCGCAATGAACGTGGCTACCCTGGCCGGCGGCCTTGTCGCGCTCTTCATCGCCGCGGCAGCGCTCGTGAGCGTACGCAGGCGCGGTCCGGCATCCGGTTCCGTTGGTCTGCTGCTGAGACTCCTCGCGGTCGCGGCCACCGCCTGGATCGTCATCGCGTTGCTGCCGTTCACGATCGACGACAGTGGCGGTGCGGTCAGCTATCTGCTCGGTGTGCCGGTGGTCGCGGCCGTGTGCCCCCTCGTTGCCGACCTGACCCACCGCGCGGTCGGCATCACCACGACGGTCTCGGCGCTGGTGCTGCTGCTGTGGGCACTCCTGCTGGGCCTCGGCGTCGGTCTCTGGTTCGTCCTCCCGGCTCTGCTGCTGGGGATGGCCGCGATCGCCACCGTGCCTGGCCGAGGCGCGGCGGTGCCGGAAGACCGGGATGCCTGAAGCCGCCTGCCAACCCGGGGTGCTGCGGACGATCAGTACTGCCGTCGCACGTCCGCCAACCGCTCGACGAGGAAGGCACGCTCCACGTCGTTGCCGGTGAGGGTCAGCGCCTCCTCGTAGGCCGTCACGGCCTGGGGCCACCGCCCCAACTGGCGCAGGAAGTCGGCGCGGGCCGCGCTCAGATACCCGTAGGTGGCCAGGGCCGGGTCGGCGAGCATCGGCGTGAGCGCGTCGAGTCCGGCCTCGGGGCCGTCGCGCAGCCCGATCGCGACGGCACGATTGAGGCCGACGACCGGCGACGGCCACAACCGGAGCAGGGTGTCGTAGAGCCCGACGATCTGGTTCCAGTCGGTGCCCTGCCAGGTGGGCGCCTCGGCGTGCACGGCGGCTATCGCGGCCTCCAGGGCGTACCGGGTCGGTGGCCGTCGGCGCAGCGCCTCGGTCAACAGCGAGAGGCCCTCGCCGATGAGCTGCCGGTTCCAGCGGCCGCGGTCCTGCTCGGACAGCAGCACCAGCCGCCCGTCGGCGGACCTGCGGGTGTCCTGGCGTGCCGTGGTGAGCAGCAGCAGTGCCAGCAGGGCGCTGATCTCCGCGTCGGTCGGCATGAGCAGGTGCAGCATGCGGGCCAGCCCGATCGCGCAGTCCACCAGATCCTGCCGCACCAGGTGCGCGCCCACCGGTGCGGTGTGGCCGGTGGTGAAGATGAGATGGACGACCTCGAGTACGGCGCCGGTCCGCTCACCGAGCTGGTCCGGGCCCGGTACCCGGTACGGGATGCGAGCCGCGGCGATCTTCCTCTTGGCCCGGGTGATCCGGGCGGCCATGGTGCTCGACGGCACCAGGAACGCACGCGCCACCTCCGGAGTGGACAGCCCGCACACCAGGCGCAGGGTCAGCGCGACCCGCGCCGGCCTGGACAGCGCGGGGTGCACGCAGGTGAAGATGAGGCGCAGCCGGTCGTCGACCAGGCAGTCATCGGGGCCCGGCATCGTCTCGTCCGCGACGAGCAGTGGCATCTTGCGACGGAACACCGACTCACGGCGCAGGACATCCCGGGCCCGGTTGCGAGCGATGGTGGTGAGCCAGGCACCCGGCCGGTCGGGAACGCCACTCTCGGCCCAGGTCTCCAGGGCCTGCGCGAACGCGTCCTGGGTGCACTCCTCGGCGAGATCGAGGTCGCGGGTGAGCTGGGCGGTGGTGCTGAACACCTGGGCCCAGTCGCGGGGGGGGGCCGGGGGGCCCCCCCCCCCCCCCGGGCGGGGCCCCCGGGGGCCCCCCCCCGCCCGCCCGCCCCCCCCCGGGGTGGCGCGCGCCCCACCGGCCGCCGTGGCCCCCCGGCCCCCCCCCCCGGC
>NZ_JBICUF010000040.1:0-6730 GCF_043198035.1 Micromonospora sp. NPDC048898
CACACCCGCACCCACCACCCCCACCGCGCCGCCATCACCACCACCAACCCCACCCACCTCACCCACGCCCTCACCGCCCTCACCACCAACACCGGTCACCCCCACCTCACCCAACACCACACCCCACCCACCACCACCACCCACATCACCTTCCTGGTGCCGGGCCACGGCACGCCGCTGCGCGGCGCCCTGGCCGAGCTCTACCAGGACGACCCGCTCATCACCGCGGCACTGGACTCGCTCGCGGACGAGGCCGGGCCGGCCGGCAAGGCGGGGATCAACGTCCTGCTCGACCCCCCGAACGGATCCGCGGACCGCGAGGACCCGCGCCACACCCAGTCCGCGCTCTACGCGCTGGCCTGGACACTGGCCGCCTGGTGGCGGGCACACGGGATCGTCCCGCAGACCGTCCTCGGGCACAGCGCGGGCGCGTACGCGGCGGCCGCACTCGCCGGAATCGTCTCGCCGCAGGACGGCGCCCGTCTCAGCGCCGTACGCGGGAACCTCATCGCGGACCTGCCGGGCGACGGCACGATGCTCGCGGTGTTCGGCGACCCGGCACGCCTGGCCAGCCTGGCACCCGTCGCCAACGGCACCGTCCACGTAGCCCTGCGCAACGGCCCGCGGGAGACGGTCATCGCCGGACCGTCCGACGCCGTCGACGAGTTCGCGGCGCTGGCGGCGGACGAGGGCCTGCGCACGGTGCGGCTGTCCGTGCCTGTCGCCTTCCACACCGCGCAGGTGGAGCCGATGCTCGGCGCGCTGGGCGAGGCATTCGCGCAGACCGCCCTGCGACCGGCCACGGTGCCGTTCGTGTCGGACACCACCGGGCTGCTCGCCGGGCCCGAGGCGGCCACCCCGGAGTACTGGGTCCGGCACAGCCGCGCGCCCGTCCACTTCGACGAGGCCCTGCGCACCGCCCTGGACCGGGGAACCACGATCCTGATCGAGTTGGGGCCGGGCGGCCTACTTGCCTCGGCGGCTGCGGTCGCGGCCGCCAGCGGCGCCGAGTGGACCTGCGTCCCCTCGCTGCCCCGAACGACCGAACCGCGCCGGCGACTGGTCGAGGCACTCGCACGGACCTGGGTCGCCGGCGGCCCGGTCGACTGGTCGCCGCAGACGGCCCGCCCGGAGGTGCTGCCGGACCTTCCCCGGTATCCCTTCGAACGCCGCGAGCACTGGCTCCCGAAACAGCGTCCGGCCGGCCCGGGCACCGTCGAGGCCCGCTCGGTCGACGGCACGGCAGGCGCGGCCACGGACGCGCGCTCCCCCGCGCCGCGGCCCCTCCCCGTCGCGGCGGCGGGCGCGGACCCGGCCCGGGTGGGCGACCTGGTCCACCGGTTGCAGACCGAGTTGTCGGCGGTGCTCGGGCTGCACCGCCCGGAGGAGCTCAGCCCCGACATCGGCCTGTTCGACCTCGGACTCACCTCGGCGATGACCATGCAGATCCGTACGCGCCTGGAGGGCGAACTCGGGCTGGGACTGCCGGTGACCCTGGTCTTCGACCACCCCACGATCCGCCGGCTGGCCGAGTATCTGGCGCGGATCGAGCCGTCCCCGGTCGACGTCCGGCTGCCCGTACCCGCCCCCCGACCGGCCGTCGAGCCCGCCCCGCGCGCACCGCGACCCGGCACCGCCGAACCGCTTGCGATCGTCGGCATGGCGTGCCGGCTGCCCGGCGGTGCGGTCGACCCCGACTCGTTCTGGCGGCTGTTGAGCGACGGGCGCGACGCCACAGGCGACGTGCCCGGCGACCGCTGGGACACGCCGGCCCGGTCCGACGGTGCCGCCTCCTACGGACGGCGTGGCGGCTTCCTGGAGAGCCCGGTCGACGGGTTCGACGCCGCCGCCTTCGGCATCTCGCCCCGCGAGGCACGCAGCATGGACCCGCAACAGCGGCTGCTCCTCGAAGTCTCCTGGGAGGCGCTCGAAGACGCAGGCGTCCGGGTCGAGACGCTCGACGGCTCGGCGACAGGCGTGTACGTCGGCATCAACACCTCCGACTACCTGCAGCTGCTCGCGGCGCACCCGGCCGCCGCCGACGACCCGTACCTGGCCACCGGCAACACCTTCAGCGTGGCCGCCGGGCGCCTGTCGCACCTGCTGGGCACGCACGGCCCGAGTCTCGCCGTGGACACGGCGTGTTCGTCCTCGCTCGTCGCCGTGCACCTGGCCGCCCGCAGCCTGCGCTCCGGCGAGACGGACCTGGCGGTCGTCGCCGGCGTGAACCTCATGCTGTCCCCGCTGACCACGGCGAGCCTGACCCGGATGCGCGCGCTGGCCCCGGACGGGCGGTGCAAGTCGTTCAGCGCCCAGGCCGACGGCTACGGTCGCGGCGAGGGCTGCGGGGTCGTCGTCCTCAGACGGCTCGCCGACGCGCAGGCCGCCGGTGACCAGATCTGGGCGCTGGTCCGGGGTTCCGCGGTCAACCAGGACGGCCGCAGCGCCGGGCTGACGGTGCCGAACGGGCGCGCGCAGGTCGCGGTGCTGCGCGACGCGCTGCGCGACGCGGGAGTACGGCGCGACGAGGTCGGCTACGTCGAGGCGCACGGCACCGGCACACCGCTGGGCGACCCGCTGGAGATCAGCGCCCTGGTCGACGCGCTGCGCCCGGAATCCGACCGCCACGACGCGCTCTGGGTCGGCTCGGTCAAGACCAACATCGGGCACCTGGAGGCGGCGGCCGGCATCACTGGTCTGATCAAGGTGGCGCTCGCCCTGCGCCATCGCCAGATCCCCGCCCACCTGCACTTCGAACAGCCGAGCCCGCACATCCCGTGGGGGGAGATCCCCGTCCGGGTTCCGGCACGGCCCGTCGAGTGGGAGCCGCGGCACGGTTCCCGGATCGCCGGGGTCAGCTCGTTCGGCTTCAGCGGCACCAACGCGCACGTGCTGCTGGAGCAGGCACCGGAATCCGCGGGGACGCCGGACTCCGGGCCGCCCTCGTCTCGCCCCGACCAGCCGGACCCCCAGTTGCTGCTGTTGTCCGCACACTCGCCCGAGGCGCTCGACGACACGGCCGAGGCGTACCGGCGGATGTTCGAGCAGGCACCCGACGGCGCGTTGGTCCTCGCGGACGTGACCCGCACCGCGGCGCTGCACCGCACGCACCTGCCGTACCGGCTGTCCGTGGTCGCCGACTCCGCGAAGCGGGCGGCGGACCTGCTGGCCCGGTCGGTGGAGGCCGGTCGCGGTGTGCGCGGCCGGCGCGGAGCGGGCGCGGGCGGGCGGGAGAAGCTGATCGGCGTCCGCCGCGGCGTCGCGCGCCGCGACGGCCGCGACCGCTTGATCGTCGTCTACTCCGGGCAGGGCTCGCAGTGGCCCGGCATGGGCCGCGCCCTGACCCGCCATCCTGCCGTCGACGAGGTCGTCGAGCGCTGCGACGCGGTGGTGCGCCGGCTCGCCGGCTGGTCGCTGCGCGACGAGTTGTTCGCCGGTCCGGAGCGGTCGCGGCTGGACGACACGGTCGTCGCCCAGCCCGCGATCTTCGCCGTCCAGGCGGCGATCACCCAGGTGTGGCACGCCTGGGGTGTACGGCCCGACGCGGTGATCGGCCACAGCGTGGGCGAGATCGCCGCCGCCTACGCGGCCGGCTGCCTCACCCTGGAACAGGCCTGCGAGGTCGCGGTACGACGCGCGGCAGCGATGGGCGCGACCCGGGGCGGCGGGATGATGGCGGTCGTCGGGCTCGACCGGCGGGAGACCGCCGAGGTGATCGCGCCCTACGGCGCGGCGGTGTCGATCGCGGCGGTGAACAGCCCACGCAACACAGTCGTCGCGGGCACCCGCCCGGCCATGGTGGAGCTGGCGGGTGCGCTCCGCTCCCGGGGCGTGTTCTGGTCGACAGTCCAGGAGGAGTACGCGTTCCACACGCCCGCGATGGCGGACTCCGCACAGGCGCTGCGGGCGCAACTCGGGGCTCTCGCCCCGGCACCGCCGACGTTGGCCGTGTACTCGACGGTGACCGGCGGGCCCGCGGAGCCCCGCTTCGCCGATGCCGACTACTGGGCGCGCAACGTCACCGGACCCGTGCTCTTCACGGAAGCGCTGCGCGGGGCCGCGGGGCCGGCACACCACGTCGTGCTGGAGGTCGGCGCGCACCCCGCTCTGCAGACCCCCATCCTGCAGTGCCTGGACGGGTACGGGACCGGGGTCGTCGCGGTCGAGTCGATGCGCGCGCACCACGACGGTCGTACGTCGATGCTCGACGCCGCGGGGGCGCTGCACGTCCTCGGCCACCCGCTGGACCACGCGGCGCTGCAACCGGGTGACGGCCGACGGGTCCGGCTACCGAGCTATCCCTGGCAGCGGGAGCGGTTCTGGATTCCCGATCGGCCGGCCTGGCCCGGGACGACGCGCGGCGCGGAGGTCTCCCCACCGGCCGCCACGTCGAATGGGCGTACGCCGCAGCAGGGCGGTCCCGAGCGGGACGTCCAGCACGACGTCGACGCGTCCCTGTACGAGGTCGCCTGGCAGCCGGACTCCCGGGATCCCGCCTCGGCGAACGGCACCGGCGGTTCCGGGGACGCCGGCTGCTGGGTGCTGACCGGCGCCGGCCCGGACGGCGTCGCGGACCGGTTGGCCGCGCTCCTCGATGCGGCAGGTCACACCTGCGTCCTGGTCCGGTCACAGACGCTGAGCCCACACGACGGGTTCTCCGCCGTGGCGGAGGCGATCCGCGGCGCCGGTGACACACTGCGCGGCGTCGTTCACCTTGCCGCGCTGGACGCCGACCCGGCCCTGCGGACGCCCGGGCCGGAGTGGAACGAGGCACTCAGCGCCTCGTGCGGCCCGCTCCTGATCGCGCCGCGGTCACTGTCGGCGCCCGGTATCGCGGCCGGCGCACGCCTCTGGGCGGTCACCCGCGGTGCCGTCCCGGCCGGCGATGCGCCGTGCGTGCCGGTGCTGGCACCCGCGTGGGGGCTCGGACGCGCCGTGTCGATGGAGCAGCCGGGTGTCTGGGGTGGCCAGATCGATCTCGACGCGCGGTACCCGGACCCCGACGCGGAGGCCGCGACGATCGCCCGCGAGATCCTGCACCCGGACGCCGAGGACCAGGTCGCGTACCGCGCCGGACAGCGGATGGTTCCCCGGCTGGTACGAGTCGATGCCGGCCGGAGTCCCGGCGACGTCGTACCCACGCCACTCACGCTCGACCCCGAGGCCGCGTATCTCATCACCGGCGGTCGCGGGGCACTGGGCGTGCTGTTCGCCGAGTGGCTGTACCGACGCGGGGCACGGCACCTGGTCCTGCTGGGACGCGGTCCGCTGGCGCGGGAGGGAACAGCGGCCGGACGGGCCGACCCGGCGGACGCCGAACGCCACACCCTCGCCGCCATCGAACGGCTGCGCCGCGACGGTGCCACGGTGTACACCCCGGACGGCGATGTCGCCGACCCCGTGGCGATGCGGGCGGTCTTCGACCCGCACCGTGCGCCGTGGCCGGCCGTCCGTGGTGTGATCCACGCCGCGGGCCTGTTCGAACTCCGGCCGCTGGCGGACATCGACTGGGCCGGGTTCCGCGCGATCCTGCGGCCGAAGGTCGAGGGCACGCTCGTCGTCGCCGCCGCGGCCGAGGATGCCGCGCTCGACTTCTTCGTGTCCTGCGGCTCGGCCTGGTCGGTCTTCGGGGCCGCGCTCGCCGGGCACCTCGTGGCCGCGTGCCATTTCCAGGACGTCTTCGCGCACGACCGCGCGCAGCGCGGTTATCCCGCCCTGACCGTCGACTGGGGCTGGTGGGCCGACGGCTCACTCGCCCGGGAGCACGGCGAGTCCTTCCTGGCCACCGGAACCGCGCCGGTGAGCCGGGACCTGGGCTTCGCCGCGCTGGACCGGCTCACCGGTGTGGCCCCCGACGAGGCCCCGATCCGGTGCCAGGTCGCGGTTGCCCCGTTGGACTGGAACAGGCTGCTCCCGGTGCTGGAGGCGAAGCGCTCGCGGCCGATGTTCGCGACGATGCGCCCGACCGGCGAGACGGGCGGCGCCCACGACGAGGAGTTCGCCCGCCGACTGCGTGCGGCCGGCGACTCGACGGCCGGCGTCCGGATGCTGGAGGACGCCGTACAGGTCGAACTCGCGGTGGTCCTCGGCCGGCCGACCGGGTCCCGGATGGACCGCGAACTCGGCTTCTTCGACGCCGGGATGGACTCGATCACCAGCGTCGAGTTGCGCGACCGGCTCGCCCGGCGGCTGGGCACCGATGTGCCCGCCACCGCGGCCTTCGAGAACCCCACGGTCGCGGCGCTGGCCAGGTTCCTGCTGTCGGAGCTGGTCGGCGGGCCACCCGAGCCACCGGGCCGGGCCCCGAACGGCGCGACCGAGCAGGCGGCGCACCGGGCCGAGCCGGCGGTGGACCTGGCCGGGCTGGAAGCGGAACTCGCCCACCTGAGCGAGGACGACCTGTTGGGGCTCCTGAAGCAGGAGCTGGACACGGGAGGCACCGCATGAGGGCCGTCGACGCGACAGCAGTGCCCGAGGAGCGGGACAGTCGTTCGGAGCGGGAGGACCTGCTCCGGCGGGCGCTGCTGGAGTTGCGGGTGGCGCGGGCCGAGGCCGCCGCCCTGCGGGCGGCGCGTACCGAGCCGATCGCGGTGGTGGGCATCGGGTGCCGCTTCCCCGGCGCCGACGGCCCCGAAGAATTCTGGCGACTACTCACCGAAGCCCGCACCGCCATCACCCCCATCCCCACCGACCGCTGGGACAACGACCGCTACTACCACCCCGACCCCGA
>NZ_JBICUF010000041.1:0-5329 GCF_043198035.1 Micromonospora sp. NPDC048898
CCACCAGATACGACAAACTCGCCGTGCGCTACGAAGCCACCCTCACCATCGCCGCCATCAACCAATGGCTTCGTGCCCTACGAAACACGGCCTAGGCGAAGTTGTCGGCTTCCTCCTCAGGTGTGAAGGCCTCCGGTCACAGCTGCATCGCGAGCACGAGATCGACCTGCTCGACGAGCCACTTGCGGTAGATGTCGAAGTACGGGAAACGCAGCATCAGCGGGTACTGGCCAAGCAGGTCTCGAGGCGTTTCCGAAGATCACAAACCCTCTCCGACCGAGTGATCACCTGCGTCTCGCAAAAGGGCGATGACGTCCCCGGCCGCCCGGCGGCCCTCCGGGGTCGGCATGATTGGCCAGTCGTGGATCATTCCCTCACCGATGTGCAGGTGAAGATCGGTTCCGGTCGCGTTACCGGCCCGGTCCCTGAGCACGACGGCGTCGGGGAAGAGGACATCGCGTGTCCCGCCGTACACGTGGACGAGTCCGAGGTGGTCCAGCCGGCCGTTGAGAGGGCTGGTCTGAGGGTTTGACGGATCGGCTGGGGCGGCCCAGCGGGTCGCGAGAACTCGGATGTGCTCGAGATTCAGCAACGGATCGTGCGGTGCGATGTCGGTGATCTTCGGGTTGGTGAAGGTCAGGTCCAGGGCGGGTGAGATCAGGATGGTGACGTCCGGCCCCTCGCTTCGCGAGGTCAGAGCCTGGAGCACGGACAGGGCGATGGTCGCGCCCGCTGAATCACCGGTCAGTGCGGTCGGCCCCTGTGTCTGGACGTGCTGGAACAGGCGCAGCATGACTGGAAGGACGTCGGCGTGGGTAGCGGCGGGAAGGCGCGGGTACAGGGGCAGGACAACTTCGCGGCCGGATTCGACGGCGATCCGGGCGGCCAGCCTCCAGTGCTGCGTGGTGATGGGGGCGGCCCAGGCGCCGCCGTGCAGGTAGACGGCATAGTGCCGTACCGGATTGACGGGCGCCAGCCGATAGACCGTCCAGCCTTCGAACTCTTCCCGTCGGACCGTGACACCCGGCAGACGCGGTGGAGCCGGGTTGGCCACTTCGGCGAGGAACCGGCTCGGCTTGAACTGGCGCTTCTTCACTCCGGTCACGCGCAGCAGACCGACAACGGCGTGGCTGGCCAGGCTCGGGCTCACGGGTTCACCACCCGGTAGGAGCCGGAGCGCACGTCGTCCGGCAGAGCGGGACCGCTGGTGCTCCACCCGAACGTGTCGTGCGCCTTGTGGGAGGTGATGCGCGCCGAAGATCGAAGCAGCGCGGCCATCGGCCCCATGGCGCTCTCGGCCTGTTCGGCGGTGATCGAGGTCGCGGTGGTTCCGGTCAGGTCCGCGATCGCCTCGGCAAGTTCGCGGAAGGTGAACTGCTGCGGCCCGGCCGCGTTGTAGGTGCCCGCCACCGGGCGCTCCAGGGCCGCCAGGTACAGGCGGGCGAGATCGTCCACGTGCACCGGGGTCCACTCGTTGTCACCGGCGCCAATGTAGGTCGCAGCGCCCGAGCGGGTCGCGGCCCCGATCAGATTGGTCAGCAGCATGGTGCCGCCGCGACCGTAGACCAGACCCGCACGGATGATCATGCCGTTCAGACCCGCCGCCTCGCGCACCAGGCGTTCGGCGAGGAGCTTGGCCGGCAGCAGGCCCGGCTCCGGCAGTTCTGCGTCTTCGTCCCGAGATTGGGCGGGGTCGAGCCCGTAGACCAGGTTCGTGCTGGTGTAGATGAACGGCTTGCCCGTCCCAGCCTTTCCCGCCCCACGGATCAGCGCCTCCACGGCAGCGGCTTCTGCCCTGACTGCGTCCTCGCCACCGGCATAGTCGACCGCCGCGGCGTGCACCACGGCGTCGGCTTGCGCCGCAGCCGTTTCCAGGAGCGCGGTGTCGGTCAGGCTGCCGAGCAGAGGACGCGCGCCCGCCTGCGTCGCTGTTGCTGCCGACTGCGGGGACCGGGTCAGCGCTACTACTTGGTGACCTGCGGCAACGAAGTGTTCGACAAGCACCGAGCCCAGGTAGCCGGTGCCGCCGGTGATGAGTATCTGCATGTTCTCTCCGGAGCCGAGCGGACAATGGAAACGGATGAGTTATCCGCTTCCTTGACCGTAGCACGAAATGGATGAGTTATCCGGTGCGTTGCCCCGAACCGCCCGGACGAGGTCCAGGCACTAGTAGTACTTTGTCCGGTTATATGGCTTTTGGGTCCAGGTGCGCTTCGGGGACGACGTAGCCGATGAACCGCTCGTCCAAGGCACCACGGAAGTGGCCGTTGTCGCCGTAGCCGGCGTCCGCGGCCAGCAACGGCGGACGAAATCCGTACTCGGCCAGCTCGTCGCGCATCCCCACCACCATCGACCACCTCGGCCGGTGATGCTCATCGGCAGGTGTCCCGCACCGGGCCCGGCGAGGTCGTTACGAAATGCCGCAACCCCTGATGATCCCCCGAGCCGATCCGCCATCGGCTGCATCGACTCACGCCGCCCGTCCAACAACAGCCCCAGTTATCCATTTATGCTGTGGTAGTGACCGCTTCCCCGCTCCGTAAGGACGCAGTACGCAACCGCCAGCGAATCATCGAGATTGGCCGGGAGCTGGTCGCGGACGGCACCCCGATTCAGCTGAACGAGGTGGCCAGCGCGGCCGGCGTCGGCGTCGCCACGGTGTACCGGCACTTCCCGACGCCTCAGGCGTTGATCGAGGCGGTGTCGGTGGACGGACTGGAGACGCTGATCCAGGCCGCCAAACAGGCTGCGGAACAGGACGACGCATGGGCGGCCTTTTGTGATTTCCTGGTCAGGTTCGTGGACGCGCAACTCACTGACGCTGCCCTGTCCCCGGTGCTGTCTGCGTCCACAGCCGCCCTACCGGGCACAGCGCATCTGCTCGATCAGTTGGCCTCGCTGTTCAATGAACTATTCGCACGGGTCAGGGCCGCGGGGCGGCTGGCGCCCGGCATAACGCTCGCCGACATGACGCCATTGATGTGCGGAATCGCCTTCTCGGCCAGGATGCACGCTGCCACCGATCCTCAGGAGCAAGCTGCAGCCGGCCGCCGCTACCTCGATGTCTTACTGAACGGGATGCGGGCCCGCTGAGCATTCGACACGACAGCCGCCTCCGTCGGCACCACCCGACGATGCACGGCCAGGATCCAGACACCGCCGCTGGCCACCTACGGCTCCACAGCATGATCATCGTGCGCGACCACGACGCCTTGACCATCGAAACTGACAGGGCGGCCTTCCCGCTCACCGCCCCGACGAGCACCCTGACCCGCACAGCAAAATCCCCGCCCAACGGGACGGGGCTCACTCGAAACGCGAAGTGAACCAAGGTGCAGGTTCGTCGAGTACCGGTAGTTCTTGCTTCGGGCGGCCATGCGGTGATCGCGGGTCGAGATGACGTGCACAGGTTGCGTTCGGGGTCGGAGCTGCTTGGTACCTTGCGGTGTGCTCGTGTTGTGGCCGGATTTGGCGGACATCCTCCGAGGTCTTCTCCGACAACATGGCCTTGATCCGAACCGGGTAGAGAACCCCGAGTCGGCCTGGCGGGTGTTCTCGGCCTTCCTCGCCATTGAGATCGATGGGCTGGAGTCGGAACCGGCCAGCAACGCCGACGGGTTCGACGTGTCCTGGGGTCGCTACAGCTGGAGTGACGAGCTACCGACCCTGTCGTTCAACAGGCATCTGATGGTCGACGAGGCGCGGCCGGATTGGTATCAGCCGGAACGCTGGAGGCTCAGCCTTGACATGGTGTTTCCGGATTTGCCCGCTTTTACTGACGTCGGTGAGCTCGACACTCAGAGCAGCGGTATTTATTACGAACGCCCAGGTTCTGGGATGGACGATGCCGTGCGTGAGGCGTTGTGGGAGGTCGAGCGATATCCGGCGTTGCAGGCGCTGTGGACGAGTAGGCCGCTGTGGAGCGTGATCGGCTTCGGCTCTCGGCACCCACGTGTGGGAGACGTGGGTGCCTTCGATGCCCAGCAGCAGGTCGCCTATCTTGAGTGGCGCGCCCGTTACGGTTGAAAATGTCCACGCTCGCCGATCAAGCGCTGCTCGCAGTGTCAGGCACCGCTGGCTCGGGCTTGGCTTGGTCCGCTGACGATGGCTTTGAGGCGCTGAAGCTCTTGTTCGAGGCCAACAGGGTCGATCCCTCTTCGTATCGCTTGGAGATCAGCTGGAACACGAAGTTGGCCTCGTCCCGCTCCAGCGGCCGATAACCAACTTCATCCATGACCAGCACGTGTGGTCGCAGGTAGACCTTCAGCCCGGTGAACGGGAAGATCCGCTCAGGGGGCGGTGATCACCTACACCCAGGCATCCTGCCCGACCATCCCCAACAGACAGACGCCAGGGTTTCGAGACGTGCCCTAGCTTGACCTTTAACCCGTGCGACGTGGACGGGGATTGACGGACTTCGTGTTCTTTGCGGCTGCTGTCTTGGCGTTCGTGGTGGCTGCGGTGTGGACGTCGTAGCGTGGGGTGGGCTGGTTGTTGCGGCGGCCGGGTGGTCGCCCTGGGCCTGGTCGGGAGGGTTTGGGTGCATCGGCTGGGCAGGTGAGCTTCACGCGGAGGTGCCGAAACCCTCGGCGGACGCGGGCGGGTGACAGACGCTGCGGTGGTGCGGGCTTCTCCCAGGGGCGGCGCAGGTCGGCGGCGAGGGTGCGGGCCAGGCGGAGCTGGGTGTAGGTGGCGAGGATCAGCCAGGTCCATAGGTCGGCGGCTTGCGGGGTGCGGATCTTGGGGCAGGTCCAGCCGAGGGTCTGCTTGAACAGGCGGAACGTGTGTTCGATGTCGAAGCGTCGCAGGAACGTCTGCCAGAGCAGGTTCACGTCGTCCGGGGTGGCGTCGACGCCGGAGCACCACAGCCAGACCGGCTTCGGGGTCGCGCCGGAGGGTAGATGGTCGACTTCCAAACGGATGACGGTTCCCTCGATGACCGGCAGCACCTTCGCCGAGTCGATCCAGGCGGATCGGTGGGTCAACCGTGGGTGCAACCGGTCCCAGGCTCGGGCCCACGCCGCGCCGTAGAGCCGGGTGTCAGCGGCGGTGGCAACGTCCGGCTCACCCCAGGTGGTGGGATCGCCGAAGACGAACTCGTCGCCGTGCTTGCGCGGTCTGCCGATCGTCCCGGGCTGCCGGGCTGGCACTGCTCGGCGTAGTACCCGGTCTGAGCGCATCCGAGCGAGGACCTGCACGGGCAGATCGGCCAGGAGGAACGCCAGACGGGGCGCGTCGTAGCCGGCGTCGGCCACGACCAGGATCTCCGGGTCCCCGGGCCGCCACTGCCCGGCCGCGATCAGCCGCCCCACAATGTCTCGCAGCTGCC
>NZ_JBICUF010000042.1:0-5094 GCF_043198035.1 Micromonospora sp. NPDC048898
GGATGCGGGAATGCAGATAGGGCCACCCCGGTATCGGGGTGGCCCTATCTGGAAGATTGTCCGGCGGCGTCCTACTCTCCCACACCCTCACGAGTGCAGTACCATCGGCGCTGGAGGGCTTAGCTTCCGGGTTCGGAATGTAACCGGGCGTTTCCCCTCCGCCATGACCGCCGTAACTCTATGAACATATCAAACAACCCCGGCACAGAACTCACGCGGGTGTTCGCTCGTTCAGAGTTGCACAGTGGACGCGTAGCAGCTTAGTAGTCAAGTCCTCGGCCTATTAGTACCGGTCAACTGAACCCGTTACCGGGCTTACATTTCCGGCCTATCAACCCAGTCGTCTAGCTGGGGGCCTTACCCCCACAAAGTGGGGTGGGATACCTCATCTTGAAGCAGGCTTCCCGCTTAGATGCTTTCAGCGGTTATCCCTTCCGAACGTAGCTAACCAGCCGTGCCCTTGGCAGGACAACTGGCACACCAGAGGTTCGTCCGTCCCGGTCCTCTCGTACTAGGGACAGCCCTTCTCAAGTATCCTACGCGCACGGCGGATAGGGACCGAACTGTCTCACGACGTTCTAAACCCAGCTCGCGTACCGCTTTAATGGGCGAACAGCCCAACCCTTGGGACCTGCTACAGCCCCAGGATGCGACGAGCCGACATCGAGGTGCCAAACCATCCCGTCGATATGGACTCTTGGGGAAGATCAGCCTGTTATCCCCGGGGTACCTTTTATCCGTTGAGCGACACCGCTTCCACTCGCAAGTGCCGGATCACTAGTCCCGACTTTCGTCCCTGCTCGACTTGTCAGTCTCACAGTCAAGCTCCCTTGTGTACTTGCACTCAACACCTGATTGCCAACCAGGCTGAGGGAACCTTTGGGCGCCTCCGTTACCTTTTAGGAGGCAACCGCCCCAGTTAAACTACCCACCAGACACTGTCCCTGAACCGGATAACGGTCCGAAGTTAGATACCCAAATCAACCAGAGTGGTATTTCAAGATTGCCTCCACCCATACTGGCGTATGGACTTCACCGGCTCCCACCTATCCTACACAAGCTAATTCGAGTACCAATGTCAAGCTATAGTAAAGGTCCCGGGGTCTTTCCGTCCTGCCGCGCGTAACGAGCATCTTTACTCGTACTGCAATTTCGCCGGGCCTGTGGTTGAGACAGTGGGGAAGTCGTTACGCCATTCGTGCAGGTCGGAACTTACCCGACAAGGAATTTCGCTACCTTAGGATGGTTATAGTTACCACCGCCGTTTACTGGCGCTTAAGTTCTCCGCTTCGCCCCGAAGAGCTAACAGGTCCCCTTAACGTTCCAGCACCGGGCAGGCGTCAGTCCATATACATCGAATTACTTCTTCGCATGGACCTGTGTTTTTAGTAAACAGTCGCTTCCCCCTGCTCTCTGCGGCCATACAACGCTCCACCCGCGCGGGGCTTCACGTCTCCGGCCCCCCTTCTCCCTAAGTTACGGGGGCAATTTGCCGAGTTCCTTAACCACAGTTCGCCCGATCGCCTCGGTATTCTCTACCTGACCACCTGTGTCGGTTTGGGGTACGGGCCGCTAAGAACTCGCTAGAGGCTTTTCTCGGCAGCATAGGATCACTGACTTCACCTGAATCGGCTCGGCATCACGTCTCAGCCTTATATGTGTTGCGGATTTGCCTACAACACGGCCTACACGCTTACCCCGGCACAACCACCGGCCGGGCTCAGCTACCTTCCTGCGTCACCCCATCGCTTGACTACTACCCATCAGGTTCCCAGCCTCCCCACCATCAACCCGAAGGTCTCCGCTGGTTCGGGTGGTTAGCACAACGAGGTTCATCAGGGACGCTCTTTCGCGGGTACGGGAATATCAACCCGTTGTCCATCGACTACGCCTCTCGGCCTCGCCTTAGGTCCCGACTCACCCAGGGCGGATTAGCCTGGCCCTGGAACCCTTGGTCATCCGGCGGAAGGGTTTCTCACCCTTCTTTCGCTACTCATGCCTGCATTCTCACTCGTGCCGCGTCCACAACTGGGTCACCCCGCTGCTTCACTCGCGGCACGACGCTCCCCTACCCATCCACACACCTGCACAAGGAATCACGTCCAAGCGAGGATAAAATGTGAATGCCACAGCTTCGGCGGTGTGCTTGAGCCCCGCTACATTGTCGGCGCGGAACCACTTGACCAGTGAGCTATTACGCACTCTTTAAAGGGTGGCTGCTTCTAAGCCAACCTCCTGGTTGTCTATGCGACCCCACATCCTTTTCCACTTAGCACACGCTTAGGGGCCTTAGCTGGTGATCTGGGCTGTTTCCCTCTCGACTACGAAGCTTATCCCCCGCAGTCTCACTGCCGCGCTCTCACTTACCGGCATTCGGAGTTTGGCTGATTTCGGTAAGCTTGTGGGCCCCCTAGACCATCCAGTGCTCTACCTCCGGCAAGAAACACGCGACGCTGCACCTAAATGCATTTCGGGGAGAACCAGCTATCACGGAGTTTGATTGGCCTTTCACCCCTAACCACAGGTCATCCCCCAATTTTTCAACATTGGTGGGTTCGGCCCTCCACGCGGTCTTACCCGCGCTTCAGCCTGCCCATGGCTAGATCACTCCGCTTCGGGTCTAGGACACGCGACTGAATCGCCCTATTCAGACTCGCTTTCGCTACGGCTCCCCCACACGGGTTAACCTCGCCACATGCCACTAACTCGCAGGCTCATTCTTCAAAAGGCACGCCGTCACCCCGCAAGGCTCCGACGGATTGTAGGCGAACGGTTTCAGGTACTATTTCACTCCCCTCCCGGGGTACTTTTCACCATTCCCTCACGGTACTTGTCCGCTATCGGTCACCAGGAAGTATTTAGGCTTACCAGGTGGTCCTGGCAGATTCACGGCAGATTTCAGGGGTCCGCCGCTACTCGGGAACACCCACAGAAGGTCAGCAACTTTCACCTACCGGACTCTCACCGTCTACGGTCAGCCATTCCAGACTGTTCGACTAGCCACCAACTTTGTAACTTCTCGAATGCATGTCAGTACATTCAGCAGGGTCCCACAACCCCGACCACGCAACCCCTGACAGGTATCACACGCAGCCGGTTTAGCCTCGATCCGCTTTCGCTCGCCACTACTCACGGAATCACTCAATTGTTTTCTCTTCCTGCGGGTACTGAGATGTTTCACTTCCCCGCGTTCCCTCCACACACCCTATGTGTTCAGGTGTGGGTGACACCACATGACTGGTGCCAGGTTTCCCCATTCGGACACCCTGGGATCACAGCTTGGTTGACAGCTCCCCCAGGCCTATCGCGGCCTCCCACGTCCTTCATCGGCTCCTGGTGCCAAGGCATTCACCGTTCGCCCTTGACAACTTGACCACAAAGATGCTCGCGTCCACTGTGCAATTCTCAACAAACGACCAACCCACAACCCGAACAGCCCCACACCAAACCCAGTCCCTCAGGACCAGCGGTATGTGAGGCCAGGCCATGCCTGGCAGACTCCCAGCCCCCACACGGAGGGCTGGCCAAGTCTCTGAAACAACAACACAATGGTTGTTCCTTCAGGACCCAACAGGGTGCTCACATTCTTCCTCAGCCGCACCAGGGACTTCGTTCCCACCACCCGAAAGTAGCTGTACTAGAAGGAACCCGGCCGTTGCCGAGGGAAAACTTGCCAGTGTCTCCGCCATCTGAGCACCCCACCACCACAGTCGGGCAGTGCGGGCTCCTTACCGACTTTCGTCGGAAGGTGCTCCTTAGAAAGGAGGTGATCCAGCCGCACCTTCCGGTACGGCTACCTTGTTACGACTTCGTCCCAATCGCCAGCCCCACCTTCGACGGCTCCCTCCACAAGGGTTGGGCCACCGGCTTCGGGTGTTGCCGACTTTCGTGACGTGACGGGCGGTGTGTACAAGGCCCGGGAACGTATTCACCGCAGCGTTGCTGATCTGCGATTACTAGCGACTCCGACTTCACGGGGTCGAGTTGCAGACCCCGATCCGAACTGAGACCGGCTTTTTGGGATTCGCTCCACCTCACGGTATCGCAGCCCATTGTACCGGCCATTGTAGCATGCGTGAAGCCCTGGACATAAGGGGCATGATGACTTGACGTCATCCCCACCTTCCTCCGAGTTGACCCCGGCAGTCTTCGATGAGTCCCCGCCATAACGCGCTGGCAACATCGAACGAGGGTTGCGCTCGTTGCGGGACTTAACCCAACATCTCACGACACGAGCTGACGACAGCCATGCACCACCTGTGACCGCCCCCGAAGGACCCCCCATCTCTGGAGGTTTTGCGGCCATGTCAAACCCAGGTAAGGTTCTTCGCGTTGCATCGAATTAATCCGCATGCTCCGCCGCTTGTGCGGGCCCCCGTCAATTCCTTTGAGTTTTAGCCTTGCGGCCGTACTCCCCAGGCGGGGCGCTTAATGCGTTAGCTGCGGCACAGGAAACCGGAGAGGCCCCCCACACCTAGCGCCCAACGTTTACAGCGTGGACTACCAGGGTATCTAATCCTGTTCGCTCCCCACGCTTTCGCTCCTCAGCGTCAGTATCGGCCCAGAGACCCGCCTTCGCCACCGGTGTTCCTCCTGATATCTGCGCATTTCACCGCTACACCAGGAATTCCAGTCTCCCCTACCGAACTCTAGCCTGCCCGTATCGACCGCAGGCTTGGGGTTGAGCCCCAAGTTTTCACGGTCGACGCGACAAGCCGCCTACGAGCTCTTTACGCCCAATAAATCCGGACAACGCTCGCACCCTACGTCTTACCGCGGCTGCTGGCACGTAGTTGGCCGGTGCTTCTTCTGCAGGTACCGTCACTCTCGCTTCGTCCCTGCTGAAAGAGGTTTACAACCCGAAGGCCGTCATCCCTCACGCGGCGTCGCTGCATCAGGCTTCCGCCCATTGTGCAATATTCCCCACTGCTGCCTCCCGTAGGAGTCTGGGCCGTGTCTCAGTCCCAGTGTGGCCGGTCGCCCTCTCAGGCCGGCTACCCGTCGTCGCCTTGGTAGGCCATCACCCCACCAACAAGCTGATAGGCCGCGAGCCCATCCCAAGCCGAAAAACTTTCCACCACCAGCCATGCGGCC
>NZ_JBICUF010000043.1:0-4894 GCF_043198035.1 Micromonospora sp. NPDC048898
TCGGTGTGGTTGGCGGTGATGACGGCTCGGTGGTGGAGTAGGGCGCGTTGGTGGTTGAGGGCGGCGGCGATGTCACCGAGGTCGGTGCGGTCTTGCAGGTAGTCGGCCAGCCGGGCGGCTTGGTCGCGTAGGGCGGCCGGGGTGTGGGCCGATAGCGCGAGCGGTCCGGGCGGCAGCGGTTCAGCGGTCGGTTCGGTGGGTTGGGGGGCTTGTTCGAGGATGAGGTGGGCGTTGGTGCCGCTGATCCCGAACGACGACACCGCTGCGCGGCGGGGCTGGCCGGTCTCGGGCCACGGAGTCGCCTCCTGGAGCAGTCCGATGGTTCCGGAGCTCCAGTCGACGTGGCTGCTCGGGGCGTCGATGTGCAGCGAGGCCGGCAGTGTGCCGTGGCGCATCGCCTCGATCATCTTGATGACGCCGGCGACACCGGCCGCGGCCTGGGTGTGGCCGATGTTCGACTTGATCGATCCGAGCCACAACGGCTGGTCGGGGGTGTGCGCGACGCCGTAGGTGGCGAGGAGGGCCTGGGCTTCGATCGGGTCGCCCAGGGTGGTGCCGGTGCCGTGCGCCTCGACCACGTCGACCTGGGCGGCGGACAACTTCGCGTTGGCCAGGGCCTGTTCGATCACCCGCTGCTGCGACGGGCCGTTCGGGGCGGTCAGGCCGTTGGAGGCGCCGTCCTGGTTGATGGCCGAACCGCGGATCACGGCCAGGACCTGGTGGCCGTGGCGTTGGGCGTCGGAGAGTCGTTCGAGCAGGACCAGGCCGACACCTTCGCCCCAGCCGGTGCCGTCGGCCGCGTCCGCGAACGGCTTGCACCGGCCGTCGACCGACAGCACCCGCTGCCGGGCGAACTCGATGAACGCCCCCGGGCTGGACATCACCGAGATGCCGCCGGCGACCGCCATCTCGCAGTCGCTGTTGCGCAGTGCCTGCACGGCGAGGTGCATCGACACCAGCGACGACGAGCACGCCGTGTCCACCGTCACCGCCGGGCCCTCCAGGCCGAACGTGTACGCGACCCGGCCCGAGGCCACGCTCGCCGCGCTGCCGTTGCCGAGGTAGCCCTCGAAGCCCTCCGGGATGTTCTGCATCAGCCGGGCGCTGTAGTCGCCGTAGATGACCCCCGCGTACACCCCGGTGTTGCTGCCCTTGACCCCGGTGGGGTCCAGGCCGGCCCGCTCGAACAACTCCCACGTCGTCTCCAGCAGCAACCGCTGCTGCGGATCGGTGGCCAGCGCCTCCCGCGGGTTCATCCGGAACAGCTCCGCGTCGAACAGGTCGGCGTCGTGCAGGAACGCCCCCACCCGGGTGTAGGTCTTGCCGCTCGCCGCCGGGTCCGGGTCGTACAGCTCCTCCAGATTCCATCCCCGGTTCTCCGGGAACCCGGAGAAGCCCTCGCCGCCGGTGCTGACCAGCCGCCACAGCTCCTCCGGCGAGCCGACGCCGCCCGGGAACCGGCACGCCGCCGACACGATGGCGATCGGCTCGTCCGGCGCTGTGGTGGCCACCGTCCGCTTCGGTGCGGCGGGCGCGGTGGTGACCAGCTCGTCGCGGATCCGCTCGGCGAGCGCCCGCGGGGTCGGGAAGTCGAAGACCAGGGTGCTGGGCAGCGTCAGACCCGTGACACCGTTGAGCCGGTTGCGCAGCTCCACCGCGGTCAGCGAGTCGAAGCCGATCTCGTTGAACGGAATCGTCGGATCGATCGCCTCCTGCGTCGCGTGGCCCAGGACCGCGGCCACGCTGTCGCGTACGAGACCGAGCAGGAACTCGTCGCGTTCCGCGGCCGACATCGCGCCCAGCCGCCCGGCCATTCCCGCGACCGGCGCCGCGGCGGCCGCCGGCCGCCGGCGCCGCACGAGATCCCGCAGCAGGGGAGGCACGTCATCGGCGTCACCCGCCGGCAGCGGTACGCACACCTGGTGGGCCGGCCCGGCGCCGATCGCGGCGTCGAAGAGGGCCAGGCCCCGTTCCGTGGTGAGGGTGCCGCCGCGGGTGGCCGGGTCGAGGTGGGCCGTCATGGTGGTGCTGTGCTGCCAGAGTCCCCAGGCGAGGCTGGTGGCTGGTTGGCCGTGGGTGTGGCGGTGAGCGGCGAGGGTGTCGAGGTAGGTGTTGGCGGCGGCGTAGTTGCCTTGGCCGGGGTTGCCGAAGGTGCCGGCGGCGGAGGAGAACAGCACGAAGGCGGTCAGGTCGAGGTGCTGGGTGTGCTGGTGCAGGTTCCAGGCGGCGTCGACCTTGGGGGCTAGGACGGTGTGGAGTTGTTCGGGAGTGAGGTTGGTGATGGTGGCGTCGTCGAGGACGCCGGCGGCGTGGATGACGGCAGTGGGTTGGTAGGTGCTGATCAGGTTGTGGACTTGGTTTGTGTCGGTGAGGTCGCAGGCGACGACCTCGACGTGGTCGGTGAGGGCTTGCAGGGTGTCGGTGTCGGGGTGGTCGGGTCCGGTGCGGGAGGCCAGGACCAGTCGGGTGATGCCGTGGTGGGTTGCCAAATGCCGGGCGATCAAGGCGCCGAGGCCGCTGGTGCCGCCGGTGATCAGGACGGTGTCGTCGGGGGCGAGCGGGGTGGGCACGGTGAGGACGAGTTTGCCGATGTGCCGGGCCTGGCTGAGGCTGCGCAGCGCGTCCCGGGCCTCCCGCACGTCGAAGCAGTGCGTCGGCGGCGGGGACAATACGCCACTCACGAACAGTTCACGCAGGTGGGCGAGCATCTCCGCGATCCGGTCCGGTCCCGCCTCCATCAGGTCGAACGCCTGATAGCTGACGCCGTCGTGCTCGGCCGCAACGGTTCCCGGGTCACGGATGTCGGTCTTGCCCATGTCGATGAACCGGCCCCCGGGGCGCAACAACCGCAGCGACGCGTCGGTGAACTCGCGCGCCAGCGAATTGAGGACGACGTCGACACCCTCGGGGACGCGCTCCTCGAACTCGAGCGTGCGCGAGTTGTGGATCTGCTCCGCGGTGAGCCCGGCGGCGTGCAGGGCCGGCCACTTGCGCGGGCTGGCGGTGGCGTGGATGCGAGCCCCGAAATGCTGGGCCAGCTGCAGGGCGGCGGTGCCGACCCCGCCGGTGGCCGCGTGCAGCAGCAGGGTTTCGTCCGGCCGCAGCCCACCGAGGTCACGCAACCCGTAGTACGCGGTCAGGAACACCACCGGCACGGCCGCCGCCTGCGCGTACGACCATCCCGGCGGAACCGTGGTGAGCAGCCGCCGGTCGGTGACCGCGCGGGCGCCGGCGCCGTGCGGCAGCATGCCCATCACCCGGTCGCCGGCCGCGAGGCCGGTGACGTCGTCCGCCACCTCGAGCACCACGCCCGCGCCCTCGCTGCCCAGCAGGGCCTCCGGGTCCGGGTACATGCCCAGGGTGATCAGCACGTCGCGGAAGTTCAGCCCGATGGCCCGCACCGCGACCCGCACCTCGCCCGGGCCGAGCGGGGCGTCGACCCGCTCATCCGGCGTCAACGCGAGGTGGTCGAGCGTGCCGCTCCCGGTCCGCCCCAGTGTCCACGGGCCCTCCGGCAGCCCGAGACCCGGTGCGACCCGGGCCAGGCGGGGCACGAGCACCTCCTCCTGACGGATGGCGACCTCCGGCTCGCCGGCGGCCAGCGCGGCGGCCAGCCGGTCGTCGCCGAGCGGAACGTCATCGGCGTCGACCAGCACGACCCGGCCCGGCTGTTCGTTCGCGGCGGTGCGGGCCAGCCCGGTCAGCCCGCTGTGCGCCAGGTTCAGCGTGTGCAGCTCGCCCGTTCCGGCCGCCACCGCGTGCCTCGTGCACACCACGAGGCGTCGATCGTCGTCGGCGTGCCGGCCCAGCCACTCCTGAAGGAAACCGAGCAACTGCGCGGTGAGCTCGTGAACGTCCGCCGACTCGGGCGGCGTCCACACGTCCACCCCGTCCAGCCGCGGCTCCGCGTCGGACTGCGGCGCCGGCACCCACGTCAAGCGGAAGCGGTCGTCGGCGCCGGCGGTCGCCGCGGCCAGTGCCGCCGGGTCGACGGGCCGGGTGAGCAGCCCTGTGACGGTCAGCACCGGCCGGCCGGCCGGGTCGTCGGCGCTCAGCGTGATGTCGTCGCCGTCCGCGGTGAGCGTGGCGTGCAGCTCGGTGGCGTCGGTGGCGTGCAGCGTGACACCCGTCCACGCGAACGGCAGCCGCAGGCCGGTGTCGCCGGTCCGGGCCGCGAGGGGGTGCAACACGGCGTCGAGCAGGGCCGGGTGGATCGCGTACCCGTCCGGGGTGAGCCCCTCCGGCAGCCTGACCCGCGCGTGCACGGCGCCGTCCGGCGCGTACGCCAGGCCGGTCACCGCGGCGAACGCCGGGCCGTAGTGGTAACCGCGCGAAGCCAGGCCTTCGTAGAGGCCGTCCGGTGGCGACAGCGTCGGGCGTTCCCCGTCGTACGCCGGGGGCTGGGCCGTCGTCTCGGCCAGGGTGCCGGTGGCGTGACAGACCCAGGGCGCGTCCGCGTCCGTACGGGAGTGGATGGTCACGGTGGCGTCGGTGGTGATGACCTGAAGGTGCAGGACCGTGGCGGGGGTGAGCACCGCCGGGGTGTGCAGGGTCAGGTCGGCGACGGCGGGTGTGGCGGTGTGGCTCGCCGCGTGCAGGGCCATGTCGAGCAGAGCCGTGCCGGGGAGCAGGGTGGTGGTGTTGACGGTGTGGTCGGCCAGCCACGGATGGGTGTTCATGGTGAGGCGTCCGATATGGACGGTCGTGTTCGTCTCGGCGACATGCATGGCCGCCGCGAGAATCGGATGGGGCGACGCCTGGAGACCGAGATCCGACGGGTCGGTCAGGTGGTCGGATGCGTCGAGCCAGTAGCGGTGGTGTTGGAAGGGGTAGGTGGGGAGGTTGGTGAGGGGTGCGGGGGTGGTGGGTGTGGGTGGGTTGAGGTGGGCGAGGG
>NZ_JBICUF010000044.1:0-4483 GCF_043198035.1 Micromonospora sp. NPDC048898
GGGCATGACCACCGGCTTGTCCGCAGGCCGGGAGGCTCTTCGTAATGTGGGTGTGGCGGTCGGTGCCGTGGGACGGCCGGGCGGGGACGACCGAAGGACGACATGATCGACATCAGCGACATCGGAGTCTTCCTCGGCCTGGACGTCGGCAAGGGCGAACACCACGCCACCGCCGTCACCCCGGCCGGGAAGAAGGCCTTCGACAAGCGGCTGCCCAACAGCGAACCCAAGCTCCGCGAGCTCTTCGGCAAGCTCCAGGCCAAGCACGGAACCGTGCTTGTCGTGGTCGACCAGCCGGCCTCCATCGGCGCCCTGCCGCTCACGGTCGCCCGCGACATGGGCTGCCCGGTTGCCTACCTGCCCGGACTGACCATAGTGCTTGCTGCCAGCTGCGCCGTGCGTCGTCGTGTTGGCCGGTGGCGTTGAAGGTGTCGCCGAGGGCGGCGAGGGTGAGTCCTTCGCAACGACGGCCTTGATCAGGCCGACCGTCGCGGTCTGGGTGAGGTCGTCGTCGGGCTCGCCGCGCCCGTCGTAGCGCCTGGCCAGGTGCTGGGCCAGGGGCAGCCACGCCTCGATCGCCCGTCGGCGGCGCCGGCCGCGCAGCGGATCGCTGTCAGGAGTGCCGGCGAACTCACGCAGAACCGCATTGGCGTCGGTAGTGGTGGCGGCAGACCGGGATCGGGTTCGTGCTGCGGCGAGGCTCATCGGGTGACTGAAGCAGGGGTTGGGGTAGGCCGATGGCCGCCGCGTCACGGGCCCGGTCGGCGTTGACCCGGGCGGTCGCCGCCTGCCCACTGGTCGAACCGCGGGCGTCGATGAGCTGTTGAGTCGAGCTCGTCACGCCGGTTCGCGCGCTCCGCGACCCGTTCACCGGCCTCATCGGCACGTCGACTCGCCCGCACGCCACGGGCTTCGCGATCGCCGTCCTGGGCTGCTGCCATACCAAAGACCCTACGCCGAGCACCGCGCCACGACCGACTGCTCGGCCGCCCGGGGGTTTAGGCCCTATCACCTTGACATCATCGAATATCGAAGTACTTATGGATGCCCGATGCGGGGTATTCGGGTACGCGTTCAGGCGAAAGAGCGGGGAAGTTCTGTGCGCTTCGAGGTTCTTGGGCCACTGCGAGTGACCGCCGGCGATAGTACGGAGGTTTCCGTCGGCGGACGACAGCACCAGCTCGTCCTGGCCGCCCTTGTCGCGTCGAGGGGCCGCAGCGTCAGCGACGATGTGCTGGCCGAAGCTGTGTGGGGTCGCCGGACCGAGGCATCCAGCCAGGTCGGGCTGCGGGTGCTGGTGCACGGGCTGCGGCGGGCGTTGGGGGCGACGGCGATCAGGCGTACCAACCGCCGCTACAAGTTGATCGGCGATGTGGACGCTGACGAGTTCGAGTCGCTCGCCCAGCGGGCCGAAGCCCTCGCCCACGCCGGGGCGGCGGCGGAGGCCCGCGATGTCTTTCGGGCCGCGCTCGCGCTGTGGCGGGGGCCGGCGTTCGCCGACACGGCGGCTGGCGACGTCGTGCGCGCCGAGGCCGACCGGCTCGACGACCTTCGATTGAGCGTTCACGAGCGGTTCCTGGAAGTCGACCTCGACTTGGGCGCGGTCCCCGACGTCGCCGGCGAGCTGGCCGCCCTCGCCACCGCCCACCCGCTACGCGAACGGCTGCAGGCGTCACTGATGCGGTCACTGGCCCGTGCCGGTCGCCGCGCCGAGGCGCTGGCGGTCTACGAACGCACCCGCAGGCTGCTGGCCGACGAGCTCGGCGTCGATCCAGGCGACCTGCTCCGCAAGGTCTACACCGACCTGATCCGCGGAGGCGCGACATCGACCGCGGTGATCGAGGGGCCCTCGCAACTCCCACCGGCCCCGAGCCATTTTCACGCTCGCGCGGCAGAGCTGGCCACTCTCGACGCGGTCTGCGACGACACCCTTCACGGGCACCGACCCACTGCGGTCGTGGTCGTCAGCGGCGCCGGTGGCATGGGCAAGACCGCCCTGGTCGCCCACTGGTCGCACCTGCGCGCGGCCCGGTTCAGCGATGGCCGGCTGTATCTGGACTTCGACGCGCATCCGGAGCCCGACACCGCCCTCGGCCGGGCGCTGCTCGATCTTGGCGTGCCGCCGGAGGACGTGCCCTGCACGGCCGCCGACCGGTCGGCCCGACTCCGCTCGATCATGGCGACCCGCAGTCTCCTGATCGTGCTCGACAACGTCGTCAGCGCCACGCAGGCCCGCCCGTTCCTGCCCGGCTCCTATACCAGTGCGCTCGTGGTCGGCAGCCGCGAGCGTCTCGACGGGCTGGTCGCCCGCGATGGCGCCGCCCTTGTCTCGATCGGCCCGCTGCGGCCGGAGGACTCGCTTGCCCTCCTACGCGCGGTCGGTGGACTGCCACCGGCGCACTCAGACTCCGACGATCTGCGAGACCTCGCCCAGCTGTGCGGCGGTCTCCCGCTCGCCCTGCGGATCGTCGGCGCCCACCTGCGGCTCGGTGCGTCCACAGCCGGTCTGCTTGCCGAACTGCGCGACGAGACGACCCGCCTGGAACGCCTGCGCACGGCCGACGGGGACGCTGCCGTCCACCCGATGATGGCCGTCTCGTACCGCCGGCTCGACGAACCCGCGCGGCGCCTGCTGCGCTGGCTGGGCCGCGTCACCGGCGGACCGATCCCGGTGGCCGCCCTGGCCGCCCTTGCCGGCGTCGACGTCACGACGGCCAGCGGCGCCGTCGAGACGCTGGCCCGGGCCAACCTGGTCGGATCGACCGACGACGGCCGGGTCACCGTCCATCAGTTGATCCGCATGTTCGCCAGCGGACAGGGCCAACGTGAGGACGACGCCGCGACCCACACGGCCGGCGAACGGCGCCTGCTGACCTGGTACGCCCACGCCGTCGTCCGCGCCGACCGGCGGATCCGTCCGACCGTGCGACGGTCCGACGACCCGGACGCCGCACTCGACGGCCCGCGTCGCCCGGACGGTGTGCCTCGGATCGAGGGTCTCCCGACGCTGCCCGACGTGGCCTCCGCCGTCGAGTTCCTCGACGTCGAGGCCGACACGCTCACCGCCCTCCTTGGCCGGACCGGCGCGGACCACCCCGACCTCGCCTGGCGGATCAGCGCCGACCTACGCGGCTGGCTGCAGCGCCGTGCTTCCCGCAGCACCTGGCTCGCGATCGCCGAGCAGGGCGCTGCCGCAGCCGCGGCCGTGGGGGCGATCGCCGGCGAGGCAAGCCTGCGGGTCAGTGTCGGCATCGCCCATAGCCTCCTTCTCGACCGGGTGTCCGCGCAGGCCGCGTACGAACGCGCGATCGACCTGTACACGAGGGCGGACGACGTCGCCGGGACGGTGGACACTTACGCCAGCCTCGGCGCGTTACTCACCGAGAGCGGCGCGCTCGACGAGGCTCTGGAACCACTCGAACTCGCCCAGACGATGGCCTCCCGCCTGGACGACCCGGACCTCACGTTCAAGGTCGAGCTGAACCTGGGGTTCCTGCATCGGCGTGCCGGCCGTCTGCACCTCGCCTTGCAAGCGTACGAAACTGCGCTGGCCGAGGCCGAGCGCTCCGCCGACCGGGACTGGCTTGCCGCCAGCGCGCACATCAACCTCGGCCGGCTCCGCTTCGTCCGCAGCGAGCACGACCGGGCCGCTGAGCACTACCTGCTCGCCGTCGACCTGGCCCGCACCACGGGTGACCGGATGCGCGAGGGGATGGCGCTGCACGGCGTCTCCGATGTGCTGGCCGCCACCGGCGACCGCGCCGGCGCGGTCGCCGCCATGCGGGAGGCGATCAGTCTGCTCGAACCGCTCGGCAACCCACGCCTGCCCGAGATGCGAGCCATCCTCGTCGAGCTGGAGCGCGCAATCTAACGAGAATCCAACATCGGTCCCACACGATCGCCTCTGTCAGGTGCGGCCGCCGCAGCGGTGGCGGCACGAAGACGCGGCCGTAGCACCGGCGCCGCGAAACGCGAAAGGACCGAACCATGTCACTGCCGAAGAAGGCCGCCGCCGTCGGCGCGGCCCTGGGGATGGCCGCCACGCTGGCCGTCTCCGCCCCGGCCGCCGCCGCGTCCAACTACATCCACAACGTCAGCAACCTCGGCTTGGGCGTCATCCACGTCCAGGACGGCAACTACACGCACGGCAACTACGACGTAGTGCTGCCCAAGGGGCAGAAGACGACCATCTACTGGGCGAACGCCGCCGGTTACTACATCGGGCCCGGCTACTGCGCGTACGTCTGGGAACTCACCGGCGGCAGCTGGGTCCTGACCAACGACAACGTGCGACCAGGCCAGCACTACATCTCCACCACCCGGACGATCAAGGTCGACGTCGAACGCAGCTGCGGCTCCTGACGGGGATTGCTAGGCCCGCCTCGCCGGCCCACGATGACGTCAAGCCGTTGCCAGTAATACGCAGAACTCCGGGGAACGGCCCGAAACGCACGAGGGCACCCCGTTCTACTCACGCTCTCGT
>NZ_JBICUF010000045.1:0-3944 GCF_043198035.1 Micromonospora sp. NPDC048898
CTCCGCCGCAACGACGACACCCCCCACCGACTCACCACCCAACGCGCCATCCTCCACACCCACCACCACCCCAACACCAACCACCTCACCCCCACACCCACCCGACCGGTCAACCTCCCCACCTACCCCTTCCAACACCAGCGCTACTGGCTCGATCCGGCTCCCCGATTGACCGACGCCTCGGGCCTGGGCCAACGTTCCTCGGCGCACCCGCTGCTCACCGCAGAGATCCGGGTCGCCGACACCGACACGTCCCATCACACGGGCCTCGTCAGCCTGCACACCCACCCCTGGCTGGCCGACCACGCCGTCGGCGACACCGTCCTGCTCCCCGGCACCGCCCTGCTCGACATGGCCCTGCACGCCGCCGCCCACACGGGCACGCCCGCGCTGGAGGAGCTCACGCTGCAGACCCCGGTCGTCCTGCCCGCCGGCCACCCGGTCCAGTTGCAGGTCAGCACGACCGGCACGACCGTGACCGTCCACTCGCGCACCGGCGACGACGAGCCCTGGGTCCTGAACGCCTCCGGCAGCCTCGGTGCCGCTGCACCCGAACCCGCTGCCTTCACCGAGTGGCCTCCGCCCGGCTGCGCCCCGGTCGACACAACCACTCTCTACGACGACCTCGCCGCCGCCGGCTACCACTACGGACCCGCCTTCACCGCCGTCACCGCCGCCTGGCAACACCCCGACCGCACCACCTACACCACTATCGCCCTACCCGAAGGCCTCACCACAGACGGCCACACCATCCACCCCGCCCTACTCGACGCCACCCTGCACCCCCTCGCCACCCACACCGGCGACACCATCCACCTACCCTTCGCCTGGACCGGCGTCACCCTGCACGCCACCAACGCCACCGAACTCCACGCCACACTCACCCCCACCGACAACGGCATCACCATCAGCGCCTACGACCCCACCGGACAACCCGTCATCACCATCAACCAACTCGCCACCCGCCCCGTCGACCCCACGATGCTGGGCGGCCCCCGCACGGACGGCAGCCGTTTCGAGATCACCTGGACGGCCGCGGGCGCCGACGCCGACGCGGGCGACGTGGAGGTGTGGACCCCGCCGGAGACCGGCGATCTCTTCGAGCTCGCCGCCGGCCTGCTGCACCGGCTCCGGGAGGGCGGGGACCGGCCGGTGGTGGTTCCGGTGAGCCCGGACCGTCCCGAGCACGGCGTCCTGACCGGCCTCGCGCGCTCCGCCGCCAGCGAGAACCCGGGTTCGGTGACCCTGGTGCACACCGACGTCCTCGACGACCGGGCCCTGGCCGCCGCGCTGGCCGCCGGCGAGCCCGAGGTCGCGGTCCGCGACGGGAACGTGCTGGTGCCCCGCCTGGCCCGGATCACCGGCGGGCCGGCGGGGCGGCGCCTCGGTCCGGACGACACGGTGCTGATCACCGGGGGCACCGGCGGCCTCGGCGCGCTCGTGGCCCGCCATCTCGCCCAGCACAGCGGTGTCACCCGGCTCGTGCTGGTGTCCCGGACCGGCCCGGCTCACCCCGACGCCGAGGCGCTGCGCCGGCTCGCCCCCGAGGTCGAGATCGTCGCGTGCGACCTGTCCGACGGCGGGAAGGTGGCCGAGCTGATCGCCGTCCTTCCGCACCCGCCGACCGCGGTCGTGCACGCCGCCGGCGTTATCGACGACGCCACGCTCGGCACGATGACCGACGAACAGTTGCGGCGGGTGCTCGCCGCCAAGGCGGACGCCGCCCGGCATCTCCACGAGCAGACCCGCGGGCTCGACCTGTCCGCCTTCGTGCTCTTCTCCTCGGCGGCCGGCACCTTCGGCAACCCGGGGCAGGCCAACTACGCCGCGGCGAACACCTATCTCGACGCGCTGGCCGCGCACCGCCGCGGTCTCGGCCTGCCCGGCACCGCGATCGCCTGGGGCTACTGGGACGTGGCCACGGCGATGACGGCGCAGGCCTCGGCGGCGGCCACGGCCGACCCGATCAGCGCCGAGCTGGGCCTGGCGCTGTTCGACGCCGCCCTCGCCGGCGGCCCGGCTCATCAGGTGTGCGCGCCGCTGTCCACCGCGTCGTTGCGCCGTCGTCCGAACCTGCCGCCGTTGGCCCGGGGGCTGGCGGGCCCGACGCTGCGGACGGCCGCCGCGGCCGCCGGTCAGGACGACCTCGCCGCGCGGCTGCGCCTCCTGCCGGAGGCACGGCGGCCGCTGCTGCTGCTCGACATGGTCCGGGCCCAGGCCGCCGCGGTCCTCGGGCACTCCGGTGCGGAACGGATCGAGCCGGACCGGCCGTTCAGCGAGATCGGTTTCGACTCGCTCACCGCCGTCGAGTTGCGCAACCGGCTCAACGCCGCCACCGGTCAGAAGCTGCCGGCGACGCTGGTCTTCGATCACCCGGACCCGCGGCGCCTGGCCGGGCACCTCACCCGCCTGGTCCTCGAGACGGCGGGCCCGCGCCGCCCGGTGGTGGCGACGTCCCGGCCCGCCGACGAGCCGATCGTCGTGGTCTCGACCGCCTGCCGTTTCCCGGGCGGGGTCGGCTCCCCGGAACAGCTGTTCGACCTGGTCAGTTCCGGCGGCGACGCGACGGGCGAGTTCCCCGTCAACCGGGGCTGGAATCTCGGCAAGCTGTTCGACCCGGACCCGGACAAGCCCGGGACGACGTACGCGCGGACCGGCGCGTTCCTGCACGACGCGGATCTGTTCGACGCGGACTTCTTCCGGATGAACCCGCGTGAGGCCATGGCGACGGATCCGCAGCAGCGGTTGCTGCTGGAGACGACGTGGGAGCTGTTCGAGCGGGCCGGCATCGACCCGGATTCCGTCCGCGGCAGCGCCACCGGGGTCTTCGCCGGGGTCATCTATGCCGACTACGGGCCGCGGCTGATGCACCGCACCCCGGACGGCTTCGAGGGTTATCTCGGCAACGGCAGCGCGGCCAGCGTCGCCTCCGGCCGGGTGGCGTACACGTTCGGTCTGGAAGGCCCCGCCGTCACGGTCGACACCGCCTGTTCCTCGTCGCTGGTCGGCATGCACCTGGCCATGCAGGCGCTCCGGCAGGGCGAGTGTGACCTGGCGATCGCCGGCGGGGTGACGGTGATGTCGACCGCGTCGGCCTTCATCGAGTTCTCCCGGCAGCGGGGGCTGGCCCCGGACGGGCGGTGCAAGCCGTTCGCCGATGCCGCCGACGGCACCGGCTGGGGTGAGGGCGCCGGCCTGGTCCTGCTCGAACGCCTCTCCGACGCCCGCCGTCACGGCCACCAGATTCTGGCCATCGTGCGTGGCTCCGCGGTCAATCAGGACGGGGCGTCGAACGGCCTGACCGCCCCGAACGGCCCGTCCCAGCAACGCGTCATCGAGCAGGCCCTGGCGAACGCGAAACTGTCCGCCGCCCAGGTGGATGTGGTCGAGGCGCACGGCACCGGCACCACCCTGGGCGACCCGATCGAAGCCCAAGCCCTCCTGGCCACCTACGGCACCGCCCACACCCCCGACCAGCCACTCTGGCTGGGATCGATCAAATCGAACATCGGCCACACCCAGGCCGCCGCCGGAGTCGCCGGAGTCATCAAAATGATCCAGGCCATGCACCACGGCCTGCTACCCGCCTCACTACACATCGACCAGCCGTCCCGACACGTCGACTGGACCACCGGAGCGGTTCACCTCCTCACCCAGAACACCCCCTGGCCCGACACCGGCCGACCCCGCCGCGCCGCAGTGTCATCATTCGGAATCAGCGGCACCAACGCCCACCTCATCCTCGAACAAGCCCCACCCACCGAACCGGCACCCACCCCCGAACCCGGCCCCTGGATCCACCTATCGGCAAAAACCCCCACCGCACTACAACAACTCGCCGCCGACCTAGCCACCCACACCCGCAACCACCCACACACACCCATCGCCGACACCGCCACGACCCTGCACCACCGCGCCCGGCTACCCCACCGCGCCGCCATCGA
>NZ_JBICUF010000046.1:0-3944 GCF_043198035.1 Micromonospora sp. NPDC048898
ACCAGGCCGACGCCTTCGCCCCAGCCGGTGCCGTCGGCCGCGTCCGCGAACGGCTTGCACCGGCCGTCGACCGCCAGACCCCGCTGCCGCGAGAAGATGGCGAACGTGCTGGGAGTGGCCATCACCGTCGCGCCCCCGGCTATTGCCATGTCGCACTCGCCGTTGCGCAGTGCCTGGGCGGCGAGGTGCATCGACACCAGTGACGACGAGCATGCGGTGTCGACGGTGAGCGCCGGGCCCTCCAGGCCGAACACGTAGGCGATGCGGCCCGAGGCGACGCTCCCGGAAGCGCCGGTCGCGATGTAGCCCTCGACGTCGGCTCGGTTCTCCTCGAGCCGCAGCAGGTAGTCCTGCGAGATGATCCCGGCGTAGACGCCGGTGTTGCTGCCCTTCACACTGCCCGGGTCGATGCCCGCCCGCTCGAACAACTCCCACGCCACCTCCAGGGTGAGGCGCTGCTGCGGGTCCGTGGCAGCGGCCTCGCGCGGGCTGATGCCGAAGAGCTCCGCGTCGAACTGGTCGGCGTCGTGGAGGAAGGATCCGGTGCGGGTGTAGGTGGTGCCGGTGGCGTCGGGGTCGGGGTTGTAGAGGGTGTCGAGGTCCCAGCCGCGGTTGGTGGGGAAGCCGGTGGTGGTGTCGGTGTGGTCGAGGGTGAGTTGGAACAGTTCGGCGGGGGTGGTGGTGTTGCCGGGGTAGCGGCAGGCGGCCGAGACGATGGCGATCGGCTCGTCGGCGACGGCCGGGCCGGTCGGCGCAGTGGTGCGGGACGATCCGGCGTCCGGCAGCAGCCGCTGCAGGAGGTGGCGCGCCAGGTCCGCCGGCGTGGGGTGGTCGAAGATCAGCGTGGCCGGCAGGGTCAGCCCGGTGGCGGCGTTGAGCCGGTTGCGCAGCTCCACCGCGGTCAGCGAGTCGAAGCCGATCTCGTTGAACGGACGATCCGACGGCACGGCTCCGTGTTCGCTGTGCCCCAGCGTGCTCGCCGCCTGCGCGCGCACCAGGTGCAGCAGATGCTCGTGCCGCTGATCTGCGGCGAGCGCGGCCAGGGCGGCGGCGAGGCCCTCCGCGTCCCGGCCCCTCGCGGCAGCCGCGCTGCGTACGCCCCTCGGGGCGAGATCCCGCAGCAGCGGCGGCAGGTCGGGGCGGCGCAGCGCCGACGGGCCGAGCGCCAGCAGCACCTGATGGGCCGGTCCACCCTCGAGGGCGGCGTCGAAGAGCGCGAGACCCAGCTCCGTGCTCAGGTTGGTGCCGGTGGTGTGCGCGCCGGTGGTGCGGCCCCGCATGTGCGCGGTCATGGTGGTGGTGTGTTGCCAGAGTCCCCAGGCGAGGCTGGTGGCTGGTTGGCCGTGGGTGTGGCGGTGGGTGGCGAGGGTGTCGAGGTAGGTGTTGGCGGCGGCGTAGTTGCCTTGGCCGGGGTTGCCGAAGGTGCCGGCGGCGGAGGAGAAGAGTACGAAGGCGGTGAGGTTGAGGTGTTGGGTGTGGTGGTGCAGGTTCCAGGCGGCGTCGACTTTGGGGGCCAGGACGCGGTGGAGTTGTTCGGGTGTGAGGTTGGTGATGGTGGCGTCGTCGAGGACGCCGGCGGCGTGGATGACGGCAGTGGGTTGGTGGGTGCTGATCAGGTTGTGGACTTGGTTTGTGTCGGTGAGGTCGCAGGCGACGATCTCGACGTGGTCGGTGAGGGCGCGGAGGGTGTTGGTGTCGGGGTGGTTGGGGCCGGTGCGGGAGGCGAGGATGAGTCGGGTGATGCCGTGGTGGGTGGTTAGGTGTCGGGCGATGAGGGCGCCGAGGCCGCTGGTGCCGCCGGTGATGAGGACGGTGTCGTTGGGGGTGAGTGGGGTGGGCAGGGTGAGGACGAGTTTGCCGATGTGGCGGGCTTGGCTGAGGTCGCGGAGGGCGGTGCGGGCGTTGGTGATGTCGTGGTGGGTGATGGGTGGTGGTTGGAACAGGTTGTGGAGTTTGGTGAGCATGTCGGCGATGAGGTCGGGTCCGGCTTCGAGGAGGTCGAATGCGCGGTAGGTGATGCCGGGGTGGTCGGCGGCGACGGTGTCGGGGTGGCGGATGTCGGTTTTGCCCATGTCGATGAATCGGCCGCCGGGGCGTAGCAGTCGTAGCGATGCGTCGGTGTATTCGCGGGTGAGGGAGTTCAGGACGACGTCGACTCCGTCGGGGATGCGGTCTTCGAATTCGAGGGTGCGGGAGTTGTGGATTTGTTCTGGGAGGAGTCCTGCGGTGTGCAGGGTGGGCCATTTGGGGGGGCTTGCGGTGGCGTGGATGTGGGCGCCGTGGTGTTGGGCGAGGTGGAGGGCGGCGGTGCCGACGCCGCCGGTGGCGGCGTGCAGGAGCAGGGTTTGGCCGGGTTGGAGGTGGGCGAGGTGGTGCAGGGCGTAGTAGGCGGTGAGGTAGGCCACGGGGGTGGCGGCGGCTTGGGCGTAGGTCCAGTGGGTGGGGATGGTGGTGAGGAGGCGGTGGTCGGTGGTGGCGGTGGTGCCGAGGCCGTGGGGGAAGAGGCCCATGACGCGGTCGCCGGGGTGCAGGGTGGTGACGTCGGGGGCGGTTTCGGTGATGGTGCCGGCGCCTTCGCTGCCCAGGGGTGCGGGGTCGGGGTAGAGGCCGAGTCCGATGAGGGCGTCGCGGAAGTTGAGGCCGATGGCGTGGATCCGGACCCGGACATGACCGGGTGGCAGGGGTTGGTCGGGTGCGGGTAGGTAGGTGACATCGTCCAGCGTCCCGGTCGCCGCGGTCGTACCGAGGATCCAACCGTGGCTGGGTGGTGGTGGCTGGGTGCGGGTCAGGCGAGGGGTGTGAGGTTGGTTGTCGGCGATGCGGACCTCGGGTTCGCCGGTGGCCAGGGCGGCGCGGAGGATGTCGTCGGTGACGGCGTCGGTGTGGACGAGGGTGACGCGGCCGGGGTTCTCGCCGGCGGCGGAGCGGGCCAGGCCGAGCAGGGCGCCATGGGCGAGGGTGTCCGGACGCACCTGCACCACCAGCCTGCGGTCGTCCGGCTCCTGCAGGCGGCGCAGCAGACTCTCGGTGAGCTCGTGGACGTCGTCGGTGTCCGGCGGCGACCAGACGTCCACATCGGAGAGGTCGACCGCGGCGTCGGTGACGGGCGCCGGCGACCAGGTGACGTGGAAGCGGCTGCCCTCGGTGCGAACCCGGCTCGAGACCTGACCGGCCGGCCGGAACACCAGCGACTCGGCCGATAACACCGGTGACCCCTCCGGGTCGTACGCCATGAGGCCGACGCCGTTCTCCGTCGGCGTGAGCACGACGCGCAGCTCGGTCGCGCCGGTGGCGTGCAGGGTGACGCCCGTCCACGCGAACGGCAGGCGCACCTCGTCATCGTGGCCGGCCCGGGTGGCCAGCGGGTGCAGGGCGGCGTCGAGCAGGGCGGGATGGATGGCGTGCCCGTCGGTGGACAACCCCTCCGGAAGCGTCACGGTCGCATACAGCGGGCCGTCACCGTGCCAGACCGCTGCCGTACCCGTGAACGCCGGCCCGTAGTGGTAGCCCGCAGCGGCCAGGCCCTCGTAGAGGGCGCCGGTGTCGACGGCGGTGACCCCGGGCGGCGGCCAGGCGGCGACCGGTGCCGGCTCGGCGGCCGCCTCGGCGAGAGTGCCGGTGGCGTGCAGGATCCACTCGTCGTCGTCGCCCGTCCGCGAATGGATCGTGACGGTCGCCGCGTCGGCCCGCGCCTGCAGCTGGACGGCCTCGCCCGGGCGCAGCACGACAGGCGCCTGGAGGGTGAGGTCGTCGATTGCGGGGGTGGTGGTGTGGGCGGCGGCGTGTAGGGCCATGTCGAGCAGGGCGGTGCCGGGGAGCAGCACCGTGTCGCTGACGGCGTGGTCGGCCAGCCAGGGGTGGGTGTGCAGGCTGATGGCGCCGGTGTGTACGACGGTGTCGGTGTCGGCGAGGCGGACTGTGGCGTGGAGCAGTGGGTGCGTCGA
>NZ_JBICUF010000047.1:0-3722 GCF_043198035.1 Micromonospora sp. NPDC048898
GTCGTCTCCAGCAGCAACCGCTGCTGCGGATCGGTGGCCAGCGCCTCCCGCGGGTTCATCCGGAACAGCTCCGCGTCGAACAGGTCGGCGTCGTGGAGGAAGGATCCGGTGCGGGTGTAGGTGGTGCCGGTGGCGTCGGGGTCGGGGTTGTAGAGGGTGTCGAGGTCCCAGCCGCGGTTGGTGGGGAAGCCGGTGGTGGTGTCGGTGTGGTCGAGGGTGAGTTGGAACAGTTCGGCGGGGGTGGTGGTGTTGCCGGGGTAGCGGCAGGCGGCCGAGACGATGGCGATCGGCTCATCGGCGGCAACGCTCGCCCCGGCGGTCGTTGCGTCCTTGACCGCGTCCGTGCTCGGCAGCAGTTGCTGGTGCAGGTGCCGGCTGAGGGCGGCCGGCGTGGGGTGGTCGAAGACGAGCGTGGCCGGCAGCTTCAGGCCGGTGGCGGCGTTGAGCCGGTTGCGCAGCTCCACCGCGGTCAGCGAGTCGAAGCCGATCTCGTTGAACGGCCGGTCCACCTCCACCGCCTCCGGACCGGAATGGCGCAGGATCACTGCCACGCTCGTCTGGACCAGCTCCAGAAGGTGGGGCTCCCGCTGCTCGGGGCTCATGGTTCGCAACTGGTCCGCCAGGCCGTTCTGGCCGTCGACTGCGACCCGGCCGGCGGCCGAGCGCAGGGCGACCGGCGCGAGGCCCCGCAGCAGCGGCGGCAGGTCGGGGCGGCGCAGATCGGCGGCGTGGATCGGCTGCAGCACCTGATGGGCGGGGCCACCAGCCAGCGCGGCGTCGAAGAGGGCCAGACCCAGGTCGGTGCCGAGGGTTCCGGCCCCTCCCGCGGGGTCGAGGTGCGCGGTCATGGTGGTGGTGTGTTGCCAGAGTCCCCAGGCGAGGCTGGTGGCTGGTTGGCCGTGGGTGTGGCGGTGGGTGGCGAGGGTGTCGAGGTAGGTGTTGGCGGCGGCGTAGTTGCCTTGGCCGGGGTTGCCGAAGGTGCCGGCGGCGGAGGAGAAGAGTACGAAGGCGGTGAGGTCGAGGTGTTGGGTGTGGTGGTGCAGGTTCCAGGCGGCGTCGACTTTGGGGGCTAGGACGGTGTGGAGTTGTTCGGGTGTGAGGTTGGTGATGGTGGCGTCGTCGAGGACGCCGGCGGCGTGGATGACGGCGGTGGGTTGGTGGGTGTTGATCAGGTTGTGGACTTGGTGGGTGTCGGTGAGGTCGCAGGCGACGATCTCGACGTGGTCGGTGAGGGCGCGGAGGGTGTTGGTGTCGGGGTGGTTGGGTCCGGTGCGGGAGGCGAGGATGAGTCGGGTGATGCCGTGGTGGGTGGTTAGGTGTCGGGCGATGAGGGCGCCGAGGCCGCTGGTGCCGCCGGTGATGAGGACGGTGTCGTTGGGGGTGAGTGGGGTGGGCAGGGTGAGGACGAGTTTGCCGATGTGGCGGGCTTGGCTGAGGTCGCGGAGGGCGGTGCGGGCGTTGGTGATGTCGTGGTGGGTGATGGGTGGTGGTTGGAACAGGTTGTGGAGTTTGGTGAGCATGTCGGCGATGAGGTCGGGTCCGGCTTCGAGGAGGTCGAATGCGCGGTAGGTGATGCCGGGGTGGTCGGCGGCGACGGTGTCGGGGTGGCGGATGTCGGTTTTGCCCATGTCGATGAATCGGCCGCCGGGGCGTAGGAGTCGTAGTGAGGCGTCGGTGTATTCGCGGGTGAGGGAGTTCAGGACGACGTCGACTCCGTCGGGGATGCGGTCTTCGAATTCGAGGGTGCGGGAGTTGTGGATTTGTTCTGGGAGGAGTCCTGCGGTGTGCAGGGTGGGCCATTTGGGGGGGCTTGCGGTGGCGTGGATGTGGGCGCCGTGGTGTTGGGCGAGGTGGAGGGCGGCGGTGCCGACGCCGCCGGTGGCGGCGTGTAGGAGCAGGGTTTGGCCGGGTTGGAGGTGGGCGAGGTGGTGCAGGGCGTAGTAGGCGGTGAGGTAGGCCACGGGGGTGGCGGCGGCTTGGGCGTAGGTCCAGTGGGTGGGGATGGTGGTGAGGAGGCGGTGGTCGGTGGTGGCGGTGGTGCCGAGGCCGTGGGGGAAGAGGCCCATGACGCGGTCGCCGGGGTGCAGGGTGGTGACGTCGGGGGCGGTTTCGGTGATGGTGCCGGCGCCTTCGCTGCCTAGGGGTGCGGGGTCGGGGTAGAGGCCGAGTCCGATGAGGGCGTCGCGGAAGTTGAGGCCGATGGCGTGGATCCGGACCCGGACATGACCGGGTGGCAGGGGTTGCTCGGGTGCGGGTAGGTAGGTGACATCGTCCAGCGTCCCGGTCGCCGCGGTCGTACCGAGGATCCAACCACCGGCCGGCGGTGAAGGCTGCAGAACCCGGGCCAGACGGGGAACCTGAGGCTGATCGTTGTCGAAACGAACTTCCGGCTCTCCGGTGGCCAGCACCGCCCGCAGCACATCGTCGGTGACCGAGTCGGCATGCACCACGGCAAGCCGCCCCGGATTCTCCGTCGCGGCGCTCCGGGCCAAGCCCAGCAGAACGCCGTGACCGAGCACACCGGGACGCACCTGCACCACCAACGTACGGTCCGAGTCACCGTTGTGGTCCAGCCACGTCTGCAGGTGGAAAAGGAACTGCTCGGCCACGCGGTGCGCGCCGTCCGGACCGTCCGGCGGCACCGGAGGCGTGTAGACGTCGACCTGGTCCAGCTCCACATCGGTCTGATCACCACCCGCGGCGCTCCAGGCCACGTGGAAACGGCTGCCGTCCGTGCGGGGGCCGCCCAGCATCGTGGGGTCGACGGGGCGGGTGGCGAGTTGGTTGATGGTGATGACGGGTTGTCCGGTGGGGTCGTAGGCGGTGATGGTGATGCCGTTGTCGGTGGGGGTGAGTGTGGCGTGGAGTTCGGTGGCGTTGGTGGCGTGCAGGGTGACGCCGGTCCAGGCGAAGGGTAGGTGGATGGTGTCGCCGGTGTGGGTGGCGAGGGGGTGCAGGGTGGCGTCGAGTAGGGCGGGGTGGATGGTGTGGCCGTTTGTGGTGAGGCCTTCGGGTAGGGCGATGGTGGTGTAGGTGGTGTGGTCGGTGTGTTGCCAGGCGGCGGTGACGGCGGTGAAGGCGGGTCCGTAGTGGTAGCCGGCGGCGGCGAGGTCGTCGTAGAGAGTGGTCGTGTCGACCGGGATCGCCTCGGCCGGCGGCCAGACGGGCTGCGCTTGCGGCGCCGGGGCGGAAGCCGTCAGCGAGCCGCTGGCGTGCAGCAGCCACGCTTCGTCGTCGCCGGTGCGCGAGTGCACGGTCACCGTGGTACCGGTCGTGGTCACCTGAAGCTGCAAGGTCCCGGTGGCCGGCACTTCGGCCGGCGCCTGGAGGGTGAGGTCGTCGATTGCGGGGGTGGTGGTGTGGGCGGCGGCGTGTAGGGCCATGTCGAGTAGGGCGGTGCCGGGGAGCAGGATGGTGTCGCTGACGGCGTGGTCGGCTAGCCAGGGGTGGGTGTGCAGGCTGATGGCGCCGGTGTGTACGACGGTGTCGGTGTCGGCGAGGCGGACTGTGGCGTGGAGCAGTGGGTGCGTCGAGGCTTGCAGGCCGAGGTCGGTGGCGTCGGACAGGTGAGCGGGAGCGTCGAGCCAGTAGCGCTGGTGTTGGAAGGGGTAGGTGGGGAGGTTGGTTGGTCGGGTGGGTGTGGGGGTGAGGTGGTTGGTGTTGGGGTGGTGGTGGGTGTGGAGGATGGCGCGTTGGGTGGTGAGTCGGTGGGGGGTGTCGTC
>NZ_JBICUF010000048.1:0-2835 GCF_043198035.1 Micromonospora sp. NPDC048898
CACACCGTCAACACCACCACCCTGCTCCCCGGCACGGCTCTGCTCGACATGGCCCTGCACGCGGCGAGCCACACCGCCACACCCGCCGTCGCCGATCTCACCCTGCACGCGCCGCTGGTCCTCACGCCCGAGACCACACTCCAGCTCCAGGTCACCAGGACCGACGCGACGGTGACGATCCATTCGCGGACATCGCCCGACGAGCCGTGGCTGCGGCACGCGACCGGCACCCTCGCCCCCGCGGCCGGCCAAGAACCCACGGCCGGCGAGTGGCCCCCGCCCGGCAGCACACCGGTCGACATCACCGCCCTGTACGACGACCTCGCAAGCCGGGGCTACGACTACGGCCCCGCCTTCACCGGGCTGACCGGCGTCTGGCACCAGGACGACGGAACCATCCACGCCACGGTGGCGCTGCCCGACGGTCTCACCGCCGCCGGTCACATGATCCATCCCGCCCTGCTCGACGCCGCCCTGCACCCGCTCGCCACCCGCGCGGAAACCGGCGACGGGGTCCGGCTGCCGTTCGCCTGGACCGGCGTCACCCTGCACGCCACCGGCGCCGGCGACCTGCGGGTGACGCTCCGGCGGGCCGGCGACGACCTGGCCGTGGTGGTCCGCGACGGCACGGGCCGGCCGGTCCTGACGGTGGACCGGCTCGCCACCCGGCCGGTCGAGCCGGGAGTGCTCAGCTCCGTACGGACGGACGGAAGCCGCTTCACGGTGGCCTGGACCGCCGCTCCGGCCGGCGGATCGCCGATGCCGGCGGATGCCGACGTCTGGACCGCGCCGGACACCGCGGATCCGCACGAGGCGGCGGGTTCGTTGCTGCGGCATCTGCGTGACCGGCCGGACGACGACCGGCACCTCGTGGTCCACACCCGGCCGGACAACCCGGCGCACAGCGTGCTCACCGGGCTGGCCCGCACCGCCGCCCGGGAGAACCCGGGCCGGGTCACCCTGATCCGCGCGGCCTCCCTCGACGGCGTGACCGTGGCCGCCGGGGAGCCGGAGATCGAGGTCCGGAACGGCCGCACCCTGGTGCCCCGCCTCGCCCGGATCACCACGGCGGAGCCCGCCCGGACGCTCGACCCGGACAGCACGGTGCTGATCACCGGGGGCACCGGAGGCCTCGGCGCGCTCGTCGCCCGCCACCTCGCCCAGCACCACGGCGTCACCCGGCTCGTTCTGGTGTCCCGCACCGGCCCGGACCATCCCGACGCGGAGCAGCTCCGGCAGCTCGCCCCGGACGTCGAGCTCGTCGCGTGCGACGTCTCCGACGGCGGGCAGGTGGCCGGGCTGATCGCCGGCCTGCGGCATCCGCTGACCGCCGTCGTGCACGCCGCCGGCGTCATCGACGACGCCACTATCGGCACGATGACCGATGACCAGCTGCACCGCGTGCTGGCCACCAAGGTGGACGCGGCGCAGCACCTGCACGAGCAGACGAGGCACCTCGACCTGGCCGCCTTCGTGCTGTTCTCGTCGTCGGCCGGCACGTTCGGCAACCCCGGGCAGGGCAACTACGCCGCGGCCAACACCTATCTGGACGCGCTGGCCGCGTACCGTCGTGATCTTGACCTTCCGGGGACCTCGATCGCGTGGGGTTACTGGGAGCAGGCGACGGGGATGACCGCCCACCTGAACGGCTCCCGGCACCAGGCCGGAATGCCGCGGCTCTCCACCGAGCTGGGCCTCGCGCTCTTCGACGCCGCGCTGGCGGGTGGGCCGGCGCTGCAGGTCTGTGTGCCGCTGACCGGTGCCGCGCTGCGCCGGCCGGACCTGCCGCCGTTGCTGCGTGGCCTCGCGCCGGTGCCGCCGCGGCCGGCACCCGCCGCGGACGGCGGCGACCTCGCCGTCCGGCTCCGGGCGATGACGCCCGAGCAGCGGCACCGGCACCTGCTGACCCTCGTACGCGGTGACGTCGCCGCCGTGCTCGGCCATCCCGGACCCGAGTCGGTCGACGCCGGGCAGCACTTCCACGAGCTCGGCTTCGACTCGCTGACCGCCGTGGAGCTGCGCAACCGGCTGGCCGGGTCGACCGGCCTGCGCCTGCCGGCCACGCTGATCTTCGACCACCCGACGCCGCGGCATCTGACCGATCGCATCGCCGAGTCCCTGGCCGGCGATGCCGCCCCCGAGGCGACGTTCCTGGCCGAGATCGACGGGCTGGAACGTGACCTGGCCGCCCGGCCCGCCGAGGACGAGGGGCGGGTCCGGGTGACCCGCCGGCTCCAGGCCCTGCTGACCGCGCTGACCGGTGACCGGCCGGCGGCCGGCGACCCGACGCTGATCAACCGGTTGCAGGCCGCCAGCGACGAGGAGCTGTTCAGCCTCGTCGACGGCGATCTCGACCTGTCCTGAACCAGCCGACCACACAGAGGAGCAAGGTCCCATGGCTGACGAGGCCAAGCTGCGCGAATACCTGACCCGGGCCGTCGCGGAACTGCACCAGACCCGTCAACGGCTGCAGGACGTCGAAGCCGGCGCCTCGGAGCCGGTGGCCGTGGTGGGCATGGCGTGCCGGTACCCGGGCGGTGTCACGTCGCCGGCGGGCCTGTGGGAGCTGGTCGCCGAGGGGCGCGACGCGGTGGGCGAGTTCCCCGGGGATCGCGGCTGGGGCCCGGCGCTGTACGACCCCGACCCGGGCCGGACGGGGAAGTCCTACGCCCGGCAGGGTGCGTTCTTGTATGACGCTGCGGATTTCGATGCGGGGTTTTTCGGGATGAGCCCTCGGGAAGCTCTCGCGACCGATCCGCAGCAGCGACTGCTGCTGGAGACCACCTGGGAGTTGTTCGAGTCCGCCGGCCTGGATCCCGACCAGCTGCGCGGCAC
>NZ_JBICUF010000049.1:0-2495 GCF_043198035.1 Micromonospora sp. NPDC048898
CTCCCGTGGTGGAGTCTCCCGTGGTGGAGTCTCCCGTGGTGGAGTCTCCCGTGGTGGAGTCTCCGGTGGTGGAGTCGGCTGGGGTGCCGGCGGGGGGTGGGGTGGTGCCGTGGGTGGTGTGTGGTCGGGGTGAGTCGGGGGTTCGTCGGCAGGCGGGTCGGTTGGCGGATTGGGTCGCGGCTGGTGGTGGTGGTGTGGGTTTGGTGGATGTGGGTGTGGTGTTGGGGGCGCGGTTGGGTGGTGATCATCGGGTGGTGGTGTCTGGTTCGGGTGTGGAGGAGTTTGTGGGGGGTTTGCGGGCGGTGGCGTCGGGGTTGTCGCCGGTGCGGCGGGTGGGGTCTCCGCGGGTGGGGTTGGTGTTTTCGGGTCAGGGTGCGCAGGTGTCGGGGATGGGTGGGGAGTTGGTGAGGCGTTTCCCGGTGTTCCGGGAGGCGTTCGAGCGGGTGTGTGGGGGGTTTGAGGGTTTGTTGCCGGGGTCGTTGGCGGGGGTGGTTGCTGGTGGTGAGGGGTTGGATGAGACGGGGTGGGCGCAGGCGGGGTTGTTTGCGTTTGAGGTGGCGTTGGCGGAGTTGTTGGAGTCGTGGGGTGTGCGGGCTGGGGTGTTGATGGGGCATTCGTTGGGTGAGGTGGTGGCGGCTTTCCGGGCGGGTGTGTGGTCGTTGCCGGATGCGTGTCGGGTGGTGGCGGCGCGGGGTCGGTTGATGCAGGCGTTGCCTGCGGGTGGGGTGATGGTGTCGGTGGGTGTGGGTGAGGAGCGGGTTCGATCGGTGTTGGGACCGGGGGTGTCGGTTGCGGCGGTCAATGGTGCGGAGTCGGTGGTGGTGTCGGGTCCTGAGCAGGCGGTGGAGGCGACTGTTGCGGGGTTGGGCCGGGTGCGGCGGTTGCGGGTGTCGCATGCGTTTCATTCGGTGTTGATGGAGCCGATGTTGGACGAGTTTGCTGCGGTGTTGGCGTCGGTGGAGTTCCGGGTGCCGGTGGTGCCGGTGGTGTCGAATGTGACGGGTCGTGTCGAGCGGGAGTTGTTCGCCGATCCGCGGTATTGGTTGTCGCATGTGCGGGACACGGTGCGGTTTGCTGATGGTGTGGGTGCGGCTGATGTTGATCTGTGGGTGGAGGTGGGTCCGCGGGCGGTGTTGACGGGGTTGATCCGTGATCTGGGTGTCGAGGCGGTGCCGCTGGCCGGTGAGGTGGCCGGGGTGTTGGCCGGGGTCGGTGAGGTGCTGGCTCGTGGTGGTGTGGTGGATTGGTCGGCGGTGGTGGGTGGCGGGGGTAGCGGGGCGGCGGTGGAGGTGCCGACGTATGCGTTTGATCGTCGCCGGTATTGGTTGGCCTCGCGGGAGCAGTCACCGTCAGGTTGGGGTTTGGCGGGTCGTGAGCATCCGGTGTTGGGTGTGGAGACGCAGGTGGCCGGCTCCGGGATGAGGGTCCTGTCCGGCCGGGTCCCGGCGGCCGGGTTGTGGGTGGATCATCGGGTGGGTTCGCAGGTGTTGTTCCCGGGTGCGGGGTTCGTGGATCTGGTGCTGGCTGCGGTTGATGGTGTGGCCGTGGCAGATCTGATGCTGCATCAGCCGTTGGTGCTCGATGGTGGTCACAGTGTTCAGGTGACGGTGGCCGGTGACCTGGTCGAGGTCAACGCTCGGGCTGAGCATGCGGCGGAGTGGACCCGGCACGTCACGGCCCGGATCGACGACCAGCCCGCCGACGATGGTGGCGGTGGTGGCGGTGGGCGGTGGGAGTGGCCGGCGGACACAGCCGTGGTCGACGTGGCGCAGTGGTATCAGCGGTTGGCGTCGGCCGGTTACGACTACGGTCCGGGGTTTGCCACGCTGACCCGGTTGGAGCACACCGAGGGCCATACCTATGCCGAGGTGTCGGTGGAGGATGCTGCCGGGTTCGAGGTGCATCCGGCCTTGCTCGACGGGGTGTTCCATGCGGTGTTGCACCGGCTCGGGATCGATCAGCCGCGGGTGCCGTTCGCGCTGACCGGGATCACCCTGCACGCCACGGGCGCCACGGGGTTGCGGGCCCGGATCACCCCGACCGGGCCGGACAGCGTCCGGCTGGAGTTGGCCGATCCGGCGGGGGAGCCGGTCGTGACCATCGACGAGGTCGTGCTGAGGGCTTTGGTGACCACCGGCCGTGATCTTCACCGGCTGACCTGGACGCCGGTCACCACCCGCTCGGAGGGTCCGGTCACGGTTTACACCCCGCCCGCTGACGACGCCTATCAGGCGGTCACGGCGACCCTGAGCACGCTGCAGGAGTGGCTGGCCGCCGACGATGACGGTGTCCTGGCGGTGCACACCCATCACGGTGTCACGGTCGAGCCGGGCGAGCCGGTCAACCAGGCCCACGCCGCGGTGACCGGTCTGGTCCGTACCGCGCAGACGGAGAACCCCGGCCGGATCCTGCTGATCGACACCGACACCCCCACACCCCCGGAACACCCACCCACCAACCACCCCCAGACCGCCACCCGAAACACCACCACCTAC
>NZ_JBICUF010000050.1:0-2383 GCF_043198035.1 Micromonospora sp. NPDC048898
GCCGGATCCTGCTGATCGACACCGACACCCCCACACCCCCGGAACACCCACCCACCAACCACCCCCAGACCGCCACCCGAAACACCACCACCTACACACCGCTGCTCACCCGCGCACCCGTCACGCCGCATGATCCGGGCCAGCGGCGATCACTCGACGGCACGGTGCTCATCACCGGCGGCCCCGACGGGCTCGCCGGGTTGATCGCACGTCATCTCGCCACCCGGCACGGCGCCCGGCACCTGCTGCTCGCCTGCCGCCGCGGCCCATCCGCCCCGGGCACCGCCGAGCTGCGCGACGACCTCACGGCCGCGGGCGCCTCGCTCACCGTCGAAGCCTGCGACGTCGCCGACCGCGAAGCGCTCGCCGCGCTGCTGGCCGGCCTCCCGCCCGGAGCGCCCCTCACGATGGTGGTCCACGCCGCGGCGGTGCTCGCGGACGCGCCGGTCACCACGCTCACCGCGGAGGGCCTACGGCGGGCGTACGAGCCCAAGGCGGTGGGGGCGCGGCACCTCGACGAGCTCACCCGGCACCTCGATCTCGACGCCTTCGTGCTCTTCTCGTCCATCTCCGGCATCATCGGCTCGGCGGGCCAGGGCGCCTACGCCGCGGCGAGCACCTACCTCGACGGGCTCGCCGCCCACCGCCGGTCCCTGGGCCTGCCCGCGCAGTCGCTCTCCTGGGGGCTGTGGGACGACACCGCCGGCATGGGCGCCGCCCTGGACCGGACCGCCCTCGCCCGGTGGGCCCGTGCCGGCGTCCGCCCGCTCGCCCCGGACCGGGCACTCGCCCTGCTCGACGCCGCGCTGGCCGACGGCGCCACCCACCTCGTACCCGCCGGGATCGACCTCGGCGCGGCGTCCGAGGCCCCGGCGGTGCTGCGCCCGCCGGCGGTGGCGGCCCGGCGCCGCACCGCGGCGACGACCGCGCCCGCGGACGCCCCCGGCCCGCTCGCCGCCGAGTTGGCCGGGCTCGACCGGCCGGCGGCCGGCGAACGGCTGCTCACGCTCGTACGGGACCAGATCGCCGCCGTGCTCGGCCACGACAGTGCCACCGCCATCGACGCGACCCACACCTTCGCGGAACTGGGCCTGGACTCCCTCACCGCGTCCGAGCTCGGCAACCGGGTCAACGCCGCGGCCGGCGTCCGGTTGTCCCCGACATTGATCTTCAACCACCCCACGCCGCAGGAACTCGCCGCGCATCTGGGCGATAAGTTGCTCGGCCGAGCCGAGCCGGTCCCGGCTCCGGCCGGGCCGGTCGCGACCGACGACGACCCGGTCGTGGTGGTCGGGATGGCGTGCCGTTATCCGGGCGGCGTGGCCTCGCCCGAGGACCTGTGGAATCTCGTGCTGCGCGAAGGTGACGGCATCGGCGAGTTCCCGGCGGACCGTGGCTGGGACGAGGGGCTCTACGACCCCGACCCGGAACAGGCCGGGCGGTCGACCACGCGGTTCGGCGGCTTCCTGTACGACGCGGGCGACTTCGACGCGGGCTTCTTCGGGGTGTCGCCGCGGGAGGCGCTGGCGATGGATCCGCAGCAGCGGCAGGTGCTCGAGACGTCCTGGGAGGCGTTCGAGCACGCGGGCATCGCCCCGTCGTCCCTGCGCGGCACGGACACGGGAGTGTTCGTCGGCGTGATGTACCACGACTACGCGCCCCGCAACCGCGACTCCGCGCAGCAGGTCGAGGGATACGCGCTCACCGGCAACCTGTCCAGCGTGTTGTCCGGCCGGGTGGCCTACGTGTACGGGCTGGAAGGCCCTGCGGTCACGGTGGACACGGCGTGCTCGTCCTCGCTGGTCTCGCTCCACCTCGCCGCGAACGCCCTGCGGTCCGGGGAGTGCACCATGGCACTGGCCGGTGGCGTCACCGTGATGGCCACGCCGTCGACGTTCATCGAGTTCTCCCGGCAACGCGGCTTGGCGCCGGACGGCCGGTGCAAGTCGTTCGCGGCCTCCGCGGACGGCACCGGCTGGAGCGAGGGTGTCGGCCTGCTGGTGCTGGAACGGATGTCGCAGGCGCGGCACCACGGCCACCGCATCCTCGCGGTGCTGCGCGGCTCGGCGGTCAACCAGGACGGCGCCTCCAACGGGCTGACCGCCCCGAACGGGCCCTCCCAGGAGCGGGTGATCCGGCGGGCGCTCGCCGACGGCGGGCTGACGCCGGCCGACGTCCAGGTGGTCGAGGGCCACGGCACCGGCACCCGGCTGGGTGATCCGATCGAGGTGCAGGCGCTCGAGGCGACGTACGGGGCCGGCCGCGACCCCGCCGCACCCCTCTGGCTGGGCTCGATCAAGTCGAATATCGGTCATGCGCAGGCGGCGGCGGGTGTGGCCGGGGTGATCAAGGTGGTGATGGCGATGCGGCACGGGGTGGTGCC
>NZ_JBICUF010000051.1:0-1620 GCF_043198035.1 Micromonospora sp. NPDC048898
AGTTGGACGCCCTGTTGCGGGTTACCACCGGACGGCGCGTACCCGGCGGCGGCGATGTTCGCCTGCACCGCGTCCTCGGTCGCCGCGGTCGGGTAACCGGACGTCAACACACCCTCGAAGAAGGTGCCCCGACCGGAGACACTGTTGTCGCCGCCGATACCGAGGAGGATGGCGCCCTCCTTCTTCATCGGGTGGTAGCCGTTGGGGCGGCGCCCGTCGAAGTAGGTGGTCAGACCGCCCGACTGGGCGCTGCCGCCCCGGATCGCCCAGTGGTTCGGTTCGCCCTTGACCATGGCGGTCACGAAGCGGTGGTTGATCGGCGCGATGTTGTTGTACCCGGCGTTCACGCCGGAGAACAGCCCCCACTCCAGGTCGGCCATGATCCAGGGCCCGGCGCCGGCGCCGTAGCCCCACTGCTTGTTGGCGCCGAAGTAGACCGTCTCCATGATCGCGCGCTCGTCGGCCAGGCCGTCCGTCTGCGCGTTGCCGTAGTCGAAGCAGCACCACTGGTTGTAGTGCGTGCCGTCGACGACGGCGTAGATGCCCTCGGGCTGGTCGCCGGTGGCGACGCCGTTGGTGTTGTTGTTGCGGTAGCCGGTGCCGGGCGCGATGTAGACGCCGTAGGCCTTCTGGCCACCGATGGTGATCGGGGCCGCCTTCGCGTCGGCCAGGTTGTCCCATCCACCGGGCAAGGGGCCGGGCCAGAAGCCGGGAGGTGCCTGGGTGAGGCGGTTGTTGCGGCCGGACTGGTCGTAGAGGATGGTGATGACGCAGTTGGTGTTGGCGCAGAACGTGTCCTGCGTGGCGGCGTTGACGTAGCCACCCTCGCTCAGCACGCCGATGTCACGGGTCGTGTTGTCCGACGAGCGACGGACCTGGTAGAGCGGGCCGTTGTACGCGCCGTACAGCGCGCGGGTGGTGCTGTGCGCGGCCACGCAGGGGGTGCCCCCCGAGGCGTAGATGTCGCACGGTCCCGTGCCGGCGGCGCGGGCGACGCCCGGCGCGTCCGCGACCACGTAGATGCTGGCACCGACAGCGAGAACCAGCAGGGTTCCCGTGGCGGCGAGCAGACGACTCAGTCGTCTCTTCACATTCATCGGATCCTCTCGGCGGTGAGGTGGAGCGCGGTGGTGGCGGGTTGGCCTGTGTTGCCGAACCGATCCAGATCGATACGGTTGGTGGCGTTCGGCGGCGGTTCGAGCCTCGCTAGCGGGCCAGACCGACGTCACACGTCATACCTGTTTACATTAATGCTCGTCCATTAGTCGCGCCACCGTCGGTTGTCCGCCCCGCTGGCCGCGGAACGTGCTGACTCCGGACGGATATGCTCGTCAGGGACAGATGGTGCGTGCCCGTGTCGGGGCTGGATCGACATCGACTATTCCGGGCTGATCGCCCGCTGCGTGCACCACCTGGCCGACTTGGGGCACCGGCACGTGGCCCTGGTCAACCGCTCCGCCGAGTTGGTGGCCGCGGGTTACGGGCCCAGCCATCGAGCGCTCACCGGGCGGCGGTGGAACGGGGCCTGACCGGCGTGGAGGTCTGCTGCGGCGACGACACGGCCGCCGGCGAGGCGTGCGTGGAACAGCTGCTCGTGACACATCCCGACGTCACGGCCGT
>NZ_JBICUF010000052.1:0-1103 GCF_043198035.1 Micromonospora sp. NPDC048898
GCCACCCACACCCGCAACCACCCACACACACCCATCGCCGACACCGCCACGACCCTGCACCACCGCGCCCGGCTACCCCACCGCGCCGCCATCGACACGACACACTGGCTCACCGGACTCGACGCCCTAGCCCAAGGCCTGCCGCACCCCCACGTCGTCACCCGACGCGCCGGCAAAACCGCCGTCCTGTTCGCCGGACAAGGCTCACAAACCATCGGCATGGGCACCCACATGCGCGAAAACGACCCCATCTTCGCCGCCGCATTCGACGACGTCTGCACCGTCCTCGACCCCCTCCTACCCACCCCACTACGAGAAGCCATCACCACCGAACTCATCCACGACACCCTCTACACCCAAGCCGGACTCTTCGCCATCCACATCGCCGGCTACCGCTGGCTACAACACCACGGACTCACCCCCGACCACCTCATCGGCCACTCCATCGGCGAACTCTCCGCCGCCCACCTCGCCGGCATCTACACCCTCACCGACGCAGCCCACCTCGTCATCACCCGCGCCACCCTCATGCACACCATGCCCCCCGGCGCCATGGCCACCATCAACACCACCCCCGAAAACATCGCCACCCACAACCTCGACATCGACATCGCCGCCATCAACACACCCACCGACACCGTCATCACCGGCGACCCCGACACCATCAACCACGCCATCACCACCCTGCAAAACGCCGGACACCACACCCGCAAACTCGCCGTCAACCACGCCTTCCACTCCCGCCACACCGACCCCCTCACCACCACCCTCACCACCACCGCCCAAACACTCACCACCCACCCACCCACCATCCCCGTCATCTCCAACCGCACCGGCCTACCCCACACCACCATCGAACCCACCTACTGGGCCCACCACATGCGCCACACCGTCAACTTCCACAAAGGATGGCAATACCTCCAAGACACCGACACCACCACCATCATCGAAATCAGCGGAAAACCCACCCACCCCGGCACCATCGCCCTCCTCCACAACCCCCACACCACCCTCGCCCACCTCAACCCACCCACACCCACCACCCCCGCACCCCTCACCAACCTCCCCACCTACCCCTTCCAACACCACCGCTACTGGCTCGA
>NZ_JBICUF010000053.1:0-1049 GCF_043198035.1 Micromonospora sp. NPDC048898
CTAGGGCCTGTGTCGAAGTCGGTGCCAGGGCGTGAGCTGTTGGGTGAGGATCTTCGCGTGTCGGTGTTCGAGATGTAGCGAGGTCTCCGGTATCTGGTTCAGCGACCAAGCAGAACCCGAACACCGGAGACCTCGTGGACACCCTAGTGGTGGCGAGGCGGCATGACCTGACCGACGCAGAGTGGGTGGCGCTGGAACCGCTGCTGCCTGTAGGGCGTAGGCCAGGTCGGCCGTCGACATGGACGAAACGGCAGCTCATTGATGGGATCAGGTGGCGGACACGGGTCGGTGCTCCGTGGCGGGATGTTCCGGAGTGCTACGGATCCTGGGCTGCGGCGTATGGGCTGTTCCGGCGTTGGCAGCGTGATGGGACCTGGGCGAAGATCTTGACCGTGTTGCAGGCCCTGGCTGATGCGGCCGGGCGGGTGGTCTGGGACGTGTCGGTGGACTCGACGGTCGCCCGAGCGCATCAGCATGCCGCTGGGGCGCGTAAAAGGGGGATCTTCAGGCCGAGCCGCCGGGCGGAGTCGCGGTCGAGCCGACCGATCACGCGCTCGGCCGGTCGCGGGGTGGGCTGACCACGAAGCTGCATCTGGCCTGCGAGCAGGGGCAGAAGCCGTTGTCGATCGTGTTGACCGCTGGGCAGCGCGGGGACAGCCCGCAGTTCAGGGCCGTACTCGACGGCATCCGGGTGCCCCGTCTCGGCACCGGGCGGCCCCGGACCCGCCCGAACCGGGTCCTGGCCGACAAGGCGTACACGTCGAAGGCCAACCGCCGCTACCTGCGCCGACGTGGCATCGCCGCGACCATCCCCTCGAAAGCCGACCAAGACGCCAACCGGCGCAAGTTGGGGTCCAAGGGCGGCCGACCACCGGCCTTCGATCCCGAACGGTACAAACAGCGTCACGCCGTGGAGTGCGGCATCAACCGGCTCAAGGGCAACCGGGCTGTAGCCACCCGCTTCGACAAACTCGCCGTCCGCTACGAAGCCACCGTTCACATCGCCGCGATCAACGAGTGGCTGTAACCGACTTCGACACAGGCCCTAG
>NZ_JBICUF010000054.1:0-1026 GCF_043198035.1 Micromonospora sp. NPDC048898
CTAGGCCGTGTTTCGTAGGGCACGAAGCCATTGGTTGATGGCGGCGATGGTGAGGGTGGCTTCGTAGCGCACGGCGAGTTTGTCGTATCTGGTGGCCATGGCGCGGTGTTGTTTGAGCTGGTTGATGCCGCACTCCACGGCGTGACGCAGGCGGTAGACGTCGGGGTCGAAGGCGGGCGGACGTCCGCCTTGGGATCCTTTGGCCTTGCGGTGCGCGTCCTGGTCAGCCTTGCTCGGGATGCACGCGCGGATGCCCCGGGATCGCAGGTGGGCGCGGTTGGCCTTGGACGTGTACGCCTTGTCGGCCAGCACGGTGTCGGGGCGGGTGCGTGGCCGGCCACCACCGGCTCTGGGGATACGGACCTTGGCCAGCACGGGGATGAACTGTGGGCTGTCACCGCGCTGTCCGGCGGTCACCACCAGGGCCATCAGTTTGCGGCCCTGCTCGCAGGCCAGATGGGTCTTGGTGGTCCAGCCGCCCCTCGATCGGCCGAGCCCGTGATCGGCCGGCTCGGCCTGCACACCACCAGGAGGCTCCTTCTGCGCCTGGCCGTCGCGGCGGGCTCCCGCCGCGTGCTGGTGGGCGCGGCTGATGGTCGAGTCCACGCTCACCGTCCAGCCGACCAACCCCGCCGCGTCCGCCCGGGCCTGCAACGAGGTGAGGATCCGCGCCCAGACACCGTCACGCTGCCACCGCCGAAACCATCGATACAAGGTCTGCCACGGCGGGTACTCCGCAGGCACGTCGCGCCACGGCGATCCGGTCCGGACCCGCCACCGGATCCCGTCGATGATCAGTCTCATGGTCCATCTGCGCGGCCGAGCATGACCCATCCCGGCAGGCAGCAACGGCTCCAACACCGCCCACTGCACGTCGGTCAGGTCATGTCGCCTCACTGCCGTTACGCTCGGCACGAGGTCTCCGGTGTGAAGTTCTAGCTTGGTCGCTGAACCAACTACCGGAGACCTCTTCAATTAGCGACCACCGCCACGCCCCAACAACGACGCCTACGAAACACCGCCTAG